>NZ_JBFTPA010000003.1:0-580350 GCF_056398245.1 Paenibacillus sp. 01T47
TTAAGCATGAGCTATCAAAATATATCGATTATTACAATCACAAGCGTATTAGGACAAAATTAAAAGGAATGAGTCCGGTACTGTACCGGACTCATTCCCAGAATATCGCCTAATAAAATAACCTGTCTAACTTTTTGGGGTCACTTCAATTAGCCTTTCTAATCCGTTGGCCTTTTCTATGTATTCTCATCTTTCTAATTTTAATAGACCCTTCCTAAATAAGATATGGTAAACTAAATGTTGGAAACGTCAATTCCGAGGGAGTGAAGTCATGGAACAGTTGATCGGGAAAAAAATGAAATATGATATTTTGAACGCATATGGCGTTACGATTGTACCAGCTGACTCTGTTCTGACTAGTGAATCATTACAAATATTAATAAACCATCGGATAGATTTATCATCGATTGCCCTTGCTTATGAGCATAAGCCGATTCAGCAATCAAGCATTCAAATTGGTGAGCTTGTTCAGCAAACGGTTAATATCTCAAAAGAGCTGTTTGAATCGATCTTAGTATCACGTAAGGTCCCGTTAATGGAGATTCGCAATGAGGTGCTGCCAGCTATTTTGCAGCTATCCAAAAATCAGGATATTTTCGAATTATTCGAAGCGGTGAAAGCCAAGGATGATTATGTATATGAGCATAACGTAGGTGTGGGCGTCATATCGACGCTTATCGGAAGATGGATGAATCTGGACAATTCAGAGCTTTCGATTTTGTCGCTTGCTGCTACCCTACATGATGTTGGCAAAGTAAAGCTTCCGCTAGAGGTTTTAAACAAGCCGGGCAAGCTGAATGAGGTTGAATTCCAATTAATTAAGAAGCATACCATTTACGGTTATGAGCTGCTCAAGGGTACGACGGGCTTAAGCCTGCGAATCGCTCGTGTTGCGCTTCAGCATCATGAACGCGAGGACGGGAACGGCTATCCACTCGGACTGAAAAAGGAAAATATCGATTTATTCAGCTCTATCGTAGCAGTTGCGGATATTTTTCATGCGATGTCCTCCAAGCGTCCTTATCACGAGCCATTATCCTTTCATGAAATTGTAAATCAGATGACAGATGGGAAGTTTGGCGTTCTTAACCCGCAAATTATCTCGGTATTTATTGAAAACCTGATGAAGCGATTAGTCGGCAAACAAGTGCTTCTGACGGATGGCCGAGAAGGTGAGGTCGTGTACATCAATCCGCACAATATTGAGACGCCTCTTATCAAGCTGGCAGATTATTTCTTGGATTTAAGCCAGGAGAGAAATATACATATCAAATCTATTATCGCTTAAAATATACCATCCTAAGTGCTGCTAACCAACATCTGTTGACTAGCAGCATTTTTTTGTATGAAGTATGTGTATTTCTACGATTATGCTCTATTGCCGCTTTTGAAAAGGGTAGATCTAGCCACTCTGTTTGGCTGTTTTTTTTGCTATAGTACAATTATTAACCGGAGGTGCCTGCATGCGATCGGGTCTTAGCAATCCTTTGACAAAATTGAACATAAAGCAGCAATTGATACTTTTGTTTCTCGTGATGGTGAGTCCGATTTTTCTACTGCATTGGTACGGCAATATGAAAGCAGAGCATTTGCTCAAAAACCATGTGACGAGCGCATATGTGGAGCTCATTAAACAAAACGATACCGTCATTAATCGTGACATGGATACGATCAGCAAAATAACGACGACGATTATTCAAAATCCAATTACGCAGCAGCTTGTCCCTACTGGGGCTGAGACGGTTATTGAGAGAGTACGGAAATACGATAAGGTCGACAAGCTGCTTGCGAGTAATTCGATTCCTCTTAATGGAGGAGAAGCCGTATATTATTCGCTGTATATTTATGACCCGAATGATTACTATTTTTTTGCGCCGAAGCGTCAGTTGACACAAACCGGGGTTTATTTTTTCTCCGATGCAGAGAAACCGAGCTGGTACGATGATGCGGTCAGTTATAAGAGCAAAGGTTACATGGAAATTATTGATTCAAATGTAGGGTTATCGCAGATCAGCACGCTTGCTTATATTCGTGCCGTTAGCAATGTATCTATTGGAAACGGTATCATTGGCGTTTTGGTCGCAACAAAGATGGATATGAAAATTAGCGAATCGCTGAAATCCGTTTCACTGCCAGACGGCAAGATCATGTTTATGGATTGGTCGAACCGCGTGCTCGCAGCGACTGATTCAAGTCTGATGGGGAAGACGTATGTACTGCCGCCTGCAACAGAGATTAAGGATGGGATGGAAGCGGTGGGCACTTTTGATGTCATGACCTCTGATTACATCTATGTGGTCAATTATAACCGCAACTTGAACAATAAACTAGTCTATCAAATTCCGATCAGCTCGTTATTAAAGCAGCAAAGCGAGCTCAAGCATGTCATCCAGCTCATTTCTATTGCTTATATATTGTTCGGCTGCGTCGTTGTTGTTTATTTCTGGCGCTCGCTTATGACGCCGCTTCAGAAGCTGGCGCAATTTGTTCGCACCTATGAGCCAGGCAGGCTAGTGCCGGAGACGCCGGGAAAAGGCCGGAATGACGAGGTCGGCGTACTCTTTGCCGCTTTGTATGATATGGCCCGCAGGCTAAATGTGCTTATTCATTATAAATATCATATGGACATCAAGCAGAAGGAGTCGCAGCTTCAGCTGCTTTACCAGCAAATTAATCCACATCTACTGTACAACACGCTTGAGAGTATTTACTGGAAGAGCTCGCTTGAAGGAAATACGGAATCCGCAGAAATGATTAAGGACTTATCGAAGCTGATGAAAATTGGCCTAAGCAGAGGAAGAGAGCTCATTCCGCTGGACGAGGAGCTTGAGCATGCATCCGCTTATGTCAGCTTGCAGCAGAAGCGATACAAATATGAGTTTCAAGTGCACTGGAACATTTCCGATGCCGCAAGAATGATTATGATTCCGAAAATATCGCTGCAGCCGCTTATCGAAAATGCGATTATCCATGGCGTTAAATTTATGGGCGAGGATGGCGAAATCCAAATTTCGGCCGTAGTTGAGGGCGAGCGGGTTACGATCAAGGTGGAGGACAACGGACATAAGGAAGTTGATTATGCCTCAATTGAGCGTTTATTAAGCAATGACAAGTCGGATCATAGTTTAGGTTATGGGATTCGTAACATCCAACAACGAATTCAGCTTCATTTTGGCAATGGATATGGAATGAGCTACAAGCGCGGTGACAACGGAGGCACGACGGTGACGATTATTTTGCCAACGAGCTATGATGAGACAAAGTGAGCATTGGGATGCGGACGGGGAGGATTATAAATGTACAATATATTGATCGTAGATGACGAGCCTTTAATATGTGAGGGTTTATGCAGTTTATTGTCTGCTTCCGGCATTAGTTTAGCAAATGTTTATATGGCACACAGCGGATATGAAGCGCTCGATTATTTGAGAATTGAAGAAATTGACCTGCTGATCACAGATATTCAAATGGGTTCGATGAATGGAATTGAGCTAATGCATCAGGCTAAGCTGCTGAAGCCATGGGTTCAGACGATCATCATTTCCGCTTATGAAACGTTTCAATATGCTCAAATGGCGATTCGACTCGGTGCAAAGGATTATATGATTAAACCGCTTAATAACGATCAATTTCTGGATTCCGTCCGAAATGTGCTGCTCAAAATGAATAAGCCTGCGGCAACGGAGGATCAGTTCTTATCCAAGCTGCATGAGCATTTCCATATGGAGGAGCCGCTCCCGAAGCGAACGGAGCTGTTTAATCAGCTGCTGTCAAGTTCCGAGGAGACACCCGAGGAAATAGCGAAGAAGTTGTATGAGCGCTACGCAATCAAGCTGAACGGGCCTTATTATGCGGTCATTAAGCTGCGCCTGAATTTATCGGATAAGGATCGGCAGATCCAAAGTAGGGATGCACTGCTGCTGCAATATGCTGCATTGAACATTGCGAACGAGCTGCTGGATAAGGAATGGAATCATGTGGCCTTCTATTCCCCCAATCAGGAGATTAGTGTACTTATTCAATGGGACGAGAACGAGTTTGGAGAAGCTAGTGTCAACAAAATTAATCAATTGGATATGATCGGGCGCAGCCTCTATTACAACATTCATAAATTTATCGGGCTGCACTGTGTCATAGGCATTAGTCAAATTGTGCGGGGCATTGGTTTCGTGGGCATGCTCAGCGAACAAGCGCGCAAAGCGATCTTGTGGAACCGTGAGCATCGTGATCATTATGTTTTTTATTACGGTGATTTTAATTGGAGCACCTATACGCAGGACCCTACTGCCGAAGAGCTAAGCGAACAGAATAGCCTCATTGTAGAGAAGTCGAAGGCATATATCGATCGCAACTTTGCTCAGAAGGGACTGACGCTGCATGAGGTCGCCCAAAAAAATCATGTCAGCCCGAATTACTTAAGCTATTTGTTCAAGAAGGATACAGGCTATAACTTATGGGAGTATGTAATAAAGCTTCGAATGGAGGAGAGTCGGAAGCTTATTTTGTATACCGATTTGCGAAGATACGAGATTTCGGAGCGCGTCGGCTACGAATCTCCTGAGCATTTTAGCAAAATATTTAAAAAATATTATGGGATGAGCCCAAGCGAGCTTAAGAAGGACGACAAGAAATAAGATGAAGTAAAAATAGCTATCATTGTCTTAGATTTGCACATTACCAGTTAGCCGCCTTGCTTCTAGAATGGTATAGAGCAATAGAAAAGAAATGAGGGAAACTCAGATGGAACAATCCGTTGTAGTAGGCGAGCCGCTCGATAGCAAGGTGCAGAGGAAGGCTGGCAGGTGGAAAAGACATATTTCGGGCTATTTGTTTCTGCTGCCCGCAGCTATTATTTTTATTTTATTTTTGTGGGTGCCGATCACGAAAGGCATTATTTACAGCTTTTACACGATCGATTTTGTAAAGGGAAATACGTTCGTGGGGTTTGATAACTACAAAACGATTTTTAACGATCCTGATGTATGGATTGGTGTCAAAAATACGCTGTACTACATGTTTTTATGTATGGTTATCGGCTTTTGGGTTCCTATTCTGTTTGCAATCGCGATATCAGAGCTGCGTCGCTTTCAAGGCTTCGTTCGCGTGGCGGCATATTTGCCGAACGTCGTGCCTGCTGTTGTGTTATACGGCTTATGGAGATGGTTCTATGATCCGGTAGGTCCGATTAACGGATTGCTGACGGAAGCGGGGCTTGACCAAATAGCCTTCCTAACGAATAAAAGCTGGTCAATGATTTCGCTTGTTGTCATGGAAACATGGCAGCAGTTCGGTTCAGGCATGCTCATTTATTTGGCTGCTGTTCTTAGTATCCCGCGTGACTGGTATGAGGCAGCAGAAATTGATGGCGCAGGCATATTCCGCCGTATCTGGCATATTACGCTTCCGTCGATTCGCGGATTGATTCTGCTTCTGTTCCTCTTGCAGTTGATTGCAACGACGCAAGGTTTCCAATCTCAGCTGGCCTTGCTTGACGGCGGTCCGAACAAAGCAACGCTCACTTACTCGCTGTTTATCGTCAAATATGCATTTACGAAGCTTGATTATGGGGTAGCCTCTGCGCTGGGTGTACTTATGTTCGTCGTCCTTGGCGGATTGGCACTTTTACAATTCAGGCTGAACAACAGGGGGGCGAGCAAGTGATGAAGAGCTTAGACAGAGGGATATTATCCAGTCACGATTTGCGCAGAAATAAAAACAAGGTAGGTTTTCTGCTTATTATCCTTGTCATTATTGCAATGGTTGCCTCGATGCTTTATCCCATTGCTACTGCATTGTTTAACGGTTTGAAAGCAAACACCGAAGTGAACTCGTTTCCGCCGCACTTTTTGCCTTCGGAATGGCATTTCGACAACTACCGAACAGGCTGGAATTTTATTAATCTGCCGCAGTTTTTGAAAAACACGCTTATGATTTTTGGCGGCAACATGATTATGACCATCGTCGTGCTTGGTTTAGCAGCCTTTAGCCTATCCAAGCTTAATGTTCCGTATCAGAAGGGTATCTACTTTTTTTTCATGATTACACTTTTCATACCGCCGAGCACTTATATCATTCCGAACTTTCTTAATCTGAAGGATCTTGGTTTGCTTAATACGTATGCGGCTTTCTGGCTGCCTGCCAGTGCGAGTGCATTCTATCTGCTGCTGCTTAAAAATTTCTTCGATGGTATCCATCATGAAATGATTGAAGCGGCTCGAATCGACGGTGCGTCAGACTGGAAATGCTTCAGCCTTATCGCGATTCCGCTTTCCATTCCTATTTTCTCCACGCTCGCAATATTTGTTTTCTCAACGGCATGGAACGATTGGTTCTGGCCATCGCTTGTGATGCACAGCGATAAGAAATATCCGCTTGCGACAGCCGTATATAAATACGTCATCAGTGCGCAAAGGCTCAATCTGAACATTCGATTCGCCATCCTTACGATGGTGATGCTGCCGCCGATTCTCGTGTTTCTGGCGTTCCAAAAGTTCATTATGCGCGGACTTCATCTTGGCGGGGTTAAGGGATAAGCAGTTCGTAGACATACACATGATCGGAATAAGAATACACCTCGCCCAAATGAAAACGTCTCCTTTATGATGAGGATGTAGTGAAAATACGAATGGTGAAGGGGAATATCGATGCTAAAGAAAAACGTGGCAGTGTTGATTTGTTTGGTCATGATATGCTCAATTCTTGCAGCTTGCAGCGGTGGCAACAAGGAGACCAACGATCCAAAAGAAACCGATAAACCAACGAATGCAGCGACAAACAATGCAGGCAGCAAGGAAACAGATCCTCCGAAGGAAGATATTAAAGACAAAAAAATTACGATCAGCATTTATTATCCATTGCCGGATCAGGTTGAGAACCGCAAGCTGGAAGATGACAAAATCAAACGTTTTAACGAGGTTTATCCTAACGTGGAAATCGTAAAAAGCGACTGGCACTACAACCCAAGCGAAATCGGCATCAAAATGGCAGCAAACGAAGCGCCGACATTTTTCAACACTTGGGCAACAGAAGCTAAGTTTTTGCAGGAGCGCGGCTGGGTAGCCGATATTACGGAGCTGTGGGACAGTTATCCATTCAAGGATCAAATCAATCCCGTGCTGCAAAGCCAATTTATCATTGACGGCAAGGTGTTCGGGGTATCCCAGAAAGCCTATGTTACAACTACGGTTGTTAACAAGAAGCTGCTTGACGAGAAAGGTGTACCGATTCCATCGTATGACTGGACATGGGACGATATGTACAACACTGCGAAAGCAGTAGCTGATCCGAAGAAAGGTATTGCAGGTATTGCACCGATGGGCAAAGGTACAGAAGCAGGCTGGAACTGGACCAACTTCTTGTTTGAGGCAGGCGGCGATGTTCAGACGATCGCTGACGGCAAAGTAACAGCAGCCTTTAATTCTGCCGCTGGCTTGAAGGCGCTAGAGTTTTACAACAAGCTTAGATGGGAAGCAAATGCAATTCCGCAGGACTGGGCACTTGGATGGGGCGATGCTGTCGGCGCTTTCGGACAAAGCCGTACGGCTATGGTTATAGCGGGAGCTGAGGGTGTACTTGAGCAAGCACTCAACCAAGGCGGCTTGAAGCCAGAGGATGTACTGACATTCCCGATGCCGGCAGCGGAGAAAGGCGGCAAGCATACAGGCGTACTTGGCGGCGATTACCTCGTGATCAATCCAAATGCAACGAAGGACGAACAAGAAATTGCTTTCCGCTATATTACATTCGATTACTTTACGGATAAAGGTCTAGAGTCGCTTGAAACCGATATCCAAAAACGCCAAACAGAAGGCAAATACTATATTCCGCCGCAAATGAACTACTACAGCCCTTCATCGGAATACGGTCAAAAAGCACAGGCTATATTTGATAAATACGATAACGTCTACAAATATAACGCAGAATCCGATTCTTTGCTTGACGGCAAACCTGAAGCACAATACAACACGCAGGATTACTATGGCGAAGTAACGAATGTGCTGCAAGAGGTTTTCTCCAAAAAAGGTTCAGATCTTCAAGGCTTGCTCGACAAGTCTGCCAAGGTCGTGCAAGAGAAATTTTTTGATTCTATTAAAGTCGAATAGCTAAACGGATTGATCGAAAGAAAGCCTCCCCAATTCATCTTTAAAGGGGAGGCTTTTTATTATTTTCTAGCTTTCTAAATCTTCTGTTTTCGTATGCACGCTGTCTTCTTCATTATCCCGAATGGTCTTTTGCAAAACGAGGCAAGAAACGATTAAGAAAGCACCGGCAATCGCGTAGTAGCCTTTTACGTAAAGCGGCTCCTCTAGCGTGTAAATACCTATATACTGAGCAAGAATGGCAATGATAAAGCCGGCCCAAGCCATGAACGAAAAGGCGGAGGTATTGCGGCTTCTGTAGCCTGGGTTGTAGTCTTTGAGAAACTTATCCTCGTCATTGTCGCGCGCAACCTTCTGCAGAAGAAATGAAGTGATAATTAAAAGTATGCCGGTTACAGCGTAATACCCTTGCACAGACATTGGCTGTTTAAGCGTGTAAATACCGATGAATTCGAAGCCACATGCTATAAGAAAAGCTGCCCAAGCCATGAAGGTATACGTTGGGGTATTGCGGCGGCGATAAAAATTTGCTGGTTTGCGTACTTGCATCATTTCCATTTTTTCCATTTGAGAAAGCCTCCCGAATCGATTTGTTGTTCATGTCTTTAGTTTACATCATATGCCAAAACGCAAAAGTACCAACTTATTGTAGTACCAGGTACTAGGGCGTGACTGAAAACCCGTTCAGTGGCACCTTTCACCGCCTTTTCGCCCCCTGCTTCGTTCCGTCTGCTTGACGTACCCCGGTACGCCTTCACAAACGCGCCTTGCATGGAACGAAAATTCAGCAAAATTTGCTGTCTTCAGAGTTCTCAGACATGCCCTAGTAAGAAAGGAATTGACAATGAGAATGGTTATCATTAGAATGCTTGTTAATATGCTCTGCAAGGAACCATACATAAAAGGCTGAACCATCATGATCAAGTAGTCGGCTTTTTCTTCGGTCGATCTATGAGCAGCACAAAGTAAACGCTAGAGGAGCTGAACTCGGAAAGTGGAGTGGAATGATCTTATTAGGCTTTGGAACCACGCCTCAATTAAGGTGTTGGATGTTCGTCACCATAGGATGAAACTTGGCGATAGGCTGCAATCCTACCGTCTTCCAGCAAGCGGATTTTTATATACGACAATTGGCAGCGCAAATGTATGTTTGGACGGTCATCTATATAAGGCGGAGCGATTTCATGTGCTGCATGGGGGCAAAGGAATGTGCTTGGATATAGACAGGCTGGAGGAGGATTTTGATTATTACTTAATCTTCTATAAAGCACTTATCCCGCATCCTTGCAGGCAAGAGATTTTATCTCTTATTGAAAATAACAACCCGTTCCATATGCAATATGGCTTCGCCCCGCAATACCCGATCCCACTGTTTCGAATTGTTAACGTAATGGTACAGGAGTGGCAAATATCGCATTCTTTGGAGAGATTTCATGTCAATACGTTATTTCATCAATTTGTTTATGAGGTATTCATTCAGCTGCAAAAGCAAGATGTATCTCTATCGAAGCCTGACCTAGCAGCTCAAGCGCTTCGTTATATTCATGATCATTATATGGAGCCGATTACGCTCGAGCAGTTGGCGCAGACCTTAAGCTATAGCGCCAAAAACTTGTCCAAGGTGTTTAAAAAGGAAACAGGGCATAGTCTCATTGATTATGTCATTCAGGTGAGAATTGATCATGCGAAGGAGCTAATGAAAAATACATGCGCAACCATTCAGGAAATTGCGGAAAGCGTTGGTTATTCCGATCGCTTATATTTCACACGGATATTCAAAAAGGTTGCTGGCGTTTCGCCAGGCAGGTATAAGGACCGTTTGAAAAATACTAGAAGCGGCGCAGATCGTCTATATAGATCGAGCCGATCGTCCATTGTTCCAGGGAGGCTCCGGCGTTACAATGTGTATCGTTATGATAATCATTATCAATACAAAGGAGAGAATCAATTGCCCATGTACAAAGGATTGAAATTATCAATGGCGGCAACCCTGTTGTTTTGTTTTGCTTTATTTATGAGTGCTTGTTCTACGGGGACGTTAAATACAAATACGACAACCGTGGAATCAAAATTAACGACGAAGGGGGAAGCAGCTCCCTCCAACAAGCCTCAAACGGAGGCTCAGACTAGAGTAATCACAACGATAAAAGGTGATATCGAAATTCCTTCGCATCCCGAACGGATCGTTGTTGATCTGTACTTGGGCAGCTTTATTGCACTTAATGTCAAACCAATCGGTACGCCAGAATTGAATTTGAAAAATCCGTATTTTTCAGACGCGCTTGCAGGTGTGGAGAATATTGGAGAATACGAGAGTGTATCGCTAGAGAAAATAATAGATTTGCAGCCGGATATGATCGTTACAGGTAATGAAGCAGCTTATGAGCAGTATAGCAAAATTGCACCGACGATCGTTGTTCCTTATGGCGAACTAAAAAATACGCATGAAGAATTGACCTACTTCGGCAAATTGTTAGGGAAAGAGGCAGAAGCGGAAGCATGGTTAGCTGATTACGACCAGCGTATTGCAGCAGCCAAAGCAAAGGTTGAAAGTGCCATTCCAAGCGATGCTGTGTTTTCTGTCATGCAGGATTGGGGAGGGAATACGGGCGTATTCGGCGATAATTTCGGCAGGGGCGGACAAGCAGTCTATCAAGCACTTGGACTTAAGCCGCCAGCTAAAGTAGCGGTGCAGCTGATGAAGGAGCAAATTGTTGAGGTTTCTGGAGAGAAGCTGTCTGACTTTGCTGGCGATTATATTATATTAACGTCTGATACGCTAACGCTTGCAGATTTGAAAACCGAGCCGATTTGGAAGCTGATTGATGCAGTTAAAAATGATCGCGTCTATATTTGGAGTAAGGAACGCTCATGGTATTTTGATCCGATTGCTACGCTATCACAGACAGAGGAACTAGCTAATTGGCTCGCAGGTGCGAAATAAACGAATCGTTGAAAGCATTGATAGAGATAACAAAAGTCAGTTTTGTACAAAAAAATGGTGACTTTTGTCCATTGTCACAATGAGGATGGTATCCTAAACTTTAATAAGTGATAGTGATAATCAATATCAAAAATAAATTGATCATGACTGACGTTTGGAGGCAAACGATGAACGAACAATTGGAACTCTATGATGTAACGATAATTGGTGGTGGCCCAGGTGGGTTATATACCACTTTCTATAGCGGCATGCGCGATTTAAAAACGAAATTAATTGAAGCGCAGGATCAACTCGGCGGGCGAATGCTCACTTATCCTGAGAAAATTATTTGGGATGTAGGCGGGGTAACACCGATTCGCTGCGAACAATTAATTGCGCAATTGATTCAACAAGCCAAAACCTTTGACCCGACGATCGTGCTCGGACAGCAAATTACGGACTATGAACGATTGGCTGACGGAACTTTTATGCTAACTTCATTAACTGGGGAGAAGCATCATACAAGAACGGTCATTATGGCAATCGGTTACGGAATAAAAAAATTAGCGAAGCTGGAGATTGAAGGGGCTGACCGCTATGAAGTAACGAACTTGTACTATACTGTACAGGAGCTGGAAAAATTCCGCGATAAGCGAGTGCTCATTTCTGGCGGCGGCGATTCCGCAGTAGACTGGGCTAATGAGCTGGAATCCATTGCAGCCAGCGTAACGGTCGTGCATCGCCGCGACAGCTTCGGCGGGCACGAGAGAAATGTTTCCAGGATGAAACAATCCTCTGTAAATGTTCTTACGCCATATCAAGTGCTTGCGCTTCATAGCAGTAATGGGGAAAGTATCGAGAAGGTAACAATTGCACATATGGAAACGGAGGAAAGCAAGCAGATTGAAGTCGATGCTGTCATCGTCAATCATGGAATGAAAAGTGATTTTGGACCCATCCGTGATTGGGGTCTTGATATGGGAGTATGGAATGCGAACGTTGGGGAGCGGATGGCTACTAATATTCCGGGCATCTTCGGCGCAGGCGATTTCGCGAGCTTCGGCAGCAAGGTTGGGCTTATTGCAGGAACGTTTACGGACGGCGTCTTGGCACTCAACAGCGCGAAGCTGTATATGGATCCGGAAGCTCCAGAGATGGCTTATGTTTCTTCTCATAACGAGCGTTTTAAGGAGAAAAATCGGGAGCTTGGCGTAGTAGAAGAAGAATAGTATACCGTTTAATCAGAAAGCATGAGCTTCACAGCCATCAGCAGGTTACCCATATAAGTATAGAACCCCTCTGTCTAAGACAGAGGGGTTTTTGCATGCCTATACACTTCGTAATATAACACCTATTATTTCTAGAAATGCACATCGATATGTAAGCGATTCCAAATTATGATGAAAGAGAATGAAAGATTTACATAAGCAAGTGCTTTCGGGATACGTTTGCACTTGGATACCTTTGGGGAGGTTTGTGCAATGAAACGTGCAAGGTCTATACTGGCATTCATGCTGGCGCTGCTGCTTATGCTTATGGCGGTACCGGTCTATGCGGATGAGACGGCAGTAGTATCGGAAGGCGGGGGCCAGCCCGAGGCGGCAGTGTCATCCGTTACGGAATCAACCTACGTTCGCATCCAGAACAAATGGCAAAGCAATTATTTGTACGAGGATGAAAATGGTATCGTGAGGTACGGTTTTCCAAGCTATGAAGATGAGTCCTCGCAATGGCTCATCGAGGAGCATGCTGGCAATAAGCGAATTCAAAATCGTGCAACCGGACATTACATTACGGTCTCAGAGGTTGGGAAGCGGCGCGATGCACTGACCAGCCGCGAGATAACGGAGAGTACGCTTGCAGACCAATGGACCATTCATGCGTCCAGCCGCGAGGGTTATGTGGTCATTAAAAGTGCAACTGTGCCGGAGAATGCCAATCTCGTTATTCATCAAGAGGATTTGCTCGGCTTTGCAGAAGTAAGCAATGACATCAATATAACGTTCGAGAGTCCGCAGTGGGCGCTCGAGCCAGTGGAGTCTGCTGCTCCAATTCGTCTTGCCAACAAGTTCCGAGCAGGACAATATTTGTACGAGGGAGCTAATGGTTTCGTTGACTTTGGCGAGGTGCCTGCTGCGGATCGCAAATCTCATTGGGTGCTTGTCCCGGGAGCAACGCCGGATTCCTATCGAATTAAAAACCGTGCAACTGGTCATTACATTACGCAAGGAATAGACAAAGAGCCTATTAAAGCGATAGGGCTGGACAATACGAATAAAAGCGAGTGGCTGGTAGCTGACACAGCGGGTGGAGATTTTATCACCTTTCAGAACGTTGCAGCTTATCTGGAGGTTCCTTCGACCATTTACGTATTGAATACGCAGTTTCCTGATGACAAACATGTACGCTCGAACAGTTGGTCCGTTCTGGATCGAGACAATGCACACTGGCGAATAGAGCTGGCGCCGGATACGCAGCCATACCGTATCGTGAATTTTACAAATGAGAAGGTAGGTACTGCTTATTTGTATGAAGATGCTGGGCTGGCAAAGGTTGGCGCGCTGACAACACAAGCAGGCCAGAAGTCATTTTATCAGTGGGTAAGGGAAGATTTTAACGGCAAAAAACGGCTGCGCAACCTAGCAACTGGTCATTATGTTACACGTGCAGGAGTTAATGAGATCAGTGATCCGCTTAAGGTATCTTCACTAACGGAAAGCTCTGCAGAGGATCAATGGTCCTTTAGCAAATCAGCCATTTATGATGACTATCAAAGCATTCAGAGCTATGTTGGTCAAGGCGAATATTTGCATATTCAAGACAATACGGGCGCAGCCCAAGCAAGTGCAATTCAGCCAAATGAGAATGCGGCGCAATGGTTGTTTGAAGACCCGGCATTTAGCGGGGATGGCTCGCCGCAATATATTCGAATTCAGAATGAATGGCAAAATTTCTTCTTATATGAGGATGCAGCAGGACAGCTGAAATACGGCAATGTCTCTGAAGGCGATTATAAGGGACAATGGTTAGTTGAACGTTTTAACGGTCGCAAACGCATCCAGAATAGAGCAACAGGCCACTACATTAATTTGCAAAATATGAAGGATGGACGCATGGATGTGTCTGAGGTGGCTGATGACTGGACGAGTGCGATTTGGGTCATCGAAGATGCCGGCGGCTCAAAGCTCATTCACAGCTTGCAGGATGCTAATGATGTTATTGGACAACAAAAGTACATTAGCTTGCAAAATCTGACGAAATACGCGGAATATGGCGTAATTAATCCAGGATGGGGAAGCCCTAAATGGAAGTTTATACCTGTGACAGACGCGGCGTTAACGAATGTAAGACTTAAGAACAAGCAAACCGGCAGTTATTTGTATGAAGTGACCGCTGAAGGTGATGATCAAGGCAAGGTTAAGTATGGTGAGCTTCCAGAAACGGATCTTAGCTCAGTTTGGTTTTTGGAGCGCACGGGCGATGGACCGACCTCGGTGCGGCTGAAAAACCTCAAGACTGGCCACTATGTGTCAATGGAGCACGTAGGCGGGGATGTTGAAAAGGATGCCCCGACTCAGCAAATTATTGCACAAGGCGGCATTCACGAGAGCTGGGGCAGCGTGAAGTGGAACATGGAGCCTGGATCTTCTGAAAAATTTGTAGTGCTGCGGAGTGGTTGGGCTCGTCATTTTCTATATTCAGATGGTGAGGGATATACGAAAGTGAGTAAGCTTGTTGCTGATTCGGATAGCGCACAATATGCAGTTGAGCCGCTAGTACTTCCTCCGAAACCTTTGCCAGAGGCCCCTATTCGTATAAAAAATAAGGCAAACGGCCAATTTTTATATGAAAACAATGGTGGAATTGTCCTTTACGGCAACTTGGCAGAGAACAACGGCTACAGTCATTGGATTATAGAGTCAGAGGGCGGGAAACAAAGGTTGAAAAACCGTGCTACAGGACATTACATGACAATGACCGGGGATTATGCCTTTATTGAGAGCAAGCAAGCCATTCAAGGCGATGCGTTCTTAGAGTGGGCAGTTGAAAGCACTCCGAGCGGTGCGGAATATATGATTCGCAGCTTGAATGGGAAATACGATGATGAGCTCATTCATGTTCAAAATAATGCAGGCTACGCAGAACGTGGATTGTACCCAGCATCATTTGGATCGGTGCAGTGGACGTTTGAGAATGCAACGGAGCAATTCGAGACGCCGCCAATGGGCGAGGAGAAGACGAATGACACGGCTACCCCAACATTTGACGATACGAACTATATTCGTATTAAAGAAAAGTCAGGCACAGGCTATTTATATGAAAACAGCGGCAAGGTGCTTAGCGGCTCGGTAAGGGCAGATAACGCGAGCTCCCAATGGCTGCTTCAGGATTTCAACGGCCGGAGGCTGTTGAAAAACAAAGCTACCGGACATCTATTGACGCTACAAGCAGATGGCCTGGCGGCAATTGCGGGTGAGGCTAGAGGCATTGATGCGGCACAATGGACGATTGAGGATCGTGCTGGCTATAAACGGATTATAAATGCTACGCAGAAAGACGGATTGCTGCTGCTAACGGCTGGCAAGCTGCAATACGGTACGCCGAGTCAAGCGGATGAGGCACTTTGGCAGTTTGAGCCCGTTGCCTCCAATCAGCGATATGAAGCAGAGAACGCTTTTATGTCAGGCGGCATTAAGGTAAGTAAGGAGTTAACAGGCTTTAAAGGTGCAGGGTACGCTGGGAACTTCACTGCAACGGGAGATAAAATCAGCTTTACCGTTCATGCTGGGGCAGCAGGCAGCTATTTAACGGAGCTTCGTTACTTGAATGTCTCCGATGCGTCAAGCCAGCTTAGCCTGTATGTGAATGGCTTACGGATCAAACAAGTGGCGTTTAATGCAGCAGGAGAAAAACAAAGCTGGTCCGAAGCGGTTATTGAAATGCAGCTGCGCAGCGGAATTAATACGATTACGCTGCAAAAGGATTCAGCGGATTCAGGGCAAGTATGGCTGGGTAGCCTTCTAGTCAGACAAAGCATCGGCATTGCTTACCGCGGAGCGACAGTTCCATACATTACCTATGAAGCGGAACATGGGTTAACGAACGGTGAGCTGATTGGACCGTCGCGCAGCTATCGCGAAATCGCTTCTGAGGCATCGGGCAGGCAGGCGGTTAAGCTGGTAGATGAAGGTGATTATGTACAATTTACATTAGCAAAGGCGGCTAATTCACTTGTGCTGCGTTATGTCATCCCAGACAGTGCAGACGGGGCTGGACGAAACGAAACGTTGGGCCTGTACGTAAACGGAGAATTTAAGCAAAATTTAGAGCTTAGCTCAAAACATGGCTGGGAGTACGGCAGCTATCCATGGTCTAATGATCCAAAGCAGGGCAATGCACATCGTTTCTTCGATGAAATACATGCTTTGATCGGTGATATACCCGCAGGAGCTACGATCCGTCTGCAGAAGGATGCGGAGAATGCGGCAGATTATTATGTCATTGATCTTGTCGATATGGAGCAGGTGGAAGGTCCGTTTGCAAAGCCTGATGGATTCCTATCAGTTGCCGAATATGGAGCTGTACCTGGCGACGGCATTGATGATTCGGCAGCGTTCCATTCTGCAATGAATGCAGCGAAAGAACAAGGGAGAGGCGTTTGGTTCCCTCAAGGGGTATTTGAGCTTAAGACTGATGTGATTGAATTGGATCAAATCACGATTCGCGGTGCAGGGATGTGGTATACATCGCTGATCGGTGCGAGGTTTATTGGCAAAGGCGCTAATATTGGCGTATATGATCTACTCATCGACGGTGACCTGAATATCCGTGATGATGAAGCGTTGACCCATGCTTTTTATGGCGGCTTCGGCAAAGGCTCGGTCATTCAGAATGTTTGGGTCGAACATTCAAAAACAGGGCTATGGCTGTCCAAGGTAAGGGGCAGCGACGAAATAACGGATGGCCTGCATATGGTTGGCCTTCGTTTGCGCAATTTGATGGCCGACGGCATCAACTTCTCCGTAGGCACGAGCAATAGTGTGATGGAGCAATCGGATATCAGATATCCAGGCGACGATGGTTTGGCGATGTGGTCGGCAGAAGGACGCGCAAGCATTAACAATACAGCGCGTTTTAATACGGTGGCTTTGCCTTGGCTGGCCGATAACTTCGTTATTTTTGGCGGGCAAGACAATAAGCTTCAAGATAACATCGGTACAGATACAATTACGAACGGAGCGGGCATTGCCGTATCGACACGCTTTAATCCTGTGGCATTCAGCGGCACAACGGTAGTGGAGCGCAATACACTGGTTCGTACGGGCAGCGCCGACTCTGCGTACAACATTAATCTAGGTGCGATCTGGATTTTTGCTGGCGAGAAGGATTTGAACGGCGAGGTCATTGTACGGGACAACGTCGCGCTCGACAGTACGTATGCCGGTTTAATTGTACACGGCGGCGGATTCAGCATTGATCATGTGAAGCTGCAAAATATCGTGCTCGACGGAATGGGAACAAACGGAATTGACGTGACAAGCGGGGTGTCGGGCAATATTCAGGTGGACAATGTCATTGTGCGTGGTGAGCGGATAGCGACGCTAGCAAGCTCAAATGATCAAGTATCGTTCACCGAGCAAAATGAAGGTTTTGCCAATCGTCCGAAGCCATTCCGCATAGCTCTTGAGAATGGCGATAGAGGACCGCTGTCGTTGACTGTGGGTGATACAAAAGCCATAAAGGTGTTTGATCAAGCAAGCGTCGATGTCACAGCGGATGCGATCATAACGATGGCCCAATCAGACATTGCAGCAATTAGTGAAGATAAACAGCTTAGTGCGCTAAAGATCGGCCAGACGACATTTACTGTGACTCATGGTTCGCAAAGCAGAGTCTATACGGTGGAAGTGAAGGCGGTCGTTGTGCCAGAGGAAGGAAATGAAGGCAGCACTGGCGGTTCAGGTTCAGGACAAATCGGCGGTGCGATTAATACAGCGCAAAATGACAGCAAGCTGAAGACAGATGCCGCAAGCAAGCTTGAGCGGATCATCTTCGCCAAAGGTATGTTAACATCAAATGGAGATCTGTCCTTCTCCGCACAAGCTCTTCTTGACGCGCTTAAGAGCAGTCCAAAAGCGATTGTCGTCATGGAGCAGGGTACAGCGTCGTATGAATTCCCGCTGGAGCTTGTAAACGGGGTTCTGGAGGAGGCAAAGCTTGCGAATAACGGTAAGCTAATTGTAACTTTCTCAATCAAGCCTGTTAGTCAACTAGTGCTTGATAACATTAGGGCGAAAGCTAAAGCAGCAGGTTTAGAGCTTGCTGGTGATCCTGTTGATTTTATTATTTCCGTCTCGGATGGAAGCACATCAGCAGAAGTACACAGCCTTGGCGGCAAATATGTGAAGCGTACGATGACAGTAGACCGTGAACTGGATGCCAAAACAGCAACAGCGCTCGTATTTGATCCGGCAACGGGAGCTTTCCGTTACGTTCCGGCTTTGTTCCGATCAGCTGAAGGGAAAACAACTGTCACCATTTTGAGTACTAGCAACAGCAGCTACGTAGTCGCTTTAAATCCCAAAACTTTTGCAGACATTAGCAGCCACTGGGCAAAATCGAATATTGAGCTGCTCGCTTCCAAACAAATTGTGAGCGGTACAACGGCGTCGAGCTTTGCTCCTAACCGTACAGTTACGCGCGCCGAGTTTGCGTCAATGCTTGTAAGAGCGCTTGGCCTGCAAAATAGTGGAGGCAAGCAGGCGTCGGCGTTCAGCGATGCTGCGCCGGGCGCTTGGTATGCGGATGCGATTGCAACAGCTGCAAGATTTGAACTGATTAAAGGCTTCGAGGACGGAACCTTCCGTCCGAATACGACCATTACGCGCGAGCAAATGGCAGTAATGGCAGCAAGCGCATTAAAATTTGCGGAAGCAGCAGGAGCTAACGTCAAGAAAACAGTTAATGAGGCTGCCAGCTTTAAAGACGAAGCAGCTATACATGGCTGGGCGCTTGATGCGGTTGCTCAGGTTGCAGCAGCAGGTATTTTAGAGGGCAAAGGAAATCAATCATTCCTACCTCTAGATCTAGCAAGCCGCGCCGAAGCGGCAACGATGATCACACGGTTATTGCAGTTCGTAGAGCTGCTGGATAAGTAATATGCAATGAAAAACGGTGTCTACCTGTCCCGCGAGGGCTAACAGGGCGACACCGTTTTTTTTGTATAACCTAGCGTTTTCTAAGTAGAAAAAACTCGCATTCTTTTCGGTTATGATAGGCAATATCGCTAACCCCCGATTGGGTCACAATCGTGCTATCATCAAACCGCACAACCAGCGAGCTGGCATCGATGAGCTGATTGTCTTGAAACACGCGAATGCGCTGCTGCAGTTCGATAACCTCTTCAAAGTCCTGATCGGTGCTGAGTCGTCGATTAATGGCCATATATACTCCTTTAATACGGAAAATGATTTCTTATAGTCTATCCCATGTTAGATCGTGTTGCAAAGTTGTCTTTGTTTCTCTTTGTCCCCTCAGGGCAACCTATGTTACATTGTATTCACGAAAAACGAATTGTCAAAAGGAGAAGGAGATACGAGTATGTCCATTCGCGTTCGGCTGCTATTGTCCTACAGCTGTATTCTTATCGTTACGATCGTATTGTTTCTTGCCGCTGCTCTGCTCTTTGTAGTAGCGATAACAGGCGATGTGCGAAGCGTAAAGGACTTTTACAATATTCATTATTCCGTTAATCCATTGTCTGAGCAGGAGGAAACGATTTTCCTTGATCTAAAGTATTTGGCGAAAAATGAACCCGACTCGCTTCTTGATCCTACACTGCTCGATCAATATAATTACAAGCTTCGTTCGGTACAAGCGGAGCTGGTTATAAGAAAAGGCGACGAGGCGATTTATTCATCCTTGTCCGTAAAACAGCCCCAATTCATCACGTTTTTGCCTGACTATGAGATGGAAAACAATGCAATCCGCAACACCCTGCAAATAGGGGACCATTTTTATGCTTATGCGAAATTTGATTTTCGTTTTCCAGATCAATCCAAGGGAAGCGTGCTCGTTGTAAGGGAGCGCAGTCCGTTTGCAGAGGTTGTTCGTACACTTTTGCCTATTATATTAGGCGTGTTGTTTATCGTGCTTTTACTCATGAATATGCTGCTTTATTATTTTTTGACGCGCAGTATTATTAAACCGCTTGATCTGCTTCGGAAGTCGACAGAGCGTATTAAGGAAGGCGATTTGGAGTTTGAGCTGCAAGCGGTAGGCAGCGATGAGATTGCAAGGTTAAGCGAAGCCTTTGAAGATATGAGAATGAAGCTGAAGCAATCGGTAGAGAAGCAGCTGCAATATGAGCAAAATCGCAAGGAGCTTGTCGCGAACATTACGCATGATCTGAAAACGCCGATTACTTCAATTAAAGCAAGCATTGAAGGCATTCGGGACGGTGTACCGGATACGAAGCAAAAGATGGAGCGTTATGTGAATACGATTTTGACGAAGGCCGAGCATATGGATCAACTGATTGACGAGCTGTTTCTTTACTCTAAGCTTGATTTGAAGCAGCTGCCATTTACATTCGAGGAAATCAGCTTGGGGCAATTCATAGAGGACTATGCCGAGGATTTGCAATTTGATTTGCAAGACAAAGGCGTTACGCTGACGTGGGACATTGTTCATTCGGAATCTACCAATGTGCTTGCCGACCGAGATAAGCTGAAGCGGGTACTAACCAACATTATGGACAACGCCATGAAATTTATGTTGGACGAGCCAAAGCAAATAGCGATATCGCTTAGTGTGGAGACTGATTTTGTTAGATTAATGATTAGCGACAGCGGCTCAGGAATATCGGAGGAAGCTCTCCCGTTTATTTTTGAACGTTTTTTCCGCGAGGATCTCTCACGCAGCCAGCAAACGGGTGGAAGCGGCCTAGGACTTGCGATTACGAAACAAATTATCGAAGGCTGAGAGCAAGCTTGGAGCAGGAACTAGTATGATCATCAAGCTGCCGCTCGCGAGGAGCATAGGAGGACGAACATGACGAGAATTCTCATTATTGAAGATGAAGTGTCGATAGCTGAGGTGGAAAAGGATTATTTTGAGCTGCATGGTTTTTCTGCGGACATATGCTTAACAGGAACAGAGGGGCTCCGCGCTGCTGTAGAAGGTGAATATGATTTGATCGTACTAGATTTGCAGCTGCCAGGCATGGATGGGTATGGGATTTGTCGTCAGATCCGTGCGGTAAAGGAGGTTCCTATCCTTATCGTATCTGCCAAAAAAGAAGAGATCGATAAAATTCGCGGGTTAAGCTTAGGGGCGGATGATTATATAACGAAGCCGTTTAGTCCAAGTGAGCTGGTCGCCCGGGCGAAAGCACATTTGCAGCGCTACAAGCGATTGATGGGAAACCGCGATACCAAAGCCTCAAATAAGATCCAAATACGCGGCTTGCAGATTGATACCTCCTCCCGGCGCGTGTACGTCAACGACCACGAGGTGCAGTTCACGACAAAGGAATTTGATCTGCTCTCCTTTCTAGTATTGAACCCCAATCATGTATTCAGCAAGCAAGAGCTGTTTGAGCAGCTGTGGGGGATGGATTCGCTTGGCGAGATTGCGACGGTAACCGTTCATATTCGCAGGTTAAGAGAAAAAATAGAAGCGGATCCTTCGAATCCGCAATATATTGAAACCATTTGGGGCGCAGGGTATCGGCTCACGATTTAGACGGATTAAATAGACTATTCCGGTACGCTATAGTTATTTAACCAGTGGAAGGCTTGTTCAGCATCACTAAAAAATTGTACAGACGGTTTGGTATTGGTTTGCTGCAAGTGATTCAGAATTTCACCATCTTCCAAGAGGAATGCGATGGCTTTGCTATGACTCAAAATGCTTTCATTAAAAAATTTATCTTTCCATGCTTTTTGAACCGAAAAATGGTCGGGTGTATAGCCTTTTCGATCCACTAACAAACGGTATTTTCGCCCCTCTGCCATGAATGGCTGACACACCTGCTCGAAACCATTAAACCAGTCATTAACGTCATCTGTGCTTATTTTTCCAATTAGACGAGTAACAATTAAATCTCCTGAAACGGTTGTGCTAATATTGCGTTCACTCAACTAGATTCATCTCCCTTAGTTACAATTATGTATAACGTTTCCATAATGTCAATATGGCTGCAACTTGCTGAGGTCGTCTTCTTTTTTGAACAAGTTCTGCATAAGTATGGGTAATAAAGAGTGTGCAGCTTGGTGCGGGAGGGGATCGGATTGGCGAAATGGGGAAGGCGAGGCTGGCATTTTCGAGGATTTGGCGGCAGCCGTATGCAGCTTTGGTCTGGCCGTCCATTCTCTAAAGTAAAATCAGTCACTTGGGGCAGTCGTGGGAGCTCAGCTTCATCAAGGCCAGCACCAAAGAAATGGGGTACGGGAGCTCGTTCAAGTGCAAGCAGCGGAAAATGGGGCATTAGGCGTCCAGCTGTAAAATACAGCAGCAGCCGAAGCAGCGGCAATGGCGGATCAGGCGGCATTTGGGGCTCTCGCCCTGCGAAGCCTCGTATAAGGCGACGCACAATCTTTATTATAGCACTGCTTGTCTTTATGGTTTTTTCGATCCAATCCTTTGTCTATATTGAGAAAAATTTGCGGCCGCCGCTGATGAATATAGCGAAAATCAGAGTAAAGCAAATCGCCACGCAGGCTATCAATAAAGCGATAACCGAGCAGGTAGCGAGCCGATCGGACAGCAGCAACCTTATTGACTGGAAGATGAACAGCAATGGGAAAATATCTGGCTTCATGCTTAATTACGCGGAGCATATGAAAATTACCTCGCAAACGATAAACACCGTACAAAATACATTAAATGAAATGAAGGATATACCGGAGCATATTCCGATCGGGCATGCGCTGGGTAGTGCAATCATTTCCTCATACGGACCTAGAGTACCCGTCAAATTCGAGCCGGTTGGGGCTGTTAAGGTAGATCTTAGCACGCGTCAGAAGGATGCCGGCATCAATATGATTTTGGTCGAGGTTTACATTCGCATAATAGCGGAGGTTACGATCATTATTCCGTTTGACACCGAGCCGGAGCTGGTGGAAACGGATATCCCGATTTCATATTTGCTAGTAGTCGGCGACGTGCCGATGTACTATTACGACAATACGGGCAAACCTGTAGGCGAGTCGGCTGCGCAGGCGCCAAACATCTCGGTTCCGCTCGGCGAAGGTACGGGAGGTGGAGTTACATCCAGTCCGCAAAATAACAATAATGGAGAGTCTTCAGGCACTGGAGCAACTAATACAGGACCGTCAACAGAAGCAACGAACGAAGGCTCTAATCATTCTAAAGGTTCTAACCAAGGATCAAATAGTTCGGGCAATTCATCTTCTGAATAGCATACATATAAAAACGACTTTATTGTCTTCAGCAAAGAGGACGATAAAGTCGTTTTATATTTTTTGCTTTAATTTCCGGAACGCAATCGTTTACGCTCGGCTTGCTCCCAGCGGCGCAGCATCGGATATGGATCAAACGACCATTCAATTAAACCGCGGTCGCTGTATACGCCATAATGCAGGTGAGGAGGAAACTTTCCCTGCGTCCCCGGTTTGCCGTAACCAGAGCTTCCTACCCATCCAACGACCTGTCCAGGCTTTACGACATCGCCTATATTAACGGTTTTGTCAAAGCCGGACAAATGTGCGTAATAGTGGTAAAAATTGTTTAGATCACGAATGCCAATTCTCCAGCCGCCGTAGGGATTCCAGCCCTGCACCTCAACAATGCCATAACAGGTGCTTCGAACAGGGACACCATGCCTTACGAAAATGTCAGTACCTTCATGGGTACGCCTGCCGCCCCAGCTTCGCCCGGTTCCCCAGGTGCTGTTATAGGCATAATGAGTGCTGATAGGCAGCGGGAATGTATGCTCGAACAAATCAAGCTGGCCAAATGCTTCATAGATTCGGGCGAACTGCTGGATGCGCTGCACTGAACGATTATTTTGATAATACTCCCAAAGTCCGATTGCGAAATCATCATTGGAGATACCGTACGCGGCAACGCGGCTAACAAGTGAATAGAGAAGATCGATGTCGCTTGTTCGTTCCGCTTGTCCATTCCCGTCACCATCGCGGCCAATCCCGTTAAAAAAGTTGATCGATACCGGCGAGCTGTCATCCGTATTCGGATTGAGCGGGCCGACCCAGCGTTCCTGGTCGATAAACACGCCAACGGTGTTCCCAAGCATTGGACGAGCCTTTGGACGTGCTTTAGACATGGATCGCTCATACTGATCAATGGCTGCAATCCAGAACCAAGGCACTTCGGTAAATAAGCTTAATTTGTCATACAAGCCTCTTCTAACTGAAAAGGGATCGGTCTCAGCATCGACGGTTTGCTCATGGGCCTTATCAGTTTTTTGTTTGACAGCAGGAGCTGCTCTTACAGAACTGACGGGCGTGACAATGAACAGAGAAGCTGCGGTTATTGCTGCAACAATAGGAATAGTCAGTTTCAAACGTCTCACCCTTCCAAAAGCATGACGGTTATAACGTTATGTTTTGCAAATCATTGGTTTTTATACGAAACATGTTATAATAAACGCATGAGTTTAGGAATTATAAATGAACTTGAAAGCAGGTAATCCCTAATGAAACAACAAGAAACACTCAAAAAGCCTGATTGGCTTCGAATAAAATTAGCGACAGACGGTAACTTTGCCGAAATTAAAAATATGATGCGCTCAAAAACGCTACATACGGTTTGTGAGGAAGCACGTTGCCCAAACATTTATGAATGCTGGTCGAATCGAACAGCCACATTTATGATTTTGGGTGATATTTGCACGCGCGCTTGCCGTTTTTGTGCGGTTAAGACAGGTATGCCGACTGAACTGGATTTGGACGAACCAGAACGGGTAGCAGAGGCAGCAGAGCAAATGAATCTTCAGCACTGTGTTGTAACATCGGTTGCCCGCGATGATCTTAAGGATGGCGGCGCATCCATATTTGCAGCTACTGTACATGCGATTCGCAAACGTATGCCGTTTTGCCGAGTTGAAGTGCTTATTCCTGACTTCTTGGGAAATAAAGATGCGCTTCAAATTGTAATGGATGCAAATCCGGATATTCTAAATCATAACGTCGAGACGGTGGAGCGGCTTTCGGATCGTGTTCGTGCCAAAGCCAAATACAGCCGTACGATGGAGCTGTTGAAGCGCGCCAAAGAAATGAAGCCTAAGATTCCAACCAAATCGAGCATTATGCTTGGCGTAGGTGAGGAATGGGATGAAATTTTGCAGACGATGGATGATCTTCGCGCCAACGACGTAAATATTTTGACATTAGGTCAATACTTGCAGCCAACGCCGAAACATTTAAAGGTCGTACGTTATGTCCACCCAGACGAATTTGCAAAACTAAAAGAAGAAGGGCTGAAGCGCGGTTTTAGGCATGTAGAATCCGCACCATTAGTACGCAGCTCTTATCATGCACATGAGCAGACCGATTCGGCACACGCAGCAATGGCAGCGGAAGCCGAAGCGAGCCGTGAGATTTCTTCCGGTGCTTGCTCGAGCAGCTTGTAACTGACGCTCAAGATGAGGTGGAAAATATGGCTTTGATTCATATCGGCGGAAAATCTTATGAAATTGTGCTTGAAAATAGGAATGGCTGGAATCCTGAAGCATTTCGTGATCGATACAGCGAAGTACTTGAGCGCTACGATTATATTGTCGGCGACTGGGGCTATAGTCAGCTGCGGCTGAAAGGTTTTTTTCGTGACAGCCATCAGAAAGCCACGAAGGAAAGCAATCTATCTGGCATGCCGGATTACATCAATGAGTATTGCAACTTTGGCTGCGCTTATTTTATTTTAGAAAAAACAAACAGTACCGTTCGTGAGCCAGACGACTATGACTTGGATGCAGACGAAGAGCGTCCGCGTATAGAAGCAGCTGATCTTCTTGCAGCAGCTGCCGGTTTTGTGGATATTTCTGAAGGTCTTGAACATGATGAGGTTGCGAGTGCAAAGGAAGAAAGCGCCGCTCCAACACATGAAAGGCATACTCGCAATCACACAAGGGAAAATCGCCATAGAAGCTCCAATCGCAATAAAAACGACGCGGATAAAGGCAACGACAGCGCGAATAGTGCTGGCGAAGGTAAAAATAGCAGCGAGCAGCAGCAGGGCAGTGGGAAACGTGAGCAGCAACAGCAGCGTAAAGGCGGCTATAAAGGCAATAACGATAACCGCTCCAAGAAACCGTTCCGCCTTGCAGCCAATGAAACCGCGGCTTCATCTGCAGAAACGAATCGACCAAACAAAAAAGACACAGAGCGCGTATAATACGCTCTGTGTCTTTTTTTGGTTTTAAATGATGGTAACAAATCTTATCGGACGTCGTAACCAAGGAATGCTTCACGTACTCGGTTCCAGAAAGGAAACGGCCGATATCGTGCAAAGCTTACTTTACGGCTGGATACACTGCAGCGGATGGAACGAATATCGCTGCTCATGATGCTGATGTGATCAATTGCGAGCTGCAGCCGCTGCTCTTTCTTAGAGATAATATCGCAGTGATGATGCTGCGGCAGCAGCACGGATGATCCAAGTGTACGATATACACGATTATTGATCGAAGCGATTTCCGCAATTTGCAGCGATTCTATCGATGGATGGACAATCGCTCCACCTAAGCTTTTGTTATACGCGGTGCTTCCCGAAGGGGTCGAAATGACAATGCCGTCACCGCGGAACATTTCAAACATCTCATCATTTATATTGATTTGGGCGACGAGCGTTCCGTCAACGCCTTTTAATGTGAATTCATTTAATGATAAGTAATGACGGGTCTCGCTTGGTGTCTCAACTTCAATCTCGGCAAGTGGATACCTAACGATTCGTGGTGTTTCCTCTGCCATCATTGCGACGAGATCTTCAAGCTCGTCTGCCTTCCAGTCGGCATAAAATCCAAGATGGCCGGTGTGAATGCCGACAAATGCAACATTCGTAATTTGATCTACATATTTATGAAAAGCGAGGAGCAGTGTTCCGTCGCCTCCGATGGATATAACGATTTCTGGTGATTCATCATTCCGAGTGAAGCCTCGCTCCCCGGCTAGTTTATGAAATTTTTCTGCTAACGATTTAGATAGATCATCGCCTCGATCAATTACCGCATACTTCAAAAGTAAATCTCCTTCCGATCTCCATAGTACTTAAGATGATAAAGGAAATTGTGTTTAAATTCAATGAGCGGCTCTAATCATGGCCCAAGCCACCCCCATAACAAGTAAACGAGAGTCATTGCAATTAAACCATGAACCATTCTAGCTATAAAAAAAGGACGATAGCGCAAATCTGTTTTGCTGAGCAGGCTTGCTACTTGGGCATGGACTGATAAGCCGCCCCAAGAGAGCACCCAAGCAGCGATTGCAGCTTGATGCATGAGTCCAGTACCAGCTGTACCTGCCGAACGAGAGCCTAATGTGACCTCGAACAATCCGAATATCCCAGCGTCTGCAAGCGGCTTAGGCAGGCCGATTAAACCAAACAAAAATCGCAGAGCTTCAGCCATCGCCTCAATGATGCCTGCATGCGTCAGCATCTCCATCACGACGGAGAAAAAAACGACGAGTCCGCCAACGACGATCATTAGCCGCAGCGCCGATTGAATTGAATCCTGCAGCAGCCGTCCTAGTCCGCGCCCATCCAGCAATCGAGCCTCATGCATCGCCTTGAGTGCTTCGGAGATGCGAGAGGGCCGTCGTTTTCTGAACCCCTCCCTTGCAATCGCCGTTTTTTTGGTTCCAGATGAAGGGGCATGTCTATCGTGAAAGCGCATGAGAAGACCGATAAGAAGACCGCCTCCGTAGTGCGCAGCAGCGAGTATAGGAGCAATCGCTACATTTTGGAAGAAACCAACGGACACGGCACCAATTAGGAAAATAGGATCAGAAGTAGTCGTAAAGGCAACAAGCCGCTCACCCTCTGCTCGGTTAACGAGCCGCTGCTCAAAGAGCTGTGCTGTTAGCTTTGCGCCTACCGGATAACCGGAAATGTAACCCATTGTCACGACAAAACCCCCGATGCCGGGAAGCCGAAATATAGGTCTCATGAGCGGATCAAGCAGCTTGCCGAAAAAATGTACAATACCGAAGCCGAGCAGCAATTCCGATATGACGAAGAAAGGGAACAACGCTGGAAAAAGCACCTCCCACCAAATAGATAGCCCACGGAGCGAGGAGTGAAGGGTTTCTGTAGGAAAGACAGTCATTAAAAGCATGATTATAATTGCGCCAAGCGCGGTTATAGATAAGGGATGAATGATCGTTCGCAGCAGATAGACCGCCTCCTCAAATAATTAGAAAGGGGAGCCGAGCAGATGCCATAAGATGCTGTACAACCCCTCCTAAACGTATATGTAGGAATAAGGATATCCATCACTGGATATGCTTTAAAAATAAATAAGTTTGACAAAGAAAACGCTTGCAAAACGCTGGATTCCTGTTTTTTTTATGGTACAATGGAATTACCTTTGAAACGGTTGGAGTGATGGGTATGAGTATAATCGCTGGCATCTTGGTCTGTGCTTTCGTCTATGTCATTCGAGAATCTCTTACAGCACCAGGGGAAGAGGACTATGAAGGTTGATGGGTAATACGCACTATATGATGAGCCCCGGATAAGCATCCCGCGGGCTTTTTTTTGTTAAGTCCGTACTTTTATTTGTGATATAATACTAAATACCTACACAATGGAGATGAATTTGACGATGAATAGGAATATAAGCCTTTATGAGGCTTTAGGTGGATCTGAGACTTTAAGGCTGATTGTTAACTCTTTTTATCCTAAGGTACAAGCCCATCCGTTAATTGGGCCTTTGTTCCCGCAAGATATTGATCCTGTTATAGAAAAACAATATTTATTTTTGACGCAATTTTTTGGCGGGCCTTCTTTATATTCTGATGAATATGGACATCCAATGATGAGAGCAAGACATATGCATTTTCCAATAACCCCTGAACATGCTGGCGCATGGCTTGACTGCATGCAAAGAGCATTGCAAGAGGTAGGCATAAATGACGAGCTGCAAGAGATCGTTATCAACAGACTATCCGGACCTGCACACCACTTTGTAAACACATCTGAAGAGGAGACGTGATTGTATGGAACCGCTCTACCTATCCAAAATCATATGCATTTGCTGTGAAAAGACTTTTATGACTTCGCGCGTTAGACCAAGCTTCAAAAGAGCAGCTAGAATGGACTCTGACTTTTGCGGATATTATAAAACGGACGTAAACCCTGATTATTATGTTGTACGGGTTTGTCCTAATTGCGGTTTTGCCTCAACTGAGAACGGGATGGAGCGGTTGAATGATCGGCAAAAAAAGAACTATCATGATGAAATCGGAATGAATTGGAACAATCAAGATTATGGCGGGGAGCGCGATCTGAAGAAGGCGATGGCCAGCTACAAGCTAGCGCTTTTATCAGCCCAAGCCATTGACGAGAAGGATCGCGTGCTTGCTGGTATTTTGCATCACATTGCTTGGCTGTATCGTTATGAGGACAATCAGAAAGACGAGAAACGGTTTCTTACGTTTGCACTTCAAGCCTATATTCGTGTATATGAGGCAGAGGGTGTTGCGCTTAACAATGCGAAGTTAATGTTTTTAATAGGGGAGCTGAATCGTCGTATCGGAGAATTAAACGATGCAGTACGTTGGTTTTCCCGCGTGGTGAATGATAAAAAAATCGTGGATGCTGCAATGATTCGTGCGAGCCGCGAACAGTGGCAGCTTATACGCGAGGAGATGGAAGCCAGATCGAAACATGCATCCGGCAACACTTCTCCTGACGATGGCACAGATTTATTGAAGCAGTCGGTCTCTTCTTCCGCTTAGCGGAGCGCCTTTTTTAGAACACGGTTTGTCAGCAAATAATCGCGGTCTGCATCAACAATAGTCACTTTATTATGGCAGCAAGGGAAAACGAGCAATCGTTTCGTACCGTCTTGTATGTCTTGGAGCTCTTCTGGTTTTATTGGAAGCAGCACGTTTTCTGCATGGCAGAAGGGACAGCTCGATACATAAAGGTCGCCCATAATAATGTCATAAGGCCATGCTTTTTCGAACGGAATCATGATTTGTTTTCGCTCTCAGGTGCAGCGTTAGGCTTAGCAAGCTCGGCGAGCTTTTGCAATAATATATGGCGCGGCATATGCATTAAGTGCTCTATTGGGACGCCAAGCTGCTCGGAAAGCTTAACAGCTGTATCAGCAGAAATCTGCAACGGTTTAGACATGGTGTAATTCCTCCAATCTGGATATAATTAAGTTATACACTGCCGAGAAGGTTTGCGCAAATAAAAACGCGGCCGCATCTTGGCTTTTTTTATGGAAGAGAGGATGAGAGCAATGAATACGGGATATCCGCAAAGTTGGGATTTAGAAGTTTTTTATGAGGGTGGCTCAAGCTCAGCAGCGTTCTTGCAGGAGCTGAAGGGCATGGATGAGGACATTGAGAAGCTCGATGCCGCACTTTTAACGGAAGCAAGCATTGGAGCTTCTGAAATTGCGGCGATGACGGAGCTGCTGCAAAGCATCATCATTAGGCTGCGTGAAACAGAGTCGTTTGTTTCATGCTTGTTGGCTCAGAATATGCGAGACACAGCCGCGAACTCACAAAGCGATCGCGTAAAGACGCTTGCTGCGAAGTTTCTAGGGGTGCTTACCCGCTTTGACAACGTACTGCGAGGTCTTGATGATAGTGAATGGGAAAAGCTGCTGACGCACCCACAGCTCGCTGAGGTAGCGTTCAGCCTAACTGAACGCCGCGAGCTTGCAAAGCAGAAAATGGCTCCTGAGCTGGAAGCGTTGGCTGGAGATTTAGCGGTAGACGGTTACCATGGCTGGGGCGATTATTACAACGTCATTGTATCCAGAGCGAAATTTAACGATGTAGGAAAAGACGGGGAGAAAAAAGTTTTATCCGCTGGTCAAATGCATAACCGCTTATCCGATGGAGACCGCAATGTTCGGAAGGCTGCATTCACAGAGTGGGAGAGGGAATGGGCAGAGCAGGCGGATTTATGTGCAGAGACGTTAAACCGAATTTCAGGCTTTCGTTTAAAGCTGTACGACAAGCGCGGCTGGGATTCGGTGCTGCAGGAGCCGCTGCAAATGAACCGGATGAGCGAAGCTACACTGCAAGCGATGTGGTCTGCAATCCAAGAAAGCAAACAGGTGCTAGTTCGTTATTTAGATCGTAAAGCGAAGCTGCTTGGTGTGGAGAAGCTGGACTGGCATGATGTAGAAGCGCCAATCGGAGCTGCGACAAAAACAATTCCTTATGACGAAGCGGCAGCTTTTATAATCGAGCAGTTCAAGACGTTTAGTCCCGATCTGGCGGAATTCTCGGAGCTTGCCTTCAAAGATGGCTGGATTGAGGCTGAGGATCGTCCAGGGAAGCGTCCAGGCGGCTTCTGCACCGCTTTTCCAAAGAGTGGTCAAACTCGTGTATTCATGACGTATTCAGGTACGGCTTCGAATATTTCGACGCTTGCGCATGAGCTGGGTCATGCTTACCATCAGCATGTCATGAACGATCTGCCAGCGTTGTCGCAAGAATATGCGATGAATGTAGCTGAGACCGCTTCGACGTTTGCAGAGCTGATCGTTTCGGATCAAGCACTTAAAACAGCAACGGAGGACGAGGAGAAGCTTGGATTGCTTGAAGATAAAATTCAGCGGTCTGTTGCATTTTTTATGAACATTCATGCGCGCTTTTTATTCGAGACTCGTTTCTATGCGCGTCGCAGCGAAGGTTTAGTATCCGTTGAAGAGCTTAATTCCTTAATGGAAGATGCACAGCGGGAAGCTTATTGCGATACGCTAGGTGAGGTGCATCCTCATTTCTGGGCATCGAAGCTACATTTTTACTTAACGGATGTTCCTTTCTACAACTTCCCTTATACATTCGGCTATCTATTCAGCGCGGGTATTTATGCAAGGGCACTGAAGGAAGGTTCAGATTTCAAAGACAAGTATGTTGCATTGCTTCGTGACACTGGCCGCATGACCGTAGAGCAGCTTGCAAAAGAGCATCTTGGCGTAAATGTGGAAGAGATGGACTTCTGGCGCGAGGCGGTTGCATTGACAGCTGTTGATGTAGATCAGTTCATCGAAATGACAAACAAGTAAAGCGCTTCTTCAGAAGTGCTGTAGTAGCATTAGCAGTAGCCGTAGGCATGGGAAACCATTGGTCTACGGCTTTTTTTATATGGAATTGGGATGGATAGTATTCTAGCTACTGCAAAAACTTCTGTAAAACAGGAGTGCATTTCTTTGATTTGCGGGAAGCGAGGCAGATTATATTATAATAAGATTATGTTCGATTATTGAGAAACACAGAGAGGCGGAATGAAATTGAAAGAGCAAGCAAACAAAAAAGTTGTCGGATTTATTGGAACGGGTATTATGGGCGCAAGCATGGCGGGCCATTTGCTTGATCACGGATATGAAGTGAATGTGTTTAACCGAACGAAATCAAGAGCAGACCTCTTGGTATCAAAGGGGGCTGTTTGGCAGGATTCGCCGAAGTTGGTTGCGGAGCAATCGGATATTATTATTACGATGCTAGGTTATCCGGCCGACGTGGAAGAGGTTTATTTTGGAGCTGATGGTTTATTGCAAAATGCTAGGTCCAGTGCAGTGCTTATTGATATGACTACCTCAAGTCCTGCTCTTGCCAAACGCATAGAAGCAGAGGCTGGCACAAGAGGGCTTATGGCGCTGGATGCCCCAGTCTCTGGCGGCGATGTAGGCGCGAAGGAGGCTAGACTGTCAATCATGGTTGGAGGCTCGGAGCAAGCCTATGATGCGATATTGCCATTATTTATGCTCATAGGTAAAAACATCGTTCATCAAGGTGAAGCAGGAGCGGGTCAATTCACTAAGATGTGTAATCAAATCGCGATTGCATCCAATATGATTGGCGTGAGCGAAGCTCTTGCCTATGCCAAAAAAGCGGGGCTCGAACCTAGCAAAGTATTGAAAAGCATTGAAGCCGGTGCTGCGGGAAGCTGGTCCTTGTCCAATCTAGGACAACGCATTATCAATGGAGATTTTGCTCCGGGCTTTTACGTAAAACATTTTGTGAAAGATATTAAAATCGCCATCGAGTCAGCTGATGAGATGGGTCTTCCTTTGCCAGGACTAGCGTTAGCTCGTTCTTTATATGAGCAACTTATTTCACTTGGTGAAGAAAATAGCGGTACACAAGCGTTATATAAAGTTATTTTTAACGAGTAGGACGACCATATATTGTACATTAATTATTAATATGATATATTATTTTTAAATAATAGTACTATATAATACAAGTATGACTCATATATAGGACGGGGGAGAGTGCGATTCAATTATCTTCGCGGCAATTGGAGCTTCTTGAGCTTGTGAAGAGGCATGCGCCGATTACAGGTGAGCAGTTGGCAGAATCTCTAGGTGTCAGCAGGCCCACACTACGCTCGGACTTATCACTTCTCGTCATGCTTGGATTGCTTGATGCGAAGCCCAAAGTTGGTTATTTTCTAGGCAACACCTATCGCTCAAGCAGCGAGCCTTTGCAGCAATTGAACAATATGAAGGTGAGAGAAGTACAAGGTGTTCCCGTTAATGTTCCGGACTCGTTGTCCGTGCATGACGCTGTTATTACGTTATTTACTGAAAATGCAGATACTCTTCTGATCGTTAATGAGCAGAAACGTTTTGTTGGAATCGTAACACCGAAGGATTTGCTGAAAATAACGCTTGGCAACGCTGGTGCTGCATCTATTCCTATCAGTATGGTGATGACCCGTTATCCTAATATTGTGACGCTAATGCCCGACGAATCTGTGATGGAAGCGATTCGCAAAATGTCGCTTCATCAAGTAGATTGTTTACCAGTTATCATTCCGCGCGAGGATCAGGTGACTGATCCAGAGGTTACTGGCTGGGTATCGAAGTCGAACATTATACGTCTTATGGCGGACATCGCGATGGATGGGAAATTGGGGGAGCCAGAGTTATGAAACAGCAGATCATTTATGTATGCTCCGATGCTGTTGGAGAAACGGCGGAAGCAGTTGCAAAGGCGACTTTACGTCAATTCTCCTCAGAACAAGTGAAAATAAAGCGTTACGGCCATATTAAATCCGAGGATGAAATTATTCGTATCGTGGCTGAGGCCGCTAGTACTGGCGGTTTTATAAGCTACACGCTCGTCCAGCCGGAGCTTCGGGAGCAAATGAAGGAAGAGGCTTTTAGAGCTGGAGTTAGAGCTGTTGATGTCATGGGACCGATGATGCAAGCATACGTTGATACGTTTGGGAGTTTCCCGAAGCGTGAGCCGGGGCTGCTGCACTCCATTGACGATGCTTACCATCGCCGGATGGATGCTATTGAGTTCGCTGTGAAATATGATGACGGCAAGGATGCTCGAGGATTTGTACAAGCGCAGGTCGTCCTGATTGGCGTATCTCGAACGTCGAAGACGCCGCTGAGCATCTTTTTGTCCCATAAAGGAATTAAGACGGCTAACCTGCCGTTAATGCCCGAGGTTAATCCTCCCGAAGAATTGAAGCCTGCACCTGGCAGGCTCATTATAGGTTTAACGATGCAAGCTGAGCATCTTCTGGAGATCCGCTCTGAACGGCTTAAGACGCTGGGACTTCCGGCATCTGCGCAGTATGCGACAACCGAGCGCATTCAAGAAGAACTTGATTATGCAGAGTCCGTCATGAAATCATTGAATTGTCCTGTTATAGATGTTACAAATCGTGCTATTGAAGAGACTGCAGGTATTATTACTGAATGGCTTAACAAATAAATGGCTATACCGATAGAGACAAAGGGGGATTCAACATGGATAAAACGTTTGTAATGGTAAAGCCAGATGGTTACGCGCGTGGTTTAGTAGGTCGTATTGTTGCTCGATTTGAAGAGAAGGGCTTTAAACTAGTAGATGCAAGGGTAATGCGCCTTTCAAGAGAGCAAGCCGAGACACATTATGAGCATTTGCGCTCAAAGGTGTTTTTTGACGAGTTGGTCGATTTTATCGTTTCGGGGCCTGTATTTGCTATGATATGGGAAGGCAAAGACGCTATTAAAAACGCAAGGAGTCTTATTGGCGCAACGAATCCATCTGAAGCCCTTGCAGGTACAATCCGTGGAGATTTTGCAATCGATGTAGCTAGCAATATTATTCATGGATCTGACTCTATCGAAAGCGCAGAGCGCGAGATCAAAAACTTTTTCCAATAGTCAACGGAATTGTAAGTTAAAGAAATAAGATAAACAGCAGAAAATTCCTTAGTTGACGAATGGAATATGGGTATGGTAAATTTTAAACAAAGTTAATGATCAAACACGGAAGCACCGTATAAGGACGCAGATATCTGCGCCTTCTACGGTGCTTTTTTTGTGTTTTCTAAGCGGAAGGAAGGTGAAAGGGCTGAACAAATATCAACTTGCTGTGGCGGTAAGGGAGCCGGAATACTTGAAGCGGCTGGCTGATTATATGCAAGGCAGCAAGCTTGGCGAGCAATGGCAGATTATCGCGTTCACGCACGCAGATTCTTGGAAGCTCTATGTGAAGCAAGGCTACAAGATTGACTTATTGGCTGCTCAGCCTGAGCTGCTTGCAGAAATGGATGCAGAGCAAGCGGGTATTCCTGTAATTGCTCTAGTGCTACAGCTGGGAGAGAGCAAGGAGAAGCATGAGCTTTTGCAATATCAACCCATTCCCCAGCTGCTGAAGCGTTTTTCGGAGATTCATTCCCAAGCGATAGGACATGCTGCCTCTTCGTCAGGCGCTTACGAGAGGCCGTCTGGCATGAATATTATATCTGTTTATTCGGCGTCGGGGGGAGTTGGGAAGACGGCTTTGGCGCTTCATTTGGTACATGCTGCAAGTGTGCATCAATGTCGTACCTTTTATCTGAACCTTGAGCGGTGGAACTCTTCTGAAGCTTGGCTGCGCAACCAGCAATATACAGATGGCCTCAGTGAAGGAGGGGTGAGAGAGGAGGGTTTGTCAGAACTGCTTTATGGACTCAAGGCACAGCCGGAGCAGTCGGTCAATTGGCTTATGGAGCATCGAAAACGGGATTCGCAGCTTAAGGGTGATTATTTAGCCCCGTGCACCAATTTGGAGGATCGATTGACGCTTAATGAGGAAGATGCGGCCGGAATAGTGAGTACGGTTGCTCGAAGCGGGCATTATGACCTGATTGTCGTTGATTTGGAGAGCGGTCTGGATGAGCTGCACCTTGCTATTTTTGAACGATCAAATCATGTGCTTTGGGTTGCAAGCGATAATCCGTCTGTGAGGGATAAACAAAAAATGGCCCTGCGTTATGGAGCGCAAAAGTGGAGTGATCGCTTTAGCTCTTTGTCCAATAAATTCAAATGCGTAAAGAACCATATGGTTAATCCGAAGCATACCGTTCATAACGAGATTGATGGCATGGCATGCGCCAAGGTGGGGCTGCCGGAAATTCCAGAATGGCGAGGAGCAAGCCATGTTGCTCTGCTGTCTTCGCCGTTATATCGAGCAGCTGCAGATCAATTATTCAAGCAGCTTTATTTGGAAGGAGGCGGATCGATTGCTGAGCGATGAAACGGTGCTTGAGCTGCGCAACAAGGTACGAGCCAAAATTGATTTTAGCGGATCACTGTCAGATGAAAGCCTGATGAGAATAGCAGAAGAGATCGTCTTCGAATGGTGCGATCTTCATCCTCTTACCGCAACCGAGAAAGTGAAGCTTGTACGGAGGCTGTTTCATTCGTTTAGAGGTCTTGATATTTTGCAGCCGCTAATGGAGGATGCCTCCATTAGTGAAATTATGATCAATCATCATGCAGAAATATTTGTGGAGCGAAGAGGGAGAATGACACTTTTGCCGGTTTCTTTCGAAAGTAGAGAGCGGCTCGAGGATCTAATCCAGACCGTTGTTGCGAGTGTGAATCGTGTCGTTAACGAGTCTACGCCGATTGTTGACGCCCGTCTGAAAGATGGCTCTAGGGTGCATGTCGTATTGCCGCCGGTTGCGCTCAAAGGACCATGCATGACCATTCGGAAGTTTCCTGATCAGCCTCTCACGATGGAGGAGCTAGTAGCATTCCACTCGCTCTCGCAGGAAGCGGCATCGTTTTTGAAAGAGCTTGTCGGGGCTCAATACAATATGTTTATAAGCGGCGGAACAGGAACAGGCAAAACAACTTTTTTAAATGCATTGTCGCAGTTTATCCAGCCGGATGAGCGGATTGTTACGATCGAGGATTCTGCTGAGCTGCAAATTCGCTCCATTCCTAACCTAGTAGCGATGGAAACGCGCAATGCGAATACAGAGGGGAAAGGGGAGATTACGATTCGCGACCTCATCCGTGCCTCGCTTCGGATGCGTCCTAATCGCATTATCGTCGGTGAGGTGCGGGGAGGAGAGGCTCTTGATATGCTGCAGGCATTAAATACCGGCCACGCCGGAAGCATGTCAACGGGCCATAGTAATGGCGCGAAGGATATGATGGCAAGGCTGGAGTCGATGGTGCTAAGTGCAGCAGAATTGCCAGTGATCGTTATTCGCCAGCAAATCGCCTCAGCCATCGATATTGTTATCCATCTATCAAGATTCCGTGATCGCACCCGCAAAGTGACGGAGATATGCGAGGTCATTGGCGTTGAAGATGGAGAAATATTGCTTAATCCACTGTTTATTTTTGAGGAGGAGGGAGAGCGGAATGGCAGAGTGCTTGGCGGGCTAAAACGTACAGCGAATCCGGTAATGAGAATGGACAAATTGACGCTTGCTGGGAAAAGAACGGTCGAAGGAGTGGCGATATGAACAATTCAAGCGGCGTGAATAAAAGCAGCAGCCTTCATCGTCAGCATGGGGGACGGATAGAGAGAATGCTCTTATGGTGCGGCTGGGAAAGCGATGCGACGCTAGCGAATCTTCGAGCTGGCCGAACCCTTACCAATTATGAACAATACCCACTTAAACGAAACCAGTTTATCACTACGTCCTTAATCGCAGCTGTGATTTTCTATGGTGCTGTCTTTTTATTCTATCATTCTGTGTTCCTTTCATTTGCAGCGGCAAGCTTCGGTATACTCGCTCCTAGAATTAGACGAAAATTTCTTCTGGAACAGCGCAAGGAGAGACTGAAGCTGCAATTTAAAGAAGCTTTATTTTCACTGACATCCTCGCTTGCAGCAGGGCGCTCTCTTGAAAATGCATTTTTATCTACTCACGATGATTTGAAGCTAATTTACCCTGATGCTCGAACGGAGCTGCTGCTGGAGTTTCAAATCATTCACTTTCGTCTAGATAACGGCGAGCCCTTAGAATATGCGCTGCGCAACTTTGCTAATCGTGCAGGAATTGATGAGATTACTCAGTTCGTTGATGCATTAGCTGCTTGCAAGCGCTCTGGAGGAGATTTGCTTGAGGTGATGAAACAAACCTCGATCATCATTGGAGAGAAACTAGAAATTGAGCAGGAAATTGCAGTTATGGTTGCTCAAAAAAAATTCGAAGGTCGAATTATGATGGCGGTGCCTTTTGTTTTTTTAGCGTTTTTAAGCTTAGCTGCACCCGACTATATGGCTCCTTTATATGGAGGAATCGGATATTTGCTATTGACGGGAGCGCTGCTGCTTTTGCTTCTCTGCTTTTGGTTGATGGCAAAGATGATGAGTATCCGAATGTAAGATGAAAGGGGACAAAGCATGCTCGCGGCAATTGCACCGGTTACTTTAACGGTGATTTGGGTGTACTTGGTAGGAAAAGGAGCATTGTATGCCATATGGCGTCAGCTAATGGGTAGAAAACAAACGAATGACCAAACGCGGCAGCAGCTTATGCAGCTAAGTTTGATTGACCCTTTTATGCGTGTGCTAGAACGGTTCAAGCTTTTTGATACGCTGCATCTGCCTATGGGCAGCTACCATATGAAGCTCCTCTTATTGAAGGATAGCAGCTGGTCAATCGAGCGGACAAAAGGTGAAGCAACTGCTGCTCTAGGTACGGGATATGCTGCTTTAACAGGTTGTGCTTGGATGAGTTTACTTGGACAGGAGCCTACACTGTTAGTCATGGGGGTAGTGTTCGGCATCGTGCTAACGATACGCCCTTTCGTAGATGCAAGGCGGCAAGTTGAGGAACGAAAGCAGCAAATCATTATGGAGCTCCCCGTTATGCTCAGCAAGTTAATGCTGCTGGTCGGTGCCGGTGAGACAGTACAGCAAGCGCTAGCAAGATGCTTGGAGGGAAAGGAGGCTACCCAGCATCCTCTCTACAAGGAATGGGGAGAGACGGTATCTATGCTTCGCAACGGTCAATCGTTCAGTACGGTAATGGAGCGGTTTAATAGAAGATGTGCGGTGCAGGAGGTTTCGATCTTTACAACGGTGCTCTTATTGAATTATCGCCGCGGTGGAGAGCATTTTATTCTTGCATTGCGAGAGCTCTCTTACACTTTATGGGAGAAGCGCAAGGCAATCGCTAGATCGCGCGGGGAGCAAGCCTCCTCAAAGCTTGTATTTCCGCTTGTAGGTATTTTGTTAGTACTCATGATTTTGGTAGCTGCACCCGCAGTACTGCTCATGTCTTAACTTAAATTAGGGAGGAAGATGAAGGATGAGAAAAATAAGCCAATCGCTACGTTCATTTTGGAAAGAGGAGGATGGTTTAGGGACGCTTGAAATTATTTTGATTATTGCGGTTGTCATCATTATTGCACTGTTGTTTAAAGACTGGATTATTGAGCTGATTGAGCGCTTGATGGGCAAAGCAGATGACGAGGCGGACAAAATTTTCAGTTAGCGGGTGAGGCTTTTGAACAGATTGCGAATAAATGCAGGGCTGCTTCGCTTGCTTAAGAAGGAGCAAGGCAGCTTTACGCTGGAGTCTACGATCGTATTTCCAATGCTGTTCGGGCTTATATTGTTGTTTATTTTATTTGGAATGTACATGTACGAGAAGGTCATTGTCTATTATGCAGCGTCTTCAACAGCAGAGCGTGCGGCTTTCAGCTGGGATAACAGTAATCGAGATGCAAGAAGTGGCATGCTCAATGAGCCAAGTTATGATGGTTTATATTGGCGTATTGGCGAGGATGGCGTGCTCAGCAGCTTGTTTGGACTGAGAGGAGAAAATGATGCAGCGAAAGTCGTGCTCCCACTTGCAGAGACGGGTGATGGAGAAAAGAATGCTTTAGCTATTCGGAAAATAGAGCAGTCTGCTAGATGGTTGGGACAAGCAGGCCTAACATACGAAGGAGAAATCAGCTATTCAAGCAGCATTCTGAGAAGAGTGATCAAAGTCAAACTGAAGGAGCCTTTATCGGCTGAATCCATTGAGAAAAGCTGGTTGAAGCGTGAACCCAAAAGTGCAGCCTCTTCCACGGTTGTTGATCCAACTGAGTTTATTCGGAGTGTTGATCTCGTACGCTATTATTCATCAAGGTTTGCAAATCGGGCTGGAGGAGCGGGGCAAGCAAAGTCTCAGGCTGGTCAAGTGCTGGATACTTATAAAGGTAAGGGGAAGGCGACAAAGCCATAATGTAGCGGAACAGATAAGGCTTGAAAGGTTCCGATGGAGGTGCAGGCAGCAGTGAGCATAAAAAAAGATTTGAAGCATCGTTATCGGCAGTATATTTGCAAACTTTTCTTTCGAGAAAATGGGGCAGTGACCGTGTTTTCGGTTATTGTTTTATCCTCGCTGCTTTTGTTTTTCTCTTTGCTTATTGATTATGCCCGAATTGCGGCTCTGCATAAGTTAACAGAGGATGCTGTAAGGTCAAGCGTAAGATCTGTACTCTCTGCTTATGATGCTGTTCTATATGAGCGATATGGTTTATTCGGCCGTGGTGGTACAGACGGTCAAATCATATTCGAGGAAATGATGACGGCGAATACAGAAACAGCAGATGACTCGGGTCGATCAGGGATGAAGCTGGTTCGCGCTAAGTCAGATGCTGCCGCACTGCACGCAGCGACGTTTCTAGGCAGCCATAATGTATTCTCAAGACAGGTGCTCGAAGAAATGAAGTATAAGGCGCCAGTAGATTTTACATTGGATCTCGCAGCAAGGTTTGTACCTATGGCAGGTGCAATGAAGGAGGCATCGATTGCAATAAGTTTGCTAGAGAGTATGCGGAAGCTTTATGAGAAACGGGAAATTCATCTAGCGAATGTACTTCAATTGCAAAAGCAGATGGCTTCGACGATAAGTGGAAGCAGTATTTCTATGTTAATTTCTGTCCAGCCAGATGTAGTAGCAATAGAGGGGAATTCTGCTCTGAGCATTGCGGGGGAATACAGCTCATATGCAGCCAAAGTTATATATAATCAATCGTTAACTGCCGGGCAGAAAATAATGTATACAGCTGAAATAGAAGCATACGAGGAGAAAGTGAGAGCTTTTGCTATGGAGCTGCGCAAAGTGAGTGATGAAATACATAGACAGCATGTGAAGCTTCAGGGAGAAGCAATACAGGAGCTGGAAGCTGCAAGAGCATTTAATGACGATATGCTGAGAATTGTTCAACAAGCTAATCAACAGCCTCAGCATAGTGGATATGATACGGTGTCCAAGCATAAGGCAACAAATACTGAACAGCATCAGGTTCCCGCTGATGCTGCTTCCGACATTGAGCAGGTAAGGAAAGCTGCGGATGAGCTTGTAAAGACGGATGGATGGTTCACGGAGTACCGTCAGGAGGTGGAGGCGCAGGGCTCGTCTGCTGCTTCAATCGATATGGAAGCAGGGGCATATCAGTCCAGCAGCCTTGCCTCTATAGTTAAGCCTGTTAAGAGCATAACTGCTGATACATTGCTTGAAAGCGTCACAAGCCTGCGTCTTGCTTATGGGGCATATGAACAGAAATATATTCGACCTGCTAGTATCATCGTTGATCGACAGAAAGCACTCGATCAGGGTCAGATATCGAAACAGCTTAAACAGCAAAAGGAGCAAGCCGGTTCTCTCTGGAATCAGGCACGCAGCTTGCTGCATGGACTGACAAGTATCCCGCAAATGGAAGAACATCAAAAGGTGTTCGAACAGGTACAGCTTCGTTATAACGATAACCTATTATTCAATGAGCAGACTGATGTAGCAATAGAGACTGTCGACATGGAGAAGGCAAGTGATGCGCATATGGCAGCAGAGCAGTCTAATACGCTTATGGGTGGATTGTTCTCAGGTATGGCCGGGATGCTAGAGAAAACGAGAGATTCATTATACTTTGGTGAATACGTTATTCAACGCTTCACTTCTTTTGCTCCTCAGCATTTACGTTCGATGATGACTGGAGGAGAAATATCAGAGTTGTCACATGCCATTTCATTTCATAATCAGGAAGCGGAATATATTATTTATGGCTTCAACAATCCAGTAGGGAATATAGCTGCTGCATATGGTGAATTATTTGCGGCTCGACTGGCTGTGAGAACGATGGAGGGGCTGCTTGAAAGCAAATCATTAGGCCATCCATTGCTTATCTTATCAGCTGCGCTTATTTATGGATTAGAGAAATCGATCGAGGATATGCTTGCTTTCACTGAACGAGGGTCTGCCCCACTTTCCAAATACATAAAAGTAGAGCTTTCATATACGGATTATTTACGTCTTTTTATACTGATGCATGGTGCCGATGATGGGGCAAGTCTGGCCCGGATGATTGCAGCCATCGAACTAAACAGTGGGACGATTCTCTCTGCAGTCCCGAGCGGAGTGACAGGAGAAGCAGCCGTTTCGATGGAGCTTTGGTTCATACCCGGATTAATTCGGACGCTGGGAGCAGTCGGACTTCTGGAAGGAAAGGTTGTAGGCAACCGTTATGAAACGACACAAACGATGGGCTGGTCTTATTAAATGTCGACGCCTTAAGCAGGAACAAGGTTCGATAGTCGTAGAAGCTGCATTAGTTATGCCTATGGTTATTGTTGTGCTGCTAGTCTTCGTCATGCTCATTCGTTTATGTGCGGTACAGTTGGCACTGCATTCTGCTGCTTCTCAGACCGTAAGGCAAATGGCGGCACATATCTATCCAGTAGAACTTGCTTGGCAGCAGGCATCAGCCGTCGTTCCGCTGCCTTCCAAAGGAAATATTCCTTTATCTTCATGGAGTGAGATTGCCGCAGAAGCGGCTGAATGGCTGCCTTCACCCGCAGGAGCTTTGGTTTCATCTACATTGCGAGGAGATTTTCGTCCGATTCAAAATATGGCCGCTACTGAAATAGGCAGATCTGTTATTCAGCCGTTAATAAGTGAACTTTCTGATGCAGCCATTATTGATCCCCAGAAGATAAGGCTGAGCTGGTTATCGCTTCCGGATCTAAATAAAGAGCATGAGCCGAATCTAGCTATCGAGGTGGAATATGACTTTCCGTTAAAGCTGCCTTTTTACGGTAAACCGATTGTCCTTAAAGAGCAAGCCTCCGAACGTGTTTGGATAAGTGACGCCGCACCAGCAAGATATGGTGAAAACAAAAATGATCAAGAAAACATTCCGATACAAATCGTTTCTATTGAGCCAAATCCGCTCCGACCTGGCAAGAAAGCTGCCGTTACAGTGAAAACGCTGCCGGGTGCTGCGATTTCTTTGGGTGTTACTTATAAAAGCGGCTCAAGCAAAGCGAAACATCTTGGTGAAGCAGTTGCCGATCCAGATGGCTATATCAAATGGACCTGGCATGTATCCGGAAATACAACTCCTGGCACATGGGAGCTTAAAGCTTCAGAGGTGAATAAGGAAAACAATCAAGTGTCGATGCATTTTGTCGTTGAGAAGAGCAGCGATAGAAAGTAAGGAAAGACTTAGCCGCCTTGGAGGGGAGTCGCCATGGAGTTTATTGTAATAGCTGTTGTTGCAGTGTTTTTAATGATTGCTCTCTATACGGATTTAAAGGCTCAAATTATACCGAATTGGCTGACTGTGACTTTTTTCTCCGCTGCATTTATTTATCATACTGCTATCAGCGGTTTGGAAGGAGCTGCAATTGCAGCAGTTGGCGCTTTAACCGGATTTATTCCTTTGCTGCTGCTTCATCTTGCCCGAGGAATAGGTGCTGGCGACGTAAAGCTGTTTGGCGCATTGGGAGCTTGGGTGGGAGTATGGTTGGTGTTGCAGATGATGTTTTATGCCATCTTATATGCTGGTGCAATTGGCGTGTTTCTTGTCATTGTAAATCGTGCATTCGGGAAAAGAATGGCTGCTGATGTAACCGCATTTGTCGTGCCAGTGGCAGGGTATAGGAAGCTTCAGTGGCTGCAATGGGCGGAATCAGGCAAAAAATTTCCGTTTATGTTGGCGGTTGCACCCGCTGCTGTTACCGTATGGTCCATTTTCAGCTAAGTTTTCATGTTACAAGGGGGGAATTTGAGAAATGAAAAGCTTTCGGATTGATTTTGCTATGGATCAGTCGCATGAGATGATTATTGATCGAGAGAGTGGCTTGTATAGAAGCGAACTTGATGAAATTGAGCTTCATATGCTTCATAGCGAACGAATTCCCTATCTGCTGCCTATTGATTGGTTCGAGCTGGATAGCAAGGTTACATTCCGATACAAGCTTTCAGGAATGAGAATGCTTTTGCACAGGCTGCAGCAACAGCAGCTCTCGATGGAGCAATACTACATGCTAATATTAGGCGTTGCGGATGCGTTATTCGAATGCAGGCATTATATGCTGCGGCCAGAGGGCTGTCTGCTTGATGAACAATATATTTTTATTGGAGAAAAGCTTCATGATATACGGCTTGCTTATATTCCAATAATGGAGGGGACTGCTGAACAAACAAAAGGAGCGGGCGATCTCTTGGCGTTAATTGTGCGTTTCACCTCTTATGTAGACCGCATTGATGGGGAAGGATTAAAGCGTGTGCTTCAGCATTTCGGCAAGAGATGGCCTCTTGAAGAGCTGCGGGCGACGCTGTTGGAACTCATAGGGGAAGCTTCATCTTCATCGAACCAGCGATACGAGGCAATAGAGAAGCCGGAGATGCAGCAAGCAGCAAAACCTGCTCCAACGCAAAAAAATCCACTATTAGATTGGCAGCAGCGATCTGAGTTGACGAATAGCGATGAAAAAGGGCGGGTTCAAATACCAAACCCTTCATTGCGTTCATACTCCGCCCCGATAATGGAAGAGTTTAAGGATCATGAATTATTTTCAAAACAGTATGCTGACCCTTTGGATAGGGAAGACGATGAACCGGAAACAAAGAAAAAATGGATCGGAACAGCAATTATTGTCGTAGCACTTGCATGTGTTTGGCGATTTGTTTATTTTGAAGCTGCTGGTAGGCAGAGCTTATTGATCAGCTCGGGCATTTCCTTGCTGTTATTAGCAGCCGTTATGCTAGTTTGGAAAAAGAAAACAAATGACGAAGCAGACTACGACGAATCGGAAAAAATGATAGAAGAGTCATCGTTCCACTCTGGACTATTTCCAGGGCTTAATCGTGCTCATGCAAATGATGATTCTGTCGAGGCGCCAGCTATTAAACCGCCAGAGGATCAGAGCGAATTATTCGAGTCTCAGTCGGCGGCCTCGCTGCATGTTGTTGCAGCAAATCCCGTTTCTCATATAGCAGAACCAACAGTATTGCTAGGAAATAATCAGTCATTGGAGGGTTTAGGTGAATCGTCAGTATGGCTCCAAAGGAGGTGGAAGAGTCAGGAGAACAGGATAGAATTACAAGAAGGAAGCTTTAAAATTGGGCGTTCGGGAGAGCAGGTAAGTTATGCAGAGGGGGCAAGCGGTATATCGCGGCTTCATTTGGAAATTGAAATCTTAGAGGGTGAATATAAAGCGAAAGACTTAGGTTCCCGGAATGGAAGCCTGCTAAATGGACAAATGATGATCCCTTATAAAAGCTATAAGCTATCGATAGGAGATGTCATCCATCTTGCAGGCGAGCAAGGACCAGCGTATGTGCTGAAATCGGAATAAGAAATGAAGCTAACCTTGTCCTACAAGTTCTTCCATTGCACTATTTACCGTTGGATAGCGGAACACAAACCCGTTTTCAAGCGCTCTGCTTGGCAAAGCTCGCTGTCCGTCTAATAGAAGTGTGGACATTTCACCAAATAAAGTTCGCATCACAAAAGCTGGAACCGGGAACCAATGAGGCCGGCCCATTGCTTTGCCAATGGCTCGACCAAATGAATCATTTGTTACAGGTTCAGGTGAAGAAGCATTGATGGGTCCATCAATAAAGTTGTTGTCCAAAATAAATAGGATTAGCCGAATCATATCCTCGAGATGAATCCAAGACAGCCATTGTTTGCCGCTGCCGATCTTACCTCCGCCGAACAAGCGATAAGGCATAGCCATTAAAGGAAAAGCGCCTTCCTTTTTGTCTAGAACAACGCCCACACGAAGCTTAACAAGCCGCTCAGCTGGTATGCTGTCTGCGGCCTGTTCCCATTTCTGAACGACTTCGGATAAAAAATCGGTAACTTTAGTCGGGCTTGATTCATCAAAAATACCGTCTGCTGATATGCCATACGCAGAAATGCCGGATGCATTAATGACAAGCGGCGGCTTGTGCTCGAGCGATTGTACAAGCTTTGAGATGCGGGCGGCTGCTGTTAGTCTTGAGTCCATGACACGCTTCTTGGCAGCTTGATTCCATCTTTGATTAATGGATTCACCTGTGAGATTGACTATGGCATCTATGCCTTCCAGCAAAGCAGGAGCAACTTCGAGTTCATCCCAAGTTAATTGGTTAAACCCAGTGCGATTGGATTGATTTTTAGAACTAGTTCTGGAAATAATCCATACCTCATCATTTCTCTCAAGCAAAGCCTTGGTAAGCGCACTTCCGATAAACCCAGTTCCTCCAGCTATTGCAACCCGCATCCTCGTTCGCTCCTTCAATTCACCCATTACTTCAGTTCATTGATTACTTTATTTCTTCAATTTTAACTAACCAATTTTGTTTGAGGGTCGCTTCACCTTCAATGGCTTTTTCCGAATACTCAAATTTCACTTTAGCATCGTCCGGTAATGCTTCTAACGTGCTTTTTTGGTCATCTGTTACTTGAAGTGCAATTGCACCGGCAGCTGTTTCTATTTCTATAGAGTGCGAGTCGCTTAGACCGCTATAAATACCTTCATTCACTTTGTTTGGCGCTGCTGGATCCTCGATCGTACCGTTATTGTTTGTTGCAGTATCTGTCGGTTCCGGTGAAGAAAGATCAGGATCAATGACACCATTATCTTCTGGCAACTGAGTAATAACTGGTCCGTCGGTTGGACTGCCTTGCTGTTCGTTTCCTGCATTAGTATTGCCACCGCCACATGCGGATGTTGCGAGCATAACAGCGAGAAGAACGGCTCCTGCTGTAGCTGCTTTTTTGTTTCTTCTTCGCTTCGATGAGTTCATCATGAGAACCACCTCCTGTAATTAATAACGAAATAGATGAGTATTAGGTTACATTTTTATATATAACCATAAAATACGAGTATGAAGCATGTATATAAGGGGGGCATTAATTGATGATTAAATATAAATAAGTTTAAGCCGCACTGATGCGGCTTAAACTTATTTATTAAGTAGATGCATATAGGGAGTATAGTCGATTCCTTGACGGTCAAGAAAAGTAACAAGACTACGGTAATCACGTTTAGGAGTTGCTCGTATGTAACCTTCGATACAATGCTCGCGCGTAACGGATGATGCGCCATGTTCAATCGCCACTTGACCAATCTTGGCTGCGATAGAATGTTTAGCTATATCACGAAAAGCGCTTGGCACTGGGGAAACAAGCTCGTCCAGCAAACTTTTGGAATCATCATTCCACATGCTGCGACTGCGATCTACCCAGTAGTTTTGCCAATCGAGCTTAGACTTGCCGTCTCGCATCGGAAGCACCTTGAGAAATTTTCGAAACATGAAAAATCCGCCAATCGACATAGCCGCAACCATGACGACCGCCCAAAAAACGATAAAATACATAAACCAGTCGGGGGCAACTTTCATACGTGTCTTTCACCTCAATAATGAATTATACCGTATTCCTAGATTTATTTCGACATTCCTTGTAAAATAAGGTTTGATCAACCGAAAGGGGCGTAATATTTATGTTGAAAATAGGTTCCCATGTATCATTTTCGGACAAGGGGCTGCTCACTGCAGCACAAGAAGCAGTATCGTATGGCTCAAGTACATTTATGATCTACACCGGCGCACCTCAGAATACAAGAAGGAAGCCGATCGATTCGTTATATATTGAAGAAGGAAAAGCGCTTATGGAGCAATCCGGTATTAATGAGATCGTGGTTCACGCGCCTTATATTGTGAATCTTGGCTCGTATAAGGATTCTACGTACGAGCTTGCGGTTTCTTTTTTACAAGAAGAAATTCGCCGTACCGATTACATCGGTGTACGTAATATTGTTCTTCATCCAGGTGCCTATACGGACAAGGATGCAGAATATGGCATCGCTCGTATAGCTGAAGGCTTGAATGAAGTGCTTGCAGGCACAAAAGAAACGAATGTTAACATCGCTCTTGAGACGATGGCAGGCAAAGGCACAGAAATTGGCCGCAGCTTCGAAGAGCTTGCGGCGATTATTGACAAAGTTCAGGATAACGAACGGTTAACTGTATGTATGGATACTTGCCACATGCATGATGCTGGTTACGACCTTGTTCATGATCTGGACGGCGTTCTTGAGCAGTTCGATCGTGTTGTTGGATTAAACCGCGTTGCCGTTGTTCACGTGAACGATAGCAAGAACTCACGCGGTGCTGGTAAAGACAGACATGCTCCAGTTGGCGCAGGCTGGCTTGGTCACGATGCCATTCAAAGAATCGTTGAACATGAGGGCCTTAAGGGGCGTCCATTTATACTGGAAACGCCTTGGATTGGCAAGGAAGACAAGACTGAACGTCCGATGTATGAAGCGGAGATCGCTTTGCTGAGCGGCAATGGCAGAGCTCGCTTAGGTGAAAGCTTCTTTGAAGATGTGGAGCGCCTGCATCATTTCTTCGGCAAGCAAGAAATTGATTCCAGAGGTTTTGTACTCTCTACTTGGGATTTGCTAAAAAATGATGCAAAAGCAAAAAAAGCAGACCCGCGCGAGCCGATGGAGCGTCTGTTCGATCTTGTAATGGCAGGCGAAGCATTGCCAGCAGGACTAACAGAAGAACAAATCAATCAGCGTATTACGGCTTGGTTTGGCGGCAAAGAGCTGCTTGCTAGACTTTAATTAAAGTTAACATTAATTCATATAGATCATTGCGAAAGGAAGTTTGAAGTCCATGTCATCACCATCCACCCCATCTGAAATAACCGTTGAAGCAGGTGGAAAGAGCGGGCGTGCGCGCATGCTTATTTCTTGTCCGGACCGCCCGGGCATCGTAGCTGCTGTTTCTCATTTCTTATATGAGCACGGGGCTAACATCGTTCAATCGGATCAATATACGATGGACCCGGAAGGCGGAATGTTTTTCATCCGTTTTGAATTTGATCTAGTTGATCTGGACAAGGAGCTTCCACTTCTCATGGAGGACTTCACCAGAGTAGCCGATCGGTTTGATATGAAATGGCATACATTCCGTGCCAGCCGCAAGAAACGTCTTGCTGTATTCGTGTCGAAAGAGGATCACTGCTTGCTAGAGCTGCTTTGGCAGTGGAAGGCAGGGGATCTTGATGCCGATATTTCAATGGTTATAAGCAACCACCCTGATATGCGTGAACTGGTCGAATCTTTTGGCATTCCTTATTACCATATCCCGGTTACAGCGACTACAAAAGAAGAAGCTGAGCGCAAGCAAATGGAAGTTGTTGCAGATAAAGCGGATATCATTGTATTGGCGCGTTATATGCAAATCATATCGCCAAAGTTCATTGAACAATTTCCAAATCGGATCATTAATATTCACCACTCATTCCTACCCGCTTTCGTTGGGGGCAAGCCTTATGCGCAGGCTTATACACGTGGCGTAAAAATTATCGGCGCGACAGCGCATTATGTAACAGAAGAATTAGACGGCGGGCCGATTATCGAGCAGGATGTTCAACGCGTCAGCCACCGTGACAACGTCGATGATTTGAAAAGAATCGGTCGGACAATTGAAAGGGTCGTTCTCGCAAGAGCTGTGAAATGGCATATTGAAGATCGTGTAATCGTGCATAATAATAAAACTGTTGTATTCAACTAACTGTATTTTTATGCGAATTATCTATTTTTTTTGATGGAAAACGAGCATGCAGAGTGATACAATATTCAAAGTTATTGCGTACTGGTATGACGCTGTATCGTTGTTTTTAGAAACCATATAACGAGATGAAATTAGACAAGCTTAGACCATAGGAGGAAATTGTAATGTCAGTCACACAAAAGTCGGTTGAACAGCTTTCTATCGATACGATCCGTACACTTGCGATCGATTCCATCGAGAAAGCGAAATCAGGTCACCCTGGTATGCCAATGGGCGCTGCTCCAATGGGCTATCAATTATTTGCAAAAAACATGAAGCATAATCCATCGAACCCTACTTGGGTAAACCGTGATCGTTTTGTTTTGTCTGCGGGTCATGGCTCTATGCTGCTTTACAGCTTGCTTCACCTCTCCGGTTATGATTTGCCGATGGAAGAATTGAAAAACTTCCGTCAATGGGGCTCCCTAACACCAGGACACCCTGAGTTTGGCCACACGGCTGGCGTTGATGCAACAACGGGTCCACTTGGACAAGGTATCGCTATGGCGGTTGGTATGGCAATTGCGGAAGCACAGCTGGGCGCTACTTACAATAAAGAAGGCCACGAGCTTATTAACCACTTCACATACTCCATTTGCGGCGACGGCGACTTGATGGAAGGCGTCTCTCATGAGGCTGCATCCTTCGCAGGCCACCTGCAGCTCGGCAAATTGGTCGTTCTATATGATTCCAACGATATTTCGCTTGATGGCGAATTGAGCCTTTCTTATTCCGAGAGCGTTCAAAAACGTTTTGAAGGCTACGGCTGGCAAGTGCTTCGCGTAGAAGATGGAAACGATCTAGATGCTTTGTCCAAAGCCGTTGCTGAGGCGCAAGCAGATCTATCCAAACCAACTTTGATCGAAGTAAAAACAGTAATCGGCTATGGCAGCCCGAACAAAGGCGGAAAAGGCGGACATGCTGGTCCTCACGGATCACCGCTTGGTGCTGATGAGACAAAATTGACGAAACAAGCTTACGGTTGGTCTGAAGAGCTTCAGTTCCACGTGCCTGACGAAGTTCGCGCTCACTTTGCAGATGTGAAAAGCAGCGGCGAGCAAGCAAATGCACAATGGGATGCAAGCTTCGCAGCTTATAAAGAAGCTTTCCCTGAGCTTGCAGCTCAGTTCGAGCTTGCTATCTCTGGCGCAATGCCTGAGGGCTGGGATGCTGACCTTCCTGTATACACAACTGCGGACAACGCGGTTTCAACTCGTGTAGCTTCAGGAAATGCACTTAACGGTCTTGCGAAAAACGTTCCGACTATTTTCGGCGGATCGGCTGACCTTGAGAGCTCGACAATGACTCATCTGAAAGGTTTGACGCAGTTCAAACCAGGCAGCTACGATGGCCGCAATCTTTATTACGGCGTACGTGAATTCGGTATGGCTGCTGCCATGAACGGTATTGCTCTTCACAGTGGTTTGAAAGTATTCGGCGGTACGTTCTTCGTATTCACAGATTACCTTCGTCCTGCTGTTCGTCTTGCTGCATTGATGAAGCTGCCTGTCGTTTATGTATTGACGCATGACAGTATCGCAGTTGGCGAAGACGGTCCTACACATGAGCCGATTGAACAGCTTGCTTCGATTCGCATCATTCCTGATCTAACGGTTATCCGTCCAGCTGATGGCAACGAGACTTCCGCTGCATGGGCTTATGCTGTAGAGAACACTGGCAATCCAGTAGCGCTTGTGCTTACTCGCCAAAACTTGCCGATTCTTGAAGGCACAGTGAACGGTGTTCATGAAAACCTGCGCCGCGGCGCATACGTTGTATCTGATGCAGCAAATGGCAAGCCGCAAGCACAAATTCTTGCAACGGGCTCCGAGGTTCAACTTGCTGTTGCAGCTCAAAAAGCTCTTGCAGAAGAGGGCATTCAAGTACGTGTTGTCAGCATGCCAAGCTGGGATTTGTTCGAGAAGCAATCGAAGGAATACAAAAATTCCGTCATTCTTCCTGAAGTTAAAGCCCGCCTTGCGATTGAAATGGCTCATCCATTTGGCTGGGAGCGTTACACAGGAGATCAAGGCGATATTCTTGCTATCGACCGTTTCGGCGCATCAGCACCTGGCGATCGCGTAATCAAAGAGTATGGCTTTACGGTCGAAAACGTTGTTAGCAAAGTGAAAGCATTGCTGTAATAGCTTGTTCAATAGATCATCAAAGCTTTAGCATCCGATATATAAGGGAGATTACGTCTACGATGTCTCAATTCGAAAATGTATCGATCGTCAAGAAGGCAAATGTTTACTTCGACGGTAAAGTAACAAGCCGCGCTGTACTGTTCGCTGACGGCACCAAAAAAACACTCGGCATCATGCTGCCAGGTGACTATGAGTTTGGAACAGACTGCGTTGAAATCATGGAAATTTTGGCTGGCGATTTGAAGGTGCTAATGCCTGGTGAAACCGAGTGGCTGCACATTCAAGGCGAAGGCGAATTCACTGTGCCTGCGAACACAAAATTCAAGCTTCAGGTTGCTGAAGTTTCGGATTATTGCTGCTCGTATATTTACGAGTAAGCACTAAATATTGAAAAAAAGGCTTCTTCGCTTCGGCGAAGAAGCCCTTTTTTTTGTTCGTTCGCAGCATTGACTTATAATATTCGTTAATTCGTGACAAAACTTGTTCAAAGCGAATTGTTTTGAGGTGTAGAATCGGATAAAGTTAATTTATATGCACCGTATTCCATGACTGGAGGATTTTTTGGATGAAGGAAAGAAACTATACACCGCTCATATCGATCTTAACAATCGTCCTTGTCGGGCTGATAGCTGTTTTGTTTTTTCTGCCGGCGTACGAGGGAGAAATTCACTTTGACGTAACGATTTTGCCATTGCTGAATGCGATTTTTAACTGCTTTACTTTTATTGCACTCTGCATAGCGCTAACGGCGATTATGAAAAAAAATGTTCGGATGCACCGTGCGTTCATCAGCGCTGCATTTGTCTCCACAACGTTGTTCCTAATTTCCTATGTAGCGTATCATTATCTAACGGAATCAACGAAATACGGAGGAGAAGGCATTCTTCGCTCGATTTATTTCTTCATCCTCATTACACACATCCTGCTAGCGATTGTTGTCGTTCCTCTAGCCCTAATATCGGTTGTACGCGGGCTGCAGATGAAAGTGGAGAAGCATCGAAAAATTGCTAGATGGACGATGCCGATTTGGCTGTATGTAAGTCTTACTGGCGTAATTGTTTACTTAATGATCTCGCCATATTATTAAGCAGTATTTCAATGAAAAAGGGGTTGTCCACAGTGATTCATACACGCGGACAACCCCTTTTTAAATTAATCCAGTCCGCTAAGCTTGCGGCCGATCCATTGCTCGTAAGCTTGGCCTACGCTCGACATATCAAGCTGGCTTAGTCCCATTGCATCACCAATTTGGAATAGGTTCTTCGTTGCTTCCAGCAGAGGAGTCGGCACATGCAGACTGTCCGAGAGGGCAGAGGATAACCTTAAATCCTTTAACATCAGCTCGAGAGAAAATTGAACGTCGTAATTGCCTTCAAGCAGCTTTGGTCCCTTCATTTCAGCTGCCCTGCTTGCTGCACCGCCAGATTGAACGAGCTCGACGAACGAGCTGCCGTCAATGCCACCGCTTGCTGCTATCGCCATGCCTTCTGCAAGTGCCACAACGTTGATGCCAACAATCGTATTGTGGGCGAGCTTGGCAATGGAGCCGCTGCCGCTTGGGCCCATTGGAATGACTTTACGTCCCATAGCGAGCAAAACGTCTTGGACTTCTTCAATCTTGCCTGCATCGCCGCCAGCCATAAATACGAGTGTACCGCCTTCAGCGGCTGGCTTGCTGCCTGTAACCGGCGCATCTAGGAATACTGATCCAATAGTATCCGCCGCTGCGGCAAGCTCCTTAGCAAGCGTTGGAGATATCGTGCTGCTGTCAATTAGCGTAATGCCTGCGCGAGCACCTGCAAAAATACCGTTTTCGCCAAAGTAAACTTCACGGATTGCAGCATCATTACTAATCATTGTAATGACGATTTGTGCAGCACGCGCAACGTCAGCCGGTGATTCAAGCTCGGAGGCACCTAAGGCGAGCAAGGACTCTGCTTTGCCAGGAGTTCGATTATAAACGACAACTTCAAATCCTTTGCGCAATAAATTAGCAGCCATTCCCATTCCCATTACGCCTAACCCGATAAATCCGATCTTCTTCATAATCATATCCTCCACTTTGAATCGATTTTTGTTTAATTATACAGACACTTCATTAATTTTTCATCGTTTGTTGCTTGTTTTTATAAGGCAAATCCGATATTGTAGATGCTAAGTTGAAAAGCATTTTCAGGTGTAGAAGCCACATTGGTTTACAACATTCTAGGAGGTTTCCATTTACATGAGCAAAACAGTTCAGTTTGACTACAGCAAGGCTTTAGCATTCGTTGGCCAGCATGAAATCGATTATTTGACAGAATCCGTTCGTCTCGCACACGAGCAATTACATAACGGAACAGGTACAGGATCAGATTACCTTGGTTGGATCGATCTTCCGACTAACTACGATAAAGAAGAGTTCGCTCGCATTCAAAAGGCTGCTGAGAAGATCAAATCGGATTCCGAAGTTCTAATCGTTATCGGTATCGGTGGATCTTACCTTGGTGCACGTGCAGCTATTGAGGCGCTGTCGCACTCGTTCTACAATATTTTGCCAAAAGAACAACGTAAAACACCGCAAGTTTTGTTTGCCGGCAACAACATTAGCTCGACTTATGTGACTCACCTTTTGCAATTGGTTGAAGGCCGCGACTGGTCGATTAATGTAATTTCGAAGTCAGGCACGACAACTGAGCCTGCGATTGCATTCCGCGTATTCCGTGCTGCACTTGAGAAACAATACGGCAAAGAAGAAGCGCGCAAACGCATTTACGCAACGACAGACAGCGAGAAGGGCGCACTGAAGAAGCTTTCCTCTGAGGAAGGTTATGAATCGTTTATTATTCCTGACGATGTTGGCGGTCGCTACTCCGTGCTTACAGCAGTAGGCTTGCTGCCAATTGCAGCTGCAGGCATCAATATCGAATCCATTATGCAAGGTGCAGCAGACGCATCCAAAGAATACAGCAACCCTAATCTTGCAGAAAACGAAGCTTACCAATATGCAGCAGCACGCAACGCGCTGTACCGCAAAGGTAAAGTGACTGAAATTCTCGTTAACTACGAGCCATCGCTTCACTTCGTTTCCGAGTGGTGGAAACAGCTGTTTGGCGAAAGCGAAGGCAAAGACTTCAAAGGAATCTTCCCAGCAGCTGTAGATTTCTCAACAGACCTGCACTCGATGGGCCAGTTTATCCAAGAGGGTAACCGCAATATTTTTGAAACTGTTATTCAAGTTCAAGAAGTGTCTGAGCATATCGCTATCGAACACGATGCAGCGGATCTTGATGGCCTCAACTTCTTGACTGGAAAAACAATGGATTTCGTTAATAAGAAGGCTTTTGAAGGAACGCTTCTTGCTCATACGGATGGACAAGTTCCGAACTTTATCGTCAACATCAAAGACATGACGCCATACACATTCGGCTATCTTGTGTATTTCTTCGAAAAAGCATGCGGAATCAGCGGTTACCTGATGGGTGTTAATCCATTTGACCAACCGGGTGTTGAAGCATACAAAAAGAACATGTTCGCTTTGCTTGGCAAACCGGGCTTCGAGAAAGAAAAAGCCGAGCTGGAAGCAAGGCTGTAATCAACCGGCTTGAACGGTATACGGGAGTCATAGCCTATGCTTGAGAAGTATAGAACAGTCAGGTCGCAGGCTAGCGCAGAGATCGTCATCAAAAAGTCGCGTTTCATCGGGTATGCGAAGCCAGTGGAAACCGAAGAGGAAGCCGTTGCATTCATCAATGAGATTAAGCAGCTGCATAAGCAGGCGACCCATAACTGCTCGGCTTATATGGTGGGTGAGCGAGACCAGTTTCAGAAGGCATCGGATGATGGTGAGCCAAGCGGTACAGCGGGCAAGCCGATTCTCGAGGTTATCAAGCATAAGGGGCTTAAAAATGTCGCTGTCGTTGTGACGCGATATTTTGGAGGCATTATGCTCGGAGCAGGCGGACTCGTTAGAGCTTATACGGATGGTGCTGTAGCTGGCATTGAAGCAGCAGATGAAATCGTCAATGTGCTTCACCGCGAAGTATTTGTTGATGTGGACTACACTTGGTATGGCAAGCTGGAAAATGAGCTTCATACGAAGGGAACACGCGTTGGCGGGACGGATTTCACCGATCGAGTCAACGTGCGCTGCCTGCCGGAAGAGCCTGAAGCAGATACTTTTATCGCTTGGGTAACCGATCTGACACAAGGACAAGCGATCCTCTCTGAAGGAGAAAAGGTCTATTATATTGAAGGCGAATAAGAAGAAGAGGAGTATCGGCTTAGGCTGATACTCCTCTTCTTTGTACTCAGAGGCTTGTATAATAAACAATCATAAGAAAAAGCTATAAAAGCAATAAGAATTTCCAAATTTATTATTGACTTAATCCCAGTTTGGATGCTACATTATCAATACCTAGTATCTTAATAGGAATTATGTTTTTAATTGTTTTGTTACACCTACGGCACGAGCCGATGGTCTGGAGGTAAAGTCACAGTGAATGCTTTGTTTCGTGGTAAAGGGTGGAGTTTTGGTTTTCGAAGCACCATAATGCTTTATTTTGTCATCTTAATTATTTTACCAATCGTTGGCATTTACACGCAATCATTTTCGCTTGGATGGACCCCTTTCTGGGAAAGCGTATCCGATCCACTGGCTTGGAAAGCGGTGCTGCTTACAGTAAAGTTGGCTGTTATCGCAACGATACTCAATATGTTTTTGGGGACGATGATCGGATGGGTGCTTATTCGTTACCGTTTTCCCGGACGTCGTTTGCTCAACAGTCTAGTTGACTTGCCGTTTGCATTACCTACAGCAGTAGGCGGACTTATGATCTTGCTTCTGCTAGGGCCTAATAGTTTAGTAGGCGGCCTAGCCCAAAAGATTGGCATCGAAATCGTGTTCCATGAGCCGGCAATTGTTGTCGCTATGCTGTTCGTTACCTTTCCTTTTGTTATTCGTGCCATTCAGCCTTTACTTGAGGAAATGGATAAATCAGAGGAAGAAGCAGCCTATACGCTAGGCGCAACGCGCGCGAAAACGTTTTTTAGCGTTATTTTTCCTACGATGCTGCCAGGAATTTTGAGCGGCGCTATGCTGGCTTTCTCCCGCGGAATTGCGGAGTTTGGCGCAGTTGTGCTCGTTGCAGGCAATATTCCAGGCAAGACGTTAATTGCCTCCGTTTATATTTTTGGAGAAATTGAAAGCAGTAATCCGCAGGGAGCCGCCGCTGTATCGGTGCTGCTGCTCACGCTATCCTTCCTCATCTTATGGACGGTCAACCTCATTCAAGGCAGGAGGGGCGACCTATGATGAGAAGATTGTGGATTACATTAACTTATATTATTTTTGGATTGCTGCTCATCGCGCCATTGATCAAAATCTTTACAGGCTCTTGGGCAGATGGCTGGAGCGGCTTTATAGAAGGCATTACTAGGCCGCAGTCGCTGCATGCTCTTATGATGACGGGAATTATCGTTGTTGTCGTTACAGCCTTAAATACGTTGTTTGGCATTATGCTAGCAATGTATCTCGTCCGGGCCGAATGGATTGGGAAAAGGATGAAGCGGCTGCTTAACAGCTTAGTCGATTTGCCCTTTGCGGTATCACCAGTTATCGGCGGTTTGATGATCGTTCTTATTTTGGGACCTAATACAATTATCGGTGCATTGTTTGAGGATGCGGGCTTCAAAATCGTCTATGCGCTGCCAGGGATGATCTTAGCGACATTGTTCGTCACATTCCCGCTAATGGTACGCGAGGTTATGCCCGTGCTGCAGGAGATTGGAGCACAGCAGGAGGAAGCGGCATCAACGCTCGGCGCTTATTCCTGGTACACGTTCTGGAAAGTAACTTGGCCATCGATTCGGTGGGGTGTTATCTACGGCGTAGTATTGACTGTTGCACGGTCACTGGGAGAATTCGGAGCTGTACTCGTCGTCTCCGGCAATATTATGAATAAAACACAAACAGCCACTACACTCGTTTATCAAGATGTTGAAAATTTTAACGTTGTTGCCGCCAATGGCGTGGCTCTAGTTCTTGCGGCATTTTCAGTTGGACTGCTGCTGCTAATGGAATGGGCGAAAAAACGAAAGGAAGTGCATTAAGCCATGCATATTGAAGTACGGAACTTGAATAAAAACTTTGGCGATTTTCATGCAGTGAAGGATGTAAGCTTTGAAATCGAAAAAGGTCATCTGATCGGCTTGCTCGGACCGAGCGGCGGTGGTAAAACGTCCATACTTCGAATGCTGGCGGGGCTCGAGTCTCCTTCCTCAGGCGATATTCTGTTCCACGGCAAACGTGTGAATGATCTTCCGCCGCAGGAGCGCGGCATCGGTTTCGTATTTCAAAACTATGCGCTCTTCAAGCATATGACCGTATATGACAATATCGCATTTGGCTTAAAGGTGAAGAAGCAATCGAAGGAGCAAATTCGCGAGCGCGTTATGTACTTGGTAGAGCTTACGGGGCTAAAAGGTTTCGAGCATCGTTACGCCCATCAGCTGTCAGGAGGCCAACGCCAACGTGTTGCTTTCGCTAGAGCGCTCGCGCCTGAGCCGCAGCTGCTGCTCCTCGATGAGCCGTTTGCTGCTATCGATGCGAAGATCCGGACCGAGCTTCGCACATGGCTTAAAGAAATGATTGAGCGTGTCGGCATCACATCGATTTTCGTTACGCATGATCAAGAGGAAGCGATTGAAGTTGCCGATGAGATCATGATTATAAGCAAAGGCAAGTTAGAGCAAAAAGGCAGCCCATGGGACATTTACAAAAATCCAGAGACACCGTTTGTAGCAAGCTTTATTGGCGAATCTACTATTGTAGACAATATCGCGGAGCTTAAAGGTTTTGAGGATGCAGCGAGCCGTCCGGGCACTAAAGCACTTATCCGGCCTGAATATATTGAGATTGGCAAACCGGGCGAGATCAAGCTGGCTTCAGCTACGCTTGCCGGTAAAGTAAAACAGCTGCATTTCCGCGGCAGCGAGTGGATGGTTGAGCTGCTTGTTGGCGATACGAAGCTGATTACGTACCGTTCGCTGGAGCAAGAAGTGCTTCATCCCGGAGATGAGGTAAGGGTACTCGTCCATCGGGCTTATTTATTCAATGACAACGAAAGCTGGATTGCGGAAAATAAGCTGAAGGTTGACCCCATGCCTATTCATATTTAACCAATATGCTACGTAGAAAGAGTTGTATGCGAATATGAAAATCAATCTGGTAACAAGTCAGCGCATGCTCGTGCTGCTGCTTGCTGCGGTTATGCTGATCGTATCGGCAGGCTGCAGTAAAGAGGAGCAGACGAGTAACCATGCGGCTGGGTCTACCGTACAGGACGGCGATGTTACACTTGTAATCGGTGCGTATTCGGTAGTGAAGGATGCTTTCGCGGATTTGCTGCCTGCATTCCAAAAGTATTGGCTGCAGGAAACCGGGCAAAAGGTCGTATTTCAGGAATCGTATGAGGCTTCAGGCACGCAAGCCAGGGCGATCGCTGGAGGTTTTGAAGCCGACGTTGCCGTGTTAGCTATGGAAGGTGATCTCGACAAAATAGCGAAGGCGGGTTTCATTACGCATGACTGGAAGGCACAGAGCAATAATGGCATGATCACGAACTCCATCGTTGTATTGGGGACTCGTACCGGCAATCCGCTCGGAATTAAGGATTGGAATGACTTAACACGCGAGGGTGTGAAGGTGCTGTATCCGAATCCGAAAACTTCCGGCGGCGCTCAGTGGGACATTAACGCCATATATGGCGCTGGCCTTAAGCAGTCAGAGGAGCAGACGGGTACAAAGGATGCCGAATATGCGAAGCATTTTCTAAAAGCAGTCCATGCCAATGTGGAATCGCTTGATAAGAGCGGTCGCGCATCGATGGCAGCCTTCGAATATGGTGTAGGCGATGTCATCGTCACTTACGAGAATGAGCTGCTCGCTCGAATTAAGAAAGGCGTCAATTATGACATCGTTGTCCCAAAAGACACGATATTAATCGAGAATCCAGCAGCGATCGTGGATAAAAATGCGGATAAGCATGGCGTTCGCAAGGTAGCCGAGGCTTTTATTGCCTTTTTGCAAACGGAGCAGGCACAGCGGCTTTTCGTGGATCATGGATTCCGCTCCGTAGACAAGAAGGTAGCTGAGGGTACGAAAGACCGTTATGTGGTGCCGGAAGGATTGTTTGACATTTCTTACTTAGGCGGCTGGTCTGAGGTTAGAGAAAACCTTTATTCCAAAAAAGGTGTCTGGTATCAAGTACTCGCTGATCTTTAATACGATGTGTGAGGAAAGTTCTTAATAAACCTCTGTGCTTTATGTCTCTCGTTTAAACGAGAGACATAAAGCACAGAGGTTTTTTTGATGAAAGCATGATGCTGCCATCGACTAAACGAAATATGAGCGATTTGTTTACGATTGTTAAAATAAGTCTAAAAGATGCTGGGGAGCAGGCAAAGTTTCCGGGCTTTTTTTGTGCGTAAAGGCACTTCATGGGCCGAACGTACTAAAAATGCTACTCCGCTGCGAATGATGTAGAAACGAGAGAAGCAAGGGCAAGGGGGAGAAATGATGAAAAATACTCAAACATTGAACAAGAAAAAGAAAAGGATTAAATACTTTTTGATCATAAGTATAGCTTTGTTGATCATCGTTGCTTTGGGCGGATGGGGGACATTTCGTTACCTGATCGGCAAGCAGGATATTGGACAGCTTGAGGTGCCGCTGCCGGCAGCTACGATTTTGTATGATCAGCACGGTACGGAAGCCACCCGTATTTCTTTCAATAAAATTGATGAGATTGCCTATGAAGACATACCAAAACATATGGTTGATGCCGTTGTTGCGGTAGAGGACAGACGTTACTTCGAGCACGAAGGAATGGATATGCGGGCAATTAGCCGAGCGATTTGGACAAATATAACATCAGGCGGGACAGTACAGGGCGGAAGCACGATAACACAGCAGCTCGCGAAAAATGTCTTTTTGTCGCAGGAGAGAACCTGGTCGCGGAAGTGGGATGAGCTGCTTTTGGCGAAAAAGATTGAGGAAAGCTACAGCAAAGAGGATATTATGGAGAAGTACCTCAACCAGATCTACTATGGTGATGGAGCATGGGGAATCGATAGAGCGGCGCATACGTATTTTGGCAAGCAGCCAAATCAGCTTAGCGTAGCGGAGGCAGCGCTGCTAGCTGGTCTAATCAAGGCGCCATCCGCCCTAACTCCTTATAAACATCTAGAAAAAGCGATTGATCGAAGAAATGTGGTTCTTCAGCTTATGAAGGATCAAGCGCTAATTAGCGAGGATATATACAATAAGGCCATTCATGAGCCTGTGAAATTACTGAGCGCAAAGCCTAATCGAGTAGATGATATCAACCATCCTTATTATGTGGACCAGATCATTCGTGAGGCGATGACGCAATATGGGTTATCGGAAAATGAAGTGCTGCAGGGCGGACTTCGAATCTATACCGCATTGGATACGAAAATGCAGCAGTCGGCGGAACAGGTGTATGCGAAGGAATCTCTATTCCCAAATAGTGCTGCAGACCAGCTCATTCAAAGCGGTGCTGTTCTGATTGATCCGCGTGACGGCGGAATTCGGGCGATGGTTGGCGGCAGAGGAGAGCAGCCATTTCGCGGCTTTAACCGAGCGACGCAGCTAAGCCGTCAACCAGGCTCAACGATCAAGCCCATCGCTGTATACACGCCTGCGCTGGAGCTTGGCTATAAGCCAAGCGATGATCTAGTTGATGAACCGATCAATATTAACGGCTATGAGCCAAAAAACGCAGACGGCTCCTTTCATGGCAGAGTGTCACTTTATGAAGCGCTTATTAACTCTTACAACATACCTGCTGTGAAGCTGCTTAACGAAATGGGTATTGAAAAAGGAATGGATGCGGCGGCGCGTTTCGGCATTCCTCTGACAGATGAGGATCGCTCGCTGGGGCTTGCGCTCGGCGGTCTTCATGAGGGTGTATCGCCGCTTCAGATGGCCGAAGCTTTTGGCGTATTCGCAAGTGACGGTGTTCGTAATCATGCGCATACCATTACTCGCATCGAATCGGCAGACGGCAGCGTACTGGCTGAATTCAAGCAGAGTGAAGGCAGAGTGAAAGTAACGGAGCCAGAAATTGCCCGAACGATGACAGCTATGTTAGAGGGAGTCATAAAGGATGGGACGGGTACTGCTGCAATGCTTGAAGGCCGCCCAGTTGCAGGGAAATCTGGAACGACACAAATGCTAGGCACGACAGGCTACGGCGCAAAGGACAATTGGTTCGTTGGCTACACTCCGCAGCTTGTAGGCGCGGTGTGGCTTGGGTACGATCAAAGCGACAGCAGCCATTATTTGTCGACGAGCTCAAAGGCTGCGGCTGTTGTCTTTCAAGCTATATTCGCAGATGCATTAAAGGATGAGCCGGTTATACCGTTTCCTAAGGCACCAGACTTTTTGCCGAAGAAGAAGGATAAGGAAAAAGAAAAAAATAATATATCGAACAAAGATGATGATTCTGATAAGAAACGAGATTGGAAAAAGGAAAGGGAAGAAAGAAAAAAACAGAAGGAAAAAGAAAAAGAAAAAGAAAAAGAGAGAAAGAAAGAGAGGCACAAGGATAAAGATAAGGATAAGGATAAAAACTGAGGAATAGGGCGTGATAATGTAAAAGGGAATTGATGGAATAATAACACCAACTAGGGAGGATCAAGTTATTAATAATAGAAGTTTATTCAGGAAAAATGCAATTGTCGGACAACCATTGTATAATGAATAGGCTATTAACTATTTTTTCTATGGTTAATTAATTTTCGAATGAAAAAGGGGAGTATTATCCTATGTCAACAATGAATGTATTTGTTACAAACTGGTTGAATCATCGTAAAGTATTGCTTGCTATGCTTGATACTGTACAAAATGAAAACCTCCAATATAAGCCTTGGGAAAAGGCAATGTCGTTGTCAACTCTTGTTCTCCATATCAATGGATCAATGGACATGTTCGCACAAACGGTAAAAAACGGCGTGTTCACGCCACCTTCAACAGCTAAACAAGCTGAAACGATTGAAGAGCTGAAAGCGATCGTAGCAGCGGATACCGCTTCAACGAAAACATTGCTTGAATCTTTATCGGATGAGCAATTGGAAAAAGAGATCGACTTCCATGGCATGAAAATGGCTGGAATCGTTTTGCTCGAGAATGGCAAGGATCATGAAATTCATCACAAAGGTCAATTGTTCATTTATCTGCGTTTGCTGGGCATCGAAACATTGCCGTTTTTCGTAAGCAGATAATAGGAATTGTATTATAAGGGGAGGAGTTCATACATCAGGCCTTTGGTCTCATGAAGCAACTCCTCCTTTTTATTAACTCCTCCTACTTGGCAACTCCTATCAAATTTATAGAATAGGAATGAAGAGACGATGATCAAAATAAACAGTTCAGAATTGAACGCTGCTTTTCAAGCATTTATTGGCAAGGAAGTTTATATTCATAGTGAAGCGACCTCTTTCGTCTTTGTCCGAAACTTCAAGGTTAGCCTCACTGAAGCCCATATTGCTGGTGAGGGTTCATACCGGATAGCTCTTCGCTTTGATGAGCTTGGCTGGCTGCGAACAGAAGCACTCACCCATTTTGAAGTAACGGTGGATGAGAAGCTATTACTGGCGGGTTACGATGATAAAGGCAGAATGAACGTTGCTCTGCAGCTTGGAAAGGAGCCGTTTCCGGAATGAGTGAAAAAGCAGTTAAAAAGCTATTAGCTGTGTTTGCGCATCCTGATGATGAGTCTTTTATTTGCGGAGGAACATTGGCAAAGTATGCAAGCATGGGAGTTGAAATTACTCTTGTAAGTGCGACAAAAGGCGAAATGGGACGTCGAATGGGAAACCCGCCTTATGTGAATCGAGAGACTATGCCTGATATTCGGGAAAAAGAGCTGCGAAACGCTTGCGAGGCACTTGGCATTCAAAATCTTATTTTTTTTGATATCCGTGACAAGATGGTTGAATTTTACGATTCAGAGAGCCTCATCTCAAAAATAGGCGTACTCATGGATGAGATCAATCCGGATGTAGTCCTTACTTTTCATGAAATTTTAGGCGGACATCCTGATCACTGTGCAATTGGTAAAGCAACAACTACCGCTTTCCACCGTAGCAAGCAGCCGGGTGCGCTCTATTTCATCAGTTTCGGCGATATGATGAATGCTCCGGAACGATTTGGTTACACGAAGCAGGGCATTGTCAAAATTGATGTTCGTCATCAGTTAGAAGCTAAGCTTGCTGCGTTTCGTGCGCATCGCTGTCAAACCGAAATGGACGAATGGGTATGGGAAGCAGACAGCGCAGCATTGGCGCATTTTGGCAAGTTTGAGTATTTTATAAAAGGAAATCAAACAATGATCCCAAAAACTGCGGATGATCTTTTTTAAAAAACGTACATACGAAACAGGCAGTCTTCAAGCAGCTTAATCTGCTGAAAGACTGCCTGTTTTTATTTTGTTTAAAACATTGGAAATACATATCGAACAAGAAAGTAGAGAGCCCCGAAGAAGATAATAATGTAGGCAGCATATTTGATGAATGTAGACGCCACTAAACTTGAATCTGATTTTTTTTCAACATGTCTTTCTTCAATCTCTAAATTTTGTTGCCTTGTCGTCATTTGAATCACTCCCTTAGTGAGTTTGATAATATTGAATACCCTTCTGGGGTAATGATGAATCAATGGAGTACAGAAAATCGTTTATATATCGATGTTTTTCGATCATTTCTTGGGAAATAGTCGAGATAGGTAAATGGTAACCTAATCATTTTGTACCATTGAATCTGTCATGAGGAAGATGGATAATAACGGAAATAGCTTTTCTTTTTTTGCAGCGAGTAAAAAGGGTTTATCCCTTTTTTTGAGAATTGAGGTTCTTTTTTACGAAGGTCTGAATATCTTAGTTAACGAAGCCCTATTGTTGCAGGTACACCTTTATTTTGCAAAACAATAGAATAGGGCAACAGGAGGCATATAAGTTGAACGAAGCAAGGAAGCCTTTACAGCTAAGTACACAGATGAGCCATAGCCACAGGGACATCCTACTTGAAATTGAGGAAACGATTGCGGAATTGGAAATCTACTTGGAGACAAACCCGGATGATGAGATCGCTTTGGTGCAATATGAGCAGTTTTTGAATAAACGCGAGGATTTCACTTATTTTTTGGCGGAGCCGTATGGGAAAGCATCTCAATCTGTCATGCAGGCGTAATCAAATAGAGCAAGGATGTCAATAACATGGACATGCATGGTTCGGAAGAGCTGCATGGTTGCAGCTAGGCTAAGGGGAATTAATAATTAGATCTGAGATTAGGAGTCAAAAGGATGCCAAGGAGCGAGCAGCTGCCCTTGGCATTTTTTTATTTTGATTAGCGTATGATGAGACGAATGTACATAGGGTTTTTTTCGATATTTTTATCTTTAGCATGGGAATCAAAGAGGATGTCTGAAGGGAGATGGGGAAATAACCACACAATTAAATAAATAAAAGTTTAGCGAAAATATTAATTGAAAATGATTTTCATTCGCTGTATAATGAGAAACGGTATCAATATAATGATACTAATTATCATTATCATACAGGAGGAAATAAAGTGAAACGAGCAGGATTGAAGATTGGTATTATGACTTTATTATTAGCGACTACGGTAGCATGCGGAAACAATGTAAATAAGCCAGAACAGGTGACTGGAAACACAGCAACAGAGCAGCCAAGCTCGGCTGCAACGGAAGCTCCTGTGTCTGATTCTAAAATAGAAGTAGATGAAACAAAAGCAGCGGAACTGATTGCACAGTTCAATAACCAAGTTCCATCATCAACGGTAACCATATCAGTAGCTATTGCTGAGCTTCTAAATGAGCTTGGAATTGAGACAGCCGGTGTTCCAACGACGAAGAACAAATTGCCAGAAGCTTTCGTTAACCTGCCTCGCATCGGCTCATCTCATCAGCCGGATCTAGAGCAAATTGCAAAGCTGCAGCCTGGTGTCATTCTTGGACCAAGCTCCATTAAGGATAGTTTGGATAAATCCTTTAAACCAGCGAATTTACCTACAGCTTATTTGCCTGCGGACTCCTTAGACGAGTTGAAACTCAGCACGGTAGTTCTAGGTCGAGTGTACGGGAAAGAAGATAAAGCGAATGAAGTATTGCAGAAGCTGAGCGAACAAGAGGCGGAAGCTGTTAAGCTTTCCGAAGGCAAAGATGCTCCAAGCGTAATGGTTCTATTCGGTTCTGCTGAATCATTAATGTTCATGAACGATAGTACTTTTGTAGGCAGCTTGGCGAAGAAGCTAGGAGCAAAAAACGTATTATCAGAAGTATTGAAAAAAGAAGATGCTTATGTACCACTTGATATGGAAAGCATCGTAACGGCTAATCCAGATATTATTTTGCTAGTTGCTCATGGTGATCCTTCTGCTGTTACGAAGCAGCTTGAAGATGATGTGAAGAAGAACGGAGCTTGGGAGAAGCTGAACGCATTCAAAAACGGCAAGCTGATTGCACTTGATTATAGCTTATATGGAGTAGCTTCGTTAGTAAATGCACCAAATGCATACCAAGATATGGCGAAAATTTTGTATAACTAATGAAAGGGAGCTTAGAGGTGACGGATAATAAAAAAATGAGAACGACCACGCTTCTAGCTCTCTCATTTTTGTTGCTGATTGTGGCTATTTTATTCTCAGTTGCGCTTGGTAGTGCAAGATTTGATCTAGCTTCTACTTTTCAAGCGATACTAGGCAATGGGAATGAAGCGGCAAATTCTGTGCTTTGGGATATTCGAATCCCTAGAGTATTTCTTGCTTTGATAATCGGCGCGAACCTTGCTGCATCGGGAGCTTTGCTGCAAGCAGTTATGTTAAATCCACTGGCAGACCCGGGGCTAACTGGTGTTTCGTCCGGGGCAGCGGTTACCGTATTATTTATTATGCTAGTCATGCCTAGCTATTCATCGTTTATTCCGTTAGCTGCAATAATTGGCGGCGGTATTGCTGCCGGAATGGTTTATACTTGGGCATGGAACAAGCAAACAGGTTTTACACCTGTACGCATCATTCTTTCGGGTGTCGCCGTAAATGCGGTATTTGGAGGAATGATCGGCCTGCTCTCTATCAAATACAGCGATAAGCTGCCTGGTGCACTTGCATGGATGAACGGAAGTTTGGCAGGCAAAGGAATGGGCGATGTGCTCATGATATTGCCCTATTCGATTATTGGATGGATTGCCGCGATTCTATGTATTCGGCAAGCGAATATATTACGTTTAGGCGAGCAAGTAGCACATAACTTGGGGCAAAACCTTAATCGAAGCCGCTTGATTTTGTCTTTTGTGGCGGTGTACTTAGCCGCTGTTTCAGTGTCGACAGTAGGTCTTGTTGGGTTTATTGGTTTAATTGTGCCACATATGGCTCGTTTATTAATTGGCACAAATTATCGCCACACGTTGCCGCTTAGCTTAATACTTGGGGCACTGCTTCTCTTAGTGGCAGATACAATTGGGCGGACTGCCTTCGGCTCTGTAGGAGTGCCTGCAGGTATCGTCATGGCATTGGCAGGAGGTCCGTACTTCCTCTATTTGATGCGAAAAGGAGGGGTCTAAGTTGTTAAAGGTCCAATCGTTGAATATTCGTTACGCGGATCGTACAATAGTGAGCGACTTTTCTCTCGATGTGAATGAGGGAGAAGTGGTATCCATTATTGGACCAAACGGCTCGGGAAAGTCGACTATTTTGAAGGCTGTATCTCGAATGATTCCTTGCGAAAGCGGACGCGTCTGTATTGCCGATCAAGAGATTCGCTCGCTTAGTACGAAGCAAGTATCGCAAATGCTGTGCATGCTTTGTCAGAAGAACGTCAGTCCGTCTGACATGACAGTAGAGGAATTGGTTGGTTATGGGCGAATTCCTCATAAGAAATGGTATGAGCGTCTGGATGCCGAAGATTATAAGGTCGTACATTGGGCGCTTGAACAGACGGGCATGCTGGAGTTTAAAGACAGACTCATCGTATCCCTCTCTGGTGGAGAAGCACAGAAGGCATGGCTTGCTATGGCGCTCGCTCAAAGACCTAAGGTGCTTCTACTCGATGAGCCCACTACTTATTTGGACATCGCACATCAACTGGAAGTGCTCGAACTTGTGCGAAGACTAAATCGTGAATTGAAGCTGACGGTTATAATGGTGCTGCATGATTTGAACCATGCATCCGCTTATAGCGATAGAGTTTGTGTGATTAAGAATGGGGATAAACATGTATTTGGCAAGCCGAAGGATGTTTTTACGATGGAGCTGATTCGCAGTGTCTACGGTGTGGAAACAGAAATTCAACAAATGCCGGAAAGCGCTAGTCCACGAATTCACGTATTAAAAAAAGTTTTATAAAAAAAGCGAGGGATGACGAATGAAGGCGATGGATATTGAAATGATTAAGGTGAATTATTTGAATTTTACGGAAAGCTTGAAATCTGTCGTGCTCGGTACAATCGACGATGAGGGAAAACCTTTTGTTTCCTATGCTCCCTTTGTGAAGTTCAACGGAAAGCTCTACATTTATATTAGCAGAATCGCTCATCATTTCCGGTACATGGAAGCCAATCCATCAGTGGACGTTATGCTGCTGGAGGATGAGTCGCAGACTACAAATTTATTTGCTAGGCAGCGTGCTCGCTTCGTTTGTAATGCGGTTAATATCGGCAATGAAGGGCATATTGAGATATTTGAACGGTTTGAGCAAACCTTCGGCAAAAACATGATAGGCATGCTTCGCGGCCTCGATTTCTCTTTGTTTGAGCTGATGGCTTCGGAAGGTCGTTATGTAGCAGGCTTCGGTCAGGCTTACGATATCGACTTGTCAGGCGAGAAATTTGAGCATGTTGCAAGAGATGGGCATGCACAAGCGAAGAAAGCTTAATAAGAGCAGAGGAGCGGACGCTATTATGACGATCACAACAGTACTGCCTATTTGGCGTGCTATTCAAGAAAGATTCCACAAAACGGTCAAAGCATTGCCGGAGCAGGATTTGTCTTTACAGCTTGGAGCATCCTCCATTGGCTATATGCTTCGACATAACGCTGAGGTTGAATATATGTTCGCAGACTGGTTCTTCGGGAAAGGCATGCCGGAGGGATTGCAGATCTCTACAAGCAGAGGTGCTGCTGGGAGCAAAGCAACCTACGATAATTTACAGGAGCTTATTGAGCTGCTTGAATCCTCCAACAATCATCTTATGGATGCAATGAAAGAGCTTCCAGAGGAGAAATGGCATCAAATCGTGGACTGTCCGATCGGCCCCTCAACGCCGCTTGAGGCTGTTGGCCGTTTAATGTACCATACCGGCATCCATGCAGGCCAAATCTCGCTTATTCAAAAATGCGCTCCTAAAGAGGAGCCAGCTACTTAGGGATACGATTGAAGTCTCAGAGACCACTCTCTGGGGCTTTTTTTTATGAAATAATAGTCAAATACAAATGTCGGATCATGACGGAAAATACGGATTAAGAGTAAAGGTCGCAGGTGATTTCGGTAAATGATGCCGCAATTTGTAGGGGAAGAATCGATTAAATTGAACTCGCTCTGAAAATTATGGACACATGGAGCGATTAGACAGTTTGGAAAACAAGATATTCTATCATTTGATTTACTCTTTGCCTTATTTGCAGTACCACTTATAATATATACATAACATCATAATTAGGATTGCAAGGCTATTGCTAAAACTAGATATAAAACAAGGAGTTGCTGTCATGATATTAGAGGTTGCTTCATTGCAGGTTAAGGCAGGGCTGTCCGAACAATTTGAAAGCAATTTCAAAGCCGCATCAAAAATTATCTCTAGCATGAACGGTTATGTCAGTCATGAACTTCAGAAATGCTTAGAAGAGAATAATAAATATATATTGCTTGTAAGATGGGAAACGCTGGAGGATCATACCGTTGGCTTTCGCGGATCGGCGGAATATTTGGAGTGGAAAAGTCTGCTGCATCATTTCTATGATCCATTTCCATCGGTGGAGCATTATACGAATGTGGATATTAGCTAGAGTGAATGGTAAGAGCCATCACTGAAAATAAATATAGAGGTGAGAAGCATTCAAGATTTTATTCCGTTACATCTTTGCTTCGATGGTGTAGGTCAAGAGGTCGAGATACTGGACGTTGTACAACTGGGTGATGACCTGTATCGCATTGAGGAGAATCCTGTATTTACTGAAAATGTTGCCTTTGGAGACGTTATTCGCGTAAGAGCATTCAAGGATGTATCCATGTACATAGAAACGATAGAGAAATCAACGTTCACCAGGCATAATTGGCTGCTAAGCAAAGAAGTTATCTATTCATTAGAGCTTAAACTATTAAAAAATAAAATTCGAGAGTGCCAAGGCAAGTCGCAGCAAGTGTTTGGCGGTATTTTTATTGTAAATTTGCCTGCTCATTCAGAAATTGATATAAACCATGAGGTACAAAAGGTAATCAAAGCAGTTGGGAAGTAAAGTTTAAACGATAAAGCAGCAGAGAAGGAGGAGTTATAGATGGAGCTTGGGCTAAAAGGAAAAATCGCACTCATTACAGGCGGGAGCAAAGGAATTGGACTAGCAACAGCATTGCTGCTGGCAGAGGAAGGTGCTGAGGTAGCCATTGTTGCACGGGAGGAGGAGTCTCTGCGCAGCGCGGCAGCACTTATAAAGGAACGAACAGGCAAAGAAGCGTTGGCAATCAGCGCGGATGTAAGTCGGCCGGAAGATGCCGCAAGAGCGGTTGAGCAAACGGCAGCACACTTTGGCGGTGTCAACATTCTTGTGAATAACGCAGGAGTTTCTGCGGCGCAGCCTTTTGAGAAGGTGGAGACTGATGCATGGACAGCGGACCTCGATTTGAAGCTGCTCGGAGCAGTTCATTTTGCGCGTGCGGTACTTCCATATATGCGTAAAGCAGGTGGAGGAGCTATCGTCAACGTGACAGCTATAGGCGGGAAAACGCCGGGTGCTTCCTCTCTCCCAACCTCCGTTAGCCGCGCCGCAGGCCTTGCACTGACCAAAGCGATGAGCAAGGATCTGGCTGTGGATCAAATTCGTGTAAATGCAGTTTGCATCGGGCTGATTCGCAGCGCACAAATCGAGCGGATGTGGCAAGCTGCGAGCCCTGAGCTTAGCTGGGATGAATTCTCAGCGGACAAGCGCCATGGGATACCTTTGGGTCGAATTGGCAGGGCGTCGGAAGCAGCAAATGTTATCGGTTTTCTCGTTTCGGAAGCCGCATCTTTCGTAACGGGTACGTCTGTAAATATTGATGGTGGCATTTCTACGGTGCTGTAGTCTGTCTGCTGTAATAAGAAACGAAAGAAGCTCCTTACAGATTGCCGCATTGAACGGTTCTGTTTGGAGCTATTATTATTACTTGCTTTTTATTTCTTTTGTTGGAATCGTTGGTTGAAGCGGTCAACTCGTCCGCCTTTATCGGTATTGCGTTGTTTGCCTGTATAAAAAGGATGCGAAGCGGAGCTTGTATCTACGCGAATGACTGGGTAGCTATTCCCGTCTTCCCATTCCATTTTTTCATTGGACGATTTGGTTGAGCCCGTCAAAAATTTGTAGCCGCTGCTCACATCAAAAAACAATACTTGATGGTAAACGGGATGTATGCCACTTTTCATTTTGTTCTCTCCTTTTATTTGTAATTGTTACGAATAACTATTTTTGTATCATACTCGAAATACGATTTTTATGTCAAGGAGTATGGTTAAACACTTATTAATATATGGTATTTGCTAATTTCGCAAAAGTATACTACCATTAAATTATAATCATTCTAAAAGTAAGCCTTTACATAAAGTGAAATGCATTCATGTACTGGCTTTTCAATAAAAGGAGGTAGCTTTGCATGTTAAACATCACAGCAGAAACGGATCGAATAAATCGACATTTGATGGCGAACGGATATAAACTGACAACTCAGCGTGAGATTATATTGCGAGTGCTGCTTGAGAACGAAATGGATCACTTGAGTGCAGAAGGTGTCTTCATGCTCGTAAAGCAGAAAAACTCTGATATCGGTCTAGCGACTGTATATCGGACACTCGAACTGCTCGCTGAGCTTCATGTTGTTGAGAAAATGAATTTCGGGGATGGTGTAGCCCGCTATGATCTTCGCGGTGAGGATCATGAGCATATGCATCATCATCTAATATGCGATGAATGCGGCTCACTGACAGAAATTAAAGAGGATTGGCTGCTCGAGCTTGAGCAGCGAATTGAACGGGAGTATGGCTTTAAAGTGACGGATCATCGGCTTGATTTTACAGGCAACTATAAGTCATGCAGCAAGGGCCAATGCAAACGGAGAAATAAAGCTGTATCTTAACTTCATAAAGGTTATAAGAAGGGCTTCTCCACTATGTGGGAGAGGCTCTTTTTTGTTTAGTTATGCGGTCGTTGCATGTCTAGCCATCATCGAAATTTTCAAAAATGTTTCAAAACATTATTGTATAATATAAGAATGCTCTCGCAGATAAACATCTTACATAGAATAGAGGGGATTTAATGGAGCATGTTCATGGAACCTATGATAGTTTATTAGTTATTTTCTCTTATATTATAGCAGTCATGGCTTCATATACAGCACTGGATCTTGCAGGAAGAGTGAGCACCTCCAAAGGAAGCACAAAGCTAAGCTGGCTGATGTTTGGAGCGGCTTCTATGGGGATGGGAATCTGGTCGATGCATTTTGTCGGCATGCTCGCGTTAAAGCTTCCTTTCCCTATAAAATATGATTTGGTTATCGTGCTTATTTCGGTAATTGCAGCGATTGGAGCGGCTTTTACTGCGCTGTATGTTGTCGGCCGAAGTGAGCTTTCGAGATCGCAATTGCTAGCTGGCGGATTATTGCTTGCCACAGGCATTACGATCATGCACTATGTTGGCATGTCTGCAATGCTTATACATATAACCTATAATCCGATTATCGTTATGCTCTCTATTCTTATTGCGTTTGTCGCATCCATTGCAGCTCTTTGGCTATCGTTTTATTTCCGTAAGGATAGACAGAAAGGACAATGGTGGAAAAAGCTTGGAAGCGGCGCTATTATGGGGGCTGCGATAGTTGGCATGCATTATACGGGAATGATCGCAGCTAATTTTCATACCAGCAATAAGACTGCTTTGTTTCTTGGCGTTATTTTGGACCAAACGTGGCTGGCCTACATTATTGCGTTAGGTATATTTTTTACACTTGGATTATCTTTGTTTGGGATCTATATATCGAAGCGATTTGCCCATAAGGACTCAGAAATTGAACAAAATGAAAAATGGTACAAGTCCTTATACGAAAATAGCCAGGATGGCATCGTGTCTGTTGATTTGCAGTACCGTGTGACTAGCCATAATACGAATGCTTTGAAGATAACAGGTTTCAGCAGCAAGCAGGTTATGCATCAATCGATATCCTCGTTAAGCGGGATTATTGTGCATGAAGATCAAGAACGTGTGAAACAGATGTTTCAAAGATCCTTTAAGGGGGAGACTTTGAATCACGAAACCGCCATCATCCGTGCTGACGGTATGAGAATTGAGCTCAACGTAGCTAATGTACCGGTTGTTGTGGATGGTGAAGTCGTAGGCAGCTATATTATTTTTAAAGATATAACCGCTGAGAAGCGGGCACAGCTGAAAGTCAATCATTTAGCCTTTCATGATGAATTGACAGGTTTGCCGAATCGTCGCAAATTTAATCAAGCGATTGCAGAGACCATAGAACTGAGCAGTACAAGCGATTCACATTTTGCTGTAATGGTGCTTGATATCGACCGTTTTAAAATCATAAATGATTCACTCGGGCATATGGTCGGCGATCAGTTTTTGCAGGAAGTTAGCGGACGCATTCAACAAGCTATCGCAGGGCAAGACGTTATGCTTGCTCGCATGGGCGGAGACGAGTTTACGCTGCTGTGCCGCAATTATGAAACGCAAGACACGATTAAGCGGTTAGCGGAACAGATCATCAGCTGCATCCAAGCACCGTATCGATTAAAGGACAGTGATTTTTATGTGTCCGCAAGTATCGGAATTGCCCTGTTCCCTAGCCATGGACTGGATGCTGTACAGCTGCTCAAAAATGCCGATACAGCGATGTATGAGGTGAAGAAAAAAGGTAAAAACGATTATCAATTTTTCACTGGCGAGCTCGACCGAGTGCTGCAAGAAAAAATCGAATTAGAGGGCGATCTTCGAAAAGCGATCGAACGAGGGGAACTGCTGCTCCATTACCAGCCGCAAATCCGAACAGAGGATCGTGCGATGATTGGTATGGAGGCGCTTGTACGCTGGCAGCATCCAACTAGGGGGCTACTAAGTCCAGGCGTCTTTATACCGCTTGCCGAGGAGACCGGTCTCATTTATGAAATGGGAACATGGGTACTGCGCGAAGCCTGCAAACAAATGCGGATGTGGCATGTACAGGGAGGGCCGCTTATCCCTATATCCGTCAACTTATCTTCGCAACAATTCCATCAGCCTAAACTTGCGGATTATATTATGGCTATACTGCAGGAAACGGGATTGGAGCCGAAATATTTAGAGCTGGAAATAACAGAGAGCATGATGATGGACGCTGCATTGTCCAGCAGTATTTTGAATCAGTTGAATGAATATGGTATTCGCATTAGCTTAGATGATTTTGGGACAGGCTACAGCTCGCTCAGTTATTTGAAAATGTTCCCGATTCAAAAAGTTAAAATAGATCGCTCCTTCATCCGTGATATTACAAATAACAGCGATGATAGAGCCATCGTTTCAACGATCATTGCGATGGCTATGCATTTGAATATGGAAGTTATTGCGGAGGGAATTGAAACGAAGGATCAGCTGGATATTTTAACAGACAATTCGTGCAGAAAGATTCAGGGCTATTATTTTAGCAAGCCGTTGTCTGCAAGTGCTGTGGAAGAACGTTTTTTTGTGCCAGCGCGATAAGCAAGCTTTAAAAAAAGAAGCTGTTTCTAAAAGGTAATTACCTTCCAGAGACAGCTTCTTAATTTTGTTCTTCCGCTGCTTTGCTTAAGCAATTTCGGCAGATGCAGGCTTTGTTTTTGAGCTCCTCAGGAACGGCCTCTAAAAGCGTGCTGGGAAATGATTTCTGGAAGCACCAGCAATCTTTCGCTGCATTGTTTTCTTCCATAGCACAATCGTTTGGCCCATTGCAAAGGGGACAATTCATAAATGCAGTCGCCTCCTTGCTTGTTATTCAGTGACGTTAAGCACAAATTTCTCAATAACGTGGCGAACGCCTTCCTCGTTATTCGACAACGTTACATAGTCTGCAATGTCCTTCAGAGATTGAATGGCGTTGCCCATTGCTACACCAAGTCCGGCAGCGATAATCATTTCATTATCATTCCATGCATCGCCAAGGGCGATTGTTTGGTCCATTGTACAGCCAAGATGCTCGGCCATAAATTTCAGTGCATGTCCTTTAGTGCCTTCCTTATGCATGAACTCTAAATAGTGCGCTTTGGATTTAGTAATATGCACGCGATCACCGATTAGAGGCTTAAGCTGCTCAGCGATTTCATCGAGGCGAGCCGGATCATCGATAATAAGCATTTTGTTCATCGGAAAGTCGAGCAATTTGTTGAAGTCAGGCTCTATTTTGTAAGGGATATTGGCAAGCTTAGAATAAGCTTTGATTTTGTCATTGTCATGAGTGCTGTAAAGCTCATCGTCAACGTAAAGCTGCAGGTGCAAGCCGTTCTCTTCAGCGAAAGCGTGAAGCTCTTTAGCCGCATCAATCGGTACGTTTCTTTCATACAGGACTTGTCCATCAAGCAGTGTTTTGACGAGTGCCCCTTGATAGGTAATAATAGGAACATTGAGTTCAATTTGCTTAGCAATTTTTTGAGCGGAAGCAAACATGCGGCCTGTTGCCAGTGTAACCGTTACACCTTGGGCAATAGCAGCTTCCATGGCACGCTTCGTGCCTTCCGTTACGGTTAGGTCATCCGTTAATAACGTGTCGTCAACATCAATCGCGATAAGTTTATACATACTAGCGGTGAAGCTCCTCTCCAGCTCTCTATATTTAAAAATATAAGAAGTTATAAGTTTCAAATGTATAACTAGGCTTATATTTCGCAGCGAAACGATTGCATACGCCGCCAAGGTCGGCGATAGCCGTTTACGCTTTGATTAGGTTGATTGTAGCTAAAATGATCCAGACATTCAAGACTAGGCTTATGCTTACGAAGTAAGTTTTACTTCGTAAAACTTTTGAGGAGATGAACAGATGAACTATTTTACATCAGCGGCAGCAAAACAAAGATTTCTGACTCTCTGCGTCATGGGAGCTGTATTATTTACTGCTCTTGGCTTTGCAATAGGGTTTTTCTGGATGGGGAATCAGTATCCGATGATCAAGGAGCCGACCTTTAAGCAATTTACGGTTTCATACAACAAAATTATGAATGACTACTTAAACGGTGCTGAGCCGAAGAAGCTGATTAATGGAGCAATTGCAGGCATGGTTGGCTCGCTTGAGGACCCGTATTCCCGGTATTTGGCTGAGGAAAAGGGCAGTGCCTATACCCAGTCCTATGAGGGAGAAATATATGGAATTGGTGCTGAATTGCGCGAAGAGGAAGGCATGTTCATCATTACCGGGCTCACGAAGGGAGCTCCAGCCGAGCGAGGCGGCTTACTGACGGGCGATATCATTCTCTCGGTAGATAATCAGAAGCTGGCTGGAAAGACGTTTGAGGAGCTGCTTGGCCTTGTTAGAGGCAAGGAAGGAACATCAGTCTCGCTGCAGATTCAGCGCCCGAATCAAGTTGAGCCGATAACATTAAAGCTGAAGCGGGAAGCTATTCCAGTACATACGGTAACGTCTGAGCTTCTTGAAGGCGGTATCGGGCATGTTACGATTAGCCGTTTCGCTGAGAAAACTGCGGATGAATTCGAAGCTGCAATTACGGAGCTGCAGGCGAAGCAGCCTCTTAAGGGATTGTTGCTGGATATGCGATCCAATCCAGGGGGATTGCTGCAGCCAACCATTAAGATTGCGAGCAAGCTTATACCGAAAAACAAGGTTATTTTGAATGTCGTGTACAAAAATGAGCGGCAAACGATTTCGTATAAGTCTGATCAGAAGAAGGAATGGAAAGTGCCGATTGTAGTACTCGTGAATGGACAATCTGCAAGCGCGAGCGAGGTGCTGACGGCTGCGTTAAAGGAATCAGCGGGAGCAACAGTTGTCGGTGAAAAAACGTATGGCAAAGGTGTTGTACAAGCTTTTAATCAGTTTAAGGACGGTTCTGTCTTAAGCTTAACGGAAGCGCAGTGGAAGACGCCGGGCGGCACTTGGATTAACAAAACAGGCGTTTCACCGGATTTTGCAGTAGCCCTTCCCGAATATACGAAACTAAGACCGCTTGCGATTGGTACACATATGAAGATAGGCAGCTATGGCGAGGATGTAAAGACGCTGCAGATGATGCTGAAGGAGCTCGGTTATTCTCCTACAGGACAAGAAGGCATGTTCGATAAACAAACAGCAGCAGCATTAACTAAGTTCCAAAAAGCCGAGAAGCTGGAGGCTACGGGCAGTTTCAATGACAAAACGGGGTATAAGCTGCTGGAGCGTCTACGCGAGAAGCTTGGACGCGAGGACAGTCAGCTGATTAAAGGGTTAGAGGTTCTCAAAAACGGCAGTTGACAACGGGGATGATAATCATTATCATCAAATAGGAAGCAAATCCTTCGTTGCGCTGCGGGGTGTATCTTATGAAGAAGATTAAGTATTGCAAACGGAATCTCAAGAACGGTTTGGAGCCGGTTTATAAGGCGATGAAAAATCGATATCCGGATATTAAGCAGAAAAAAAGTGATTGCCTTGGCGATTGCAAAACCTGCAAGCTAGAGTGCTTCGTCGTGGTCAAGTCGAAGACGGTTAGCGCGCCGTCCGCAGAGAAGCTCTATAAGCGATTGAAAAAAATGATCGGGTAGCTTAAATTTCAATAAATTAACAAGAACGGCATTTGCCGTTCTTTATTTTTATGTTAGAATAAGTACAATCTAGGAAAGCTGAGGTGCATAAGCATGAATGATGGATTAGCAGAAGCATTAAATGAACAGATGAATTTTGAATTTTATTCAGCGCATGTGTATCTGGCAATGGCGGCTTACTGTTCAGGTGAAAGTCTTGATGGTTTCGCTAACTTCTTCATTGTACAGGCTGAGGAAGAACGGTTTCATGCAATGAAAATATACAAGTTTCTGAATGACCGTGGTCGTCGTGCTACGCTGTCTGCTCTTGGAGAGCCGAATAACGAATACTCTTCCATTTTGGACACTTTCGAGCAAGGCTACGGACATGAGCAGCAAAATACAAAACGTTTCTATAATTTATCTGACCTTGCGATCAACGATCGCGAGCATGCAACGATCAACTTCCTCAAATGGTTTATCGATGAGCAGGTTGAAGAAGAGGCGTTGTTTGATAACATTATCCATAAGCTGAAACGCATCGACAAGGATAGCAATGCATTCTATATGCTTGATGCTGAGTTCGCTGGACGTTCCTTCACTCCTCCAGCAGTTTAAGCTGGACACCGCAATAATGAATAATAAGGGGATGTGCCGGAAGTAGAGAAATCTACTTTCGATACATCCCCTTTTTTCGATCGAGTGGTTATTCAGCCCTTAAGCAATTGCTCCACAATTCGATTGGCTGCTGCTGCGGTTGAAATTCCATGTTCGTCAGCTGCTTGAAATACGTTCATCAGTGTACCATTTATTTTCTCAACCTTTTGCTGTGCTGTCGCAGCATCCCCGCCAATAAGCTCAACAGAGGTTACGATGATGCCGCCTGCGTTAATCACATAATCCGGTGCATACAAAATGCCAAGCTCATGAAGCTTCTCGCCATGGCAGCTTTCGGCTAATTGATTGTTCGCTGCCCCAGCAACAATGCTGCAGTCTAGCTGGCCTAATGTAAAATCATTTAGGATGCCACCTAAGGCACATGGCGAGAAGACATCACAAGGTATGCGCATAATGACGTTTGGCTTGCAAGGCATTGCCCCAAACTCCTCGACAACCTTCTTCACTCGTTTTGAATCAACGTCCGTTACAACGAGCTCTGCGCCCGCATGCTTTAAATAGCGGCATAGCTGATAACCTACTTTGCCTAATCCTTGAACGGCAATGATTTTTTGCTGCATATTTTCGGAACCGTAAACCGTTTTGAGAGAGGCCTGAATGCCAAGGAAAACGCCGTATGCGGTCATTTTAGCTGTAAAATCATTTACTGCTCCGAGCGAACCTGATACATCAGTCACATAGGGTGTCTCGAGGCGAACCCAGTCCATATCCGATACATCTGTACCCAGATCCATACCGGTAATATAGCTTCCTTGCAGGTTTTGAATATGCTGGCCTAGCGCCCGAAACAATATTTCCCGCGAGCTTTGACCGGGTTGGCTTAGAATGACAGCTTTGCCGCCGCCAAATGGCAAACCTGAGATCGCTGATTTATAGGTCATTCCCTGCGCTAGCCGCAGCGCATCGAGGACAGCAGCTTCATCGCTGGCATATTGCCAAAACCGGCAACCGCCGAGGGAAGGACCAAGCTTTGTGCTGTCTATTGCAATAATTGCCTTTAAACCAATAGAACGATCCTGGAGGAAGATGAGCTGCTCATAGCTTTGATTCCATACATCCAAGTGGATTCCTCCTTTGAGGTCTGCCTGTCGCGCTTCTTGTATGTAGTGTATTCATTGCTGCTATTATGAGCTACTTCATGTGTCCCAGCCGCATCAATAAAGCGGGCAAAATTAATCATAGTAATTCTCTACCAGATCGGGCACAAATAATTTGTTATAGTGGAATGGAATAGATTCATCATTTGCAAACAGCTAGGATGAATTCACGATATAAAATAGATAATGAAAAAGGATGAGGTACCCTTGCATTTATTTCCTGTAGCATACTCGCTATTATCAACCGAAGCGTTATTGTCGCATATTAAAGTCCACTATGGCATTCATGAACCCGCTCGTCTGCACTATTTTCTGAGAGGGATGAACGATACTTATATTTTAGAGACGGAGCAAGGCAAATACATATTTAGAGTGTACCGAGCGGACCGGAGAAACCAATCAGAGATTGCTTTTGAGTTAGATTTATTAAACGATCTTCATGCAAAAGGGATAAGCGTGTCCGTACCGATTGAGAAAAATGACGGCACATTTATTAATGAGTTTTTGGTCCCTGAGGGTGTAAAGTTTGGAGTAATGTTTAGTTTTGCTGATGGTCAAGAAAAGCGAATGCAGCATCCAGAAGACAGTCGTCTATTTGGCGCATCCGTTGCTCAAATTCATCAAGCTGCCGACGATTTCACCTCTGAACACACAAGGGGAGAGCTCGATTTGGAGCATTTGATAGACAATCCGCTTCGCATAATTAAGCAACATATGGAAAATCGGAAAGAGGATTATCAATTTCTATATGAGCTGGTTATGCGCTTAAAAGATCAGCTTAACATCCATCTGAAAGCAGGACTGGACTTTGGAATTTGTCATGGGGATTTGCATGGCAATACGAATGTCGCTTTTACGGAAAATGGGACATTGACGCATTATGATTTTGATATTTGCGGTTATGGCTGGCGAGCTTATGACATTGCGGAGTTTAGACTGGCAAGAGAAATTCATAGCAGGCACGATAAAGAAGAGGTTGAACGTCTTTGGGATGCATTTATTTGCGGATACAGAGAAATCAGATCTATAGGCGAAAATGATATTCAAGCGGTTCCGATATTCGTAGCGCTTAGACAGCTTTGGCTCTTTAGCTTATGCTTCAGTGAATCTGAGTTAATCGGAGCAGCTGATTTTGATGACGGATTTATCGACAGCAAGATGGAGTATTTTAGAAATTTAGAGTAGATGTCACAAAAAAACTCATCTTATCGTTATATGTGCAAACATGCACAGGAGCTGATGGAGATGAAAGAGAAAAAGGAAATAACATGTATCATTATTGGCGGCGGTTATGCAGGCATTAACGCCCTCAAGGCAATACGAAAAACATTGCAGCCGGAATTAGGAGCTGGGAAGCTCCGTGTAATTCTGATTGATAAGCAGCCATACCATCTTCGGAAGGTATTGCTGTTCAAGCCGGCTGTCAATGATGATAATATTGTTGTTCCTTTTGGCAGCATGTTTCCGGATGGCGTGGAATTTATTCAAGGAATGGTAATGACCATAGAAAAAAGGGATAAGCGGTTATTGTATAAAGATGAGAGCGGGCAGGAGCAGCATTTAAAATACGATATTCTCATTTTGGCAGCTGGAAGCGTTATTCGTCAGCCCGATGCCGATCAGGGCGGTATTGCCTTGACTGGGCTCGCAAGCGCAGCTCATATTCGAGAGCTTTGGCATGAAAACTTGAGAAAAGCGGTAAAGGAAACAAGCCGTGCTGAGCGTCAAAGATGGATGACTGTTGCCGTTGCAGGGGCGGGGATTAGCGGAATCGAATCATCTGCTGAGCTTGTCTATGCTTTGCGTAAGGAAGCAAGTGCACTCGGACTTGATCCGTCAGAGGTGATTCTCTACTTGCTAAATGCGCAGGATAGATTATTTCAGGAGGGACCGGCAAAGGTTGGCATGAAGCTGGAGCGCTTGCTTAAGGGCAGCGGAGTGACCGTTCTGCATGGACGCAAAGCTATTCGTGAGAGGGAAGGGGAACTTCTCTTATCGGATGGTGAGATTTTAAAGGTCGGCTTATGTATTTGGACGCTTGGATTGCTGCCTAATCCGATGCTCAGAAGCATGGGGCTGCCGCTTACCGCAGATGGTCGAGTCATTGTGGACGCTAATTACCGTGTGAAAGAAGCACCTGGGATATACAGCATTGGCGACTGTGCTCAAATTGTTGACCCTGTGAGCGGGCTAACGGATGGGATGACATGCAAGGAAGCGACTGCACAAGCAGATAGGCTGGGGAAGGTCATAACGGCTGATGTAATGGGTCATTCTGCACCTGTTCACAAGAGCTATATTGATTTTTTCTGTTTTGGTCTCGGGCCAGAGCGGGGAATGGTATGGACAAGGCAATGGGGGCTCGACATTGTCATAACGGGGAAGCTTGGATGGAAGGTACGGAAAATGACTTGGGATTATGCGAGTCTCATAAAATGATAAAAGCAGCATTTGTTATGAAACGAGGGATGGTGAAATGAAAGAGCTTTACCTGCAATATAAAGCGCTTTTGTTCAAAATTGCATACCAGCTTACGGGTTCGGCTGCTGACGCTGAAGATATCGTACAGGATGTTTTCGTGAAGGCATATGATATAGATCCAGAAAGCATAGCCGAGCCGAAGGCTTATTTGTGCAAAATGGCGACAAACCGCAGCTTGGATTTGCTAAAGTCTGCCCGAAAGCAGCGAGAGCGGTACGTTGGGCCGTGGCTCCCAGAACCCATTATCACAGAAGAGACGGATGCACTGGATGCCGTTATTCACCACGATTTGTTGTCTTATGCAATGCTGGTTTTGCTTGAAAGGTTAACCCCCTCGGAGCGTGCCGTATTTGTGCTTCGTGAAGCGCTGGGCTTCGAATATTCGGATATTGCAAAGCTAATAGAAAAAAGCGAAGTCAATTGTCGAAAGCTGCTGAGCCGTGCGCGAGACAAAATGGGGATTTCCGAGGCTGAGCCTGTTTATGCGCAGCCTGCAGGTGAAGAATGGGTTCGTCGTTTTGTATTGGAGCTTGCGGAGGGCAATGTGAAGGAGGTCCTTTCTCTGCTTGCAGAGGAGGTTGTTCTCCTTTCAGATGGCGGAGGCAAAGTGTCTGCTGCTATTCATCCTATTAAAACACGCGAAAACGTTTCTCGGTTTCTATTCGGTTTGGTTCAAAAAGGACCACTTGCTGATGGCAGTGTGAAAGCCGAGCTTAGAATTCTGAACGGTCAGACGGGACTTGTTTTACGATCAGATAAAGGAATCGAGGGGGTTACTCTTTTCCATGTGGTGCAGGGGGGCGCACTTCATCTGTACATTGTAAGAAATCCAGATAAGCTGAAACTGTTGGAATTGAATACTGGCGGATCATCATGAGGGAGGTGTCTTCATTTGAAGTTAATTGACGAGACCGTTGTAAAATTAGCAGAAGCCTTTCAACTGCCTGAACGCATATTTAAAATAGATGATTTGCCATGGGTTCCTTTTGATAAAAATCATACCTGTTATTTCAAACCTTTACGCTTTGATCTGAGCACGGGAACATTTATTTATGAGCCGCCCGGAGATATTCATACGCTCATAACGGAAGACGAGGAAGTGCTGACGCTCTTTATATTAGGGGGAGCGCTGCAATACTTCGATGACAACGATGAGATTACCGGACAAGATGATATTTTCACTATACTTCAGAAGTATAAGGATTTTTGCGCACAAAATAATATACATGAAAATCATGAGTTGATTTATTAATGCTGAGAGTAAAAATAGGAGAGATTATTGTGATGACACAACTTGCAAAACACATCATTGAGGGGAATTCGATATTATTGCGACCAGCCAAGGAGTCTGATATAGAGGCTTATTTAACTTTTTTACAAGATACGGAGATGAACCTGCTGACAGGGTCACAAAAAGCTTTTACACGTGAGGAAATCGAAGCTTGGATTCGCAAAATTAACGTCATAAACGAAGACCGATTTGATTCCATGATTATATTGAAGGAAACAGGAGAGCTGCTCGGCGAGGTTGTACTAAATGATATGGATACGATCAATCGCAGCGCGAATATACGTATCGGTATTCAAGGGACGCAGCATCGCGGCAAAGGTTATGGTACAGAAGCGCTGCTACTCATGCTTAGATACGGCTTTCAAAAGTTGAATTTGCATCGAATCCATCTCGGCGTTTACGCTTTTAATCCGCGCGCCATCCATGTATATGAGAAGATCGGATTTCATCGCGAGGGAGTAGAGAGGGACGCTTTGTTTATGGATGGGAAGTTTCATGATCTCATTACAATGTCTATATTAGAGGATGAGTTCGACGCACTATATGGAGCATAAAAATAAACAAATAAGCGCCAATCGAGGACACGGTTCATTCCATGTTCGGGATTGGCGCTTTTTTTGTAGCTACATCTCGTTAGAATGGAGCGCAAGGAAGGAGTCAACCAGCTCAGGGTCAAAATGCAGCCCGCGCTGTTCACTAATATATTCCAGCGCACGTTCTTCGGACCATTTTTCTTTGTAGGGACGGGTGCTGGTCAATGCATCATAAACATCAACGACGCTGACGATACGTGCTTCAATTGGAATGTTTTCTCCGGCAAGCTGATGCGGGTAGCCGGTACCGTCCCATTTTTCATGATGGTATAAAATAATATTTTTACCCATTTCGAGCTCAAGTTTAAATAAATCATCTGTAAGCTCAGCATAAATTTTATCAATGATATCAACGCCGATTTGGGTGTGCATCTCAACAATATTTCGTTCGTAATAAGCGAGAGGACCAGGTTTATATAGAATACCCTCCGGAATTCCTGATTTGCCGATATCGTGTAAAATGCTCGCATGAGAAATGCGGTTCACGGCTTCCTCCGTCCAGCATAATTGCATGCGTTCATTATGGAAGTGAGTGAGCCGTTCCGTTAAATCCCGCACACGGACGAGATGCTGCTCGATGCCCGGATCACGAATTTCGCAAGAAATGGCGAGCACCTTAAGCATCGAGCTTTGAATGGAGCCGATGCGCTCCTCTGGTAAATAGAAGCCGCTCTTTAACTTCTCCAGCTCACGAAAAATACCGATATAATAGGTTACCCCTTCGATTTGCAGAGGTGTTATGGTAATGGAGGAATGCCAAATGCTGCTGTCTCTTCGCCGATTTGTTAGTACGCCTGACCATGGCAAGCCTTGTTTAAGAGCTTGCTTCATCTGATCATGCGTTTCCTTTGGCGTATAGGATGTTCGCAGGATGCCAGCCTTTTTCCCTGCTATTTCTTGTGATGAGTAGCCCGTAACCTTCTCGTAGGACGGATTGACTGCAAGAATATGATGTTCTATATCTGTGATGATCACAGCATCAGCTAGTTTAAGGTAATGGACTAGGTGTTCATTCATGTTGCAAATCGTTTCTCCTCACTTCTTTTTCTTCGGCAATATCTTTGTGCCTTGCTCCATTGGAGACTGGCATAATGGGCAAGCACGAGTCTCTGATTGTGAATCCTCGTACGTAATAATACGCTGCCATACCTCGCAGGAATCGCTAGTACATAACCATGCAAGAGCAGATTCTGTATCACCGTCCTCTTCTTCACCTGACATAAAGGCAGAGCGGATGAACCTTGATAGTTCAGCCGGTTTTCCCCGGTACAGAGCAGGGGAGCTGATATACAACTCCTCTTGGGCTCTAGTGACAGCAACATAGGCGAGTCTTCGTTCTTCCTCCAGCGCTTCTGTCAGTGCGTTGTCGCCCGTTTGAATGGAACTACGGTCACTATGCTTATCCGCAGCTAATGCAGAGCTATGCGGTAAAATGCCTTCTGAGGCACCGATGACGAATACAACAGGAAATTCAAGTCCTTTGGATCTATGAATGGACATCAAAGATATCGCACTGCGGTTATGATTATGCTTCTGAAGCTGCTGCACGGCAGCATGCTTGTCTGTAATATCATCAATATAGGCCAGAAAAGCTTCGATGGTATCATAGGTGCTCGCCGCAGACTCGAACTCATCAAGCACTTCCTTTAGACCTTCCTTATGCTCCGTCATTTCATGACGCTTGCTCGTTTCAAGAAATTGGTCATAAAAGGATTGGCGAAGCTGCATAATAGCTTCAGCAGGCTTTAATTCGGCCAGCGCTTTAATAAGCTTGATGCGTTCTTTGATTTTGTCTTTCTGAAATTCTTTGATCTGCGGAAATTCAAGCAGATGTATGAGCGGCCATTTCTTAGCACGCTGCTTGTCTTGGTTCCATATGAAAGCCATAGCCTGTTCCCGATTGACATAAAGCGAGGGCAGCAAAATTTCCATCGCATCGAAATTGCGGCGATCCATGGCAAGCCTCAGATGGGCAACTAGCGGCTTTATCGCCCACTGGTCATAAAAGAGCTGGCCGTCGCCGAAGTCGATAAATGGAAGCTCCTTTGTAAGAAGCAGCTCGACGAGCGCCCTGCTGCTGCTCGCAGTACGGAATAAAACAGCAAAATCGCCAAAGGAGCGATTGCCTTGAGCAATTAGCATGCTAATTGTGTCCGTAATGAGCTTTGCCTCGTCTTGCGTCGTCTTGAGCCGTGCATAGGAGGGGCTAACTCCTTTGGGCTTGACAGCAAAGAGCGATTTCTCTTTGCGGAGCTTATTATATTGAATGATAGCATTGCCAAGTCCGACGATTGTGCTCGTTGAGCGGTAGTTAATATCCAGTACATAAGTTGCTGCACCTGGATATTGATGCTCGAAGTTCAATATATAATCGTTTTTTGCACCGTTGAAGGAATAGATCGTCTGATCGTCATCGCCGACGACCATAAGATTGCGATGCTTGTCGGCAAGCATTTGGACGAGCACGTATTGCACCTGATTCGTATCTTGGAATTCATCGATCATGATGTACTGAAAGCGCTGCTGAAGGGTAGCAAGCAGCGCCTTGTCGTCCCTCAGAAGCTTGTACGCTTCAAGCAGCAGATCATCGTAGTCGAATTTATCCATCTCTTTCTTCCACTGCTCATAACGGGTGAAAAGCAGCTTTAGTTCTCTTTCCTCCGTTGTAGAAGCGGGAAGGTCTTCGATGTTGATCATCTGCAGCTTAATGGCGGAGAGCTGTGCAAGAATGGTTTCGGGCTCATATTCGTTTTGCAGCAAAAGCTCCCGCATCAGACGTTTGAAAAAAATATGCTTTTGTCCAGTTTCACCCAAAATGCCTTGGCGATAGCCGCGTCCTCGCAGCAGTTGGAGGCAGAAGGAATGAAAAGTACGAGCCTCTACGCCGCTTGCTGCTTGCGGATTAAGCACAGGAAGAGCGCGAATGCGGCTTCGCATTTCATCGGCTGCTTTTTTGGAAAAAGTCATTAATAAAATATGCTGTGGCAAGACGCCTTGCACAGCCAGCAGATAAGCAGTTCGGCATACGAGTACAGACGTCTTGCCCGATCCTGCTCCTGCCAGCGTTAGTGCTGCTCCTTTGTTATGGCGAACAGCGGCAATTTGAGGCCTATTGAGTGATATGCCGAATTGCTCTAAAGACCGGAAGAAGCCGGCATCCTTCTGGCTTGCATCAACAAGCTGAAGGCTCGTTTCGGCTTCTGCTTGCTCGGCAAAAGGAACCTGACTGTTCCGAATGCCTATGGGAAATGTATAATAGACATGACTCACTACTTCATCACCTTTAAGAATAATATTCACTTATTATAACAGAACATTAAAAGAATGAGGGATGACATCATGATTGAACAAGCTGTGAAAGAAGACTTAAAAGAAGTAATGCCGCTGCTGCTATCTGCGATCGGCCATATTGCCTACACCTTGGCAGGAACTGAGGATGATTCTGAAGTAGAGCGCATCCTTGGCGATTTTTATGTTCGCGAGGACAATCGGATTAGCTATAAGCATGTTCTTGTCGATAGGAGAGAAGATGGCATTGCAGGAATGCTTATTAGCTATTCAGGCGATGGAGCTGCAGAGCTGGATGTGCCATTTGTTACACGTCCTGGGCGAGATAAAGGTGTGCGTGCGGATGAAACGATTGCTGTTGAGGCACAAGAAGGCGACTTTTACTTGGATTCCATCGCAGTCGCCGAACGTTATCAGGGGCAGGGCATAGCTAAGGCGCTAATTAGCGCTTTTGAACAGAAGGGTGAAGAGGCTGGATGCAGCAGGCTGTCACTGATTGTAGAGCCAGAAAATACGAGAGCTTATGCGATTTACAAAAAGCTTGGTTTTACTGAGGATGGTACGATTTTAGTGAGCGGAAGTCCTTATATCCGAATGGTGAAAATGAAGTAATTGTTCAATAAGTTAATTATGGAATAAAAAGGGTTTGTGCGGTAAGATGAGAGAGTTATATGTAATTTATAATAGACTTTCATCGTAACCGGGGGCGTTTTATTTATGGCTATGGCAAGCTTCAAATCGAAATTAGCTTACAGCTCGGGAAATTTATCAGTCAACTTAATTGCACAGGCCTTCGCATCTTACATCGTTTTTTATTATGTGGATGTGCTTGGTGTAAAACCGACTTTAATCAGTCTGGCCATGGTGATTCACGGCATCGTCAATGCGGTGCTAAACCCATTGTTCGGACACATTTCCGACCGTACGAGCTCCAGTTTTGGCAGGCGCATTCCGTACATGCTGTTTGGCATGGTGCCGCTGGTGGCCTTGTTTACTGCGATTTGGTTTCCAGTTGGCACCGGATCAGCGCTGTTCTGGTACTTCTTAACGATCGTGCTGCTCTATGACATTATGTTCGTGATGGTTGTATTGAATTATTCTGCACTGTTCCCTGAAATGTTTACAACGATGAAAGAACGGGCAACGGTGTCTTCATGGCGTCAAATGTTCGGCATCTTAGGAATGATTATTGGTGTGGCTCTTCCTCCCCTCGTTTATGCGAATATGGGCTGGGGACCGATGGGAGCGATTTTTGCCGGGATCGCGCTTATTTTCTTTATTGTTATGGTATCGGCAAGCAAGGAGAAAATGGTTGTTTCGCGTGAAGAGGTTGGTTTCGTTCAATCCTTGAAATTCACATTCTCGAATAAGGCGTTTGTTTTATTCGTTATCGGCAGCTTTTTCGTCCAGTTTACCTTTGCCATGCTGCCCGCGGCTATCCCTTTCTTCACCAAATACGTGCTCGGAGCTGAAGATAGCAGCAATACGATTTTGCTCGGTGCTATTTTTGTCGCTGCCATCCCGTGCGTCTACATATGGGGGAAATTGCTGCAGAGATGGGGCCCGCGCAAGACCGTTATGATTGCCGTTAGTATTTACGCCTTAGCAACGATTCCATTTTTATTCGTATCCAGCGTTGCAACTGCGGCCATGGCAGCGGTCGTGATCGGCATCGGTTTAGCGGGTTTGCTCGTTTTGCTGGATGTTCTGTTGTCCGAGATTATTGATGAGGATGAGAAGCAGACAAACGTACGCAGAGAGGGCATGTACTTTGGGATGAACGGCTTTATCGTCAAATGGGGAATTTCACTGCAGGCTGTTGTTCTGGGTGTTGTGCTGGAGGCTACCGGCTATGTGAAGGACGCGGTTCAAGCGGATGCGGCAGTGTGGGGCATTCGTTCAATGCTCAGCTTCATCCCGTTCATAGCTTTGCTTGTAGCTCTTCTATTTTTCTATTTATACCCTATTCGTCCTACGAATACGATTACAAAAAGCGGAGCGGTGACCCATAGTAATGACTAGTTTTATAGATTGGGTAAAAAAGAACCCATTATTGCTGCTTCTGTTTCTCGTCGGGGCTGCGGTGAGAGTGGTATATGCGGGATCCATACCAGGCGGCTTGAATCAGGATGAGGCATCGATCGGCTATGAGGCTTATTCTATTCTGCATTATGGCATTGATCGCAATGGCATATCGCTGCCGGTTCATCTTATTGCATGGGGAAGCGGTCAGAACGCGCTTTATGCTTACCTGTCTATGCCTTTTATCTATTTATTCGGTTTAAATGAACTGTCAGTTCGAATGGTTAGCATCTTATTTGGCCTACTGAGCATGGTGCTATTCTATCGGATTGCAAATCAGCTATTTAAAAGAAAGCATGCAGCTGCGGCTGCAGCTTTTTTTATCGTCATATGCCCTTGGCATATTATGATGTCACGATGGGCGCTGGAGTCGAATATTTTTCCTACTCTAGTGCTGATCGCCGTGTTTTTTTTGTTCAAAGCGCTGCAGCAGCCGAAATGGCTGATTGGCTTTACATTAACACTAGCCGCTTCGCTTTATGCTTATGGAACGGCTTATTTTTTTGTACCTGTTTTTGGAGTAGGCGTATTGGCTCTGCTCGTTGTTAAAAAGACGTTCAAGCTTCGAGTTCTGCTTTGGAATTGCGCGGTTCTCATTATATTAGCAGCACCTATCGGACTGTTTCTTCTTATTAATCGATATGGCATGGCGACCATACAATTTCTGTTTTCTATTCCTAAGCTAACTGTTCCTCGTGTAGAGCAAATCTCTACTGCATTTGGCGGTCATTTTTTCTCAACGTTTGCGGACAATTTCAAATCATTTTTGCAAATGTATTTGACTCAAAATGATGGTTTGCTGTGGAATGCCATGCCTAAATTTGGGTATATGTATCCGTTAGCATTACCGCTGATCGGAATTGGCATCTTGTATGGTGTGATGAAACTGATTAATAATTTCCGCATAGAGACAGCAGTCATTGCTATCTGGTTCGGAACGGCAATTCTAATGACATTGATTACAGATGTGAATATCAATCGTATTAATATTATTTTTTATCCGACGGTATACTTGGCAGTTGCAGGCCTTATGTGGCTGCACAAGCGGATTAAATACTCATTCCCAATAATTATAGCGGCGTTCTCCATTTTCTTTGTTTTCTTCTGTGCTAACTATTTCACTACTTATGCGAAGCAAATAAGCCCGCTTTTCTATGAATCCTTTGGAGAAGCTGTACAGTACGCATCGGATGAAACGGAAGGCAATATTTATGTGACGGATCAAGTGATGATGCCTTATATTTATGTATTGTTTTATGAACAAATTGATCCGAAGCAGTTTATAAGCACAGTCGACTATATCAATTCGGGTGAGCCCTTTCAGTTTGTTCGCGCATTCGGCAGATACCATTTTGGGCAGCCTGAGCTAAGGCCAAATGAGGAAGCGGCTTATATTTTCAAAAATAGCGACTCTATTCCGGGTGAGGATTCAGGCTATAAGATTAAAAAATTTAAACATTATACGGTCGTGAGCGGTACAGGAACAGTGGTGGCTCAGAAGGTTCATGAATCATTTCAGAACGGCGGCTTTGAGGAAGGGCTGCAGTATTGGTCATTTACTTCCGGCACGGGTATAGGCTCAAACCGTCCTTATAGCGGTTCCAACTTAATGTATGTTGACCCAGGCAACGGTCGTGTCGTTTCCCAGACCTTCTCGGCTGCTGATGACGGTGACTATATCCTTTCTGCTAAAGTGAGTACGATCGCTGCTGGTGGAATGATTGGGGTTTCCATCAATGGAGCAAAGATTGAAGATCTTGCGATTAACGCACAAGAGCAATATGTAGAAGTTAAGCTGCCTGCTGTATCCGTGAACATGGGGGACACCGTTTCTATCTATTTTACCGGAGGGGCGGGCTGGTTAAATGTCGATGATGTGGCGTGGAGCAAGCAATAGTGACCGTATTATTCTGCAAGCTGGAGTAATGTTGGTTATTTTGATTTTTCTATTTGTTATTGTCTTAATAGGCTGCTCAAATAAGCGAATAGGAATGAAGGAAACAATCACCGCGTATTACGACCACATGCTTAATGGAAAGATGGAGGAGTCTCAAAACCTTTTGGATTGGGACTCCGGTGAGTGGGACATTGTTGATTATTACGTTACAATGCCTCTCATGAATAAAGACTATGGTTTGGTTTCGTTAGAAACTTTTGAAATTAGTTCATCCAAGAATGATGGTGCTTCAGGAGAAGCCGTAGTTAAAATTACTTATAAGGATAAAGCTGATAAAAATCGAATTGAAATCAACACGTTAGAGTTACATACAGATTCCAATAATAACTGGAAAATAACGTCCATCACACGAAACATGGAATGAAATTATTCCGATACGGCTTCACCGTTAATATAATAGCTGTCCTCACGATAAGCATGAAACACGATTTCAATTTCAGATAGGCCAATCTGGCTGACGTATTTGGTAACTGCCTTTGCAAATCGATTTCTTACTTGCTGTCCCCGCTCGAACCAGCCGACCTCGATAAATGCAAACCCTTGATCATCTGCCTCACTGTCAAAAACGCTGGTCGTATTTAGACAAGCCATTGTAAAATTATCGGTACCGCACTCGCAAATAGCGGCAAGCTCAGCAGCAAGCGGTGCCGCAACAGATTTTAACTGCTCGGACGGTACTCCGCGGAATAATAAATGTGGCATTACACTGTTCCTCCTGCATAGATAGATTAAATATCCATAGTAGTATAACAAAAAAAAGCATCAGCCGCTTTATACCAGGGAATGCCGTCTAATTCACAATCAGTGGGCATTCCTGTATAACGACTGATGCTTGTTTGTTTGCTCCTGCTTACTCCGTCACATGAAACGGCTTAAGAAACAGCTTAGGAATTTCAGTTTCAAACTTGACCAGCTTGCCGGTTATCGGATGCGTGAAGGACAATACGCGGGCATGCAAGCCAAGGCGGCCAATGATGCGTGTGCGTGCGCCGTATTTTTTGTCGCCAACAACGGGATGGCCGATGTCTTCCATATGAACGCGAATTTGATTTTTTCGGCCTGTCTCGAGATTCACTTCGAGTAGCGAGAAGTTTTTATTGGAACGAAGCACCTTGTAATGGGTAACGGCGTGCAGACCATCGTTCGGATAGGAGCTGGAATACATTTTGAGCGTTTTGCTTTCCTTCAGCCACGAACTGATTGTACCTTGCTCCTTCTTAACCAATCCTTCTACGAGCGCGATATAGCTGCGTTCTTGCACCGAATCCTGCCAGCTGTTTTGCAGCTGCTGCTGAACCGCCTCGCTTTTTGCAAACATCATGACACCTGACGTATCACGATCCAGACGATGCACAACGTAAATCCGGTTTTTCGTATTTTCGACCCGTACATGCGCCATAAGCTGACGATAGGCGGTCACTTCATTTTCTGGTGCAGAATCAGATGATATGGACAGAAGCCCCGATTCCTTCTTTATAACGATAATATGCTCATCCTCAAACAGGATCGCGAGCCCTTCCAGCGGTATTTTATCCTGCGGCCGGTCTCTGCCTACCGTAACGGTTTGACCGGGCTGAAGCGGATAGTTGTAAGCGGTCGTTGATTTTCCGCCTACAGATACTTGTCCATTCGCTAATATGGATTTCACTACATTGCGTCCAGCACCTGAAATATTTTTTATGAGAAAGGGAAGCAGTTCCATCGGTTCGTTAACCGGGTAGGACTTGCTCTTATCTGCTTGTGATTGAGGAGCTCCGCGCTTTTTTCCCCTGTGCATGCCAAAAAACCTCCTAGATTCAATGCTCCTACTATACCATGAGTATGGGCTTCAGTTCTAATCTTCTGTTTAGCAGTTTAACCATGCTCTATGAATCTCGATCTAATAGACAAAGAGTTAAGAGGAGTGGTAGGATTAATGATAGATTTACCAAATGGTGAAAAAGGAAAAGTTTGGAGGAAATGATCGCGTGAAAACAAAAATTATAAAGACTATGCTAAGTCCTATGCTCATTGCCGGGTTATTGCTTGCCCCATTGTCAACACTTAGCGTAGATTCTGTAGCGGCAGCCAGCGCTGCAAGCAAGACGGTTGCCGTATCGACGCAACAACTGCAGGTGATTGTAGATGGCAAGAAATTAGCTCTATCAGCCGGCGCGTATGCAGAGAAAGGCGTCACATTTGTTCCGATGCGCGATATTTTTACAGCACTGGGCGCTACCGTAACTTGGGAAGGCAAGACGGAGACGATTATTGGACGTAAAGGCAATCGTTCTATTTCTCTTAAAGTAGGCATGAAGCAAGCGGTCATTAACGGTAAAACAGTGAAGCTCGATTCACCTGCTGTCGTTCGCAAAGGCGTTACGTTTGTACCCGTTCGGTTCATCTCGGAAGCTCTTAACGCAAATGTGAAATGGGATAAAGCCGCTAACGCGGTTCGAATCACATCGCAAGAGGCTGCCGAGCAAGCAGAATACAACGAATGGCTTGAGCAGCAGAAAAACATTCCTAGACTTACTCCTAAAGAAATCGTAGATAAATATGATGAGAGTGTTGTTCTCATTATGACCAATCGCGCTCAAGGCAGCGGCGTCGTTATTGGTGATAACCTGATTCTTACTAATTATCATGTTATCGGAGATGCAGCCTCTGCTACTATGTTGGATGTTTATGGTGATGAGCTGAAGATTACAGGCGTAGTTCATTATGATAAGGCAGCAGATCTAGCTATTGTTAAAACAGAAAAATCAATTGACATTCCGCCGGTCGTTCTAGGTTACGGGTTAAACTCGTATAAAGGCGGCAAAGTCGTTGCCATTGGAAGTCCGCTTGGACTGCAAAATACAGTTTCAGACGGTCTGATTAGCAACATCACCTATGAAGACGGTATCCGATACATTCAGACAAGTGCTCCGATCGATCACGGCAGCTCAGGCGGGGCATTGTTTAATGAGTTCGGAGATCTTATTGGTATCACCACGCTTGGATACTCTGGGACGAGCGCGGATTTGAATTTTGCTGTATCCGTTATTCATGCTGCTAGTTTGAATAGCGAAGTGACAGAGGAGAAAATAAATAACGCCAAGTTTTTACCTTCAAGCTTGCCGGATACGCTCGTTGGCGCTCCTCTGGCTGATATCGAGAAGGTGCTGAAAGATCAATTCTCTTCTGTATCTACTACAGAAGGTGAGGCTAAGTTTACGAAGTGGGAAGCCAAACGTGATTCCGCTGGCTGGCTCGTTCTGACAGCAGATATTGATCCTAGGTTTTATATGTTATACGGAGCGTCGATGTCTCAGGAGCTCAGGCTTTGGGCAATTAATCTAGGGAATGAATTCCATAAGATGCTGCCGGATGAGAAAATTCAAGTGCTCATTTCCTTCGAGCGCGATTATGGTTTCGAGCCGCGCGGCTTTGAATCGGGCGAGGTTACAGCACTTGGCGGCGACAAATGGCGTGTTCGCTATCCAATCATCGATATGCAGCTCAAAAATGAACTTTATATTAAAGTAAGAGTGTAAAAAAATGGAGGCATCTGCTGCTGCGATCTGCGGCAAGGGATGCCTCTTCTTTTTTTTGATTTTTTTCTGTACAATAGAAGGCATCTTGCTATAAGCGCTGAAGGCTTTAGCGAACGTGCTTTATAGGCAAATGCTTAAGTTAGAGAGGTTATTACTTATGAAAGTGGTACTGTCCACATTAAATGCCAAGTTTATACACACATCACTGGCGCTGCGCTGTTTGAAGGCGTTTAGCGGCGATCGATTCGATATTGAAATTGCAGAGTACACCATCAAAGATCCAGTGATGAACATCGTGTCCGATATTTTTTCGAGAAAACCTGATGTAGTCGGATTCTCCTGCTACATTTGGAACATCGAAGAAACGATTACGGTTATTAATATGCTGCGCAAAATCATGCCTGAAATCAAAATTATTTTAGGCGGTCCTGAGGTCAGCTATGATATGGACTATTGGATGGAGCGTGTGCAAGAGGTTGATTTTATCGTGGTGGGCGAAGGCGAAGAGACCTTCCATCATTTGCTTACTGAGATTGAAGGCGATGGCAAATACCATATGGTATTTGGAATTACGTATCGGAAGCAGCGCGAGGATCGCGTCGAGGTGCTGATTAATCCGCCGCGTCCCAAGCTGAATCTGAATGAGCTGCCATCCCCGCATCGCTTTGAGGAGGATATTCCTCATTTGGGAAGCCGTGTCGTTTATTTTGAGACAAGCCGAGGCTGCCCGTTCAGCTGCCAGTTTTGCCTATCCAGTATCGAGGTTGGCGTTCGTTATTATGATATGGAGCGGACGAAAGCAGATATTTTGTATTTGATCGAAAAAGGCGCCAAGCTTATTAAATTCGTCGATCGAACATTTAATATTAAACGGGATTACGCGCTTGAAATTTTTGAGTTTTTGATTAAAAACCACCAGGGCTGTGTTTTTCAATTTGAAATAACAGCAGATATCATGAGACCTGAGGTGCTTGATTATTTGGCTGAAAATGCGCCTCCAGGCATATTCCGCTTTGAAATTGGCGTACAATCTACGAATGATCCAACAAATGAAGCGGTTCAGCGTCGTCAGAACTGGATGAAGCTGGTGCGTACCGTTATGAAAGTGAAAAATTCTCAAAAAATCGATCAGCATCTTGATTTGATTGCCGGTCTGCCGCTTGAGAACTATGATACGTTCCGCGGAACGTTTAATGATGTATTCGAGCTGCGTCCCGAGGAGCTGCAGTTAGGCTTTCTCAAAATGCTGCGCGGTACGGGGCTACGCCGTGAAGCAGATAAATGGGGCTATATTTATATGGACAGATCGCCTTATGAAATGCTGGGCAATGATCTGATGCCATTTGGCGATATCGTTCGCATTAAGCGGGTAGAGGATGTATTGGAGAAATATTGGAATGCGCACCGAATGGATCATACGCTGCTTTATTTGGTTGATCGTGTGTTTCCATCGCCATTCGACTTCTTCCAGGCGTTCGGCGATTTCTGGGAACGAAGCGGCTGGCAAAAGATCGGCCATCAGCTGGAGGATCTGTTCTCGCGGCTCTCGGCATTTCTTGGATCGCTGCCTATCTCAGCAGAGAAGAACTTCGAACAGGTGCCAGCACTGCAAGAGGATACGAAGAGAGTTTCTGCTTCACCGGAAGAGATACTAGCAATTGCAGGCGAACGCTTAGATAAGGACGTCGTGCTGGGGCTAATGAAATACGATTATTTCCTTAATCATAATTATAAGCCTCGCAAAATTTGGTGGGAGTTTACGATGGACAAGTCGCTGTGGAGCGGCTGGATGCGCCACTTAGCGGATCGCCCAGAGGATGTATCTCCTGAATTCGCAGCACTGCGATTTGGCGAGAAGGAGCTTCACAAACATGCGGTTATTGAGAAGCTGCCCTTTGATCTTGCAGCATTCCTTGCTACAGGAGAGGTTGATCGCGAACATCATACGCTGCTCGTTGTTCTGTATGCACTTGAGGCAGGCAGCAGCAAACCGAAGCCGCGTCCTTTCACTTTAAAGATTAAAGCTGGTCAAGAAGCGATGATTAAGTAGTCCTGATTGAAATGAAAAGAACCTCCAAACCCATGAAGCAAACGGGTTTGGAGGTTCTTTGTTATTGGTTTGAAAATATGAAATTAAACAGAAGCAGGTACAATGCTGCGAAGTACAGTCATGCTGCCGGAGAGCTCATAGTCGCCAAGGTTAGCGGGAAGGAGGAAGCACTCGCCTGCTTTAACGGATTGCTCGCCATCCGCCCATTTCACTTGTCCCTCACCATCGGCAACTACAAGGATAACGAAGCTATCAAGCGATGTGGACAGCTTCCAAGGCGCGGCTACGATACCCTTCTCAACGATGAAGTAAGGAGAAGAAGCGATGGTCAGCCACTGGCCAGCTACTGCGCTGTCTGTTTTCATCCGCTCAGCGCCTGCGCCTTCATAGGCAATGACATTAAGGGAATCTTCGATATGAAGCTCGCGCAGCTGACCATCAAGCCCAAGGCGATTGTAGTCATGCAAGCGATAAGTAGTGTCGGAGTTTTGTTGAATCTCAGCTACAACTACGCCAGAGCAGAGAGCATGAACGGTTCCTGCGGGAATGTAAAATGCATCACCGGCTTCAACAGTTACTTCTTGAAGCGCGTCCATAATGCGGCCTTCAGTGATTGCTGCTTCCATTGATGCACGGTCAATGCCGTCTTTTAGGCCATAGATGATTTTTGCGCCTGGCTTAGCGTCGAGGATGTACCACATTTCTGTTTTGCCAAGCTCGCCTTCAGGCAGCCCTTCATATGCATCCGTTGGATGGACTTGAATGGATAGGTCATCATTGCAATCGAGCAGCTTGATAAGGAGCGGGAAACGTCCGTTTTTCTCGGAAAAGCCTTGTGAGCCAAACCATACAGGTCCGTAAGTTTCACGAATTTGGTCAAGTCCAACGCCAGCAAGCTCGCCGTTCATTACTTTTGTAATGCCGTTAGGGTGATCACTGATCATCCAGCCTTCGCCAATTGAGCCTTCAGGCATTTCAAGGCCAAAACCTTCTAGTGCGCGTCCTCCCCAAATACGTTCTTTCATTTCCGCTTTAAATTGTAATGGATAAGGTTTTACTGTCATTATTTATCTCTCCCATATTGGTAGTATGTCGTTCTACTGCAGCTAAAAAATAACATTCAGAGCAATTGGCTTTAAAGAGCTGTAAGGTCAACGCGTTGCCAAAGATTAACGAGCAGTTGGACGTTTCTCGGCCGCTATAAGGTAAGGGGCTGCCTTGCGCTGGGTCTGCCTGTAAATAACGGTCTGCGCTAGGCTTTGAGGCAGCTGCTCTGCCCATGATTCCACGGAGGCGGCTTCCTCAGCACCGCCAGGATGCCCTGGATACAATACGCAGGTCACGATACCTCCAGGACGCAGCAGCATGATAGCTGCATCGAGCGCAGCCAGTGTTGTTGCAGGCTCGGTTATGATCGTGAGATCATCGCTTCCCGGCAAATAACCGAGATTGAACATTACGGCTGAGACTTGTCCGATAATAGAAGGATCAACAGTCTCAGCCATACTTGCGTGATTTCTCAGCACAAGTTTAATATCGGGATGCTTATTATTATTTTGAAGGGAAGAAAGGCGCTCTTGCGTGCGATCAAGCGCCTCTTGCTGGATATCAAAGGCATATACCATGCCGTTAGGTCCAACAAGCTCGGCAAGCGCAAGTGTATCTACACCGCCGCCGGCAGTAGCATCAATGACGATGTCACCCGGTGAGGTACGCTCGTTGATCCATTTGTGAGCCATGCTCAGGACTGATAGAAAACCCATATCTCGCTAAACCTCCTGCTGCCATAACTTGCCTTGCCACGTATTGCGGCGCTTCAACTCGTCGTCGAAGGCATTCAGCACTGACCATTTATTCATGCTCCACATCGGACCAATCAACAGGTCACGCGGCGCATCTCCCGTAAGGCGATGTACGATCATTTCCGGCGGCAGAAACTCAAGTGTATCAACAATTAATTTCACATATTCATCCTGCTCAAGAAATTGTAGCAGACCAGCCTCGTACTGACGTACCATCGGCGTCTTGCGCATGAGATGAAGCAAATGAATTTTAATGCCTTGCACGTCCATCTTGGCGACGGCGCGACCTGTATCAAGCATCATTTCATGCGTTTCCTGAGGAAGACCGTAAATGATATGCGCACATACGCGTATGCCGCGTTCCCGAAGACGCTTTACGGCATCGAGATAGCAGGCCGTATCATGTGCCCGGTTGATGAGCTCTGAAGTAGATTCGTGCACGGTTTGAAGTCCCATCTCCACCCAAAGGTAGGTTCGTTCATTCAGCTCAGCCAAATAATCGACTACATCATCGGGCAAGCAATCAGGACGTGTTGCAATAGACAAACCAACAACGCCAGGCTGCTGCAAAATGACTTCATAATATTCCCTCAACTCTTCAACGGGCGCATACGTATTTGTATAAGCTTGAAAATATCCAATATACTGCGCATTTTGCCATTTCTGATGCTGACGGTCCCGTATTTTATTGAATTGTGTAACGAGGTCGTCCCGCCTGCTGCCCGCGAAATCACCGGAGCCGCGAGCACTGCAAAATGTACAGCCGCCCTTTGCAATGGACCCGTCACGGTTTGGGCAAGTGAAGCCGGCATCAAGCGTAACCTTGAATACCTTGCCTCCCAACTGCTCATGCATTTCATAATTCCATGTATGAAATCGTTTATCGCCCCAAAGCAGTGGCTGCTGCTGTTGCGATGTTGATAATTTAATCATCGTTTTCCCCTTCATTCAAGACCTACACCCTATATTTTAGCGAAAAACGAGTGGAAAAGCCACGTTTGTCATGCGAATAGATATTGAATGTTCCGAAAACGCTTTAATTGGAAATATTTTTTGAAATGGGTGTTTTTAGACTTGCGTAACCTTACATGAAGTGTTATATTAAAAGTGCGACAAAACAACAAATAAACCTAACATAGCCCATATGCACCTGCATTCATGAAACGTCGATTAAATGGAAATACTCTTACTAATAAATCGATGAGGTGATTAGAGATGAATAATGTAACCAAAATCCCGCACGGCGACGATACTGTAACTGTTGAGCTAACTGTAAAAGAATTGATGGCGCTTACAGGCGTCCGCTTTCACAATAATCATGGTGTAGAAATTTCCGCTCGCAAGAAGTTGAATGAAGTATTAGTGGGAACATACGAACGTGAGCAGAAAGAGAACGCTCCGATTCCGTATCAGCTTTTGCTGTAACGACTATACATCCAATGACATGATAAGCAAGCCGCATCGCCGATAATTGGCTGCGGCTTTTTTCTATCCTCTTTACATTGCTCAATTTCTTGGGCACAATAAGGACTAGTCTATTCGTTGCATCGTCTACGATAAATGGAGGAATCACTGCATATGCGTTTAAGAGGAAGAAAAGGTATTCGTGAAAGTTTAGAGGGTCAGCCGGAGCTAGTCGTGCTCGATGCTGCGCCGCACAAAGGCAAGTGGCGTGAGTTTTTTGGCAACGACCAGCCTATATATGTAGAGCTTGGCATGGGCAAGGGTCGTTTTATTAGTCAAATGAGTGCTCGCTACCCGCACATCAATTTTATTGGTGTCGACATGTATGATGAGCTTCTTCGCCGCGCAAGCGAGAAGGCACGCATCGTATGGGAGCAAAAAGGGGAGTCTCATCCGCCCAATCTTGCGCTGCTTCGCGCTAATATTGAAGGAATTGAGACGATGTTTGCTCCGGGTGAGCTTGAACGTGTCCATCTGAATTTTAGCGATCCTTGGCCAAAGGCTAAGCATGCGCGCAGAAGACTAACGCATCCAAGACTTGTTGCCAAGTATATTGAACTGCTTAACGAGCGCGGCGAAATCCATTTTAAGACGGATTCACAATCTCTGTTTGAGTTTTCATTGAACAGCTTCGCGGAAATGGAGCTTATCATGCGCAATATTTCGCTTCATTTACACAAAGAAGGCCCTCGAGAGGACCTTGTGTTTACGGAATATGAGATGAAGTTTATGGAAAAAGGACAAAATATTTATCGTGTTGAAGCCGTTATCGGCTCCGAGGCTATTCGGAAGCATCGTGAAGCGAAACATGAGAAGTCGCTTAAAGAGGAAGCTGAGGCATCAGAATCCGTATCGAATGATTCGGATGATGAGGATAATTAATTTAGTCCTACTGCAGACGATACCCAGGAATAATTGACTGCCAAAGCTGTGATCGTTCCGATCAGTGCGCCAGCTGCAACATCAGATGGGTAATGCAGCCCTAGATACATTCTTGACCATCCAACGGATAGTCCAATTATTAACGCAAGCGGCACCAGCAGAGTCATCCATATCCCGCTAGTCAGCAATATAGGGACTAGCCATGCGAAGATCGCTGTTGTGTGTCCGGATGGAAATGAAGAATCGACAAGCGGCTTATGACATGTATTTACATCAGGCAGCGCTTGATAAGGTCGAAGCCGTTTGAATTTACGCTTTACAATTGCTACTGGCAAATGGCTTATGACGACCGCAGTCAAGCATTGCCACCCAGTAAGGCTCCAAGGAGCAGGTGCAAGTAGTGCATATAGAAGGGCGGTTGCGAGCGTAAAGGTTGCGCCGCCCATATGTGTGACCGTGCTTAACCATTTCCCCAGAATTCGATGTCTTTTTCTCCCTGAAGGTCTCCGGTTTGCCCAAATCAATAATCTTTGCTCACTCGTTTTCAGCCAGCCTATCATTCGTTCCATCGCTGTCATCCTCCTAACGGTGGCTTACTTCTATAACATTTATCAATTCCAGACTTAATTTTAGCATGTTTTTGTTCGCTGAGCGTAAACTATTTCTTGTCCCTATATTAAGGATAAGTAAGTATTATAGCACTAACTTGCTTTCCATGGGTGCTGCCTGATGAGAATGCGCTGTCATGCGTCTATCGGTATCCTGTTTTCGCTCCAAATACAGGGAATAAATATTGATTTCAAATTACTGTTTAATAATGTGCATTTGATGGTAAAACTGTAATGGACAAATTCCACGCGGTTGTGACAGGGTCTGTCGAAACCGCAAAAGATGTCGGAACGGAACTTTCTCGTTCACTTGTTCGTCACATAGACCTATTTCGATTTAAGAAACATTTTCACACATTTTAACGTAAATAAGGACGTTAGTGCTAAAAACTTAGCAATTGGTTGAAAATAAGGCTGAGTCGTCGTAAAAGGAGGTAATGTATTCATCCGTGTGCAATGCAAGCGTTTTTCTGCCGAGATTAAGCGCAATGAAGACTAATTCAACTTTTGACAAAGAAGTTGTTTCTGTGGAGAATCAATTAAGGTCCGAGAGTGTTTGCAGAGAAACACTCATACAAAGAGAAAATATATAATAAAAAGCTTACGGCAGCCACGGGTGGATGCTGAAAAAAAGCAAAAAAAATGGGGTCTAAAGGGGTAATGCCGCATGTTCAATACGATTATGTTTGTGGTTCAAATTCTATTTGCGTTGCTAGGTGTGTATCAGCTGTTTTTAACGTTTTTCGGATGGCGGCGTAAAAAAGAAGATCTTTCTCATGCACCGAAAAAAACATTCGCACTGCTGATAGCAGCTCATAACGAAGAGCAGGTTGTTGGCGCACTGATTGAAAACTTGCAAAAAATGAAATATCCACGGGAGCTTTATGATATTTTTGTAATTTGCGATAATTGCACCGATGGTACAGTCGATGTTGTAAATAGTTATGATGGAGTATATGCATGTGTTCGTGAAAATCCAAATCAACGCGGCAAGGGCTTTGCAGTTGAGTGGATGCTTAAAGAGTTGTGGGCTATGCCAAAGAGCTACGACGGCGTAGCGATCTTTGATGCCGATAACCTTGTAGCGACTGATTTCTTGCAGTACATGAACAATGATTTGAGCAATGGATTCCGAGTTATTCAAGGCTACCTGGATACAAAAAATCCAAATGATTCTTGGGTCAGCTCAGCAAATGCAATTAACTACTGGTTCTGCAACCGGCTTTGGCAGCTTCCGCGTACAAATCTTGGCCTTGCCAACTTTCTAGGTGGAACAGGCATGTGCTTTGATTCAAAGCTGCTTCAGGAAATGGGCTGGGGAGCTACAAGCTTGGTTGAAGATTTAGAATTTACAGTCCGCTGCATTAAACGCGGAATTTATCCGAAGTTCAACTTTGAGGCAAAGGTGTTCGACGAGAAGCCGATTACGTTCCAAGCATCAGCTCGCCAAAGGCTTCGCTGGATGCAAGGACACTTTGATGTTACTCGTAAACATATGCTTCCTCTGCTTTGGCAGGGAATCAAGGATCGCAGCATGACGAAGATTGATGCGGCCCTTTATGTGTTCAATGCTTATAATTATTTGGCTGGATTTTTTATTGCAGCGATCATTTGGGGAGACATCCTGCTGTCAGGCGGAGATAACGTCACCTCCGTGTACAACCTGCTTCCAATTTGGCTAAGCATTCCGTACATGGCATATATTTTTGTGCAAATACCTTTATCCATGTATATGGCTAAAGTTTCGTGGAAGCTATATTTGCGGATTCCGACCTTTCTATTGTTCACCTTGTCATGGTGGCCGATAACGGTGCATGCATTCTTCACGCAAAACAACAAAAAGTGGAGTCATACCCAGCATACACGTGTCATCCGTCTTGAAGAAGTTCAAAGCAAACAAGTGTAATCGCTTGTTGACAAGGCTTTGTAGGCCATGGTATAGTAACACGGTAACATTTACAACTAACTTAATACGCACAAGCAGAAGCACCCGCTTCTCACCTTTCGGCTCAGGCTGGCTGGTTCGCGATAATCGATTAGTCATTCCATCATTTCAACTGAAGTGATGCTCTGACATACATGTACGGTTATGAGATGCGGGTTCGAGCGAACCCGCATTTTTTTATTGCGTGGAGACATGAACAAACCATTTTTGGAGGTGGCACGTTATTAGCAGAGAACATCAAATCAATGATGAAATCCGGGCCAGAGAAGTGCGTTTAGTAGGCGCTGAAGGCGAGCAAATCGGTATTAAATCCATTCGCGATGCTATGCAGCTTGCTATCGAGCTGAATTTGGACCTGGTGAACGTCGCACCGACGGCTAAACCGCCGGTATGCCGCATCATGGACTACGGAAAATTCCGTTATGAGCAGCAGAAGAAAGAAAAAGAAGCACGCAAAAACCAAAAGATCGTTGATCTTAAAGAAGTTTGGTTCCGTGCTAACATTGATGAAAATGACTACCAAACGAAGTTTCGTAACGTTGTTAAGTTTCTCAATGAAGGCGATAAAGTGAAAGCATCCGTAAGATTCCGCGGTCGTGAGATTGCACATGCATCTCTAGGCCAAAAGATTTTGGATCGTCTTTCAAAAGAGGTTGCCGAATTATGCAGCGTTGAGCGCGCTCCTAAGCTGGAAGGCCGGAGCATGATTATGATTTTGGCACCCAAAACCAACAGCTAACAACTGATGAAGAACTTTAAGGAGGATAACTGATATGCCTAAGATGAAAACTCACAGCAGTCTGAAAGACCGCTTTAAAATTACTGGAACTGGTAAAGTAAAACGTTACAAAGCTTACCGTAACCACTTGCTTTCACACAAATCCGGTCGTCAAAAACGCGTACTTGCTGGCCAACCGCTTATGGCTGCTGGCGATGTTCGTCGTTTGAAACAAGGCCTTGCTAACTTGTAATAATAAGCTACACCAAATAAGCTAATTCAACCTACAGGAGGTTTCCACTCATGGCAAGAGTTAAAGGCGGTTTTGTCCGCACTCGTCGTCGCAAAAGAATTCTAAAGCTAGCTAAAGGTTATTTCGGTTCGAAACATCGTCTGTTTAAAACAGCGAAGGAGCAAGTTGGTAAGTCCCTAATGTACGCTTACCGTGACCGTCGCAACAAAAAACGTGACATCCGCAGACTGTGGATCGTTCGTATTAACGCGGCAGCTCGTATTAACGGACTTTCGTACAACAAATTCATGCACGGCTTGAAACTTGCGGGCGTAGAAGTAAACCGCAAAATCCTTGCTGACCTTGCAGTTAACGATATGACTTCGTTCAACTCGCTTGCTGGCATTGCAAAAGAAAAAATTAACGCTTAGGCGTTGACCGCATATAAGGGCTGTCCAAGTCATCTAATCGATGATTTTTGGACAGCCTTTTTTGCGTTTTTTTTTTGCGAAAATGAACCGACATGCGCACATTTATTAGAGCAGAGGACAAATAAACAGACGGATGCCACCCTCCGCGAATATGCTGTAGGACAACGGGAAGGGAGGGATTTCGCATGCGTAACGTTTCCAAGCAGCAAGTACGGAAACTGGTCGGCAAATCCATTTATGCAGTACGTCCTGACGGCTCTGTCGTCACTGGCAAGCTCGTTCGGGTACACCAAAATAAACTGATCGTCGCTCCACTCGAAAAAGACAAAGGCAAGCTCGTGCAAACGAAAGCAATTTTGCCTCTCGTATTGTTTGACCTTCTTGCCATCGGCACGCTTCCTTTATGGGGCGGCGGCTTTGGTGGTGGTTTTGGCGGTGGCTACGGCGGCGGCGGCAACTGCTGCAATAACAATTTTAACCAATACGGCAATGGCAACTATGGTGGCTATGGTGGCAATGCTGGTTATAACGGCAATGCTGGCTACGGCGGTTATGGAAACCAGGGCTACAACGGTTTTTAATGGCAATTAAGTAATCATAGCGGGGTGAGCGGTTTAAGTAATTCGTAGCAGCGCAGCTCAGGATAGTATTGGACGGTATAGTAACCAAGCTTACTATAGAGTTGATGTGCTTTACCATTAACCTGATCGACAAACAGCCTGGCGACTTTGCAATTCTGCGTTTTGCCGTAAGCTTCGCTATGAGCTATTAATTTTCTGCCCCATTGTCTATTCCGATGATCAGGATGCGTGACCATCATATCTAAATAAAGCACCTCACCCATCACTTCAAAATGGATGAAGGAGACTGGAGGGCTTTTTTTAGATAAGGATGCTACAAAAGTAACACCGCGACGGAAACGCTTAGGGAGCTCTCGAATCGTTTGCGCATCATGTTGGTGTACCGTATGGGATAAGGGAATAAGCTCATTGCGAATGAGGCGAACCACTTCGGCTTGATCATACCTAGGCTCATAAATACGAATCATGCTCATCATTCCATTTCTACCGCGCCAAATGGATCTGGGACGCAGCATGAATTTGCCGCATTAGGGCTAAACTAGTATATGTAGCGCGCTAAAGGATTGCGCCGAATACATTTTACAACAAGAGTTGTTTATGGTTCTTGACGAACGGAGATTCACGGCATATAATAAGGAAAGTCTTATCTACCACGTACTGGTATTCGTACCATGTGGTAAATACAAAATCAGCATTGATGAGGACGAAGTGCTTAGGGCCCTTTTGAACAGAGAGCGGATGGATTAGCTGCAACCATCGCCAAAATCCCTTTTCTACGAGCTCACCTCGGAGCTGTTTCCTTGAAAAGCAACCATGTGTTGCCTATTAGGGGGAATCGCAGGGCAAGCGTTACAGTGCCATTGGTAGAACGTATATGCATGACGTTCTTACTTGTAGAGGTTATACATCGGGAGATGTGTAACGAATTTGGGTGGTACCACGGAAGATATACCTTTCGTCCCTCGTTGCTTCGTATTGGAGCATGAGGAACGAGAGGTTTTTTTGTTTTTTCTGAGAGGAGGATGACTGATGATAACGCAAGGTGCAACACTGAAGTCAAAAGAGGAAATGAAGGAAAGAATTTCGAAACCTGAGGTTATTTCTGGTTCGGAAATTTTGCTAAGAAGTCTATTGCTTGAGGGTGTAGATTGTGTGTTCGGCTATCCAGGTGGAGCAGTGTTGTACATTTATGACGCGATGCACGGAAACCCCGATTTCAATCATTTACTAACACGGCATGAGCAAGGCGCGATTCACGCGGCAGACGGTTACGCCCGCGCAAGCGGCAAAGTAGGCGTATGTATCGCTACATCAGGTCCTGGTGCAACAAACCTCGTGACGGGAATTGCAACTGCATATATGGATTCCGTACCACTAGTTGTTATTACCGGTAATGTCATCTCCAGCCTGATTGGCAGCGATGCTTTCCAAGAGGCAGACATTACGGGAATCACAATGCCAATCACTAAACACAGCTACTTGGTTCGCGACGTTGAGGATTTGCCTCGTATTATTCACGAAGCATTCCATATTGCCAACACAGGGCGCAAAGGTCCAGTATTGATCGATATTCCGAAGGACATCTCAGCGGCTAAGACATTGTTCAAGCCAGTAACAGAAGTAAGCATCCGTGGTTACAATCCAACGGTCACGCCTAACAAGAATCAAGTGGATAAACTGATTAAGGCGATTGAGCAAGCGGAGCGCCCGCTTATACTAGCAGGCGGCGGAGTCGTTTACTCTGGCGGACATGAAGAGCTGTTCGAATTCGTTACTAAAACGCAAATACCAATTACAACAACATTGCTTGGTTTGGGAGCTTTCCCAAGCGGCAATGATTTATTCCTAGGCATGCCAGGCATGCATGGCACATATACGGCTAATAAATCGATTCAAAGCGCAGACTTGCTAATTAATATTGGCGCTCGCTTCGATGACCGCGTAACCGGCAAGCTTGCGGGCTTTGCTCCACTGGCGAAAATCGTACACATCGATATTGATCCAGCGGAAATCGGCAAAAACGTACCAACAGACATCCCGATTGTCGGTGATGTAAAGACTGTTCTTGAAATTGTGAATAAGCTCGCGAAACGTGCAGACAAAGCGGATGATTGGCGTGCGAAGCTCAAAGCTTCATGTGAGCAATATCCGTTCAGCTATACGGATTCTGACGTTGAGCTTAAGCCGCAGTGGGTTGTAGAGCTGATCCATGAGACAACGAATGGCGATGCGATTGTAACAACTGACGTTGGTCAACATCAAATGTGGGCTGCTCAGTATTACAAGTTCAACAAGCCTCGTTCATGGGTTACTTCCGGAGGGCTAGGCACTATGGGCTTCGGATTCCCTTCTGCTATCGGCGCTCAAATGGCGAATCCGGATCGCGTAGTCGTTTCCATTAATGGTGACGGCGGGATGCAAATGTGTGCGCAAGAGCTTGCAATTTGCGCAATTAACAACATTCCGGTTAAGGTAGTAATTATCAATAATCAGGTGCTCGGTATGGTAAGACAGTGGCAGGAGCTTATCTATGACAACCGCTACAGTCATATTGATCTCTCAGGCAGCCCAGACTTTGTGAAGCTGTCAGAAGCTTACGGAGTTAAAGGCTTCCGCGCAACGAACAAAGAAGAAGCTCGTGCCGCATGGGAAGAAGCATTACGCCATCCTGGTCCAGCTGTTGTTGAGTTCGTCGTTCGCAAAGAAGAGAACGTATACCCAATGGTAGCGCAAGGAAGCACCATCGACGAAATGATCATGGGGGATGCGGAATGAAAAAACACACGATCGCAGTAATCGTTAACGATCAGCCCGGCGTTCTACAGCGCGTATCTGGTCTGTTCGGACGCCGCGGCTTCAACATTGAAAGCATAACGGTTGGTTCCAGCGAAGAAGCAGGCTTGTCGCGTATGGTCATCGTCACTTCTGGTGATGATCATACGCTCGAGCAAGTAACGAAGCAGCTATATAAGCTGATTGACGTTATTAAGGTCATTGATCTTAGCTCAAATCCGATGGTTGGCCGCGAGCTTGCACTCATTAAAGTGAATGCAGAGCCAGCATCTCGTCCGGAAATTTTAGGTGTTGTTGAAACTTTCCGCGCAGCGGTTGTTGACATTGGCACTCATTCGCTTATGGTACAAGTAGTAGGGGACACTGAAAAAATCGATGCTATGGTTGAACTGCTTAAACCGTATGGCATTCGTGAACTGTCGCGCACAGGAGTAACAGCATTAAACAGAGGCAATTCCAAGTAATAAGAGTTCATCATTCAACATCCCGCTTTGAGCGGGAGTTTAAGGGGAGAACCGCTGCTTAAGGGTCATTCTCTGCTTAAACACCCGCTCAAAAGGGTTAAACTAAAGGAGGCAATTATTAATATGGCAGTTACAATGTACTATGAAAAAGACGCTGATCAAGGCGTACTACAAGGTAAAACAATTGCAGTTATCGGTTACGGCAGCCAAGGTCACGCTCAAGCACAAAATCTTCGCGACAGCGGCTTGAAAGTTGTTATTGGTCTTCGTCCTGGTAAATCCGCAGACGTTGCTAAAAAAGATGGTTTCGAAGTACTTACAGTTGCTGAAGCAACTAAAGTGGCTGACGTTGTTCAAATTTTGCTTCCTGATGAAACACAAGCGAAAGTGTACAATGATGAAATCGCTCCTAACTTGAAAAAAGGCGCGGCTCTTATGTTCTCCCACGGCTTCAACATTCACTACGGACAAATCGTTCCGAACAAAGATACAGATGTATTCTTGGTAGCTCCAAAATCTCCTGGTCACATGGTTCGCCGTACGTACCAAGAAGGCTTTGGCGTTCCTGGACTAATCGCTATTGAGCAAGATGCTACTGGCAATGCTAAAGCTATCGGTCTTGCATATGCTAAAGGTATCGGCTGTACTCGTGCAGGCGTTATCGAAACTTCTTTCAAAGAAGAAACAGAAACAGATTTGTTCGGTGAGCAAGCCGTTCTTTGCGGTGGTGCTACTGCACTAGTTAAAGCTGGTTTTGAAACGCTTGTTGAAGCTGGCTACGCTCCAGAAATGGCTTACTTCGAGTGCTTGCACGAGCTTAAATTGATCGTTGATATGATGTATGAAGGCGGAATGGCGTCCATGCGCGATTCTATCTCCAACACAGCTGAATACGGCGATTATGTAACTGGTCCTCGCATTGTTACTGAAGAAACGAAAAAAGAAATGAAACGTGTATTGGAAGATATCCAATCCGGTCGTTTTGCTCGTGACTTCATCTTGGAAAACCAATCGAACCGTGCAATGCTTACAGCTACTCGCCGTAATGAAGCTGCTCACCCGATTGAAAAAACAGGCGCACAGCTTCGTGAATTGATGCACTGGATCAAGAAGTAATAAAAGATAGAATGTAGGAAAATATCCCGGTTCGCCGGATCGTTTGACGATGAGCACGTAGTATCGCCATGTGGTCCGAGCGCACCGGGATCATTTTGTTCACGGAGGTGCATTGCACAAATGCGGAAAATATATGTTTTCGATACAACGCTTCGTGATGGAGAGCAATCTCCTGGGGTTAACCTGAACACGAAGGAAAAGGTAGAGATTGCCCTTCAGCTTGAAAGGCTGGGAGTGGACCGCATGGAAGCTGGCTTCCCTGCTGCCTCTCCGGGAGACCTTGCTGCAGTTAATGCGGTAGCACGAGCAGTTAAAAATGCTACAGTTATCGGACTCTCACGCTCGCGTGAGCAGGATATCGATGCTGTTCGTGAAGCGCTTATCGGCGCACAGGATCCGTGCATTCACGTATTTCTTGCTACAAGTCCGATTCACCGCAAGCACAAGCTGCGGATGGAGAAGGAGCAGGTGCTTGAAACGGCAGAGCGTGCCATTCGGTATGCAAAGCAATATTTTGACAAAGTTGAATTCTCAGCAGAGGATGCAGGACGTACAGAGCTGGACTTTCTGTGTCAGGTCGTTGAGATGGCCATTAAAGCGGGAGCAACGGTCGTAAACATTCCGGACACGGTCGGTTATATGAATCCGCAAGAATTTGGGAACATCTTCAAGGTGTTGAAGGAAAATGTGCCGAATATCGAAAAAATTCAGCTGAGCGCACATTGTCACAATGATCTCGGCATGGCGACTGCAAATTCGCTAGCAGCGATCTTGAATGGTGCAGATCAAGTTGAGGGTACGATCAATGGTATCGGGGAGCGCGCAGGTAACACAGCGATCGAAGAGATTGCAATGGCTCTTGCTACGCGTCCGGACTACTTCGGAGCTCAAACGACGCTGAACCTGAAAGAAATTGCCAAGACGAGCCGCCTTGTCAGCAAGCTGACGGGCATGGTCGTTCCAGGCAACAAAGCAATTGTTGGTGCCAATGCATTCGCGCATGAATCTGGTATTCATCAGGATGGCATGCTGAAAGAAAAAACAACGTATGAAATCATTTCACCGGATACGATCGGACTGAAGGAATCCAAGCTGGTGCTTGGCAAGCATTCAGGACGCCATGCGTTCCGTGAGAAGCTGATCGACCTAGGTTATGAGCTTGAGGACGAAGCGGTTAATGCTGCTTTTGCTAAATTTAAAGATTTGGCAGATCGCAAGAAAACCGTAAGTGATGAGGATATTCTTGCTCTGCTTGAAGAGAAGCTCATCGATACGCCGGAAGTATTCAAATTAGAAATGATCCAAGTCAGTTATGGCAATCAATCTACGCCAAGCGCATCCGTTCGGATTCGTAAAGCGGAGGGTGAGGTCATAGATGAAGCGGCAATCGGCAACGGTTCCGTAGACGCCGTCTATAACGCGATCGATAAGGTGACACAGGAAGTTGTGGAGCTTGAAGATTATTCGATCAAATCCGTATCGCAAGGCAAGGATGCGCAAGGTGAGGTTCATGTTGTACTAAAGCAGGATGATGTTTCTGCTCAAGGACGTGGACTTAGCACGGACATTCTTGAAGCTAGCGCGCGAGCATACATCGATGCACTTAATCGACTGATCGAGAAGCGCAAGACGCCAGGTCGCCGCGATAAGATGAGTCTAATCTAAATGAAAAGCAGTTCGCCAGAGTATAACCTTTGGGCGGACTGTTTTTTTGTTCTTTGATAGATATAGCTTCAAAAAAGGGATAATGAATGACCCTATAGTTACAGCCTATAGAGTAAATAGATTTTATATCTTGGTAATCAACTCGTTTTTATGGTACAAATGATAATAGAATGAGAATGAATGTGTAGACTTGAACTTTTCAACAGGATTCGCCAAGCAAAAACGCTTTAGCGTCCTTTGGACGCTGAAGTAGCTTTGACGGTGAAATATAAGCCCTTTATAAGCTAACAAACTTATAAATTCTTATATTTTTGAAAACGTTGAATGGACAAGTTTAACTCAAAACGAGGAGTGTTACATTATTATGTCAGAAGTTAAAAAAATTGCAGTTATTGCCGGCGACGGTATCGGCCCTGAGGTAGTTGGCGAAGCTCTTAAAGTGCTCAAAAAAACCGAGGAGCTTTACGGCTACAAATTCGAAACAGAACACGGCTTGTTCGGCGGTATTGCAATCGACGAGAAAGGCACACCATTGCCGCAAGAAACACTTGACCTTTGCAAAGGTGCAGACGCGGTATTGCTTGGCGCAGTAGGCGGACCAAAATGGGACAACAACTCCAAGGAGCTTCGTCCAGAAACAGGCTTGCTAGGCATTCGCAAAGCACTTGGCCTTTTCTCAAACATTCGTCCAGCTACCGTATTCGATTGCTTGAAAGAAGCTTCAACTTTGAAGCCAGAAGTGCTTGAAGGCACGGATCTCATCGTTGTTCGTGAATTGACTGGCGGTATTTACTTTGGCGAGAAATTCCGTCGTGAAGGAGCTGGCGGCGAAGAAGCGGTTGATACATGCGTATACAACGTGCAAGAAATCGAGCGCATCGTTCGTCAAGCATTCGATATCGCTATGACTCGCGGCAAACGTCTTGCTTCTGTTGATAAAGCAAACGTACTAGAAACATCCCGCCTATGGCGCGAAGTGGTAAACCGGATCGCTCCTGAATATCCAGAGGTAGAGCTAGAGCACGTGCTTGTTGACAACTGTGCAATGCAATTGCTTCGCCGTCCTTCGAGCTTTGATGTCATCGTAACAGAAAATATGTTCGGCGACATTCTTAGTGATGAAGCTGCAATGCTGACTGGATCAATCGGAATGCTCTCATCTGCATCGCTTGGCGAAGGCAGCTTCGGCTTGTATGAGCCGGTACACGGCTCAGCACCTGACATCGCGGGTCAAGGCATCTCCAACCCAATTGCAACAATCCTTTCCGTAGCGCTTATGTTCCGCCTTACATTTGGTTACCACGAAGCTGCTGCAGCAATTGAAGCAGCGGTGAAAGAAGTTCTTGATGCAGGCCACCGTACAGGTGATATTGCTGTTGATAAGAGCACAGCAATTGGCACAACAGAAATGGGCGATTTGATCGTAGCTGCTCTAAGAAAATAGCATCTAGATTGTAATTATTATAAATAAATATTAATTATAATATTGACTTGTTTATAAACTAGTGATACTATTTACTAGGTAAGTCACACAGACGAAGTGACATAAACAATAAAATTTATGGATAGGTCAAGGAGGTTTTCTATTATGGCAGAGCGTTTGGTAGGCCGTCAGGCCCCTGATTTTTCAATGGAAACAGCAACAGGTGACGGTAAAGATTTCGGTACAGCATCACTTGCAGATTATAAAGGAAAATGGTTGGTATTGTTCTTCTACCCACTAGATTTCACATTCGTATGTCCAACTGAAATTACTGCACTTAGCATGGCTGCAGCTGAATTCAAAAGCTTGAACACTGAAATTCTTGGTGTCAGCATTGATAGCAAACATAGTCACCGCGCATGGATCAACACGCCGGTTAACGATAATGGTCTAGGTCAACTAGAATTCCCTCTTGCTGCTGATATTACGAAAAGCGTAGCTCGTGACTACGGTGTATTGATTGAAGAAGAAGGTATCGCTCTTCGCGGTCTATTCATCATCAATCCAGAAGGCGAAGTACAATATCAAGTTGTTAACCACAACAACGTTGGCCGCAGCGTAGACGAAACTCTTCGCGTATTGCAAGCTTTGCAATCCGGTGGTCTTTGCCCAATCAACTGGAAACCAGGTCAACAAACTTTGGTATCGAAATAATATATTTCGAATAGCAGTATTAACAAAACCCGTGCCATTTAATGGTACGGGTTTTGTTTTTGTCTACATAGCGATACGGATAATGTGAGGAGAAAGCAGGAATTTCGTCCATGCAGAGCGAATATGGTATACTTAGCAACAGATAATAAAAAATGATAGGTTTGTTAACGCAAACTTTAGATGATGGTTTTGAAGATAGGTTTGCTACGCAAACCTAAGATGATGCTTACGAAGATAGGTTTACTGCGTAAACCTTTGAGGAGGAGTCGTCAATGAGTTTTTGCTGTGGAGCTAGTATGATTGGAACAAAAGGTACACTTAAGCATATTCGGACGCATATTCACAATGTGCCCATTATGTTTTGTCCTGTCTGTCACCGTGTAGATATTCATTATTTAATTGAAAATGAATATGAGATACTGGCCGAATATGCACATGGCGACGGTGCTGCTGAAGTTGATTTTCAGGAGTACGTAGAGCAAGAAGGCAAGGCGCTGCTTGAGAATTGTGTTAACCATGAGAATGAGGATCCAATGGATGTTGTCCACAGTCAAATCGATATGGCGCTTGATTTGCTAAGCTTTGCTAAGCAAATTGAGGATACGGAATGGCAGCTTGTTCTTAAGAAGCGTCTAGGGATGCTCAACAATAGAAGGAATAAGCTCCGTCAACGCCGTACTTCCGTTTAGTTTTTTAAACATGAATGGTGAGCCTCCTTCACGGGGGCTTTTCTTTATTTTGATCATATAAAAATGTATCATTTTGTAATTTTATTAGGTTCGTTTGTTTCTCAATCAACGGTTTTTTGGCGATATAAATGGCACTAAAGATGCTTTTAAATGTAAATTAAGATTTTCTCAGAATGTACCCCCCGAAACCGGGCAGACAGAAACGAATCATACTAATAGTGAGGTGGAGCGGTTGTTACTTGTTTTGTTCAAACGCTTTCTGCGGAAGTCTGTTTCTGCCAAAGCAGCAGAGGATGAGCAGAAGCTCACTCCAGAACAATGGGTTGCTCATATTCATGAAGGTGACGAACTGCTGCGTGAGCAGTTCATAGCAGACTATAAGCCATATATAATGAAAGTTACAAGTCGATTTTGTAAACGGTATATCGATCCGAGTCGAGATGATGAATTCAGCATAGCGCTGCTCGCTTTTAATGAAGCCATCAATCAGTTTTCCAGCAGTGCTGGAAAATCATTTCTCGGATTTGCTGAAACCGTCATTCGTCGTCGGCTTATTGACCATGTCCGGAAAGAACAGAGGCATTCTCAGGTTGTGCCTTACAGTATGTTCGACTCAGAGGATGAGGAGCAGCCTCAATATAATTCAGTCGAGACAAGACAAGCGATGACTGCATTTGAAATGAAGCGCACAGAGGACGAGAGAAGGCTTGAGATTACTGAGCTTAATCAAGAGCTTTTGCGATTTGGCATTTCCTTTGCAGAATTGGTAGACAATTCTCCCAAGCATACCGATTCAAGAAAGCTGTTGATTGGTATCGCGCAAACGCTCGTAAGTGAACCGGACTTATTAGATTCTTTAAGGCAAACGAATAAGCTGGCTGTAAAAGAGCTGACCGAAATGTGCGGCGTTTCCCGCAAAACGGTGGAAAGAAATCGAAAATATATTATTGCTATCGCACTAATCATTTCTGGAACATACCCTTACATGCATGATTATTTACATATATCCGATGAGCGCATCGTCGAGAATAAGGAGGCAAGCAAATGAAACGTGGAGTCGTTATGAGCATTCATAAGCAGTATGCAGTTGTGATGACGGCAGACGGTCAATTTTTGCAAGCCCCTATTCAGGGAACTACACAAATCGGAGAAGAAGTGACATTCGAAGAAGAGTTTAAGAAGCACATCATCCAGAGGCCGATTTATTGGTATGGGAGTGCTGCCGCCCTTATTTTGATTCTGTTTGTTCCACTTTTATTTTTCATGCAAAGAGACTCACAATCCGTAGTTGCTTACGTGAGCATGGATATTAATCCAAGCGTAGAGCTGGGCGTCGATGAAAACGAGAAAGTACGTGAGCTTCGCGCACTTAATGAAGATGGAGAAGTCATTATTAAAGGGCTCAAATACGCAGGTATTCATGTGGAAGAGGTTGCAGCTTCTATTTTGGAGAGGGCTAAAGGCTCACATTATCTGGATACGCCAAACAAAGATATTTTTATTACGAGTGTTTTATTAGACGACAATTTTGCGAGTAAAGGCGATTTTGAGAATATTTTGACGGGAAAAGTCGACGAGAAACTGAGAATGCTGCTCGCTCAGCTTGAGGCAGAAGCAGCAACTGCTACAATTACAACGTTGTCGCTGCCTAATGAGGTGCGTGAGGAGGCAGCTATAAATGGTATTTCTTCAGGCAAGATGGCCGTATATTTAATGGCAAAGGATGAAGGTTACAGTATCGAATTGGAGCAATTGAAAAAGCAATCCATCGATCAGGCAACAGCGTCTATCGGCGGAGTGAAGACGATTGTTAGCAATGCGGGAGATACGAGCAAAGAAAAGCTCAAGAAGCTGGTAGCACTGGAGAAAGAGGATAAGGTTAAGCAGCAAAAGGAAGAAACAAAGCCGAAACCGAAACCGATTAAACCGACTACGACTCCAACTGCAAACAAGCCTGTAAAAGTGGAAAAACCAAATAAGCCTGTCGTTAGCGGAGTAAATAAAGGCAACGCAACTAATAAGCCCAATAAAAACGGGACATGGGGCAACAAGCCGGTAATTACGCCAGGGAAACCAACTAAGCCAGTTCAGCCTACAATGCCGAGCGGCGGTAAAAACGATCATAACGATGACGACAAAAATAATAACAATCATAATCATGATCGAAATAATAATGATGATGACAATGATCGAAATCGAGATCGCAATGATCGCAACAATAATCGCAATAATAACGTAAACAGTCATCAAGGCAATCAGGAAAATCATAATTGGAAAAATCGAGATGATGATAAAAAAAATAAGGAATGGAAGTACGATTGGGATAGATGGTATAAAGGTCGGGGGAGCAACAATAATGATTAGACTTCCGATATAAAAATGAACAAATAGCAGGAAATGAATGCAGTAGGCTAAAGTCCTAGATGACTTTTGGGCAGACTTTTTGCCTATTTACGGTGCATAATTCGACAGGATTTCCGATTGACAGGGATTGTAAACTCGCCCTATGATTAGTAGTAACTGTAACCGTTATTTATAGATGCTGCCGGGGAGGAGTACAAGATGTTGGCCATTCGAAAGCGCTATTTCCCGGCGCTTGCCGAGTATATTCGGAGTGGTAAGGAAGTATCATTATTCCATGCTAACGAGCTTGGCAAGGAGCTTTACGGAATAAATCCTGAAGAAATTATTGCCGTACATGAGGAATGCATACAGTCTTTGGCTGCAAATGTTGACTCGGAGGAGGCTGTGCGATTATATAATCGTTCCTTTGTATTTTTAATGGAGATTATGGTTGCTTGCCGATTTCGTTTGCAGCCAGAGAGATCAACGGAGCAAAAATTCACTGAAATGCGAGAGATGCTTTTCAGGTCCAACCGCTCCTTTGAACGAGTCAAAAATAAGTATGAAAATGTTTTGCAGCACATGGACAGCGGAATTGCTTTGTTTGATAGTGATGGAATTTTATCGTTTATTAATGTACAAATGGCCAAGCTGCTCGACATCCCTCGGAAAACATTAATTGGTTGTACGATAAAGGAAATATTAAGACATCGGCGGCTTACTAGCAGCACGAAGCGAACAGTTCTTAGACTCTACAAAGAAATGTTTCTCATGCATAGCAAGTATTATGAGTTCCAACACAAAGATGGTAAACATCTATTGGTAACGGTTACATACGGTGATCAGTTAGACGGTGATTTTTTAATTAGCGTGAAGGATGTTTCTGAATATAAGCAAATTGAGCAGACGGCATTGCAAAACGACAAGCTTGCCATGCTCGGGAAAATTGCTGCTGCAATTGCACATGAAATTCGTAATCCGTTGACAAGCATTCGCGGCTTTATTCAGCTATTGCGGCCATATTTACTGGAAGTGGGCAAAGAAGAATACGCTCGTATTATTTTAACGGAAATCGACCGGGCAAATGATATCATTTATGAATTTCTAAATTCGTCCAAGCCATCAGCACCAATGAAACAATTGGTGTCTATCGATCATTTAATAAAAGAGGTTGTGCTTCTGACAGAAAGTGAAGCTTTGATGCGGAATTGCGAAATTAAAGCGGAGTGTTATTGCTCAGAGCATCTCGTCTCGATTGATGTTAAACAAGTGAAGCAGGTTATTTTGAACATTATTAAAAATTCACTCGATGCGATTGAAGAAGTTCAGAGCGAGCGAAGGGGCCTTATTGATATTATTACGCGTGGAAATGGACAATTTGCCGAAATTATTATTAAGGATAATGGAAAAGGCATGGACAAAGCAACGATGAGCAGATTGTTTGACCCCTTCTTTACGACGAAGCAGTCGGGTACAGGGTTAGGCTTATCGGTAAGCTACAGAATTGTTCGCAATCATAATGGTACGATTAGAGTGGATAGTCAATTAGGGGTAGGAACTGAATTTATTCTGACACTGCCATTAGCTTAATGTTCACTACAAAAGGATTGGCTTAGCTGAATTGAATCGGATGCTCTCCCCCAATCGTGGGCGGGGAGTATTTTGCTTTTTCATATCATGTTAGCTAAGTGACAAGTCTGCAATTATAAACATGGCAAAGAGGAGAACGCTTAGGTATAATGAGTTTGAAAAAAGCGATTGAAACGATTCAAATGAAATGGATTCGGTTAGGCAAATCCATTTGGAGAGCGAGGAAATAATAATGACTATTCAATTTACATACGGGGTTCGCGGTACAGAGCAAGCAAATGTAGATGCGGTTATTCGTTTTGTCAGTAAAAAAGAGTTGACGCAATCAGATGCAGTTACCCCGATCGTACAGCCGCAAATCGATGAAGCGCTTAGAGGACGTTATGCTAAAGGATTGTTTAAAGCGGATTCGGAGCAAACGGAGATTATGCCGACACTTGGATTGTATCCTGCGTCTCACATCGTGTTTGTTGGGCTTGATCAGGATGGCGGAGCTACGAGCCTGCGGCTTGCAGCAGCGGCTGCAGCCAAAGCATTGAAAAAATTACAGGCGGTAAATGTGCAAGTACTGCTGTCTGATGCACTTGTTGAAGGGCAAGCTGAAAACCTTGGAGCAGAGTCTACTGCACAAGCGCTGACTGAGGGCTTGCTGCTCGCGCTTCATGATCGACAGCCGTTGAAACGGGAGAAAGCGGAGCGATTTTCGCTGAAAGAGGTTGCACTCGTACCACAGGGAGCAGCTGCATCAGCAGAGGAAGCCGCTTTATGGACACAAGGAATAACAAAAGGCCGGTTGTATGCTGAAGGGGTCATTTTAGCAAGAGATCTTACGAATCTGCCTGGTAATGATCTTACGCCAGAACGGTTGGCGTATCATGCAGAGGAATTAGCGCGTGAGCTTGATTTGGAAATAGAAGTCATTGACGAGTGGAGCGCGGCTGAGCAGCGGATGGGCGGTCTATTAGGCGTTGGACAAGGCAGCATAAATCCACCGCGTATGATCGTTATTCACTATAAAGGCAATCCAAATTCAGAAGAGGCATGGGGACTAATCGGAAAAGGAATTACGTTTGATACGGGCGGTATTTCCTTGAAGAGAGCGGAAGGCATGCAGGATATGATTTCCGATATGGGCGGCGCTGCTGCTGTGCTGGGTGCTATTCGCGTCATTGGAGAGCTGAAACCAGCAATCAACGTCATCGCAGTCATTCCGACAGCTGAGAATATGCCTTCAGACCGAGCGATTAAACCTGGAGATGTGCTGCGCATGATGAGCGGCCATACCGTTGAGATTGTGAATACCGATGCTGAAGGCAGATTAGTGCTGGCAGACGGACTTACGACCGCCATTACAAGAGGAGCAACGAAGCTGATTGATGTGGCAACTTTAACTGGTGCCGTATCCGTAGCCTTGGGTACGCACGCAACAGGCGCGATTACAAACAATGACGAGCTCTACAAACAGGTGCAGCTTGCGTCAGAGAGAGCTGGCGAACGAATCTGGCAGCTTCCTTCTTATCCGGAATATAAGCGGCAGATTAGAAGCGATGCAGCAGATTTGAAAAATAGCGGCGGAAGATATGCCGGTACGATAACCGGCGGATTGTTCATTGGACATTTTGCCGAAGGATTACCGTGGGTGCATCTCGATATTGCCGGAACTGCATGGCTGGATTCGAGCAGAGGCTGGGAGCCTAAGGGAGCTACTGGCGTTATGGTTAGAACTTTAGTTGAATTGATTGTACAGCAAGAATAAGCTTTGAGATGTGATGATTTGGAGGTTCGCCGCGCATGGCGTACCTCCTTTATTTGCGAAGTAATACGTGGACTAAAATGGAGGGCTGACATATGACCTATGAAGAGATAATGAAGGAATTAGAGCGGCTAGGCAATGAGCAAACAAAAATGACCTTTATTCGTCATGGAGCGATGGAGCCGCTCTTTGGTGTGAAAATCGGTGATTTGAAGAAGCTTGTTAAATATGTGAAAAAAGACGAAGAGCTAGCGCTAAAGCTGTTTGCGTCCAGTAATAGCGATGCGATGTATTTGGCGGGACTTTCAGTTAATCCAAAAACCATTGCTAAAGAGACGCTGCAGCAATGGGTCAAACAAGCTTATTGGTACATGGCAGCAGAATATACGGTAGCAGGTGTCGCAGCGGAAAGCCCTTTTGCCCATGAGCTGGCAGTAGAATGGATAGACTCCTCGGAAGAAATGGTGTCAACGTGCGGCTGGAGCACTTATGCGAATTACCTCTCTATTACACCGGACGAGCAGCTGGATTTTGATGAAATACGCTTTTTGTTAAATAGAATAAAGGAAACTATTCATACGGAGCAAAATCGTGTTCGTTATACGATGAACACCTTCGTGATGATTGTCGGTATTTATGTCACGGAGCTGCGTGAAGAAGCAGAGGCCGTTGCAGCATTCATCGGCAAGGTGCATGTAGATGTCGGAAATACAGCGTGCAAGGTCCCGTTAGCTAGTGATTACATCCAAAAAACAGTTTCTTTGGGCAAAGCAGGCGTTAAGAAAAAAACATGTATCTGCTAACTGTTAATGCCCTACGGTATATAATGAACAATTCATTTTCAAAAAAGGCTATTTTTGGTTTGGCTCAATGAGTTAAACTTGAGATAGCTTATTTTATTTATGCCTCAAAGAACAATTTCTTTGTGTGTCGGAACGAAAATACATAGTGGAATAGGGGTATACTTATATGCATGCAATAAATAGAAGGAAAAATGATTTATTAGCTTATCGGCCATCCGTAACGATGGATGTTGAAGAGTTAAATCAATACTGGGAAAATGTATTAAACAGCTATGCAGAGAGGCCGCTTGATGTGAGGAGACAAACGGTTGAAACTCCAATCACAACGGTGAGAACGGAGCGTTTAACTTTTAAAGGCGGAGATGATACGCCTATTCACGGGTTATACATCGTGCCTCAGCAAGGAGTGAACGGTTCGAAGCTGCCTTGTGTCGTTATTTATCAGGGTTATACAGGCGATAAGGGACTACCAGAGCGTTATGCTGCGTGGCTGCTGCTGGGTTATGCCGTATTTGCAGTTGATGCTAGAGGGCAAGGTGGCGAAACAGGCAGCTTGCTAACCACTGATGAAGGTTTCGTCAAAGGCTGGGTTTCACAGGGAATAACGAATACCGAGCGCAGCTACTACCAGGCGATTACAATGGATGCGGTTAGAGCGGTGGATACAGCTGCCCTACAGGATGAGGTGGATGAGTCGCGGATTGCGGTTGTTGGCGCTAGTCAAGGAGGCGGATTATCATTGCTTGCTGCAGCGCTGAACTCCAAGGTAAGCGCGGTCGTTGCCGATATTCCGAACATGTGCCATATGGATTTTGGCCTAATGAATTCGACGAGCTCGCTTACGGAAATTGCTCAGTACATTAAAAGGTATCCTGATCGGCTCAACGCAGTGCTGTCTACGCTTGCTCATTTTGACTTGTTGAATTTGGCTGAACGCATTAAGGCGCCTGTGTTGATGTCGGTTGGATGGAAAGATACCGTGTGTATGCCAGAGACCATCTACGCCGTATACAATCGGATACGATCGCTTAAGCAGCTAAATGATTATCCATTTTCAGGTCATGAGGTAAGCGAATACCAGAACCGAGAATCGATTTTGTTTTTACAGGAAGCGCTGAAAAACGGCCTAAAGCCTTCAATTGATGCAATCGAGCAGCAAGATCAGAATTAATGCTCAATTAGTTGTCCAAAAGAGACAATCAATGCTTCAAATGGATGATATCGATGCCAATATGGTTATGGATGGAGAGCGTACTATGTACTAGAATATATATGAGCTATAAAACGGTGTCCCTGACACATGTTCATTTTTCTTACTTTTCCCTTTATATGTTAAGGGATTAGTGTTTGCTTGATTATTATTGAAAACGATTTAGGCAAGTGCAAGTTGGCGAGCATGTATGGCGAGCATCGCCTTAGAAAATAATAGGATGGCAATGAATAGAGAGGGTGGAATTTTCTGCAATGAGCAACCATGATGAGCGAAATTATTCGCCTTGGCAAAGCTACTATGGCCCCAACCTTGGGTATGTGCAGGAGCAATACGAGCGTTTCTTAACTGATCCAGACTCCGTAGAGTCTACAGTTCGTGAGCTTTTTGTACGTTTCGGGGAACCTCCGGCTACACTACAAGGAGAAGCTCCGAGCATTACGGCTAAGCCAAGCGAGCAAAAGGCTGCATCACATGCAGCAGCACCTGGTCCGATTGATTCAAATATGTTGAAAAAGGTTGTCGCTGCGCATCAGCTAATGCTGAACATTCGCAGATACGGCCATTTAGCTGCAGATATTGATCCGCTCGGCTTCAGCCCTGCTGCTGATACAAAGCTGCTTGAGCCAGAAACTTTCGGACTTACGCAAGCGGATTTAACTTCTATTCCAGCATCGCTTATTTGGGATAATGCGCCAGCATCAATCTCGAATGGCTGGGAAGCAATCAACCGCTTGAGAGAGATTTATACCCGTTCAGCGGCGTATGAATTTACACATATTCATGATGAGAGTGAACGCAATTGGCTTAACAAACAGGCGGAGTCGGGAAGCTTCCCAGCACCGCTGTCTGCAAGAGAACGTTCAGCGCTGCTTGAGCGTCTAATGGAAGTTGAGTATTTCGAGAACTTCCTGCACCGGACATTCGTTGGACAAAAACGTTTCTCTATCGAGGGCGTAGACATGCTCGTGCCAGTGCTTGATGAAATCGTCCGCTCCGTAGCGCATGATGGAGCAAACCATATCCTTATGGGCATGGCGCATCGCGGTCGTCTCAACGTACTGACGCATGTACTTGGCAAGCCTTATGAGAAAATATTTTCTGAATTTCACCATGCTCCGAATAAAGAGCTTATTCCGTCTGAAGGATCAATGGGCCTTAATTATGGCTGGACCGGCGACGTAAAATATCATCTAGGTGCTGACAGAGCTGTGAAGGAAGGCGAAACGATTCGTGCGAATCTTACCCTTGCGAACAACCCGAGCCACTTGGAATTTGTTAATCCAGTAGTTGAAGGCTTCACACGCGCTGCTCAAGAAGATCGAAGCAAGCGTGGAATGCCTACACAAGATCCAGCGAAAGCAGTGACGATTGCCGTTCACGGCGACGCGGCTTTCATTGGAGAAGGAATTGTTGCGGAAACGCTCAATTTCAACAAGCTGCAAGGTTATCACAATGGCGGTACGATTCATATTATCGCAAATAACCGCCTTGGCTTTACGACGAACAGCATTGATTCACGCTCGACGCATTACGCAAGTGATCTTGCGAAAGGCTTCGACATTCCTATCGTACACGTAAATGCGGATGAGCCGGAAGCTTGCTTGGCAGCAGTACGCCTCGCTTGTGAATACCGTCTCCGCTACAATAAAGGTTTTGTTATTGATTTGATTGGTTACCGTCGTTTCGGTCATAATGAAATGGACGATCCAGAAGTAACACAACCGCTGATGTATGCAAAGGTTCGCAATCATCCGACCGTAAGCGTGCTTTACAGCGAGCAGTTGAAGGGTGAGAAGGCGATTACGGAAGCGCAGGTTGAAGAATTGCGTCAACGTACGAACGGCAAGCTGCAAGCAGCCTATGATGCGATGAAAGCGAAGGAAGGCGAGCCGAAGCTTCGTGGTGAGCAAAACAAAACAACGCTGCCTACAGGCGAGGAAGTACGCACTGCAGTTCCTCTTGAGACGCTTCGTGAAATCAACCTGGAGCTGCTTAACCGTCCAGAGGGTTTCACCGAATATACGAAGCTTCAACGTATTTTGCAGCGCAGAGCTTCAGCTTTGAACGATGGGGAAAAGGTTGACTGGGCACATGCCGAGACGCTTGCATTCGCAACGATTCTTGCAGACGGTACACCTATTCGTCTAAGCGGTCAGGATTCGGAGCGCGGAACGTTTGCACATCGTCACATCATGCTTAATGATAATGCGACGGCAGCAAAGTTCTCGCCGCTGCACATTTTACCGCAAGCGAAAGCATCCTTTGCCGTTCATAACAGCCCATTGTCGGAAACGGCAGTACTCGGCTTTGAATATGGCTACAACGTATTTGCGCCTGAAACCTTTGTTATCTGGGAAGCGCAATATGGTGACTTTGCCAACGTTGCCCAAGTTATTTTTGACCAATTCATTTCAGCTGGCCGTGCGAAATGGTCGCAAAAATCAGGCATTACGATTTTGCTGCCGCATGGCTATGAAGGCCAAGGACCGGAGCATTCAAGCGCTAGACTTGAACGTTTCCTTCAGCTTTCAGCTGATAACAACTGGACCGTTGCGAACCTTTCAACGTCCGCTCAATATTTCCACTTGCTGCGTAAGCAAGCAGCGTCGCTTGGCACGGAGCATGTTCGTCCGCTCGTTCTAATGGCGCCTAAGAGCTTGATCCGTAACCCTCGTGTTGCGTCGCATGGTGTTGCGTTCAGCGAAGGCTCATTCAAGCCGGTGCTTCCGCAATTCAAGCTGACAGAGCCGAAGGAACAGAAGGATAAAGTGAAACGTTTGCTTCTTTGCACAGGTAAAGTAGCTATCGATATTGAAGAGGCGCTTGCATCGACAAATGCTGAAGATTATGAATGGCTGCGTGTTGCAAGAGTAGAGCAGCTGTATCCGTTCCCTCATGCAGAAATCGAACGCATTGTGAAGCAATTCGACAAGCTTGAAGAAATCGTATGGGTACAAGAAGAACCGCAAAACATGGGGTCATGGAGCTTCATGGAACCGCGTCTTCGCGCGTTAGCTCCTAAGAAGGCAGCTGTTCGCTACGTTGGCAGACCTGATCGTTCAAGTACTGCAAGCGGACACCAAGAAGTACATGCCGCAGAACAAAAATGGATTATTTCGACAGCATTGAACGGCAAACCAGTTGAAACAAGTTTGATTAGGGGGTAGTGACTAATGGCTGAAATTATTGTACCGGAACTAGGCGAGTCCATTTCTGAGGGCACAATTACCAAATGGTTCGTGAAGGAAGGCGACTCCGTCAATCAGGGAGATGTCCTACTAGAGCTTGAAACCGATAAGGTTAACATAGAAATTAGCGCTGACAATAGCGGTGTTGTATCTCGCATCGCTAAACAAGACGGAGAAGTTGTACTTGTAGGCGAAGCGATCGGTTCGATTGGAGAAGCAGCGGGCGGCGCAGCCGCACCTGCTGCTCCGGCAGCTGAGCCAGCTCCTGTTGCTGCTCCTGCCGCAGTAGCTGCACCAGCTGCTGCTCCAGCAGCGCCTGTTGCCTCTTCTGCAAATGAAAGTGCAGCAACGATTAATGCATCGCCAGCTGCTCGTAAACGTGCTCGTGAGCAAGGCATTGATCTTTCAGCGCAAGGACAAGCTCCTGCTGCTGCACCTGCACCAGCGGTTGCCACTCCGGTTAAATCTGCTCCGCTAACACAATCAGAACCTGCTAACGCAGGCAAAGATGTGAAGCCGACTGAACGCAAACGGATGTCTCGTCGCCGGGTTACGATTGCTAACCGCTTAGTTGAAGCACAACGCACAGCAGCGATGCTGACGACTTTCAATGAAGTGGATATGACTGCGATTCTTGATTTGCGCAAACGCCGCAAGCAAGCTTTCTTCGAGAAAAATGATGTAAACCTAGGTTTTATGTCATTCTTTACGAAAGCTGTAGTTGGTGCGCTTAAAGCATTCCCGCTGCTTAATGCTGAAATTGACGGCGAAGATATTGTTACGAAAAAATTCTATGATATCGGCATTGCAGTATCTGCAAAAGAAGGTCTTGTCGTTCCGGTCGTTCGTGACGCGGACCGTCTAAGCTTCGCTGAAATCGAGAAAAATATCGTTGAGCTTGCTGGCAAAGCAAGATCAAACACGCTTGCTATTTCTGATTTGCAAGGCGGAAGCTTCACTATTACGAATGGCGGCGTATTTGGCTCCTTGCTGTCCACGCCAATTCTTAATGCACCGCAAGTTGGTATTCTCGGCATGCACAAAATTCAAATTCGTCCAGTAGCAATCGATGACGTTCGTATGGAAAACCGTCCGATGATGTATCTTGCATTGTCTTACGATCACCGTATCGTAGATGGCAGCGAAGCTGTTCGCTTCCTCGTAACCGTCAAAGCGCTTCTAGAGGATCCAGAAGCACTTCTTCTCGAAGGCTAAATATAAAGCATCACATTAGAGACTGTCCTTTAAGTAGAGTGATCTACTTAAAGGACAGTCTTTTTTTTTTGCGATTAAGATGGCCGTTTTATTATGTTATGAAAAAAGATGTCGAAAAAAGATCTGAATATCGATTACAATAAACATAATATTGAACATGGAAGCGGGCGTATTATCGGCTACAATTTAGATTTAAGAAGTATTCAATGGAAAGAGGCTGCATAATAGATGCGAGAATCCTTTACTAATCTCACAATGCTCCAGCGGTTCATCGCGTTGTTTATCGTACTAGTCGTTATACCTGTTATTTTTATGGATTGGGTTGTCTCGCGGAATGTCGCAGAAATTACGGAACGGCAAGTGGGTTCGACGCTGGTGAAGTGGGTGGAATCGAGTCATGTAACGATTGATCGAACTATCATGCATATGGAAGAGACCATGAATTCGATCATGATGACCAAGGAAATTCAGGAAATGCTTAATATCCCGTTGTCTTCATCCTACGAGCGTTTTAGACGATTCACGTCTCTGGATGAGATGCTGCTCAAACAAACATCTCCTAAAATAGCGTATTCTTTTTTCATGCCGGATTCTGAAAGCCTTTACTCTTTTGTGCCTTCTTTGGATATGCAGACGCGAGGCATCTACTTCTCTACAAATGTGGATGCGCTTCCATGGTATAAGGAGGCTTATCGTGCTCAGGGACGGGGAGTGCTGAAGGTACTGCATCAATTCGGAGATAATCCGTCCGATCTGGAGACGCTTGTTATGGTTAAACAAATGAACAGCATAACGAATGGGCGATCACCAGAAGCTGGGTACTTGATCGCGTCGGGACTTGAACGTGTGCTGGCAAGTGATCTTGATCCTGATAATGTGGCGAAGGATGGCGAATTATTGATTTTAAATGAAGATAATACGATCATCTCAACAACAAGCAACTACTCCATCGGAAAGATCCTCCCGTTGCCGGACTACGTATCGAGTTCGCCGAGTGGATATTATACGCTGGAGGTTGATGGCAAGAAGTGGCTGTATGCCATTCATCAAAGCGAGCAAAGCAAAACAAAGCTGCTCTACAAAACACCGCTGCAATCCATTATCGGTGATCATAAGGTTATTGAGCAGCTCGTTTATTATTCAATGATGGGTTATTTCCTGCTGTTGCTCTTATTAGGTGTTTACTTTATTCGTTCCATTGTTCGTCCAATTTCTAGACTCGCTAGACATACACGCTCTTATGAGCCAGGCAAACCACTTGGATTAACACAGTATCCGCAGCGTACTAAGGATGAAATCGAAATTTTAAACAACAATTTCATGGATATGACAGAGCGGTTAAATGAAACGATCCATGATAAATATGAGCTTGAGCTGAAGCAAAAGGAGGCGGAGCTGTCGATCCTTCATTCACAAATCAATCCGCATCTGCTGTACAATACGCTGGAGTCTATTTATTGGCGGATGACGCTTGAGGGAACGGACGAGTCAGCGGAAATGGTGCGTGATCTGTCCCTTGTTATGCGAATTGGCCTTAGCCGCGGCAAATCATTAATTACGATTGAAGAAGAGCTGCAGCATGCAGAGGCTTATGTAAGGCTGCAGCTAAAACGTTATGATTATAATTTTAATGTCAATTGGATCATTCAAGAGGAAGCGAAGAGCTGTCTAATTCCGAAGGTTGTACTGCAGCCGCTTATCGAAAATGCAATCGTACATGGCATCAAACGAATGGATAGTGATGGCGAGCTATGGATAACGATCAAGCTGGAGCTGGATTACATCGTCATTGCAATAGAAGACAACGGATATCGCTTGAGGGATGTTGCGCACATTTATGATATTTTGGAAGGCCGAAATCCTGATGCGGGATACGGCATTCTAAACGTCAATAAACGAATCCAATTGCATTTTGGCGAGTTATTCGGTTTGGAATATGCTTTGCGTGCGGAAGGCGGGCTTCGGGCTCAGCTTACGATACCAATCTCACATACCATAGATGACCTCATGAGGGAGGAAGAGCATGTATAATATACTGATTGTTGATGATGAACCGATGATTTGTAAAGGGATCAGCTCAATATTAAGGCAGTCGGATATTCAAATCGGCGAGCTGTTTACGGCTGGCAATGGCTTTGAAGCTTTGGATTATTTTCGACTGGAAAAAATAGATTTGATCATTACAGATATTCAGATGGAGCATATGAACGGCATTGAGCTCATGGAAACGATATTTGTAGAAAATAGCGCTGTGCCGATTATCGTGCTGTCAGCGCATGGAGAATTTGCTTATGCACAAAAAGCAATGAAGTTCGGAGCCAAAGAATATATCGTGAAACCAGTCATGCCGAAGCAGCTTATACAGATTGTTGGAGGCTTGCTAAGACATAAGGAAAGTGAGCTCCGTACGGCTTCCGATGCTGCGTTCAACCGCAAGTTTTATTTGGAGGAAACGAATCCAAAGCAGCATATGCTGCTTAATGAGTTAATTACGGAAGGCCTTGGCGAGTCGGAGGTTGAAGCTTTATTTCAATCATTAGGATTAAAGATGGAGGGCCCCTACTTCTGTTTGTTTACGATCCAGCTGCATTTGAAAAACGCTGGTAAAACGGATAAAGATATTCAGTCCTTGCGGGATCGGAATTTGATTAAGTATGCCTGCTACAACGTGGTAGAGGAAACGATCAGCAGCTGGGATAAGTTATTGTTCTATTCACCGAATGGAGCTCTGACTGTCGTGCTGCAGCTTTCTGCGAAGGAGCTGGACCATTCGATGAGAAGCAGCTTGCTGACGACGATCGGACAACAGCTTCATGCGCATCTGCTGGAATACTTAAATGTCCAATGCACGATTGGGATTAGTACGATTAAGGAAGGGCTGTTCAGTTGGGCAGAGCTTTATAAGGAAGCGATATCCGCGTTAAAAATGACAGAGGTTCATCATGACCATCATGTGTTTTTGGCCGAGGATATGTCAGACAAAAAATCTACTGAGGATCATAATGGAGATATTCAGGAAGCGAGAGGCTACATAGACAAACATTTTAGTAAAAAAGGAATGAAGCTGCAGGATATTGCGGACGCCGTTCATCTAAGTCCCAATTATTTGAGCTATTTATTTAAAAAGGTGCTAAATATTACGATATGGGACTACTTGACGAAGCAGAGAATGGAAGCGGGAAGAAGGCTGCTGCTTACGACTGATATGCGGAGATACGAGATTGCGGATGAGATTGGTTATGAGTCGCCGGAGCATTTTAGCAAAATGTTTAAAAAGTACTTTGGCTATAATCTATCAGATTTAAAAAAATAACATTTCTGCTCGTGCTGCTGCGCGAGCAGTTTTTATATGTCGAACCCTATGTCGAAATCATAACAGCGCACACCTTAACCGTAACAGCGACCATCGTGTAGAGAGAAGTAGCTGACTTATAATGAGGATGCAAGCAACAAAAGACCTAATTGAGAGGGGAACTAACACGATGAAGATCAGGGGAATCGTAATCAGCATGCTGGTACTAATGATTGTATTGGCAGGCTGCAGCGGCGGCAGTAACAATGGCGGGAATAAAGGAAAAGAAGAAAATGCTGGAAAAGCAACGAATGCAGCTGTAAACAAAACAGAGGAGCAGCCAGCAACAGAGAAACCAGCAGAGCCTGTTGAAATTACAGTTCAAGGCCAACCGCCGGATAGAACAGAAGCAATCGAGCAGTTGAACCTGAAAATTGAGCGTTTCAAAAAAGCAAACCCTAACGTTACGATCAAAACGGATGATTGGCAGTACAATCCATCTGAAATCGGAATTAAAATGGCTGCTAACAATGCGCCAACAGAGTTTAATGCTTATTTGACAGAAGGACGTGTTCTAGCAGAAAAAGGCTGGGCGGCTGATGTTACGAGCCTTATTGAAAATTGGAAAAACAAAGATGATTTAAATCCAATTATGACTGGTCCGTTCTCCGTTGACGGTAAAATTTATGGTATTCCGGTAGATGCTTATGTTATGACAATTACGCTTAACAAGAAAATTTTCGAAGAAAAAGGCGTTCCGCTTCCATCGCTTGACTGGACTTGGGAAGAGCTGATTGAAACGGCGAAAAAAGTAAACGATCCGGCTAAAGGTATTGCTGGTTTTATCCCAATGGGCAAAGGCACAGAAGCAGGCTGGAACTGGACGAACTTCTTGTTTGCAGCGGGCGGCGACATTCAAACGGTTGAGAACGGCAAAGTAAAAGCAACATTCAATAGTGAACAAGGTTTGAAAGCGTTGGAGTTTTACAAGCAGCTGAAAGATGCTGACGTGCTTCCGAAAAACTGGGCTCTAGGCTACGGCGATGCACTTAACCTGTTTAACCAAGGCCGCGGTGCAATGGTTATGTGTGGAAGCGGCAACGCAGCGGATGCAGCCATCAACACAGGCGGTATCAGCAAAGACGACGTCGTTATTTATCCAATCCCATCCGTAACTAAAGGCGGCAAGCATACTGGCGTACTAGGCGGCAGCTTCAAAGTCATCAACCCTAAAGCAGATGCTGCACAGCAAAAAACTGCATTTGACTGGTTGACTTCGGAGTATTTCACTGACGAATTCATTAATGCAATCGATGGTGAAGTCACTACACGTAAAGCAGAAAACAAAGTATATATTCCACAAACGATTTTCTACTGGACACCAGAATCCGAGTTCGGTAAAAAATGGGATACGATGTTGGCTAAACACGACAATGTGTTCACATATGACCCTGCTTTGATGGCTTTGCTTGATGGTAAGCCAGAGCCGCAGTATGAAACACAAGCTTTCTATGCTGAAATGGCTAACGTTATTCAAAAAGTGTTCACGACAAAAGATGTAGATTTGAAAAAGGTGTTGGATGAAGCAGCAGCTAAAGTCCAATCGGAATTCTACGATAAAATTACGATCCAATAATAAGCCGCGACACCAAGGGCCAATACCAATAACCTCGGTATTGGCCCTTTTTTTCAAATTAGAAGTGATCATAAGTATCGCTGCACCTTGGGAGGGGGAGAACCATGGCAACACAAACGATTACATCAACGATAAGCACGAAGAAAAAGCGCAAGTGGAACCTCTATATTTGGGGGGCCTTGTTTGTACTTCCCGAAATTATCGTTTTCTTGCTCTTTCTCTGGATTCCTATTATTAAGGGAGTTCTGTTCAGCTTTCAAGAGGTGGATTTCGTTAAAGGGAATGTTTTTGTTGGACTGCAAAACTACATCGATATTACGAGTTCAAGTGACTTTTATATCGCAATAAAAAATACGCTGTATTATATGGGGCTTTGCGTAGTCATTGGCTTTTGGGTACCCGCTGCAGTTGCTATTGCTGTATCGGAGCTCAGAAGATTTCAAGGGCTAGCTCGCGTTGCGGGTTATTTGCCAAGTGTAATACCAGCTATCGTGTTGTATGGGATGTGGGTTTGGTTTTATGATCCGATCGGACCAATTAATGCATTTCTGATGGGCATCGGATTGCCGGCAATTGATTTCTTCACAAAAGGCATGTCTATGATCTCGATCGTTATTATGGAAACGTGGCAAAACTTTGGAGGAGCGGTGCTCATCTATTTGGCTTCAATCGTTGGCATACCGCGGGATCTGTATGAAGCTGCGGAAATCGACGGTGCAAGTGTATGGCAACGAATTAAGTTTATTACACTGCCTAATTTGCGCTCATTGCTGTTCCTGATGTTTTTACTTCAAATCATTAACACCTCGCAAAGCTTCCAAGCACAACTGGCTATGACTGCCGGAGGTCCGGACAACGCGACTTTAACTTATATGCTGCTTATGAACAGAAATGCATTTACTTATTTGGATTTTGGCAAAGCAACAGCAATGGGTACGATGATGTTCGCCGTTATGATGGTGCTCTCATTCTTCTACCTGAAAGTGCAGAATAGGAGTGAAAAAGGATGAAAAATACCGAGCGTTCCATAATCTCGTCATTTGATTTCAAACGTTGGCAAGTAAAGCTTGGTTACGCTGTGATGGTGCTTTTTATCGGCATAATCATTGTATCCATGCTGTATCCCTTTCTGAATACGCTGCTTAGCTCTCTGAAGACGACTGGGGAATTTTTTGCTTTCCCTGCGCCGTTTTTCCCAAAGGATTGGCTGTGGCATAACTATATTGATGCATGGCATGTTATTCCGATGCTTAAGTTTTTGAAAAATACGCTGATGATTTTTGTTGGAACAGTTATTTTCGCCCTTGTCTTTATTGGCATGACGTCATTCGCGTTGTCACATATGCGGGTACCTTTCAAGAAAGTGGTCATGCTGTTTTTCTTATCTACCCTGATGATTCCATCTGCTACTTATTTAATTCCAAACTTCCTTAACTTGCAAAGCTTAGGTTTGCTAAACAGCTACTGGGCCTTTTGGCTTCCAGCAGGCGCGAATGCTTTTTATTTGCTGCTCATGAAAAACTTTTTCGATGGATTGCATAAGGAACTGTTTGAAGCAGGCAGAATCGACGGAGCTAGTGAGTTTCTATGCTTCATTCGGATCGCGATTCCTTTGTCGGTACCTATCCTAATGACGCTTATCATCTTCTATTTCTCCAGCACATGGAATGATTTTTATTGGCCGTCACTTGTTATGCTGGAGAAGGATATGTATCCTCTTGCAACAGGTATTTTCAGATATGTGGTGTATTCCGGCTCCACGATTCAGTGGAATGTGAAGTTTGCGGTGCTTTCGATTACGATGGTTCCGCCGCTTATCTTTTTTCTTATTTTCCAGCGTTACATTATGGGTGGACTTAATGTAGCTGGGGTGAAAGGTTAGCATTTCATCAGCTAGAGTTTTAGCGGCACGGGGCTTTATGAATGAGTAGTAAATCGAATTAATGATTCTCTTATAGACATTGCCGCTAATCGATACACTTGCTGGCGGCAATGTTTTTTTGTATTTTAAAATTGAAGTTGAGCAGGAAGAAGGCAGAAGATGTTGAAAGTAATCAACAGGATGAAGCTGCTTGTTGAAATGAGATGAGATGAGGGGATTAAAATCGTCGAGGTTAATGAACAATTGAGGGAAAGCGAAGAGAGATATCAGCATTTAGTTCATATGCTTCCTGACGGGCTTATTGTTGTGTTAGAAGATAATATTGTTTTTGCTAATCACGCAATGCTAACCATGCTGGGCATTAGCAATTTCGATGATATCATTGGAGACCCCATAAACAAATTCATACATCCCGAATTTATGGAGCGGTTTCCAGCTATGATCAACTATTTGATTCTAGAGGCTAATCCTTCTACGTTTACCTATTACGAGCTGCTTCGTCTGGACCAGCAAGTGATAGAGGTTGAAATGAGAGCAGTAGCTGTGAAATTTGATGGTAAAAATGCTGTCCAGCTTATTATTCATGATATAACCAAGCAGAAGCGAATGGAAGCTTCCTTGCACGAAAAGGAATATTTATATAAAAGCTTGATGGAAAACGTTGTAGCAGGTGTATTCGTAGGGCTAAGGGATAAGATTGTTTATGCCAACCCGTATCTAGCGGAGATGTATGGTTATACGGTAGAGGAGATGTACGCCATCTCGATAAACGATTTAATGGATCAGGATGAAATCAATATTCACAAAAGCAAGATTTTACGTGGAATGGGTATTGGATTAAGTCAATTCCCTATCAAAAGTAAAGGAATAAAAAAAGACGGCAGCCGCATCTATTTGGAGGGAAACAGTACAGTTATTATGTTCAATGGAGAACTGTCCTTGCTTGGAACCGTTCAAGACGTTACACCTAAACGTGAAAAAGAAAAATTGTTAATGGAAAATGCCAAGTTGTATCAAAAAATTATAAAGTTTGTTCCTGAGCCGATCGTTATGAGTGATCAAGGGATCGTGCTTTACGCGAACAAGCTAGCTTTGGAAGCGCTAGGAATTGAATCGGAAGCAAAGATAATCGGTACAAGTGTGTTCGAATTTATTCATCAGAGCCACCATGCATTAACGCTTGAGAAAATGCATCTCATTATGTCGACGGACGAGGCAACACCTTTTGAGGAACGTGTTCTTATTCGTACGGACGGAAAATTACTGGATGTGGAAGTTTCAAGTATCCGAATTAACAATTATTTGGGCAAGGATGTCATGCTCAGTGTGATTCGTGATTTGACCGACCGCAAACGCTCGGAGGAGGTTCTTATTCGTTCGGAGAAGCTGTCGGCAATTGGTCAGCTTGCCGCAGGCGTAGCGCATGAAATTCGAAATCCGTTAACAGCGCTAAAGGGCTTCACGCAGCTATTAAGCAGTAAATACCCGGAGAACCCGCATTATTTTTCAATAATGGCCAATGAAATTGACCGTATTACTTTAATCGTAAATGAGTTTATGACGTTAGCGAAGCCGCATTTCGCGAACTATCGCAGCGAGCCTCTAGAGCCGATACTGCGAAGTGTATTATCTTTGCTGGAAACACAAGCTATTCTTATAAATGTGGAGTTGAAGGTTTGTTTTGACCATACACGGCCGAGTATATTTTGCAATGTGGACCAGCTTAAGCAGGTTTTTTTAAATATTATTAAAAATGCGTTAGAGGCAATGCCGCAGGGCGGCGAAGTTGTTGTGACGGTTGCAAGCTTGGAGGATGGCTTCGTTCATATCCGAATTATAGATGGCGGTCCAGGTATACCGGAGGAGCTTATTTCGAAAATTGGCGAACCTTTTCTTACAACGAAAGAAAAAGGGACTGGGCTTGGCATAATGATCAGCAACCGCATTATTGAAGCGCACAAGGGTACGCTTCAAATTAGCAGTGTGATGAACGAAGGAACAGTCGTGGAAATTATGCTGCCTGTTGAGGATCAGCTAACGATAGGCCTAGGATGAGCTATAGGCGTTATCATCTGATATAGCCAACAATCTTTTACGTTTATGGTGAAGTGTGAAATAAATGACGGAAGATAAGGCAATTATAATGGCACAAAGTATATACATAACGCTGTACCCGTAGCTTGAAGCCAAGGAGCCAAGTGTGTAGGATCCAATTCCATATCCAAGGTCGAACAGCAAATAAAACGTTGCTGTAGCGAGCCCTCTGCGATGAGCCGGAGCAGCAAGCACGGCTATGGTCTGAAAGCAAGGCAGCAGGGCGCCGTATCCGAGACCAATGACAGCACCGGAAACAAGCAGAATAACGGGCGAGCTTGCTTGGCTAAGCAGCAGCATGCCGATGGCAAATATAACGATGCTGGGATATACAATGACATGTTCTCCTACACGATCAAGCAATTTACCGACAAGCGGGCGAGGCAATACAATCATAATGCCGAAGCACACAAAGAAATAGCTGGCATATTGATCAATAGCCTGTTCATGAGCATAAACCGACATAAACGTTACGAGCCCGCTGTAGGCGAACGCGACTACAAACCCGCTAAGTGCAATGGGCACAGCTTTCTTCTCTACAAGATCGCGCCAATGCAGCTTGCTCTTCGTTTTTATGATCGGTTGTTCAGCTTTGGCAGCGGCGGATTTCTTGGCTGTTGAAGCGCCTAGGATGAAGGAGATGAGCGCGCACACCGCGCATAATGCGAACATCGCTGTAAAGCCGCCATGCGTTGTTATCGTTAAGCCAACGAAAGGGCCGATGACCATCGCGAGGCTCATAAATAAGCTGAAGTAACTAATTCCCTCTCCTTTGCGATGCTCGGGTATGATTCCGATTGCAGTCGTATTCGTAGAGGTAGTTGCGATAGCGAACGTGCCGCCATGAAAAAAACGAACCAGCAGCAGCATCGCGTAGCCAAAAACACCTAAGTATGCGATCGAAAACAATAGAAACAGCAGCAATGAAATAATAACGATCTTCCGTTCCCCATAACGGGTCATCAATTGGCCAGCGAAGGGCCGAAGCAGTACTGAGGCGATAACGAAAACAGTCATCGATAATCCGGCTTGCGTGTCAGATCCTCCAAGCCCATTGGTCACATAAACGGACAACGCTGTTGCTAATGTATAAAAAGCAAAAAATAGAAAAAAGCTGCTTAAACATATTTTAATGAAGTCGGCGCTCCATAGTTTATCCGTATTCATTATAGGTTCCCCTCTCAGATGTTCGCCGATCATTCACTCGTCTTTGTGTTTGATTCGTGGTTCAGTTCTGCGTTTTTAGTTATTTTGGCGATAAATTTTTTGAATGATTGAATTTCGTCTTCCGAAATATCTGTCAACAGCTGTGCAACAAATTTTTCTTCGATAGGTGCCAGTTCATTAGAGCATGTTCTGCCATTAGCGGTTAAATAAAGCAGCTGTGATCGGCGGTCATTCGGATTGGCGACACGTCGGACAAGCGCTTTTCGTTCAAGCTGGTCAACAAGCCGTGTAATGTTAGCGGGGTCCTTGTCGGAGCGCTGTGCCAAATCTTTATGAGTCATGCCATCGTGCTCATCAAGATACATGAGCAGCGACCATTGTTCAGGCGTAACGTCATAATCTTGAAAAAGCTGATGCAGCCGAAGGTTTAGTTTACGGCCTGTATTGCTGAGCATATAGCCTACTGATTGTATAATTTCCATTGCTTTCACCTGCTATTTTCATTTAGTTGTTATGACAATAATACGCTTAACAACTAAATAGGTCAAGAGCTTCAATCCACAAATTTGGAATGAAGCGGTTTACAGTTGATCGGAAGAGACATGATTTTGCTTGCGATATTGTTCGGGTGTAAGGTCGGTATGCAGCTTGAAAGCGCGGCTGAAATGAGAGGGATGCTTAAAACCAACATCATAACCAATGTCGGTAATGGGGTGAATGGTGTTGATAAGCTCGATTTTGGCCTGATAGATTCTACGCTGCATGAGAAACTGGAAGATTGTAAATCCAGTAACCTCTTTGAATGTTTTAGCCAAATAGTATTTGCTTAAGTGCAGCTCAGCTTGAATCGCCTCTAGCGTAATATCATCATTATAATGGCACTCCAAATAGGAGATGATTGCTTGAACATGGCGTTCTTTGGAGGTTGGAAAGGTTGGCTTATCCTTCAGCGGCTTCTGGCAAAGCTGATTGATCTGAATAAGAAAATCAAGCATTAAAGCTTGAAATCGCTGAATGGAGAAGCTGTCCTGAAGTACGTAAAGCTGTTCAAGCTTATGAAGACTAGCTTCTATTTCCGCTTTCTCATTGCCCCTCAGCTGCAAACGTATATTTTGAAGCTTCTCGAAGGGCTCGAGCAGGTCCGCTGCAAATGAAGGCTGAATAAATTGCTTGAAGTAATACGGATCAAAATGTAGGATCGACCGGTGGTAAACTGCGCTTGGATCGACATGTGCCCGGTGCAGTGTCATCCCGTGCATAAGCAGCAAGTCGCCAGGCTCGAGAACATAGATGCGGTCATTAATAAGATAGTTTACTTTGCCGCCATGGAAATAATAGATTTCGTAATGAAAGTGACTATGATAGGGAATATGAGCATTAAAATCAGAGCTGGTTCCCATTGTGAACGGTAATTTGATTTGTTGCTGCTTGCTCATCCTTTCGCCTCCACTCATAAATACCATCATTATACACCAACCACAGTCAAATAAAAGCGTAAACAAGTTAATGCGAATGAAGCCCACTGCATCCCAAAATGCTACCATATAGGCAGGCAAAACGATTGTGAAAGCAGCTGCTATTATAACATTGTAAATAAAGGGGCGGTATTCGGATGCAGATCGTTCGTTTGGGAATTATCGGACTAGGAAATATGGGCAAGGGTCATATTGGCTACTTATTAAAAGGTGAAGTCGGTGGAGTTGAAATAACCGCAGTTAGTGATTGTGTACAAGCAAATCTTGCGTGGGCAAAAGAAAAGCTTGGCGATCAAGTCGGATTATATGAAGATCCTTATGAAATGATGGACTCTGGACTTGTTGACGGAGTGCTCATTGCGACGCCGCATTTCTCCCATCCAGAGCTTTCTATTGCTTGCTTTAAGCGTGGTCTGCATGTGCTTTGCGAGAAGCCGGCAGGTGTTTATACGAAGCAGGTTCGCGAGATGAATGACGCAGCCAGCCAAACAAATGTGAAATTCAGCATGATGTATAACCAACGGACAAATCCGATATACGTGAAGCTGAAAGAATTGATAGATAACGGCGAGCTAGGTGAAATAAGAAGAACCAATTGGATTATAACCAATTGGTATCGCTCTCAAAGCTATTATGACTCCGGTACTTGGCGTGCAACTTGGGCTGGTGAAGGCGGCGGAGTGCTGCTAAACCAAGATCCGCATCAGCTCGATTTGTGGCAATGGACAATCAGTATGATGCCAAAGCGCGTCCGTGCTTTCTGCTACTTCGGCAAGCATCGTGACATCGAGGTTGAGGATGATGTAACCGCATTCGTTGAGTACGAGAACGGAGCTACTGGAGTGTTCGTGACGACGACTGGCGAAGCGCCAGGAACGAACAGACTGGAAGTGAGCGGTGATCGCGGTAAAATTGTAATTGAAAATAACCAATTAACATTCTGGCGTCTAACGGTTCCTGAGCCGGAATTCAACAAGCAGTTCAAAGGCGGCTTCGGTCAGCCGGAATGTTGGAAATGTGAAGTTCCTATTCATGGCAGCAACCCTGATCATAAAGGCATTACACAAAACTGGGTGAATGCGATTCTTTTCAATGAGCCATTGATTGCTCCAGGTGAGGAAGGCATCAAAGGGCTTATGCTCTCGAATGCGATGCTGCTATCGACATGGACGGATGGCTGGGTAGATTTGCCCATCGATGAGGAGTTGTTTTATAAGCATCTGCAAGAGAAAATCGCAAGCTCAGCCTATCAAAAGGAGGACTAGAACGATGAGTAATGCAGATGGCATGAAATATGCGCCAAAGGGAAAGCCGAATAGAGTAGTTGAGGATGGGCAATTCGTAATTGCCGCTGTTAGTCTTGATCACGGTCATATTTATGGTATGTGCAACGGACTTGTGGAAGCGGGCGCTACTTTAAAATGGGTATACGACGCTGACCCCGCTAAGGTTGAAGCATTTATCCGTCAATATCCGCAAGTACAGGCAGCTGAGTCGGAAGAGCAGGTGCTCTCCGATGATGAGGTGCAGCTGGTTGCAGCTGCAGCGGTAACATCGGAGCGCGGACCGCTAGGTGTTCGCGTCATGCAGAGCGGCAAACATTATTTTACCGATAAAGCGCCATTTACAACGCTTGAACAGCTCGCGGACGCTCGCGCTGCATACGCAGATACAGGAAAAAAATACGCAGTATATTATAGCGAGAGATTACATGTGGAATGCGCGGTTTATGCGGGTCAATTGATCGAACAAGGTGCAATTGGACGTGTTGTTCAAGTCATTGGACTAGGGCCGCATCGTTTGAACGCTGCCTCCCGCCCGTCATGGTTTTTTGAGAAGGAAAAGTATGGCGGCATTATTTGTGATATCGGATCGCATCAAATTGAACAATTTCTATATTTTACAGGCAATCAGAATGCCAATGTTGTAAACAGCAAGGTGGCCAACTATGCCAATAAGGAGTATTCAGAGCTTGAGGATTTTGGAGATATGACGCTTGTTGGCGAGAATGGGGCAACCGGCTACTTCCGTGTCGACTGGCTGACACCAAGCGGTCTTGGAACATGGGGCGACGGCCGTACTATGATTCTCGGAACAGAAGGCTACATCGAGATGAGGAAGTATATTGATATCGCTAAAGATAAGGATGGCGACCAGCTTTATTTGGTAAACGCAGATGGCGAGCAGCATATTCAGCTTCGCGGCAAAGTGGGCTTCCCTTATTTTGGCCAGCTCATTCTCGATTGCTTGAACGGCACTGAGCATGCCATGACGCAGGAGCATGCTTTCAAAGCAGCTGAGCTGTCGCTTCTTGCTCAGAAGCATGCGACAAAAGTGGAGTAGAAATGTTTGCTGCTAATGGGTAGTTGCTTTTTTGCTCGTACTCAGTATAAAATATGTGAGAATTAATAAATGGAAGGAGTGGGGATATGAGGATCAAGTGCAAGGTTGCGTTAACCAATCGTGTTTTTCATATTCCCATTTCACTTTTACACTAAAGCATCTATTGCTTTAGTGTTTTTTTTTATCCTATGGAGGTGTAACGGCGAATGAGGTACAAGAGAGTTCTTATTAAGCTTAGCGGCGGGGCAGTTGCAGGAAATGCTGAATTCGGTTTTGAGCCTGAACGGTTAAATTACATTGCGAATGAAATTATATCCGTGGTCCGTTTAGGAGTAGAGGTGTCGCTCGTTATTGGCGGGGGGAATATATTTCGCGGCAATATGGCGGAAAGCTGGGGAATCGAAAGAGCGGAAGCAGACAACATCGGAACACTTGCAACCGTCATTAATAGTTTGATGCTTCGCGGGGTTCTGAAAGCTAAAACAGACAAAGAAGTTCGCGTAATGACAGCAATACCGATTACTTCGGTCGCCGAGCCATACATCAGACTGCGTGCAATCCACCATTTGGAGCAAGGTTATATCGTCATCTTTGCTGGAGGCAACGGTCAACCCTACGTGACAACGGATTATCCTTCGGTACAAAGGGCTATTGAAGTGAATTGTGAGGCGCTTTTGGTTGCAAAACAAGGCGTAGATGGCATCTTTAATGCCGACCCTAAATATGATGCCGATGCGAAGCGGTTCAAATCTCTTCATTACAATGATGTTTTGCAATATAATTTGAAGGTAATGGATCAGTCAGCCTTTATATTGGCTAGAGACTATCATTTGCCTATGCATGTGTTCAACTTCGACAAGCCCGGATCCATGAAAGAAATTTGTGAAGGCGGAAACAATGGAACCATCATTAGCGGTGAATCTGTTCTTGCCTACTAATAACTGTTGAAATAAAAAGGACTGCTTATAAAGGTACTCCCGTTTAATGAAAGCCGGGAAATGTACTTTTTAAGCAGTCCTTTGATGTTTTTAGGAGTCGGGAATTTTATAAAGACCTTATTCAACATCATAACAGAGCGGTAATTATAAGTCTATATTTTTAAATGATAATATGTAAAAATTTGATTATCTTGGATGGGAGGTACAGCATGAACCTACAATCATTATTTTCTGAACCTATTATGTCACAGTCCACTCTGGGTGGCTTTGCTAGTGACGTGTTTCTAGTCATCACGGAAGCAGGGGAATACGTTGTTCGGTCATCCGGCGTAGATGAGACCGTTGATGCTCCTTTTGTATGGGCATGCAGCAATTTGTTCGGAAAACAATTAAGCGAGACGTTTGATATGGAGATTATTAATCAATATCTTTCACGATTGACAAGCAATATCGCTATTCCCAGTGTACTTGGCAAGGCCGTGATCGATGGAAGACAAGTGATTTCGGTTGAAAAAATAAACGGAATTCCATTGTCATTTCAAAATAAATCCGCGATGCTGATGGAGGATTTCGGCAGGTCGATTGCGGAGATCCATTCCCATAAAGTTAAGGAATGGGGTTCTCTAAATGGCTCAGTTCGGCATGCATTAGCGGATTTCCCTCACATGCTAGCAGACGCTTTAAGGGTGTTGGCAGCTCGTTATTACAAGGAAAATGCGGCAATCCACGAATCTCTTGATCACCACTGTTCATTAGCTGAAAATATGCCGGTACCGGAGTATGCCTCATGCATCATGCTCGATATGGATCCGAGGCAGTTTCTATCAAATGGAGAACGTGTTAGCGCAATCGTTGATACAGAAGCGTATGTGCTTGGTCCTCGTGAAATGGATTTAATAGCGATTGAATGTTCGTTGGATGAAGCGGGAGCTCATCATTTCCGCAAAGGTTATGCTGAAGTGCTGCCTTTCCCTGATTTATTACAGGTGCGTGATTTGTACCGATATTTCTTCTGCTTACTCGAAATTAAGGGACCGGCTTTTGACTATCACAAATGGATGTCCTTTCCTCACCTATTCGGGAACTTTAGGAACGCAGAAGGGTCTTCTTAATTAGAGAGGTGATGAGGTGGAGCTCGAATATGTGAAGTATTTGGCAAAAGGATTTGAAACGGATGCCGTATTGATTGATTTGATGAATGCACATGGCAACGACGTTTGGAATTTTGCATTCTTTTTAATTCGGAATGCCGATGCGGCAGATGACATTTGTCAGGATGTTTTTTTGACAGTATATGAGAAGCTGCATACATTTCGAGGCGAAGCCAGTATGAAGAGCTGGCTGCTTGCCATTACACGAAACAAAACGTATAAATACAAAAGAAGTGCTTATTTTTCTAAGGTCATTGTGATGGATTTCGTAACAAGAAGGGAGACATCCAGATCAGCGGAAGCAGAAGTTTTTGACCTTATGGAAACTAAATATATTTGGAACACCGTTATGAAGCTTCCGCTGCGCTACCGAGAAGTCCTCATACTGGAAATTCATTATCAATTATCGATGCAAGAAATGGCAAGTTTGCTTCAAATAGCGGAAGGGACGGTTAAATCGAGGCTGCACCGCGCACGCAAAAAAATGACAAGTTTACTGCAAAGTGATTCAAAAGGAGGAAACATCATATGAAGGAGCCAAAACAGTGGGAAGAAGCGCTTAGCCGTTCCCCGTTTGTGAATCCTCGCTTCACTGAGCAATTGAGGGAGAAAATTGTTTATAGGGCCAATGATAAACCGAAGAAAAAGTCTTATATTGCTCGTCTGGGAGCACTTAGTGCAATCGCAGCCGTTCTTGTCTATATACTGTTTGCCACAGATTTGAGCAAGCTGTTTACAAGCCCTTCACAAATCGTCGGAACAAATGGAAGCGGCAGGGTAGAGGAAATTCGAACGGAATACAGGAAGAACGGCGAAATGATATTTCAAGTATTTCCTGAAGAGAATGTGGTAGCGAGTGTCATGCAAGGCTATGTTCTCCATTTCACGCAGTCCATTGATGTTTTTCTTGGCAAAAACATTTCTATTGAAGGTTATCATGCGCAATCGGGAAAACGGTTGACCGTTATGTCCCCTGTGACCATTACAGAGCCGAGCTCAGGGTATGAGACGTTGGAACGTTTTACAACCAGCTTTAGCCTGCCGCTGGGCGGAACATGGACATTCGAGGTCAAGCTGAATGAACAATTTTACGGTGACTTTATTTTGGCAGTGCAGGAGCCTTCGCCATGGATAAGCACATCTACGTTCAAATTGCCGTATACAGGCAACGATGGAATGCCTCACAACTATGTGCTTGCTGGCGAGAAAGACAAGGTTGGATTTCTTGTAGGCCCTTATCAAAATGAGCAAGGATTGATCCTAGACGAGCAGCCGATTGTTGCGGGGAAAGGAAATAAGTACATGTGGTATTTCTGGGGGAGCAAGAAGGAACTCACGGGCAGCTTTAACGTTATGGGCGTAAAAGAAGGCACTACGCAGGAGATTGAAGTTTTCTCTGCGCGCAGTGTGGGCTCTCCGCTGAATGGGGCAGACGCGGTTATTCCATCATCGATGGTACTGCCCGAAGCCGGCATGTGGCGGCTAAACGTATACATTCAAGATAAGTTATTTAGCAGTATTACTATTCAGGTGGAATCGGCGAGCTGATATTCATTATTTTAAAAGGAGAAGGCTTCCATTAGGCAGCCTTTTTAGTAAACTATTTACATAAGAACGTATGTGCGGTAAATTATGGGTATGAGATCTATGCCAGAATGGAGTGCATGCATGAAAGCGTTCATAGAGATAGAAGGAGCAAGGCTGCATAACCTCAAGGATATCAATGTTCGTATACCGAAAAATAAGCTTACAGTCATAACAGGCGTATCGGGAAGCGGCAAATCGAGTCTTGCTTTCGATACGCTATATGAAGAAGGAAAGCGGCGCTATCTATTGTTCTCAGGTACGCAGTATATGGTTGATGCAGTGTCTTCTTTTGATAAAATAACGGGTTTGTCCCCTGCGGTAGCAATTGAGCAGCGTATCGTCCGGCAATCCAATCCTAGAAGTACAGTAGGCACGCGGACAAAAATCGGAAATTTACTTGCCATTTTGTTTGCAACGTATGGCAAACGTGATCCTGCCTACAATGACGGGCTGCCGCTCTCCATGGAGTTGTTTCAGAGGAACTCACCTAAGGGAATGTGTGTGAAGTGTCTTGGTACGGGAAGCCATCAGATGATTCAAGAAGAAGCGATTCTTAATCCGGAAACACAAATCAAAAACGTGTTTGATGGTTTTTTGGTCAAGCATCGTTTTCATAGAGGAAACTTCAAAAAGTTTTGTGAAATATACAAGATTGATATAAATGACAAAATCGGTGTTTTGCCGGATGATGTTTTTCATTCCTTCAAGTATGGCTGCCGCAAGAGTGGATTTGTAGGCGCCGTTGTTGTTTTTACAGATATGATGAAACATATGGCCAGCAAAGTGAAGAGACATGGGAGCAAAGACAAAGAAGTGAATTTATGGGGGATTAATGCGGATTCCATCCCATGCCCCAAATGTAAAGGCACAGGTCTTGGCCTTCAGGCGATTCATACCACAATTGGTGAGAAAACGATTAAAGAGCTCGAGGATATGTATATCAACGAATTGCTTGCGTTTTTGCAAAAGCAGCACGCCAATGTATCAAGCAAAAATTTGCTGGATGAAATGGTCATGAAACTTCAGTGTATGGTCGATGTAGGGCTGCATCATCTTTCTTTATCGCGTCCAGTTCCTACGCTCTCAGGCGGTGAAATCCAGCGTCTGTTTCTGGCGTCTTTTATTATTGCGGATATGGATTCTATTATTTTTATATTCGACGAGCCTACAATCGGATTGCATGAAGTAGAGAAGGAGATGCTGATAAGCATCATTCAAGGCTTAGTGGAGCGAGGTAACACAGTCGTTGCCGTAGAGCATGATCATAAATTTATGCAAGCAGCCGATTACATTGTCGATCTTGGACCCGAAGCGGGAGTTCAAGGCGGAGAGCTCATTTTCCAAGGCAGCTACCTTGATTTTATGGCTTGTGAACGATCGCGAACAGCCCCCTATCTGAATGGCACCAAAACCTTGCATGTCAAAACACAATATAAGTTAGCCGATCCAAGCAAAGTACTTAGGCTGGAGCATGCGAGCCTACATAATCTTCGGGATGTCTCCGTGACGATACCTCTTGGACTGATGGTAGGAATAGCGGGAGTATCAGGCAGCGGCAAATCCAGCCTAATCCAGCACACACTAGTACCAAAGCTTAAGCAATCACTCCAAAGCAAGTTCATATATGACAACGATGATACAGAGCTTGTGCTGCAAGACGAGGTGACGTTACTTGGATTCGAGCAGATTAAAAAATGTATAGTGGTGGACCAGAAGCCCATTGGAAGGAGCAAAACCTCTTGTCCAGCAACCTATACAGGTATATTTGATCGAATCAGAACTTTGTTCAGCAAAACACCTGATGCGGTGGAAAAAGGATATACAGCTGGTCTGTTTACCGTTAATTCTGAAGGAGGCTGTAGAGGCTGCAAGGGCGAAGGTTTTAAAAACCATTATGTTGGCTTCGGCAACTTCATAGAGGTAGAGTGCGATATGTGCGGGGCAACAGGATTTGTTGAAGAGGCTCTAAGTGTAAGGCTTGAGGGAAAGAACATAAAGGAAATTATGATGATGAGTGTCGCGGAGGCCAGCATTTTTTTTGGAAATGAACAATCTATGGCTTATGACAAAATGATATCGGCCACGCTCAGTACGCTAGAAAGTGTAGGGATGAGTTATATTACGCTCGGCCAAAAGACGCCATCTATTTCAGGCGGTGAAGCGCAGCGGATTAAGCTTGCCAAGGAGCTGTGCAGGCAAAGCGGGAAAAATAATGTATATATTTTGGATGAACCGACGACAGGCCTTTCTTTCTCAGATACGGAGCGGCTGATGACATTGCTGCAGCAGCTCACAGATGCTGGCAATACGATTATCATTACCGAGCATGATCCAGCTGTGCTTGCCAATTGTGATTATATTATCGAAATGGGACCTGGTGGCGGAAATGACGGAGGAGCTATTATCGCGGAGGGCATGCCGCTTGAACTAATGTCGAACAGTCATTCCATCATCGGGAAATATATAAAGCAGGTGTTGAAATGAGCTTTGAATGGCAGTTGTCCACTCCCGAGGCGGAGGGAATGGATGCTAAACTTCTAGAGCAGATAGATGATTATGTGAAGCAAAAGCGATATAGACTCATAAACAGCGTGATCATTGTGAAAAATGGGAAACTGGTTTATGAACGTTACTTCAATAAGTGTAATGAAAATACGAGGCATTCCATTAAATCAGTATGGAAGAGTATTTTAGCCATCGCTGTAGGCATCTGTTTGGACAAAGGCTTGATTAATAATCTGGATGAACCGATAGGCAATTATTTGCCCGCCTTTGCTGGTCATAACCATCATTATCATAAGCTGATTACGATTCGGCATTTGCTAACGATGTCATCAGGCATTTACTGGAATGGCGGAGTTCATTACCATTGTCCGATGATGCAGCAAATGATGCGTACGAATGACTGGCTATCGCATATCGCTGATATTGACATGCACAGTGTTCCTGGCATGAATTTTCAGTATAAGGAATGGGATGTCATGTTGTTATCAGCGGTCATAGGCAAAGCATATGGAAGCACATCCTACGACCTCATTTATCATGAAATGTATAAACCGCTCGATATCGCCAGTGGAATTTGGCCGAGCAGTCCATGCGGCTTCTCCTATACGGTAATGAAGGGTGAAGAACAATCGGATTTGTCTGCTAGAGATATGGCTAAGGTAGGTTTGCTATTTTTAGGAGATGGCAGTATTAATGGCAAACAGATTGTTTCTCCAGCGTTTGTGAAGCAAGCGATAACCCCATCCTATCCGTCCTATGGTTTTTTGTGGTGGCTGTCTCAAGCTGGATATGGATGTCGCGGATTTGGCGGACAAGAGGTGAATGTCATTCCTGAGCATCAATTTGTATCCGTCATACAAGCGACCCCCACACCATCGAGTAAATCGTATCCGGATATTCATGACTTGTTTCTTAGCCAAGCGATTAAATAAAAGCTGCTTATAATCTGAACGTTAACGGAGGATAAACCTATGAATACGGTCATTTATATGGTTAGACACGCAGAATCGCCTTTTGAATTTGGACAAGAACGAACACGCGGGCTTTCGGAGGAGGGTTTCTCAGAAGCAAAACGTGTTGCAGAGGTGCTGGGCGATGTCGATATTCATTTTATGGCATCCAGCTCTTACACGAGAGCGGTGCAGACGATTGAGCATTTAGCAAAGCGGAAAGCGATGACGATTGTAGTGTATGAAGAACTGGTGGAAAGAGCGATAAAGGGTTTGGATTATAAGGCTACTTGGGACGTTCTATATGAAGCGATAAGGAATTCTTTTATCGATATCGATTTTGCTTTGGAGGGCGGCGAAACGACTCGAAGCGCACAACAAAGAGCGATACCCGTCATAGAGAGAATACTGGAGGAGCACCGAGGTAAAAACATTGTTTTGGGTACCCATGGCAATATTATGACGATCATTATGAACCATTATGATAATAAGTTTGGATTTGATTTTTGGAATACGACCTCGAAGCCGGATATTTATAAATTAACATTTAATTTGAATAAGCTTGAGCATGTGGAAAGGATATGGACTTAAGTAAGGCGACGAGAATCCATTGAAACCAGTGGTCATCCTGTAAAGGATGGCCTTTTTGTATGCTATCATTCCAACGAGATCGTTCATTACATATATAGGATCATGTATTATTTTTTTGCAACAGACCAGATATTTAGTGTTATACTCGCTATTAAATTAACAACTTATGCGGAAATTCATCAGTAAATGAGTGAAAGCGACCGCATGAAGATGGAGCGTGAGCGGATTGAAAATACTAATTGTAGACGATGAGCCAAGGCATCTCAGAGGAATGGCTAAATTAGTTAGTGCGATGCGGCCAAAAGCTGAAATATTAGTAGCGAAGGATGGGGCAGCTGCTATCGCTATCATTCAACAGGATCAACCGCAAATTGTACTGACGGATATCCAGATGCCTAATATGGATGGATTGACATTATTGAAATGGCTTGAGGATAAGGAACATCGACCGAAGGTAGTTATGGTATCGGCTTATAATTTATTTGAATATGCGCAAACCGCTCTGCGCCATGGCGCTTATGACTACTTATTGAAGCCGATTGATATAGACAAAGTGGAGGATATCTTGGGGCGGCTTGATGCACAATTAGCGGCGGAGTCTATGCAAAGTGAGGCTTCCGAAAAACTGCAGCATCGGCTTAAGCTCACCTCCTCTGCCTACCGGAACAATCTGCTTTTGTCATGGTTAAGCGGCAATCTATCAGCAGCGGAGCAAGTGGAGCTTGAAGCACTCGATATTGTGCAAGGAAGCGGTACAGTTATCTTTTCTGAACTCACCATTCGTCTTGAGGAGGATAAGAGCCTCTACACACCTGCATTGCTGCAGCAGCTGGAGCATTTAGGGTGCTGCTTCGGTCACGCCAGTACCTTCTCTATTAATTCACTTCGAGAAGATGTATTCCAAGCGATTACCATTGTGCGTACGCCGAGCCCATTCCTTAGACGCGATGAGATTCGATTGGCATTTAGCGAACTATACAAGGAGTGGCTGCCGTATGGCCGGCTTGTTCATGGCATGGGGACGAGCTGTTTATCTTTAGTAGAGCAGCTGCCGCATTCTTACCGAACAGCTCAAACTGCCTGTGAGTATAATTTTCATGATTGCTGGCAAGGGGTCCTATTTCATGATGAGCTGAACCACTCCAGCAAGTCCTTTCACTTAGATGGGGAGCGGCTTTTTGAAGCGTTGCAGGATAATGATCCAATGGCTGCCATCCTGCTGTGCCGATCTGCCTTTCAAGAACTGGCAGGCGAGGGCCACACGGAACCGCAGCTTATTAAAGAGTGTGCCTCACTCACACTTATGAAGCTTAAAAGCCGAACAAGAGATGTTGTCGAAAGAAACTTTGGAAGCGTCCTCACGAATACGGTCGTAACGGAAATACCTGCATGCGATAGTTATGGTGAGCTGCTGGCGCTCTTGGAGTCTCAAATTCGTGATCTGCACCAAGCGTTACGGAACATGAAGCAAGGGAAAAACGAGATTATTATGGAACAGTGCTTGAGCTGGATACAAGAGAATTATATGGAGGATTTGACACTAGAGATGGCAGCTGAACAGTTTGCCTTTAATCCGTCTTATTTCAGCACATTGATTAAAAGCCGTACCGGAAAGTCTTTTTCTGACCATATCACCGAGGCTCGGATGCGACGGGCAAAACAATTGCTCAGAGATGGCCATTTGAAAATTTATGATATAGCTGCGCAATGCGGCTATCGCGATACGAAGTATTTTTGCCGAGTGTTCAAGAAGCAGAATGGACTATCGCCGGAAGCTTATAAGCACAAATCCCTTACAACGAATAGAGACGAGATATGAATATGACATTTCGATCACGGTTGTTCATCAGCTATATCATTCTAATTGCTTTGCCGTTCCTTGTGTTAAGCGCTTTATTTTATCGTACAAGCCTTAAGGTTGTGACGGAGCAAGCGCAAAAAAATGTTTATGAGATCGTCAAAAAAAATAATGAAGTCATCGATACGAAGCTCAAAGTTGTCGATCAGAACAGTTTGGCCTTGTTCGTAGACAAGGATCTATTTCAAATTTTCAGTCAGCTGAATCCAGCAAAGGCTGAGGAGCTGCTGGCAGCTGATCGACGCGTATCTACTATTCTCAGCAAATATTTTTCACAAAACGACGATGTTTACGCCTATCAGCTTTGGACTTCTTACTTCACCTTCGGCAATTCGCAAAACATGCCGCAAGGAGATCCTACACTTTCAAATATTTACAAGCAAGCTGTGCATGAGGGTGGAAAAATGATTTGGTATCCTACCTATGATTTTACGGAGATGTTTGATCAGTCTTATCTTTCCAAGAGCATGATCGATTATCGCTATTTATATTCAGCCACGCGTTTGCTCAATTTCTCACATATGGAAGACAGTACATTAATTAAGCTGAATCCGAATGTGGAGCGTCCAGTGCTTACGATAAGCTTCAAATCGACTGTACTGGATGCCCTGTTTGAGAAGAGCATACCAGTCGGTTCCCGCTATATGGTATTAGATTCGAACGACATGGTAGTTGCCGGCAGTGATGTGTCACAAGTGACAAAAAGCTTCAACGAGAATTGGGTGGATTCATTCCGCATGACGGGAAGCGGTACTCAGCGAATGAAGCTGAACGGCGAGAATATGATCATATGCTTTGACCGCTCAACCGTAACCGGATGGTTGTCGATCGTAATAACGCCGGAGTCTGCATTGGTAAGCAACCTTGTGCCTGTTATTCGAACCTCAACGATTGTGTTAGCTGCTATATTGAGCGGAATCGCATTTTTATTTGCCTATTTTATATTAAGCCGCATCACAGGTCCGATTAAGAAGCTGCTCGGAGCGATGAGATCCGTTGGCGAAGGCGATTTTCAAACCCGCGTGGAAGTCAGCACGAATGACGAATTCGGCATCTTGATGCAGCGATTTAACCGGATGAATGATCGGATTCACCTGCTCGTCAAAGAAAACTATGAGATTAAGCTAAAGGAAAAGGAAGCAGAAATTCACGCGCTCAATATGCAGATGAATCCTCATTTTCTGTATAACACGCTCAATATTATGAATTGGACAGCGATTGAAAATAATCAGAAGGAGCTAAGCAAGATGCTCGTCTGTTTGTCCAATATGCTGCATTATACTTCTCGGAAGGAATGGGGCGCCGTTCATCTGTCAGAGGAAATCGAATGGATGAAAAACTACTTTTATATTATGTCTGCACGGTTCGAAGGCAAGTTTACCGTTAACTATGAAATTGATCCGATCCTTTATGATCATAAGCTGCCTAGGCTGCTGTTTCAGCCGTTTGTTGAGAATGCTATTTTGCACGGGTTTAATCAGATGGAAGAGGGAGGCGTTATCCTCATTCGCGGCTGGGCAGAGGAGGGAAAACGTTTTTTTGAGATTAAGGATAATGGACGAGGAATAAGCGAAGAGATGATCAAGGTGATTTTGTACAAACAATCTTCGTCGGTCGGCATTAAAAATACGATCTCCCGTTTACAGATGGCATACGGTGATGAATACGGCATCGAGATTCGGTCCGTGCCAGGATCAGGTACCAGCATTCTGATAAGACTGCCGCTTGATACCTAATAATAGTCCACCATTCCAATAATACTCGGGTTTTGAAAGCGTTATCTATCGATTACAATAAAACCATCATAGACTGCAGCTATGAGCCAATGAGATGGATAAATGAAAGGGGCTCGTTACGAATATGAGAAGACAATGGAAATCGGTTTCCGTTCTCTTAGTTGTGCTGCTTATGGCAATCAGCGTATTATCGGCTTGCACGAAGTCTGATTCGGGTAACAAAAATTCTCAGGCTGGGGCAACGAATGGCTCAAGCAACACCGAAAATACGGGCAGCGGTGAAAATGTATCCAAAGATCCGATCAAACTGCGTCTTACCGCTTGGGGCGCACCTGATGAGATCGCAGCATTTAAGAAAGCAGTCGCTAGTTTTGAGGCTAAGCATACCAATATTAAGGTTGATTTCCAAGCCATTTCAGCGGATTACGATACGAAATTAACGACCATGGTAGCTGGCAACGATGAGCCGGACATTGCCATGATGGAGTCCAGCACGATCGCTTTTCCTTTAGCGGAAGAAGGCAAGTTCGTCAACCTTCAGGATTTCCTTGATAAGGATACGGAGTTGACTGTGGATAGGCTCGTTCCTAACATTATGTATTCCTCGGAGCCTGGCAATGTAGTCGGTATTGCGCCTGGCCCAGAATCTTTTGCTTTATTTTATAACGAAGATGTATTTAAGGATGCAGGCTTAACACCTCCGCCAGCCAAAGCTTCTGAAGCGTGGACATGGGATCAGTTCGTAGAGGTTTCTAAGAAACTTACGATGGACAACAAAGGCAAGAATGCGACAGAAGAAGGCTTTGATCCTAAAAACATTAAACAATTCGGAGTCAACGTACCAACTTGGTGGGGCGCATACAGCAACTTCATCTATTCAAATGGCGGAGACTTCTTGTCTGAGGACGGCAAAACCTTTGCTCTGAACCAGCCAGAAGCTGTAGAAGCTATTCAGAAGATTTCCGATCTTATTAATGTTCATCATGTAGCGCCGTCACCTGTTCAAGCGAAAAATATACCAGGCACCAACGTTGCGCTGCAAACCAAAAAAGTAGCGATGGCATTTGATGGTCAATGGGCAAGCACAAGCTTGGCACAATCCAAATTCAATTTTAACGTTGGCGTGCTTCCCGTGATGAAACAGCCGATGACGACTGTCGTTTCTGGCATGTTTTCGATGTTTAAATCAACGAAACATCCGGAGGAAGCATGGGAGCTCTTGAAGGCGCTGATTGATCCAGAAGCTTCAATCGAGCTGCTAACTGCCGGCACTTGGATGCCATCTCATAAAGAGTGGTACACGGATGAATCTTACCTAACCAGATGGACTGAAAACCTGCCTTCTCGCCCATCGGGCTACAAGGATGCGGTCGTTGAGATGGTATTGAGCAACAGCCATGCAACACCAACCGCTTATGTGAAAAACTTTAATAAAATTATGGATATCGTTAATCCAGCACTCGATAAAGTTTGGTTAGGCCAGCAAACCGCTCAAGAGGCAATGGATTCTATCGCTGCGAAAGCACAAGCACAGGTTCAAGGACGTCGTGACGTACAATAACCAATTAAAGAAAGAACTTTAGTCAGATTGACGGCGTTCTTCCTGAAGACCGCCGTCTTCTTAGGATAGGAGGCAAGTATGGGCATGGATATTCCTGCGCAAACCATTCCAGCAGTCAGTAAAAAAAGTCGCATAAGAGAGCGTAAGGCGTTATTCTACGGGTTATTGTTTACAGCTCCTGCCATACTAGGCTTCATCATATTTACGCTCGGACCTATGATTGCTAGTTTGGTGCTCAGTTTAACCGATTATAGCGTGTTCAAAGATACAACCTCATTTATTGGTTTCGATAATTACGCCAAGCTGTTCTCAGGTGAAGATGATTTATTTTATAAATCACTAGGCGTTACCTTCTATTTTGTTATTCTGCGGGTACCTGCCGTCATCATCATCTCTTTTCTGCTGGCGCTGCTCCTTAATATGAATGTAAAGGGTAGATCGTTGTTCCGCACCATTATTTATTTGCCAAGTATCGTTCCAGCGGTTGCATCGTCCATGATATGGCTGTGGCTGCTTAATCCAGACCTTGGGTTAGTCAATACCGTGCTCGCATGGCTTCATTTGCCGACAAGCAACTGGTTGTTTGGCGAGAGCAGTGTTATTCCATCTGTTGTCTTAACGACGCTTTGGGGAATAGGCGGCACGGTCATTATTTTTCTAGCGGGGCTTTCGGGTATTCCAAAGCAGTATTATGAAGCCATTGATGTCGATGGCGGAGGTTGGATGCATAAGCTGCGCCATATTACGATCCCGATGGTAACGCCAACAATCTTCTTTAATACAATCATGACGATTATCGGTTCTTTCCAGGTGTTTAGCGAAGCCTACATTTTGACACAGGGCGGGCCCAATAATAAAAGTTTATTTTTCGTGTTTTATTTGTGGAGTACAGCATTCCGTGATACAGAGATGGGTTATGCATCTGCCCTGGCATGGATTCTTTTTATCATTATTTTGTTCTTTACGTTTATCGTATTCAAAACCTCGAAATCTTGGGTTTACTACGAGGGGGAAAAATCATGAGAGAGTCCAAACTCAAGCTGACAGCAGGTTATGCGGCCCTTATTATTATTTCAGTTATGTTTATCATTCCGTTCGTTTGGCTGATTCGAAGCTCAGTGATGGATTTGTCGCAAATTTTCGTTATGCCGCCGGAATGGATTCCAAATCCTTTTAAATGGGATAACTACGAGAGAGCACTTACTGTGCTGCCTTTCGGACAATTTTTCAAAAATACGCTTATTATTGTGTTCAGCGTTATTATCGGAACTGTGCTGACGAGTACGATCGCAGCCTTTGGTTTCTCTCGTATTCAGTGGAAAGGCAGAGACACCATTTTTGCAATCCTCATGACCAGCATGATGCTGCCTGCTGCGGTTACGTTAATTCCGAGCTTTCTCGGATGGAAAACGCTGGGCTTCTATGATACGTTCTATCCCCTTATCGTACCGGCGTTCTTTGGCGGAGGTATCTTTAATATCTTCCTGCTGCGCCAATTCTACATGACGATTCCGCGTGACTTTGACGAGGCTGCTTTTGTGGACGGGGCTAATTATTTTCAAATTTACTGGCGTATTCTTATGCCGCTTAGCCGTTCGGCTGTTATCGTCGTTGCGCTATTTACCTTCTTAGGTTCATGGAATGACTTTATGGGGCCGCTTATCTATTTGAAGAGTGACAGCCGCTTTACGCTAGCACTTGGCTTGCAAATGTTTCAAGGTAGCTATACAGCGCAATGGGATTTGCTCATGGCGGCTTCAGCAACTGTCGTTATGCCCTGCGTGCTCGTATTTTTAATCGGCCAGCGTTATTTTCTGGAAGGCATTACGTTAACGGGATTGAAAGGATAACAATTAGCGATGAAAGGATGGTTAGACATGACATTAACGGAAACGAAGGCGATAAAAGGCTGGCAAAACGTGCCCTTTACGAAAGTTGAGATCGATGATGCTTTCTGGAGGCCGCGGCTGGAAGTTATCAAAAATATTACGATGAAGGCATGTTTAGTCAAATGCGAGGAGACAGGCCGAATTGACAATTTTGCAATAGCAGGCGGACTGCTGGAAGGCAAATTTGAAGGGATGTATTATAACGACTCCGATGTGTATAAGGTGCTTGAAGGTGCCGCTTATGCACTTATGACGGATCGTGATCCAGTACTGGAAGCAGAGATCGATCGCATTATTGATCTCATAGCTGCGGCGCAGGAAGCGGATGGATATTTAAGTACTTATTACACGCTTGAAGCGCCTGATCTCAAATGGTCGGATATGGAAAAACACGAGATGTATAATGGCGGCCATCTGATTGAAGCAGCGGTTGCTTATTTCGAAGCGACAGGCAAGCGGAAGCTGCTGGATGTAGCATGCAAAATGGCTGATCATTATGATCGCGTATTTGGCCCTGGCAAGCGGCACTGGGTGGAGGGGCATGAGGAGATTGAGCTTGCGCTTGTGAAGCTTTACCGCACGACCAGCGAGGATCGTTATTGGAAGCTGGCGCTTTGGCTGCTTGAAGAACGTGGCCATGGTCATGGTAAAGGTGCCATTTGGGACAAAGTGGAATGGGGCCCTGCGTACTGCCAGGATGATGTACCTGTTCGAGATATCGAGAAGGTAACAGGACATGCTGTACGAGCGATGTATTTGTACACCGCGATGGCTGATGTCGTGCATGCTTCCGGTGATCCGACGTATATTGATGCGCTGCACCGCGTTTGGTCGCATACGGTTGAAAGGAATATGTATGTGACAGGCGGCATCGGGCCGTCTCAGCATAATGAAGGCTTTACACATGATTACGATTTGCCGAATGATTCGGCTTATTGCGAGACCTGTGCGGCGATCGCTATGGTTTTTTGGAATCACCGGATGAACTTGTTGTTTGGCGATGCCAAATATGCCGATGTTGTAGAGCGGGAAATGTACAATGGCGCTTTAGCCGGAATCTCGTTGTCTGGCGACAAATTTTTCTACGTCAATCCGCTTGCATCAAAGGGCGAGCATCACCGCGTGGATTGGTTTGGCACTTCTTGCTGCCCGACTAACCTAGTTAGATTTTTACCATCCATTGGACAATATGCTTATGCTGCTACGGATGCTGGAGTAGTCGTCAATCAATACATGAACGGGGAAACTGCTTTGGAAATAAAAAGTGGGACAACCGTCAAACTTAAGCAGACAACCGCGTACCCTTGGGATGGAAAAATCGAAGTAGCGGTAAGCTTGGATCAAGCGGAAACGTTCGAGATCCGGCTTCGTGTTCCTGGCTGGTGCAGAGGATATAAGCTATCGCTTCTAGGGGAGCAGCCGCAGCCATCGGAAGGAAAGATCGAAAATGGTTATCTCGTATTGAATCGCTGCTGGACACCGGGAGACTCCATTGTATTAGAGCTGGATATGCCGGTTGAAGTTATTCGGTCACGGCCGGAGGTGGAGGCTAACATTGGAAGAATAGCTCTGCAGCGCGGACCTGTGGTGTACTGCATGGAGCAGACTGATAATATGGAGCTATCCTACGATGAATTTTCTCTTGCAGCACATGACCCGCTATTCATTGAGCACCGAGCAGAATGGCTTGGCGGCGTGACTGTTCTGAAAGGAAAAGTGGCTGAAGGCAGCGCTTGTTTATTTATTCCTTATTATGCATGGGATAACCGAGATGCGGGCTTCATGCAGGTATGGATTCGTGAAAAAGAAGATCGTCACTTATATCGTTATTAAGCAGAATGCTTTAAAATGAAATAGATAGATAAGCAAAAATCCGAGAGACAAGACGCTTTTTTATAAAGTGTCTATCTTTCGGTTTTTTGTTCAGGAAGCAGTTAAAGGGAGACATAATAAATGAATGTCGTAAACGCAACATTAGAAGATCTAAATGGATGGTTAGAGCTGGCTGCTGAGGTGGAGTACCTCTTTGGCCCAATGGTAGATGATCCAAACTTTGTTCTGGCACTAGAGAGAAATATACATCAAAATCGCGCGTTCTGCGTGCGGGAATATGATGGTTCGCCAGGGTGCAGCCTGTTAGGGGGACTATTGCTTTCTACATCAAACGCCCCAAGCTACAAAATCGGCTGGTTGTCTGTCTCCGCTAAAGCAAGAAATAAAGGCGTGGCATCGGCATTGCTGAATCATGTTCTAACGCTTGTAGATGTTCCTTCAGAAATAGCAGTCACAACATTTGGCGATGATATTCCAGACGGGATGCCTGCAAGGCGCCTTTATGAGAAATTTGGTTTCATTCCCTTGGAGAAATCGATTCCAAACGGTCCCGAAGGCGGTTCAAGGCAAAAGTTCCAATTGACGATTGCTCATCGGTAATGATGATTACAAGTTTAGTTGTCTAATCGTTATTACAAATCGTTGTGTACCGTTTTACCTGGATAAAACATAGCGCTCTCTACTTTCTCGTTTTCTTTCGCAGAGATGGAAGCAGCTATTAATTTAAATACTATAGTTTTACTCCCCAAGGATGATTCATATTTTTCCAAATGCGATTTGGACAACGGTTGTTTATAGTAGCCAGGCACATATTTGTCCAGCATGCTTTGCATAGCTTTTGCAGCCTCGTCTATTTCATTAACAAACTGTATTTTCCCAGAAATCATAACGCTCATATAAGAAGTATCGGTATGAGCAGGTACGGGGTCAGTTAATGTTCCATATTCTTCACTTACGGTAAAACAAGCTTCTGGATTTTGCTCGATATAGGAGATTTTCCGCCCTTCAGCAGCACCATGAAAATAAACCGTGTCGTTCAGCCAAGTGAAATTTAACGGAACAACGTAAGGGATTCCAGCGGCAGATTGGCCAAGGAATCCTGTTTTTGCGTTTAACAAAAAGGTTTGAATCTTGCCCTGATCAGTACACTCTCTTTTCTGTAATCTTACAGGAAACATATTTAGGCACACCCTTTGTCTTTATGATAATGTAATAGTAATGAACAATTGTCCCTGTGAAAAGGGGCAGATTCCGAATATTTCATGGGGTCAGGTGCTGCATATGATTGAGATTACTCCTTTACTCGATAAGAAGGGAAAACATCCTTTATACTCGCAGCTGTATACGTATATTAAGGATCAAATTGAATCTGGATCAATGGCTGAAGATACTAAGCTTCCATCGATTCGTGAGTTGGCGCACTATTTGAAGATTAGCAAAAACACTGTAGAAGCTGCTTATCAGCAGCTGCTTGCAGAAGGGTATGTGGATAGTAAAAGTCGTAATGGGATAAGAGTGCTGCCGCTAGAGGATGTGAATACCAATCGAGATTCAGTTCAAGTGGGCTCCACTAAGGATATTAATTGGAAAAGGTATCGGTATGATTTTAACTATGGTGATATTGAATGGCATCGTTTCCCGATGAAGATATGGAAAAAATGTTTGTCGGATGGTTTAAATGGTGACCCTTATCGAATATTGGGTTATGGACATCCACAAGGAGAAGAGGAGCTTAGGGAAGAAATTGCAAAATACGTCTTTCAATCTCGCGGAGTATCGTGCAGCTCCAATCAAATTATCATTTGTTCAGGAACACAACATGCCGTAAGCATGTTATTGCAGTTTTTGTCTCTAGGGGGGCAAAACATAGCTATGGAAGAACCCGGCTATAATGGCGTTCGAACGATTTTTAAAAATCATGGCTGCGAAATTACGCCCATTTCGGTCGATTCTGATGGCTTGAACATAGAAGAGCTGCAATCAAGCAATGTCAACGCAGTGTATGTGACACCATCACATCAATTTCCATTAGGCATGGTGATGTCAGTACAGAAACGAATGAAGCTGCTCCAGTGGGCAAACCAAAAAGACGCTGTCATTATTGAGGATGATTACGATAGTGAGTTTCGTTATGTTGGCCAGCCGATTCCCTCTCTTAAAGCATTAGACTCAGGAGAACGTGTCGTTTATTTGGGGACATTTTCGAAATCGTTTTTGCCTGCGGCCCGATTAAGCTATATCGTCTTGCCAACAAACATGCTAGAAAAGCGGGATGAGATGTTTTCCGTTTACAGTCAGCCTGCATCACCTATCATTCAGCAGGCCGTGTTTTTGTTTATGAATCGCGGACATTTTGCTGGGCATATACGCAAAATGAGAAGACTGTATCAAGCGAAGCATAAAGCTTTAGTTACTGCGATATCACTGTATATGGGTGATCGTGTAAGTATCATTGGGAGCAAATCAGGACTGCATTTGCTGCTTGATGTTAAGGATAGAGAAAGCGGCCAGCTGATCGAACGGGCAGCAGAAAATGGGGTAAAAGTGTATTCTCCGAATGTACATTGGATGGATAGTGAGCGCTGTCCGGCATCATTTGTATGGCTCGGATTTGGCGGAATGAGTGAGGATGATATTGAAGAAGGCATTCGCCTGCTAAGCCATGCTTGGTTTGGCTCAGCATAGGAGATTTATTCTAATTGCATGTGTTATAATTTTACTAAAAATACAAGATTACACTAACAACCATTAGAATTAGAAAGGTGAGATTAGTAGAATGGCTCAGGTGAAAGTTTTTGGACTTAAGGATCAATTAAATCCGATAAAACAGCAATTATCAGAAGTTATTCATTCCTGTGTAGTGGATGTATTTAAAATGCCGCTTGATAAGAAGTTTCATCGTTTTTTCGCAATGGAGAAAGAAGATTTTTATTACGCTCCTGGACGAACCGAGGCGTATACGATTATCGAAATAAGCGTATTTGAAGGTCGTTCCATCGATTCCAAAAAACAGCTTATTCGTTCGCTCTTTGATCACATTCAAGCACAATTGCATATTTCTCCTGAAGATATCGAAATAACAATTTTTGAAACTCCAAAATATAACTGGGGCATTCGCGGCCTGCCAGGGGATGAACTGCAGCTCTCCTATAATGTTAATGTGTAGCGCGCGCAGATTAGATTCTTCTGAGGCTAGTATTGCACCGTGGCTGTCGGTCAACAATGCGGCCGAGGCAATAAAGTTTTATAAAGCGGCATTTAGTGCAGTCGAGCTTTATCGGTTAGAGGACGGAGACGGGAATATAGCTATTGCTGAGCTTTCCGTTAGAGGAGCGAATTTTTGGATTCAAGAAGAGGCTGCCTCTATACCCGCAATGGTAGGTCGTGGCTTCTTCCGGATGGTTATCACGGTCAACGACCCCGATGCCTTATTCGAATTGGCTATCGCTGCGGGAGCAACAGAAATTGCACCTATAAATGAAGAACATGGCTGGCGTATTGGTCGTGTAGCGGATCCGTTTGGCTATCATTGGGAGATCGGCAAACGACTGTTTGAATAGACAAATGATAATAGGTCGATGAATCCAAAGCAAAGGGGTCATCGGCTTTTTTTGTATAATGATCATACACTTAGCGAGGTGCGAGGATATGAATAATTTCACAAAGAAACGAGAGGGATAGATGCAACTAATATCTCCCAATTACGTCTTTAACATTGCATAAATTCAATTGGGGGGCATTAAAATGAAACGTTTATGCTCAGTTTTACTCCTATTTGCAGTTATCGCAAGTGGTTGCAGCAAGGGGACGAGTGCAGAGATAAACACGGTTGATCAGCATCAACCAACAAATGATATCGTTATAGAATCAAACAATATGCCTAAAGAAATGCCGAGTGATTTTGATTTCATGGTGCGTTACGGATACAGCGAAGTGAACAAAAACGAAATTAATACTTTCCTAGATACGGCTACAAAGGATTTAGTGATGAACGGGACTGCATCTGCAAAAATTGCGTTTACGACAGAAGAGATGCGCAGCATTTATGAGAAAATGAGAGAAATAAATATAATGGGAACAAAAAACTTAAAGCCTGCTGCTATAGGGTGTGAACGGACTCCTTACGGGGAAGACAGCTGGGAAGTTAGTATAAACGGGGAATCCAAGACATTTACTTGGACCGAGAAATATTGCGAGTTAACAAAGGATGCGAAACAGTTGCTGGAACTGCGACAGTTCATTCATCAAATCGTTGCAGGGAAGGAAGCCTATCAGAAACTGCCAGAAGCAGAAGGCGGATATGACTGAAGATTAGAGAGAATGAACTTGAATAAAGTAGGGAGACTCTCTTGTGTGCATTCGTGCAAAAAGATTTATTGTACAGAAGCTTGGATTTGAAAAAGAGAATTACAAACAAATCTTTATGAGAATGTACGTGTGGAACCATAATCATAAAAAGAAGGAAAAGATGCAAATTTTCAAGCTATTGGAGCCGAACAGAAATAAACTAGTCGTGTTAAATGATAATACGGATATAGATGGTATTCGGATGGGGGAAATAATACATTCAACTTTTTAAAATAGCAGGATATGAGATATTCCGAACAAAATTAATCAATGCTCAATTAAGTTTGGTTTTTATGGAAAAACGATAAATGGGACAAAAAGCATGGTTGTTTAATTGTAATAAATACGATCTTGACGAGTTAGCAAGATATCGTTATACTCATTAAGCGTAATGATTACTATTAATTGAATTTTCTTTTTTTATTTGTTATATAATCGTAATTATTACGTTTAATCGAAAGCTTAAATTAATTGGAGGTGCCAATGATGACTGTTAAAAAACTGCCTGTAACTGTATTGAGCGGATATTTGGGCGCTGGCAAGACGACGATTATGAATCATATCCTACATAATCGCGATGGCTTGAAAGTCGCTGTTATCGTAAATGATTTGAGTGAATTGAATATAGACGCTAGTCTTATTAAAGATGGGGGCGGCTTGTCACGGACAGAAGAAAAGCTTGTCGAAATGTCCAATGGCTGTATTTGCTGCACGCTTAGGGAAGATTTGCTTAAGGAAGTAGAGAGCTTAGCGAAAGAAAATCGCTTTGATTATATTCTGATTGAATCAACGGGTGTTGGTGAGCCTGTTCCCGTAGCTCAGACCTTCTCCTATATCGATGAAGAGCAAGGGATTGATTTAACACAATATTGCAGGCTGGATTGTATGGTAACGGTCGTTGATGCTTATCGCTTCTGGCATGATTACGCATCAGGTGAAACATTGCTTGATCGCAGTCAAGCCGTTGGCGAAGACGATACACGCGAGGTAGTTGATTTGTTGATTGATCAGATCGAGTTTTGCGATGTGCTTATTTTGAACAAATGTGATCTTGTTGATGATGAGGAATTGGCGGAACTAGAAGGGGTTCTCCGGACCATGCAGCCACGCGCCAAGTTTATTCGTACTTCCAAAGGCGAAGTTAATCCGAAAGAAATTTTAAATACGTCGTTGTTTAATTTTGACGAAGCTAGTCGTTCAGCAGGGTGGATTAAGGAATTGGAAGCTCCATCACATACACCGGAAACGGAAGAGTACGGCATATCCTCCTTCGTATACGAACGTGCGAAGCCATTTCATCCGCAGCGTCTTAAAGCTTGGATGGAGCGCTGGCCAGAGGAAGTCGTTCGAGCCAAAGGTATTGTATGGCTTGCGACTCGTAGCGCGTATGCACAAAGCTTGAGCCAAGCAGGGCCTTCCATACAGTTTGGACCGGCTGGTTTATGGGCTGCTGCATTGCCGGATGCGGAACGAGAAGAATTACTGCTCGAAGACCCAGAGCTCGCAAACGTATGGCACGAGGAATATGGTGATCGTGTTAATAAGTTTGTACTTATCGGCATTGCGATGAACCGTAAGCAGCTGACCGATTCGCTCGACCACTGCTTGCTGAGAGACGAGGAGCTGCCGCTTGACTGGAATGTGTTTCTTGATGAATTTCCGAATGCGATGAATGATCAGATGTACTGATATTTCGGCTGTCAGTGTTGTTTTTATATAAGAAGCAGCCTCAGGGAAACCTTTGAGGCTGCTTCTATTTTAATATCTTTAAAGCAGCTTGCAATTATGAATTGACAGCGCTTCGGAACATTGGTACCATATTTTCATAAACGCGTGTTTACGGAAAGAGGGACTAGGATTGAGCAAGGAAATTAATAGTACGGAAATTGCTAAGCTAGCAGGTGTTTCCAGAAGCACGGTCAGCCGTGTTATTAACAATTATGCGAATGTTCCTGAGAAGACGAAGCAAAAGGTATTGAAGGTCATTCAGCAATACAATTATTACCCTAATCTATCCGCGCAGGTGCTGGCAGGCAAACGCACGCGAACGATTGGTTTGTTTATGGCCGATTCCGGGCGAGTATCCGGCGACAGCATTTCAAGCTTGCTGCTTGCCCGGGTTATTGAAAACGCTTCTTCGCATGGCTATTATGTGCTGACTCATATCGTTCACGATATGAAAGATCAGAATGAGGCTCGTACGATTAAGGAGAGCTTCTATCAGCGCAGAATCGATGGAGGCGTGTTCATTGGAGCAGCTAATCATGAACCGCTTATTGAAGAGCTTATAGCCGAAGGATTTATGGTGGCAATCGTAGATCAGCACTTGCCAGGACGGACCGAATCCAATCGTATTGTGTTCAACTTTGACAACGAAACGGGTGTAGGGCAAGCGATTGATTATTTAGTCAGCTTGGGCCATGAGCGAATTGGCATGATTAACGGAGATATGAATAGATACTCCGGACCATCCAAGTGGCGCGGCTTTCAAGCAGCAATGGCAAGGCATCAATTACCGCTCGTGCAGCAGTGGATGCTGCCGGGAGATTTTAACGAATCAAGCGGCTACATGGCCATTAAGGAATTTATGAAATCCAAGATGGAGCTGCCGACAGCGATATTTGCGGCAAACGACAGCGTTGCATTCGGAGCTATTCGAGCATTGAAGGAATCCGGTATTCGTGTGCCGCAGGATGTATCGATCGTAGGTTTTGATGACCATATATTGAGTGCACATTCCAGTCCGGCATTAACGACGATTCGGGTTGATTTTGCAGACATGATGGACAAATTAACGAAAACCTTGATCTCCAGCATTGAGAATGGTTCTGGCGAATATCAGCCGGTTGCGGCAAGCACGGAGCTTGTTGTCCGTGATTCCTGCCAAAGGGCAAGAGAAGATTCGTAATTAAGCGCAAGCACTATACAGTTAGAGGTCGTTATGATTTGCATAATGGCTTCTAAAGTTAGGTTTGAACTGCTCATTATTTTTTACTTTCAAATGAACGCGCGTTCACATGTTGTAGCTTTGTGAGAGGGGGAATGCGGATGTAGGTGAAGGAATTTCAATGAATTGGAGTATCCGGATATTGAATAGTGATTACACGGCTTTTACAGCACTTATAACGATAAAATCAACCTACAGGGGGAAAAGGGCATGGATAAAAACTTGATTGGAACACGTACAGTAACTCAAATTGGATTATTAGTTCATGATATTGATACAACGTCGCAGGCGTATGCCGATTTTTTTGGAATTGAAAAGCCGAATTGGTTTTGGACTGACACGGTAGATAAAGCACAAACGGAATACAATGGTGAATCGTCAGTGGCTCGCGCCAAGCTTGCTTTTTTTGATATGGGTTCCTTGCAGCTTGAGCTTATCGAGCCGGATGAACATCCTAGTACGTGGAGAGAGCATCTCGACAAGCATGGTGAAGGCCCGCATCACATCGCGTTCGTCGTTGACGGCATGAAAGAAATTGTAGCATCCATGGAGAAAAACGGAATGGCATTGGTTCAAAAGGGAGAGTATACCGGCGGACGATACGCTTATATGGATACTTTTAAAAATTTGAAGATCATGCTGGAGCTGCTGGAAAACGATAAAAAGTAAATAATGCGATAACGAGCTTCCCAATATAGGTGATGAATGAACAGGAGGAATGAGCAGTATGAACATATTAATTACAGGCGCCAATCGAGGTCTTGGCTTAGCGATTGCTAGTGAAGCGTGCGAACGAGGGCATTATGTGTTAGCTGGTGTTCGCAGCCCGGGATCCTCCGCAGAGGGCTTGCAAGAGTTGCTCACAAAATTTCCGGATCAAGTAACGATCCTGCCGCTTGATGTTACGGATGAGAATTCGGTTCGCTACGCTTCCGAGCAAGCGGAAAACCGAGTTCGCAGTTTGGATGCGGTTATAAACAGTGCAGCGATATTGCTGGGACGGGATCAGAAGCTGGAGCAGCTCGACTTGGAGCAAGTAGAGCAATCGTTCCAGACTAATCTTTTTGGGCCGATCGTCGTGCTCAAGCATTTTTTGCCTATGCTTCGTCAAGGAGAGCGGCAAAGCATCATTAATATTAGCTCGGAAGCAGGAAGCTTTACAGGCGCTTATGGCGGCGACTATTCGTATGCGTTGTCTAAGTCTGCTCTGAACATGTTCTCAGCTCAGCTGCGGAACGAGCTTGCACCGCAAGGATTTGTTGTTCATGCGCTTCATCCCGGCTGGATCAGAACAGATATGGGAGGCGAGCAAGCGCCTGGAGATGCGACAGTATCTGCAGCTGGCATCTTGAACATCGTCGAACGGAAAATGGAAGCAGATGCACTATTTATTGATCATAATGGTGCTCCTATGAAACTATAAGGCAGCAAAATTAAAATTGGCGGTGGCTGATGCGTATACGCAGACGTACTTTGTATGTCATAGGCGGAATCATTACTCTTTTGTTAGTCGTGACGATATCATTTCGACTGTTATCAGGGTCAGAAGGCGGGAATACATTGAATAAGCAGCAGGAACAAGGAAATGCTCCAATAAACAATGCTGAATTGCCAATTGCAACGGAACCTGACTCGCAGCCAGAAATTAAGCAAGGAACGCAAGTCAAGGTGGATCAGGTTGGCTATGAAACAGCGCATGCGAAGTTTGCCATCGTAGAGGGTGAGTTGCCAAGCGGAGCGGAATTCTCGTTAGTCGACAGCAATGGCAACACGATGTTTACGGGCAGCTTATCTGAGCCGCTTGCGGATGCAGCATCACAAAAGACAATAAGAAGAGCGGATTTCTCCAGCTTCCAAACGGCTGGAGAATATAAGCTGCTGGTCGCTGGGGCGGGCAGTTCTTATCCTTTTGTCATTGGAGATGCTCCATATCATGATGCGCTCGCTACGCTGCTCAGATCTTATACATTGCAGCGTTCGGGCGTAACGATCGACGATCCGATTACGAAGCTGAAGCAGACAGCGGGACATTTACAAGATGCGCAAGCGGAGATCTTCTTTGATGATGGAGTATCGCATAAAGGTGATCTCATTGATGTATCCGGTGGTTGGTACGATGCTGGCGACTATGGAAAGTACATACCTCCTGCAGCTGTTACAGTTGCTCAGCTGCTGCTCGCCTATGACCTCAATCCAGAAGCATTTCCTGCGGGACAGCTTAAGCTTCCTGAAGGGTTAAAGACTGCGAATTCCTCGCTTCCTGATATTTTGGAAGAGGTGCGTTATGAGCTGGAATGGATGCTGCGCATGCAGCGTGCAGACGGTGCGGTTTATCATAAAGTGAGCGGCTCCGCTTGGACTGGATTTGTTACGCCAGATACGGATACACAAACTCGTTATGTATATGGTTTGTCGACGTATGGCACCGCTCAATTTGCGGGTGCAACAGCGCTGGCGGCTCGAATATATAAACCCTTCGACGAGAAATTTTCTAATCGTTTGTTAGCTGCGGCTGAGAAAGCACAGAGCTACTTGAGCGCAAACGAAGCCGCTGCTTTCCGGCAGGATCCGATGCAGGATAACGGCTCTGGCGGATATGGCAAGCAAACCGATGCAGAAGAGAGGATGTGGGCACTTGCTGAGCTGTTTCGCACTACGGGAAATAGCAGCTATAGCGACGTGCTTACTAGTCGGTTTGATTATTTGTTGAAGAGCTCTCCACAGGCGGTCAACTGGGCGAATGCCCAGCTGCTTGGTCAATGGGCGTACTATGGTGCGGAGAAAGCGGATGAGCAGTGGAAGGAGCTTATTCGTACAGCAGTAATTGATCGAGCGAAGGAGCTTGTTGCAAGATCCGAAGCAGACGGCTATTTCAACCTATTGAACGCAGAGGAATACACGTGGGCATCGGTGAAATCCGGAGCTGCTTATGGCTGTATCCTTCTGATTGCAAACCTAATGAAGCCTGAAGAAGCTAGCTTCAGAGCTACTGCGCTTGAGCAGCTGCATCATGTATTTGGCCGCAGTGCAACGGGGTTTAGTTATGTGACGGGAATAGGCAGTCAATACCCGCTGGAGCCTCATCACCGCATTAATGCAGCTACTGGAGTATTGATTCCAGGCTTGGTCGTTGGAGGTCCGAATCGTTACGGCGGAGATCCTGATTTGGATGCGGTCAAGGATAGTCTCGCACCTGCCATGGCTTATTTGGATGTAAGAGGTTCTTATTCGAGCAATGAATACGCGATTGATTATAATGCTCCTGTCATTTTATTGGCCTCTTTTTTCGCTAATGAGTAATTCAATAGGGGTATAAAAAAAGGAACTGCCTGCAAGGTCTTTATAGACCAAGCGAGGCAGTTCCTTTTGTATAGCTTATAGATATACGGCTTTGCCGGTTTTGGATGATTCATAAATTGCTTCAAGAATTTGAGAAACGACAAAAGCTTGCTCTGGTGTAACAACAGGCTCAGTGCCCTCTTCAATAGCTTTCAGCCACATTCTCATTTCGAGATCAGCATCGCTTTCTGTTTTGCCATCGTAGAAAGCAACTCCGCCTGCATTCAGATCAACCTTAGTTGCAAATAGACGGCTATGCTTCTCGCCATTAATGCGAAGGCCATCCTTCATGTCCGCGCCGCCTTCAGTACCAGACAACGTACATTTTGCTTCGTCAACTTCAAGTGTATTAAGTGCCCAGCTGGATTCAAGCACGATTGTAGCGCCGTTTTCCATAACGATCATACCAAATGCGGAATCCTCAACCGTGAACTTCGCAGGATCCCAAGGGCCCCATGCATTAGCAGCGTTCTCACGTTGCGAAAGCTTGTGGTAAGAAGTACCAAGCACTACTTTTGGCTTGTAGTTGTCAAGCATCCAAAGCGTCAAATCAAGTGCGTGAGTACCGATATCGATAAGCGGTCCGCCGCCTTGTTTTTCTTCGTCAAGGAATACGCCCCAAGTTGGAACTGCGCGGCGACGTACAGCATGCGCTTTCGCGTAGTAGATATCACCAAGCTCGCCAGCTTCACACAATTTTTTCAAGTGTTGGCTGTCTGGACGGAAACGGTTGTTGTAGCCAACAGTAAGTTTCTTGCCAGTACGGCGAGCAGCGTCAACCATACGTTGTGCATCGTGAGCTGTTTTGGCCATAGGTTTTTCAGTCATAACATGTTTGCCAGCTTCAAGCGCAGCAATGGCAATGTTCGCATGTGAATCGTTTGGCGTACATACATGAACAACTTCAATGGAAGAATCGTTCAACAGCTCCGTGTAATCCGTGTATACTTTCGCGTCTTCTGCACCGTATTGAGCGGCTGCGTCAATTGCACGTTGTTCAACGATATCGCAAAATGCAACGATTTCAACGTTTTTAAGTTTCTTCAAGCTTGGTAGATGTTTACCGTTTGCAATTCCGCCACAGCCAATAATAGCAAGTTTGTATACTTTAGACATGTTATAAAGCCTCCTAGTAGTATAATGAATTTTTTTATTGAGAAACGGTTTGACGAGCATTCCTGCGATATTCGGAAGGAGTTACGCCGAACTTCTTGCGAAATACAGCGTGTAAATAGTTGCCGCCGGCAAAACCGGATAACTTAGCTATTTTCTCCACCGAATGCGAACTCTCGAGCAGCTCACGGCATACGACAGCTAGCCTGATGTCTTCAAGAATACGGCTGAATGTATGTCCATGATGAAGCTCCTTGAATAATCGCTGAATTTGCCGTGAGCTTAAATTAAGCTTGTCCGCAACGTCCTCAAGCGTGATGAAGCCGTCATAGTTAGCGTAAATATACTCCAAGGCGAGTCGATAACGATAAGCCTTCATATCCCGCGTTGGAAAATGCTTCTGTTCACTTGCTGTTTCATAAGCGCGAACCGCTCGCATTAAAATCTGGATAACTGTCTGCTTAATGGTAGTATAGCTGCCGACAAAATTATCGTTGCAAGCTTGATACGCTTCAAGAAAGCGAGGCATCGCTTGATGAAGATCCATTGTTGGATACAATGGAAGCGCCTTGAGCTTCTCGATACAATTTCGCGCTTCAGCAGCTTCCCAGTCGTCATAGGAATGAACATCCTCGCCGTTATTCTGCTCGGTGCGATCAATGATATCGACATGCAGACAAAGCTCATCCATCGCTTCAAGCGGGTCTGCTTCTTGATAATGCATGATCTCAGGTCCGGTTAAATAAAGCATGCCAGGTTTTAATGCATACTCCTGGTCGCTAATAATGACCTTTCCTTTGCCCTGCGGTATGAAGTGAAATTCATATTCCGCGTGCTTATGAAATCCAATCATTCTGCCGGGAGGAAATTGCGTCAGATGGAAGCGCAGTACATGGATGTCGTAGGGTCCCCATCTGATGCACAGCTCCAGGCGTTCAAGCGCATCCTGGCGTTCATGCATGACCTCATACGGGAAGTTAGGCATGCCGATCACTCCTTGGAGTCGTTCAAATTATGTGTGTCGTATTACTCGCTCAGCTCATCGATGCGGATTGCACGGTGCTCATTAGCAGAACGGTTTGAAGCTTCCATCAGCTTTGTTAAGTCAATGGCAAGGCTTACATTTTCGTCAGCGGACGTGTTGTTCTCGATGTGCTGTACCCATTGGTCAAACGCACTTTCTCTGTTCGGCGGAATCACTTGTGCCGTCCATTGCTCAGATGATTGTGCTCCTGGTGTAGAAGTGCGAAGCAGCAGCTGGCTCTCAGGATTGCCATACAATAGCGTTCCTTCAGTTCCATGCACCTCAAGCGTAAATGGTGAATGATTGTTAACGAAGCCGGCTTCTACGATTCCGATTGCTCCAGATGGCGCGTTCAATATCGCAACTGCGTTATCTTCTACTTCTTTGCCAGTCACATAACCAAAGTGAGCAGAAACCTCTTTTGGCATTTCATTCAAGAAAAGTCTAGTCAAATACATAGGGTGACAGCCCAAATCGATTAACGCACCGCCGCCGCATTGCTCTAGGTTGTAGAAGTGTTCAGGCAGCCAGTTCGCTGTTGCTCCGTTATGTGAGAGACGAGCACGAACGAGTGTGATTTTTCCAAGTACGCCTTGTGACAAAATATCGCGAATCGCCAGTGTATAGCCGTCATTTAGACGAGGCAACGATACAGTTAATTTTACATTATTTTTAGCTACTTCATCTAGTATAACATTTACTTCTTTAAGAGTTGGGGCAATAACTTTCTCTGTGAAAATATGCTTGCCTGCTTTAGCCGCTGCTACGATAACCTCTTGGTGTCTGAAGGTTGGAGCGTCAACAATAACTGCGTCAATATCATCGCGACTCAACATTTCATTAAGATCGGAATGAAAAGTAACGCCAAGCTTCTCGGCAGCTGCTTGACCGCGTTCCGCGATTTCGTCCCATACAGCAACGATTTCCGTACCAGGGTGCTCCTGAGCTTGTTTCGTATAATCCCATGCGTGTACATGCCAATAACTGATTTTACCGATTCGAATCATAGGTTCATCTCTCCCTGGGCATCTATTAGCGAATTTGCATTGCATATATAAATTTATGACAACAGCTATAATTTAACATAGTTTTATGCTTATTTTTAGTGTAATTTAATGACCAAATTTGTATGAAATTACGACAAAAACTTGTTTCGCTTAAATTCTCTTACATATATTGCTTCCGATATTGACGCGGGGATATGCGGGTAATCTTTTTAAAGGTTTTACCGAAGTGGGAGAAGTTATCAAAGCCAACCGCAGCGGCAATATCGGTAATGCTCCTATCGGACTCGCGAAGCAGACGCTGCGCTTCTTTCATGCGCGTCAGAATGATGTAATCGGAGAAGGTAAAACCTGTCAGCTCCTTGAACATGCGGCTTAAATAATAAGGACTGATGAAAAAATGTTTTGCGACCTCGTCAAGCCGAAGCGTCTCCCCAAAGTGAGCGTTAATGTAGCGGATAACCTCTGAAATTTTGGCATGCATGGGAGTGGCGTGGTGCAGAGGCACTGGCTCATGCTGCTGAATATGTCTAGCTGCAGTCAGCAGAAGCTCTGTTACGGCAAACGCAGGAAACAGCTCGAAGCCAGCAGGCTGCTGTCTGATCTCTGAGAGCGTTCTACTCATTAATTGTGCTGTCGCCAGCTGCTCTTGCATAGGCATACGAATAATATGGGATTGCTGTTCAAATGGCGTCAATAAGAAGCTGGCATGTGCTCCTACCAATTTACTCAACATGGCATCATCAAAGTGTATGATAATTCGTTCATGAGCGGCATCGCCGGATTGCATCGTTTTGTGCAGCTCATGCTTCGAAATAAAGACGAGGTCGCCTTGCTCAACTGAATAGGAACGGTCACGTATAAAATAAATCCGCTGCCCTGACAGCATATAGTAAATTTCATAATAGTCGTGGTAGTGATTGTATTCCATCGTGTAGGGTGCTGTTCGCTTCGTATACTCAATGTATAGGTCGGATATAGAGCCAAAGCTATAGATGTCGGGCTGGATGCTCATTAGGGATGTACTCCTTTTGATTTTATCGCAAAATAAGCGGTGTTTGATTGAAATAGAGCAGGATATGCAGAGAATTATATCACTATCATGCAGTAATATGAAGGTAATTGGAATCGAGGAGGAATAATGAGTATGGCAAAAAAACGGTATGTATTGGTAGGCAGCGGCGGCAGGGCAGAATTTTTCTACGGTGCGCTTGCAACCGATTTCAGAGAAACGTCGCAGCTGCTCGCTTTTTGTGATATTAACCAAACTCGGATGGACTATGCGAATCGCATATTAGTTGATAAATATAACCATGAGGCTGTAAAAACGTACAAATCAAATGAATTTGAACAAATGATTGAGCAGGAGAAGCCGGATGCGGTCATCGTTACGAGCATGGATCGGACGCATCATACGTACATTATTCGTGCGCTGGAGCTTGGCTGTGATGTTGTAACCGAGAAGCCCATGACGGTGGACGAGAAGAAATGCCAGCAAATTTTGGATGCGGTTGAACGGACGGGTCGCAATGTGCGTGTGACGTTCAACTATCGGTATGCGCCGCATCATACGAAGGCTAGAGAGCTGATTACTAATGGTACAATCGGCAAAGTAACCTCCGTTCACTTTGAGTGGCTGCTGAATACGCAGCATGGCGCAGATTATTTCCGCAGATGGCATCGCAACAAGCAGAACAGCGGCGGTTTGCTGGTGCACAAATCGACGCATCACTTTGATCTCGTGAACTTCTGGATCGGCTCGCAGCCGGAGTCGGTATTTGCCTTTGGTGATCTCTTGTTCTATGGTCGCGAAAATGCAGAGCAGCGCGGGGAGACGCGATTTTATGAGCGCGCAACGGGTAATCCGCTGGCTGAGAATGATCCATTTGCGCTGCATTTGGACAAAAATGACCATTTGAAAGCGATGTATTTGGATGCGGAGCATGAGGACGGCTACCGCCGCGATCAAAGCGTGTTCGGTGACGGCATTAATATTGAAGATACGATGGGCGTGCTTGTCCGCTACAAAAACAATGCGATCTTAACCTACTCCTTAAACGCATATTTGCCATGGGAAGGCTACCGCATTGCATTTAATGGAACAAAGGGACGCATAGAGATGAATATCGTGGAACAATCGTATGTGAATTCCGGCGGCGAGAAATCCGATGAGGGCGCGCTGAAAGAGCAGTCGATTAAAGTATTTCCAATGTTTGCAGCTCCTTATGAGGTCGAGGTAGAAGAAGGCGTTGGCGGTCATGGCGGCGGCGATCCGGTATTGCTGAACGATCTATTTGGAACGCCTGTAGAGGACCCATTCCAAAGGGCGGCGAATCATATTGATGGAGCAAGATCGATTCTAACGGGCATTGCAGCGAACCGTTCTATCCAGACTGGACTCGCAGTACAAATTGATGAGCTTGTGAAATTTCATAACTAGGTTGCGGAGGAGGAAGCTTAAATGAAGCCATTTATGGACGATCATTTTTTGTTGTCAAACGAAACGGCGATTAAGCTGTATCATGATTTTGCAAAGGACATGCCGATCATTGATTACCATTGCCATTTGAGTCCGCAGCAAATTTTTGAGAATAAAAGCTTTGAGAACATTACGGAGGCATGGCTGTACGGTGACCACTACAAGTGGCGGGCAATGCGTGCGAATGGAGTAGAGGAGCGTTTTGTAACAGGCGGCGAGGGAGTAACCGATTACGAGCGCTTTGAAGCATGGGCCAAAACAGTTCCGCAAACGATCGGCAATCCGCTTTACCAATGGTCGCATTTGGAGCTTCGTCGTTATTTTGGCATTTATGAGCTTATTAATGAGAAAAATGCACCGTCCATATGGGAACAGGTTAACGCCAAGCTCGCGACAGGCCAATTTAAAGCGCGTGATTTGGTCAACATGTCCAAGGTCGAGGTCATCTGCACGACAGATGATCCTGTTGATTCGCTGGAGTATCATATCGCGATCAAAGCTTTAGATGATTTTAACATACAGGTGCTGCCTTCCTTCAGGCCTGACAAAGCGCTGGAAATCAATCGTCCTACTTTTCTAGAATGGGTTGGCAAGCTTGAAGAGGCGGCTGCAACGACGATCGACAGCTATGATGCGCTGCTTGATGCGCTTGAGGCAAGAGTAAAGTTTTTCGCTGAGGTGGGCTGCAAAGTATCTGACCATGCGCTGGACTACGTTGCGTATGCAGAGATAACGAAGGCTGATGCTGCCGCTATTTTTGCCAAAGCCTTGAACAAGGAAACGGTCTCCCTGGAAGAAGAGAAGCAATACAAAACGTTCACGCTGCTCTTCTTGGGACGTTTGTATGCCGAGCGCGGCTGGGCGATGCAGTTCCATATCAATGCGGCTAGAAACAACAGTTCGCGCATGTTTGGCAAGCTCGGACCGGATACGGGTTTTGATTCGATCAATGATAGCGACGTAGCTTACCCGCTAACGAGACTGCTTGATGCGCTGGATATGGACGACACGCTTCCGAAAACAATCGTTTATTCGCTAAATGCCAAGGACAATGATGTACTGGGATCCATTATTGGAAGCTTCCAAGGGGGCGGGGTGCCTGGGAAAATTCAACTTGGCTCTGCATGGTGGTTCAACGATACAAAAAATGGTATGCTTGATCAAATGAATACGCTTGCCAATCAAGGACTGCTTAGCCGCTTTGTTGGCATGCTGACCGATTCTCGCAGCTTCCTCTCGTACACCAGACATGAATATTTCCGGCGTTTGCTCTGCAATTTGCTAGGTGAATGGGTCGAGAATGGCGAGGCGCCGGAAGATATGGAGCTGCTGGGTCAAATGGTTCAAAATATTTCTTATCGCAACGCGAAAGCTTACTTCGGCTTCTAGCATGCTTGAAACGTTCTACAATTCCGCTAGCTCAGCGGGGGCTGTGGGACGTTTTTTTGTATCCAAGCGATAAGCAGCCATCAAAAATTTGAGCATCTGCGGTCCGGCTATATTCGCGGCAATTCCGAATAGCTCGGAATGCACTGCTTTTCGGCATAGCAAATAAAATGCCGCGCCGCCGATGAGCTCAAAGGCAATGAACTCCTTCCATTTCCAGGCGGGAACAATGTATATTTCAAATTCTTCTTTTTTGGCAGCTCGTGTACGCAAAATGGGAGCCCTCCTGCTAATTAGGCGCATTACAACCGTAACTAGATTATGCGGAGCAGCTTATCCATCATTCGCAATGATTTCAATAAGTATAATAGGAGTGATTGCATTGAAGAAAACAGCCTTCGTAACCGGAGCAGATCGAGGAGTAGGCTTGGCCCTCGTGAAATGCTTGCTTGAGCTAGAATATGACGTTTTTGCTGGACAATATGCGGACCATGTACCGCAGCTTGATGAGTTAAAAGAAGCACATGCAGGTCGGCTGCAGGTGCTGCAACTGGACATATCAAGTGATGAGAGTGTGGCGAGGGCGTTCGCGGCAACAGCTGAAAGGACGGATCAGCTGGACCTATTAATCAATAACGGAGCGATATTGGGAGATATTACAGCAACGGTGCTGGATCCGCTTCATTACGCGGAGATGCTTGATGTTTTTAATGTGAATACTCTAGGCAGCTTGCGGATGAGTCAGACCTTTATGCCGCTCCTGCTCAAGGGAGAATCAAAGTTTCTGCTCAATATTTCGTCGGAGGCGGGCAGCATAAGTGATTGCTACCGGGACAGCTGGTATGCGTATTGTATGTCAAAGGCAGCGCTGAACATGCAATCCAAGCTGATCCATAATGGCATTAAGCAGCTGGGAGGCCGTGTACTGGTTGTGCACCCAGGCTGGGTGCAGACGTATATGCAGGGCAAGTTAGATGCTGCAGCGTCACTTACGCCTGAGCAATCGGCGTCCTCTATTCTAAAGCTAGTTGAAGCCCGCATAAGCTTGGATGCTGCGTCAGCAGATTGTGAATACGTGGATTATGCAGGCAATGCGCTGAATTGGTAAAAGCTAGAGACGCGGATTCGATTGTGCAGCTGAGGCTAGTGCAAGAGCTCACTTCAATAAACCAGCCGATTCAGCATTCGCTGGATCAGCTGGCTCGTTACGAATGAGTCATTATTTAGCAGCAATCAGTTGACGGAAAGAGCGGCGCAGGATGAATATCATGAGATCGATATCCTTCTGCGTTACAATTAATGGAGGAACGAGGCGAATGGTAGATGAATTCAGTGCATTGATAAGCAGTCCCTCACGCATACAAATCGCAGCAAGCTCATCAGCGGTGTTCTCAGGTACGTCAAATGCGAGCAGAAGTCCTTTGCCGCGAATATTCGCAAGCGGAAATTCGTGAGAAAGATCACGAAGGCTGCCTTCTAGAAATTGGCCTTGCAGCTTAGCGTTGTTTGCCAAGTTTTGCTCCAGCAGTTCCTGAAGCACGGCATAACCTGCGGCCATGGCAAGCGGGGCTCCTGTATAGGTTCCGCCTTGATCTCCCGGCTCAAATAAGTCATATTTGCTTTTTGTCAGCATCGCCGCTAACGGAAAGCCAGCACCAATGCCTTTGCCTAAGGTGATGACATCAGGCATAATACCGTAATGCTCATAAGCGAACAGCTTGCCTGTTCTGCCCATCCCCGTCTGTATTTCATCAAATATTAACAGCATGCCGTACATATCGCATATTTTACGCAATCCGAACAAATACGCTTCATCTACGGAATGAACGCCGCCTTCCCCTTGCACGAGCTCGACCATAATTGCACAGGTGTTGTTCGTAACCGCAGCAAAGCAAGCATCAAGGTCATTAATAGGTACATGTTTAAAGCCCTCGACCTTAGGAGCGTATAGATCCTTCCACTTTGCTTTCCCAGTTGCAGACATCATAGCTAGCGAGCGTCCGTGGAAGCTGTTCGTTAACGTAATAATCTCATATGCTCCATTCAAATTAACAGAGCCATGTTTTCTTGCCAGCTTAATTGCACTTTCATTCGCCTCAGCACCGCTGCTTACAAAAAAAGCTTTATCCATACCACTGACGCTGGTCAGCGTCTCGGCGAATTCAATCATTGGTTTATTATAGTAACCGGGGCTTGCATGAACAAGCGTTGAAGCTTGACGTGACAATGCCTCCTGCAATACAGCAGGGGAATGCCCCAAGCTTGCAACCGCCCAGCCGCCGACAAAATCCAAGTAACGATTTCCATCCGTATCCCACAAAAACATACCCTTGCCTTTTTCCATCACGACGCTGGGACGGTGCGCCGTAAAAAGAACCGATTTCTCCGCCGTTTCTAATAATGCCTTTGTTGCTGACTTTTCCATCTGAATCATTTACGAGCCTCCCGGTTATTCATTGTATTGCATAAATATACAACATTAAGAATAAAGATTCAACCACTTTGCTTGAATTTTCTTAAAGACAACAGAATGTAGGGAAGTGGACAACAAAAATGCAAACAAAGAGGAGAGATCACGATGTGGAATGGTGATTCTTATTTAACGAAGCTATATGACGAAGCCATTGCTCGGCATCAACAGCTTCGAACTCTGCAGCTCCGAAATGAACGCAGGCCGAAGCTGAAATCAGCGCTGCGAGAGTTGGTAGGCCAGTTCGAGCCTAATCCCGCACATATACCGAAGGTGCTTGAGCGTGTTCAATGCGATGGATATGTTCGCGAACGGGTGGAGCTGTCGGCTACGCCAGAGCTGACCTTTGCCGCGTATGTGCTTATTCCGAGTGATGTGAAGGGGCCGCAGCCGAGTGTGCTGGCACTGCATGGTCATGGTTATGGGAGCAGGCAAATTGTTGGTTTGCGGCAGGATGGATCACAAGATGATGAAGACCCGGGCATCCATCAGCATTTTGCTATTCAGCTCGTGAAACGGGGCATGGTCGTGATCGCACCAGACGTCATCGGCTTCGGCGAACGCAGGCTCCATGCCGATCTGGCGCTTAATCCAGATACGCCAAGCTCGTGCTACCGGCTGTCGACGCAGCTGATGATGCTTGGCAAGACATTGACCGGCCTGCGCGTATCAGAAGCGTTAAAAGCATTTCATTATTTGTCTACGCGTAAAGAGGTTGATGCTGATCGGATTGGCCTCATGGGTTTTTCTGGCGGAGGTTTAATTGGGTTTGTGACGGCCGTGCTGGAAGCGCGCATAAATGCAACGGTATTGACTGGCTTCGCGAGCACAGTCAAAGACAGCATCTTTGCTGTTCATCATTGCATTGATAATTACACGCCAAGTTTACTCGTTCACGCGGAGCTGCCGGAATTGATCGGATTAATTGCTCCGCGTCCATTATTTCTTGAATCTGGAGAAAATGATCCGATTTTTCCGCTGGCAGGCTTTCGGAAGGCGGAGGCAGAGATTCAGGCCATTTATGAGGCGGATGGAGCTGGTGGCAAGCTTTTAACGGACGTATTTCCGGGCAAGCATGAAATAAGCGGCCGACTGGCTTACGATTGGTTGAAGCAAACGTTATCGCCTTAAATTACGTCGTATATTGCTTGCGAAACTTCGTAGGCGGCAACCCGATTTGCTGCGTAAAGCAATTAGAAAAGTAGGGAACATTTTCAAATCCAACATATTGCGCGATTTCTGCGATCGGCCATTCTGTTTTGAGCAGCAGCAGCTTGGCTTGCTCAAGCCGATATTTGGACAAATAGTCGATAGGTGTCATGCCATACACCTGCTTCATGCAGCGGGTAATGTAGTTATAGTGAAAATTGAGAGCTTCAGCCATCGTTTTGCTTGAAATTTCAAATCGATAATTATTTTTTATATAAGCCTCCGCTTTCTCAGCTAGAGTGACAATGGGGCTAGTATAGCTGTCATTTTGCCGCAGGTCCATCATGCGCAGCAGCTCCTCGAACGTCTGCTGCTGCGTCCAGAATGCACTCGACTGACGCTCTCCTCCAGCTTTGTTCAGCGTACGCATTAAGCGAAACGCTTGCTCTGGATAGGGGAGCGTCCATGCTTTCTGCAGGTGAAGGGAGTAAGGCGAAGTTAAGAAACGATTGTAATGCTCTTCTTGGTTAATGCCTGAGTGATCGAGCTCCGTTTGCTGCCATTCCCCCACCGCTTGAAAATGAACCCAGTAAAAGCGTGTTTTTTCCTTGGAAGGCTCTACGGAATAGTGATAGCGGTCAGGCAGCAGAAGCAAGGTTTGCCCGTCTGTTAATTGCCATTTTCGCTCATCCTCGCCTATAAATAAGCAGCCATGTTCTACGATAAGAAGATCAAATACGCCTAGCTGCTTGCGGCTCGGATGCTGATCGCCCCGTTCGTGATTCGTAACGCCGCTCTCTAAGTAATAAGGAAGCGGAGGGGCTGCAAAATAAATATGCTCCGATGCTGCTATCATAATCAATTACACTCCCTGCTTGTGTGAAATTTTATAAGTATTTAGTTATTTTCGTTTGTATTTAAGTTTTATTTTAACCCATAAAATAGAGATCAGCAGTATGAAGTTATTCATTTCGGAAGAGGGGTTTTAATAAATGGAGCAAATCGCAAGCAGGGACCATGCCAAACCCGTATCACTTAAGCAGATCAATATTCAAGATTCATTTTGGAATTATTATATTAATCTAGTTAGGGATGTTGTTGTACCCTATCAATGGGATGCTATAAATGATCAAGTAGAGGGAGCCGAACGAAGCGGAGCGGTTCGTAATTTTAAAATTGCGGCAGGTTTAGAAAAAGGGGATTTTTACGGCTTCGTATTTCAAGATACCGATGTAGCCAAATGGCTGGAGGCGGTCGCTTATTTGCTTGAGACAAAGCCAGATGCTGGTCTAGAGCAAATTGCTGACGAAATGATCGACATTATTGAAAAGGCGCAGCAGCCTGACGGTTATTTGAATACCTTCTATACGATTAAAGAGCCGGGCAAGAAGTGGACAAACTTGACGGAGTGCCATGAGCTTTATACCGCAGGCCATATGATCGAGGCTGGAGTAGCTTACTATAAAGCAACAGGCAAGAAGAAGCTGCTTGAAATTGTATGCCGCATCGCAGATGATATTGCTGTCGTGTTTGGTGATGGACCAGGTCAAATCGCAGGATATGACGGTCATCAAGAGATTGAGCTGGCGCTTGTGAAATTATATGAGACAACGGGTGAACGCAAATATTTGGAGCTGAGCAGCTACTTTATTGATAAGCGTGGCCAGCAGCCCAGCTTCTTCGAAGCAGAGGCTGACCGCAGGGGCAGAACTTCCCATTGGAGCAATAATAAAATTCATATCGAAGCGGATTATTTCCAAGCGCATTTGCCTGTTCGTGAGCAAGAAGCAGCGGTTGGCCATGCGGTACGTGTCGTTTATATGCTTGCGGGTATGGCGGATGTTGCACGCGAAACGAGCGACGAGTCTTTGCTTGAGGCATGCCGCAGATTGTGGGACAATATAGCCTCAAAGCAGATGTACATTACTGGCGGTATTGGATCTATGGCGCAGGGCGAAGCTTTTTCATTCGATTACGATCTGCCAAATGATACGGTATATTCAGAAACGTGCGCATCGATCGGCCTTATATTCTTCGCTCATCGCATGCTTCAGCTCGAGCCTAACAGCCGCTATGCGGATGTTATGGAGCGTGCTTTGTACAATACCGTTATTGCAGGCATGTCGCGCGACGGCAGACATTTCTTCTACGTGAATCCGCTGGAGGTAACGCCGGATGTATGTGAAGGAAGAAACAAAAACTTTAATCATGTGAAGCCTGTACGCCAAGAGTGGTTCGGCTGTGCATGCTGTCCGCCTAATATTGCTCGCTTGCTTGCCTCGCTTGGCGAATATTTGTATTCCACAAAAGGTAATACCATTTATTCGCATTTGTATATCGGCGGAGAAATGGAGCTTTCATTAGGAGATACAAAAATCAAGCTTCATCAGCAATCCAATATGCCTTGGGCAGGTTCAGCACGTTTTGAAGTGACACTCGGCGAGCCGGCTGTATTCACTTTGGCGCTGCGTATACCAGACTGGTCTTCCAATGCAGCGGTACTCATAAACGGAGAAGCCTATTCCATTACGAATCAAATCGTGGACGGCTATGCGCGAATTGACCGGGAGTGGACGTCCGGCGACGTTGTGGAGCTTGCAATCGATATGCCTATATTACGAGTAAGAAGCCATCCGCTAGTGAAGCAAAATGCTGGAAAGGTAGCGCTGCAGCGCGGACCGCTCGTCTATTGCCTAGAGGAAGCGGACAACGGAAAGCAGCTTCAGCAGCTGCTTCTGCCGCAGGATGCCAAGCTGGAGGAAACGTTTGAACAACATCTGATTGGCGGCATCCAAGTCATTAAGGCGCAGGCGCTGAAGCTTCAATTCGAGGATTGGGGCACTCAGCTTTACCGCACCAACGCAGACGCAGCTCTTGAGCAGACGGATGTTACGTTTATTCCCTATTACGCATGGGCGAATCGCGGCAAAGGCGAGATGGCGGTATGGGTGAAGGAACGACTATAGGCCGTTTGCATTCCAGCTTTTTTGAACTGAGATGATCAAAATAATTTGGCGATTGCTTACCGAGATTAATTCGGAAGTAATCGCCTTTTTTGTGTTGCAAAATATATAGTTTATAGGGTTGACACTATACTTTTTACATTGTGCAGTTTATTTTTTGAAATTACAATTTAATTAAACATGAATACGATTTATTTCATGCTATTATTGGCGTTATAACACTAATGAAATAAACGACATGTCATACTATACCTACAGGGGAGGGCATGAAAAATGATCCGAATACACAATGTGATTGAACAGTTAAAGGCTCCCATTGATCATATAGAAGGCAGTGTTGATACGTTAAAGTTTGGAAACGCTCAGACGGAGGTTAAAGGTATTGTCGTTGCCTTTATGGCAACACAACAAGTGCTGGAGAGATCGGTCGAATTAGGGGCTAATCTCATCATTACGCATGAGGGTACTTTTTTCAGTCACCATGATGCAAAGGAATCTACTTATGTGAATGATCCTATTTATAAGGCTAAAAGCCGATTTATTGAAGAATCAGGATTGGCGATTTATCGCTTTCACGATTATTGGCATCGTTACGAGCCAGACGGCATTATGGAGGGGCTTATTCACGCCTTGGATTGGAATGATTATGTGACGGAGCATTTGCCTGCCGCATCAATCGTTGCCGTTCAACCGATGAAGCTCGAGCAAGTGATCGAGCATATCAAAAAAAAGCTGGGAATCCGTTATGTACGTACAGTAGGGGATTTATCCACAAGTTGCAGCCGGATTGGATTATTGGCCGGCTACAGAGGTGGAGGGGACAACGCGATTCCTTTATTTGCAAACTATAAGCTGGACTTGATCATATACGGCGAAGGCCCGGAGTGGGAGACGCCAGAGTATGTAAGGGATGCCGTCCACCTGGGCAGGCACCAAGCACTAGTTGTTCTAGGACATTCCGAAAGCGAGCAGCCAGGTATGAAACTGCTGGCTGATCGGCTTCGCCATAAATATTCCACTATTCCTGTTCATTTCTTGCCTGTAGATCCCGTTTTCAAAGTGGTCTAACCCCCAATAAGAGGAGGAATTTGATGCATTTACATCGTGCAATTCTGGTAGATGATGAACCATTTACCCGCAAAGGCTTAATGAAGCTGATCGATTGGGAAACCTGCGGCTTTCAAATCGTAGGGGAGGCTGACAATGGCGAGGATGCGCTTGAGCTGATCAAGCGTGTGCAGCCTGAGCTTGTCATAACGGATATTCGTATGCCGGTTATAGATGGGCTTGAGTTGATTCGTTTAGTCACGATGGAAAATATAGCTGCGCCCTACTTTATTATTATAAGCGGCTACAATGATTTTAATTATGCGCAGCAAGCGATGCGTTATGGCGTACATGACTTTGTTGTTAAACCAATTGATGAGATTGAATTCGCCAATACCTTAACCAAATTAAATGACAAACTTAAGCTCAAACAAATGGAGCAAGTTAGAAACAATCGGCTCATGGGCGGCGAAATGATTCAATCACTTATTCTCGGAGAAGCAAGCGAAACAACCATAATAGAATGGGAACAGCGCCTCAATTTGAAGGAAGAAGATCGTATATTTTATTTGTTTGCTGAACTGAATGATAACTATAATTGGTTTCCTTATGAAGAGAAGGTTTCCTACGCGCGATTCAAAGAACTTGTAGAGCAAGTGCTTGTTCGTATTACTTCAGCAGAACAGCCAATTTGCTTCAATGAGCATCGCAATCGTATCGGCATTCTACTGCCGGGCTACTTGCTGGCTCATTGGGGTGGGGATATTGAACGATTTTTAATCGCCTTTAGAGATGCGCTTGATGCGCATTTGGGAAAAGGCGTGTTTCTTTATTCTGGTTCTGTTGTACAGGGGCTGTTAGATATTCGTGAATCGTACAAGACCGCCAAGGAAGCCATTTTATATAAATATGTATATGAGGATAGTCGTATCGTTATCTATGATCAAATCCAATCGGAGAAGCTGAACTATATCGGGTTAGATCCAGCTGATTTTAATCAATTTATGGAGCAAATGGAGGAGCTGCAGCTTGATGCTGCGATAGTATTCGTCGATAAATGGTTTCATGATTTCCGGGAGAAACGGTATGCCCCAGAGGCTGTGAAGATGAACATTCAGCTGTGCTTGATGGGAATATTGAAAACCATTCGGAATATGGAGGGTGACGAACAATCCTTGCAGACGCTCGGGCCGCTGCTGAGCTGGCATGATTCTCATTTATCGCTTGGTGAACTAAAAAAACTATTTATTGCATTTATCGAAGAAAGTCAACAAAGTATTGCAGTGCTTAGGAAGGAACAGTTGAAGAGCGATATTCAAAAAATTAAAAGTTATATTGAAGTCAATTATTCGCAAAACATCAGTTTAAAGAGTATTGCAGCACTATTTTATGTCAATCCCGTCTACTTAGGCCAATTGTTTAAGAAGACATATCGTGTATATTTTAATGAATTTTTACTTCAGCTTCGAGTGAACGAGGCCAAAAAGCTGCTGAGACAATCGCGTACCATGCGCATATATGAGATTGCAGAGAAAGTCGGCTTCAGCAATGCAGATTATTTTGTCACGCAATTTGAGAAAATTGAGCATATGACACCTACTGAATATCGAAATAAGCTCTTGTAGGCCTTCGTGCTTAAAGCATCCGTTATTTGAAGAAAAGGAGAATATCCGTGAAGCTGAGCCTAAGTCTCAATAATGTTCGTCTACGAAATAAGCTGCTCATTCTTTATATTTTTTCGGTGTTTCTTCCCATCGTATTAACCAACGTTATTTTTTATAATGTGACGACGGAAAATGTGAGAAACCAGCGGATGAAGGATATTTCACGAGCAGTAGAACAAATTAACAACGAATTCCGGTCCGAAGTCGAGGACGCGGTTACGATTTCTTCTGTATTTTATACGGATTATAATTTAAATGAAATTTTAGAGAGGGATTATCAAGAGCCGGCAGCTTATGTTGAAGCTTATGATACGTATTTCCGAAGAATTTTGAATAGCTACACGCCTGTTTATGCCTCCATTCAGAACATCAAAATTTTTGTGGAAAATCCGACGATGCTGCATTCAGGTGGCGTTGGTTATTTATCGGACGAAATTAAACAGTCTGACTGGTACAAATTGCTCAAAGAAAGAGACAATTCTTACCCTATTTTCATTCGAACGCAGCAAGAGGATATCTATCTGAAAAACGATAATTCTACCAGTAGGAATACATTTAGTATTATCAGTAAAATGGATTATTTTGAATCGAAAAATAAATGGCAAAAGTTTTTGAAAATTGATTTGAAAACGAGCACGATTGATCAAATATTTCGAAACCAAAACCTGCAAGGCAACATTTATTTGATTGATGATAAAGGTAAGGTTGAATATACGACTGACCCCGAGGTAGACTGGAGCAAAAAATCGCTTGCGTTTGATGAATTAGTTTTCCCTAAGGATTCAATTGAGTTTCCTTCCACTAATTCCTATGTGAGTTATTTGGAAAATTGGCGTATTGTCGGTACGATCTCGGAGGAAGAGGTGCTTAAGGATGTTAGACAGTCCAGAGAATTTGTTTTTGTGCTGGCCTGTTTAAATATTTTCATCCCAACGCTGATTATATTATGGATTTCACGTTCACTGCACGAGCGGTTGGTTCGCATTTTGCAGCATATGAAAAAAGTGAAAAACCAGAACTTCGATACGATTAAGCAGGGTGAATCCTTGGATGAAATCGGACAATTAACGAGTGAATTCAATCGAATGACGATACAAGTGAAAAGCTTGATTGATGATGTTTATATTGCGGATATTCAGACAAAAACATTGGAGCTTGAGCGGAGGAAAGCGCAGTTGAATGCGTTGCAAAGCCAGATCAATCCTCATTTTCTGTTTAACGCGCTGGAAACGATTCGAATGCGAAGCCTCATCAAGGATGAGATGGAGACGGCTAAGATCATACACAATATGGCGAAAATATTTAGAACCTCGCTCACTTGGGGCAAGGACCGCGTTATGGTTAGTGAAGAAATTGAATTTATTTTGTGTTTCCTCGAAATTCAGAAATACCGCTTTGAAGATCGGATGAATTATCACATTCACGTAGATCCTTCTGCTAAAGAGTGTAAGGTGCCGAAAATGATGTTTTTGCCGTTTGTAGAAAATGCAAGCATCCATGGCATTGAGCCGTTAAGGCAAGGGGGGAGCATTCAAGTACAAGTTGAGCGTGATGCTGACACGTTAATCTTCTCGATTAGAGATAATGGAATCGGCATGAATGATCAAAAAGTCAAACAGTTTTATGGCTATTTGGAAAGCGACGAAGAGCTAGGCGAGAGAATAGGCGTTCAAAACGTTATTTATCGCTTAAAGCTGATTTATGGCGACCGTTTTCAACTATTAATTAAAAGTGAACCTGGGGAAGGCACCTTTATAAGGGTTGCTGTTCCAGTTGAGATATAGGGCTGCTCGTTAAATCGATTATCCTATATGTTTTTTTAAGTTTGAACTATAGTTTATTGGGTAAACAAAGTATTTTAGATTACTTATAATGAAAGTGCTTACAAAAAAAGTTGCACTCGAAAGGGGCTGGGGAAAGTGAAAAAGAAAATATTATTGACTTGTATGACTGCCTTTATGATCTTTACTGCTGCATGCTCGAACAGCGGCAATGGCGGAGAAGAAAAGCCAACAAACAGCACAAACACTCCTGCAAATACTGCAAGTGAAGGGAAAGAAACAGATAAGCCGGTTGAAAAAGTTACTTTTTCTTATTTCAATGGTGTTGCAGCAGCTAAGGACATTAACAGCAACGAGACGACGATTGGTAAAATTTTGGAGGATCAAACGGGTGTTAACTTTAAAATCGAGCATTTGGTTGGCGATTTGAACACAAAGGTTGGCACGATGATCGCATCAAACGCTTATCCAGATGTTATGATTCCGGATGCTGCAATTGACAAGATTTTAGATGCAGGTGCGTTTATTGCACTGGACGATCTTATTGAGCAATACGGCCCTAATATTAAACGGGTATATGGCAAGTATTTTAATCAAATGAGAGCCGCGGACGGCAAAATTTACTTCCTGCCATTCTCTAATACAGTTGGCGAGTATATTCCGGATCCGAACATTAACCAAGGTGCATTCTGGGTACAACGCAGGGTATTAAAAGAAGCAGGTTATCCGAAAGTAACAACGCTTGATGGTTACATGGATCTCATTAAAAATTTCGTAGAGAAGCACAAGGATGAGGATTTGACTGGTTATGTTTCACTGACACATGACTGGAGATTTTTCGCAACTTCCAACCCTCCAAACCATTTGGCAGGTTACCCGAATGACGGCAACGTCATCGTGGATATGAACACCTTCGAAGCAAAAACATACGCTGCGGATGAAAATACGAAGCGCTGGCTTCAAAAGCTAAATGAGATCAATGCTGAAGGCTTGTTCGATAAAGCTTCCTTCGTAGATAATTTTGATCAATATTTAGCTAAATTGACTTCGCATAAAGTGGTTGGCTTCTTCGATTACGGCTGGCAGTTTGCTAATGCGCAAAATGCGCTCAAAGACGCCGCTAAACAAGATCCAACACAGGATGATTTCGTATACTTCCCGCTGCCAGTTACTTTTGACGGCCAAAAGGATCAATACCTGGATCCTCCAGGCTTTGTTAAAAACCGCGGTATGGGTATTACCGTGAGTGCGAAGGACCCAGCGCGCATTGTTCAATACTTGGATAATCTTCTAACAGACGAGAACCAAATTCTTCAGAAATGGGGAATTAAAGGGGAAACGTACGAAGTAAATGAAAATGGAAGAATGTACCGTACAGCGGAACAAATCGCCAAAATCGATGAAGCTTTCAACGAAAAATTTGGATTTAAATATTATTCTTGGAACTGGCCGCTTTACAACAATGGCTCGTCTCTGCCGGATGGCAACTCCGTATCACCAGGAATGCAAGCAGAAGTATTCCAAATGAGCCTAACTAATGAAGACAAGACTATTCTAGAAAAATATGGCGTGAAAACGTATTCCGAACTGTTTGCAGCACCGGACGATCGTCCATGGTACCCTGCTTGGGGCATTCCGAAGGAGCAAGGCTCCACGCAGCAAATTTGGGAAACGAAAAAAGATGAGCTTACGAAAAAATACTTCCCTAAGCTTGTCCTTGCGAAACCAGCTGACTTTGAGAAGGTATGGACAGAATATACAGATGCATTCGGCAAGCTGGATACAGCTGCCTACGAGAAATGGACAACAGATGAAGTGAAGAAATTGATTGAAGCATCCAAGCAATAAAATAGAAGGATCGGTGAAAGGCCGGCTTGCGGATGCAAAATGCCGGCCTTTCTTCAAATATAAGAATTTATAAGTTTGTTAACTTATAAAAGACTTATATTTCTCTGTCAAAGCTGCTTCGGCGTCCAGAGGTCGCCGAAGACGCTTTTGCTTGCTATCCAGCATCATTCAGTCCGGAAGGAGAGATTCAAGATGGAACATAAGCCCGATATGTCATCGTCAAACCTGGTGCTGCCTAAGAAGCCGTCGGGACTGAAGAATTTTGCGAAAAAGCTCATTGAGCAGCGCGTGCTTGTTCTTATGTCTGTACCGTTTCTAGCGTGGTTGTTTATTTTTAAATATATGCCTCTATGGGGGTGGACGATCGCCTTTCAAGCCTATAAGCCAGCGAAAAGCTTTAGTGAGCAGAAATGGGTTGGATTTGATCATTTTAAATTTTTATTCGAGGACGAAAGGTTTCTTCGCGTCTTAAGGAATACAGTAGCGATGAGCGGAATCAATCTGGTTCTCGGCTTCGTTACGGCAATCACACTCGCTTTGTTGTTAAATGAGGTCAGGAAGGTTGCTTTTAAACGTATTGTTCAAACGGTCAGCTATTTGCCCCATTTTATTTCATGGGTAGTTGCGGCAAGCATTATTCAAACAACGTTATCTCCAGATGGCATTATTAATCAAATGCTGCTTTGGATCGGATGGGTGGAAAAAGGCGAGGAAATATTGTTTCTCGGTATACCTGAACAATTCTGGACCATTTTTGGAGCAAGCTCTGTATGGAAAGATGTAGGCTGGAATACAATCGTCTACCTAGCGGCAATGACGATGATTGACCCTGCGCAATATGAAGCAGCAGAGATGGATGGAGCAGGCCGAATTAAACGGATGTGGTATGTAACGCTTCCGGGTATCAAACCGGTTATTATCGTATTGCTCATTATGAATATCGGGTATTTGCTGGAATCGGGCTTCGAGCCGCAGTATTTGCTGGGTAACGGCATGAACGTCGATTTTTCCGAAAACCTTGACATATTTGTTCTTAAATACGGGATTGCGCAAGGCAACTACTCGCTATCGATTGCAGCGGGCATGTTTAAAACCATTATCAGCTTTATTTTATTGTTCGCAGCGAACAATCTTGCAAAACGTATGGGCGAGTCCAGACTGTTTTAGAGGGAGGGGTACAACATGAGTCATTCGGCATCGGAAGCTGTGTCAAACAAACCAAGCCGCATCCGCTCATCACGCGGCGATCTCATATTTGATATTTGCAATTATATATTTCTTACCTTACTGATGGTTGTTACATTATATCCTTTCTTGAATACGGCCGCCGTATCACTTAACAATGCGACGGATTCGATTAAGGGCGGCATTTATTTGCTGCCAAGGATATGGACGCTGGACAATTATGCCTATGTGCTAAAAGAAGCAACGATATTCCATGCAACGCTGATTTCAATCCTTCGAACGGTGATTGGAACGATTGCTACCGTTTTTTGCTCAGCGATGGTCGCTTACACGATTACTAGGCAAGAATACGTTCTTAGGAAATTCGTAACGATTGCGTTCATCTTGACAATGTATTTTAATGGCGGTCTTATTCCCAACTTTTTGTTAATCCGTGATTTAGGCTTGATCAACAATTTTTGGGTCTATATTTTCCCAGGCTTAATCGGCGTATTTAACTTAATCATTATTCGTTCCTTTATTGAAGGGCTGCCAGAGAGTATTTTGGAATCAGCAAGAATAGATGGTGCAGGCGACTTCAAAATGTTCTACAGCATCGTTCTGCCGCTTTGCGTACCTGTACTTGCAACGGTTGCTTTATTCTCAGCCGTGTATCAGTGGAATCAATGGTTTGACGTGTTCTTGTACAATTCCTCGAATATCGATCTCAGTACGCTGCAGTATGAGCTTCAAAAAATTCTTCAGAACTCCAATGCATCTTTGACGGCGAAGACGGCTGCTGATGCATTCTCGGGCGCGGCCAATTCTGGAGGGAATTCGGTGACACCGCTTGCGGTTCGGGCAACGATGACGATTGTGGCTTCCTTGCCAATCATTATGGTATATCCGTTTCTACAGAAGTACTTTGTAAAAGGTATGACCGTAGGCGGCGTGAAAGGTTAATAGACAGGGGGAAATACGATGAGCAGCAACTCAGCCAATTCTATTCCTAAGTTATACGAAGCATTTAAAGATTCATTTGATATAGGCGCAGCGGTTAATCCGCGTACCATTGTTCAGGCTCGCGATCTCATTGCCACCCATTTTAACAGCTTGACTGCTGAGAATGAAATGAAATTTGTTAGCTTGCACCCTTCCGAAGATACTTATACGTTCGAAGACGCAGACAAAATCGTCGCATTTGCAAGAGAGCATGGGAAAAAAATGAGAGGGCATACACTGGTCTGGCATAATCAGACATCCGATTGGCTGTTTGAAGAAGCGGATGGCAGCCCGGTTAGCCGCGAGAAGCTTTTGGATCGATTGAAATCGCATATTCATACCGTTGTTGGCCGTTATAAAGATGATATTTATGCTTGGGACGTCGTAAATGAAGTCATTTCTGACGAAGGCGCAGCTATGCTGCGTCCAACCAAATGGCTGGATATCGCCGGTGTGGACTATATAGCCAAAGCGTTTGAATTCACACATGAAGCAGATCCTAAAGCTCAGCTTTTCTACAATGATTATAATGAGTCGAACCCTCTGAAACGCGATAAAATCTATCAATTGGTTAAATCGCTGCTAGAGCAGGATGTCCCGATTCATGGCGTTGGCCTTCAAGCGCATTGGAGCTTGTATCATCCTCATTTAGATGAAATACGGGCTGCGATCGAGAAGTACGCTTCACTTGGCCTACGACTGCAATTAACAGAGCTTGATATATCGATGTTCCGCCATGATGATGTACGAACCGACTTAGCAAAGCCTACTGAAGAAATGCTGGAGCTGCAGGAGAAACGATATGAGGCTGTCTCTCATTTGCTGACGGAATATCGCAATCATATTGATGCGGTTACGTTCTGGGGAGCGGCGGATGATTATACGTGGCTCAGTGATTTTCCTGTACGTGGACGGAAAAATTGGCCAATGCTATTTGATGAGAACCATGAGCCAAAAGGTTCGTTCTGGCGCGTCATGAAGCAGCACTCATCTCTCTGAGCCAGCTTACAAGGAGGCACGTTAATAAATGGACAGTCACACGTACAAGGCTTGGCTGAATCCTCAGCGGATAGAGGATTTGCATTTGAAAAAGGAGTATTCGGCTCTTTTTGGTCAGATCGTCTTTAGCGGCGTGGCGACCGGCGTTTTGGAAACGGCAATCAAAGAGCTGCAGCATGGTATTCATGCCTTAATCGGCATAATCCCGGCAGTAAAGGAGCGGGCTGAGCCTGCGACGGCTGGCTTTCTTCATATTATGGTGGACTCCGTATTGATGGATTCTGATAGATGGGAGCCGTCCAAAGCGGGATATATAATTCGGTACAGCTCTCAGCAAGGCCATGGCAATTTATCTCTTGTCGGCGGATCAGATACAGCCGTATTATATGGTGTGTTTCATTTGCTGCGTCTATTAGGCGCCGGTAAGCCAGTGAAAGAACTGAATGCCGAGCAATCTCCAGCCATGTCGCTTCGAATGATTAATCAGTGGGATAATGCTGACGGTTCGGTAGAGCGAGGGTATGCGGGACAGTCTATATTTTATCAAAACGGAGAAATAACGAGTGATTTTAATCGAATAAACGATTATGCGAGAATGCTCGCATCCGTTGGCCTCAATGCGATTTCTATCAATAATGTGAATGTTCATGAGATTGAAACGATGTTCATCACAGAGGAAAAGCTTCCTGTTGTTGCGGTTATTGCAGACATTTTCCGCAGGTACGGAATTACGCTGTTTCTGAGCGTTAACTTTGCTGCCCCTCTGCAAACCGGAGGTCTGGCCACTGCAGATCCGCTGGATGCTGGTGTGCAGCAGTGGTGGAAGGAAACGGCTGAACGGATCTACGCGTTTATTCCTGACTTCGGTGGTTTCGTCGTGAAGGCAGATTCTGAGCATCGGCCGGGGCCATTTGCTTATGGACGTGACCATGCAGATGGAGCGAATATGCTGGCTGAAGCACTGGAAGCTCACGATGGCATCGTCATTTGGCGCTGCTTCGTTTATGACTGCATGCAGGATTGGCGTGATCGGAAGATCGATCGAGCACGTGCTGCATTTGACCATTTTAAACCGCTCGATGGTCGTTTTCGGAGTAATGTCATTCTACAAATTAAGAATGGACCGATGGACTTTCAGGTTCGCGAGCCCGTATCCCCATTGTTTGGCGCGATGAAGAAAACGAACCAGATGATGGAGTTCCAGATCACTCAAGAATATACCGGCCAACAGAAGCATCTTTGCTATCTCGTCCCGCAGTGGAAGCAGGTAATGGATTTCGATACCTATGCGGAAGGTGCATCGACTGAAGTTAAGCGAGTGGTGGATGGCACATTGTACGGCATGAAATATAGCGGAATTGCAGCGGTGAGCAATATTGGGAATGAAGAGAGCTGGACAGGGCATATTCTCGCACAAGCCAATCTTTACGGATATGGCCGGCTGGTGTGGAACCCGGCTTTAACAGCCGAGGAGATTTCGCACGAGTGGATAGCCGCAACGTTTGGCAATGATGCTGAGATAGCTTTAGCAATCGGTGACATGCTGATGAAGTCGTGGCTGTTATATGAAAGCTATACGGCACCGCTTGGCGTAGGCTGGATGATCACGCCCAACCATCATTTTGGTCCGGATGTCGATGGCTACGAGTATTCAAGATGGGGAACCTACCATTTTGCAGATCGTGACGGTATCGGCGTTGACCGGACGCAGGCGAGTGGAACAGGATATACCGCACAGTATAATGAACCAAACCGTTCGCAGTATGATAGTTTGGACACTTGTCCAGACGAGCTGCTGTTATTTTTCCATCATGTGCCTTATACCCATGTACTCCATTCTGGCAAGACGGTCATTCAGCATATCTACGATACCCATTTTGCGGGTGCGGAGGAAGCAGATCAGATGCTGCGGGATTGGGCAGGTTTGGCGGGCAAAATCGATGAAGCAAGGTTTGCGCATGTCGCTGAGCGCTTGACCTTTCAAGCTGCTCATGCCAAGCATTGGCGCGACGTGATCAATACGTATTTCTACCGCAAATCGGGCATTGCCGATGCGGCTGGTCGGAAAATATTTTAATGGGTTTGCATGCGAGGTGGAGATTTGTCCACCTCGTTTTTTGTTAGGACAAGCACAATATTCAGTCCGCTGCCGCGTTGGTAGAGGGCTGTTTTTGTCTATAGATAAAACCTTTACAAATGAGGAAAGCTTTGCAATCATAAAGTAATGGGATTTTATTGGAAATTGCGATGAGGAGTGAAGCTATGAAAGTCATGAGAGGATTTGATTGGTTAGCTATTGCAATGAACTTAAGCGTAATATCTGCATTTGTTGTATTGTTAAGCGCTTGCAGCAATACAGTTAAAGTCGAGCATATCGAGGCATTTAGCATAGAAATTTTTTCAGAGAAAAACAAAGATGGCTTTTATGAACAAACAGGCTTTAAGAAGGTGAACTCTATTACTGCTTTTGCAGAAAATAAAAATTATTTAAGCTCTGACATCAAAATGGTCGTGGATTATTATGATCTGGATGGAAATTATGTTAAATCAGAAATCGTACATACGAAATCCAGCAAGTCTCATATCACGATGTCTGAAGATGGAGATAATCGAAAAAAAGAGCTTCAGGAGCCATCAACCATTATCATACCTGATGACAATTTACAAAATTTTCGATCCAGTGCCCTATCAGACGATGAGAAGAAACAAATTAAACAACATGTATTAAATCTAATAGATAGATTATAAGTTTAGGACAAACGAATATGGAGGAATTGCGAATGATCTCATTTAAAAATAAGATAGCGATAGTTACAGGAGCGAGCAGATCCACGAGAATTGGAACAGCGATTTGCCGTTCGCTTGCACGCTTAGGAGCAGACATTTTCTTTACGCATTGGCATGCCTTTGATGAAACGGAAGGCAATGGGGGAGAGAAGGATTGGCCTGAGCAGCTGCGTAAGGAACTAGAAGACTTAGGCGTGAGGGCAAGTCATATGGAAGCGGATTTTGCCGATGTGGAAACTCCTGCCCTTATAATGGAACAAGTAGAAAGGTCGTTAGGCCACGCGACGATTTTAATTAACAACGCCACCTATTGCGTACCTTCCAATTATAAAAGCTTGGATATAAATATATTGGACCAACATTATGCTGTGAATAACCGCGGGCCGATATTGTTAAGCACAGAGTTTGCGAGCAGATTTGAGAAAAACCAAATTAAAGGGACATCGGGCAGAATTATTTTTATGGTTTCAAAAGGGCCCGATCCTAATAATTTGGCTTACATTGCAACAAAAGGCGCATTGATTGGGCTTATCGAGCCGCTATCTGTAGGGTTGGCTCCGCTTCAAATTACAGTAAATGGATTTGATCCAGGTCCCACCGATTCTGGCTGGATGGATGAGCAGATGAAGGCTGGCTTTTTGCCAATGTTCCCTATGGGACGCATCGGTTTGCCGGAGGATGCAGCTAAAGCAATCAGCTTCTTGGCGAGTGACGAATCACAGTGGATAACCGGGCAAGTTATAAAATCTGAAGGCGGTTTTTTAGGTAAATAGCTGATTTTGTCCTTTATCATCCTACGTACAAGTGATAAAAGAAATCTATATAGTTTATAAAATCATTGAAATATAATTTATCGATAGCCATGATACAATGCCGTTAAGTGGGAAAATGGAGGGATGGCATTGTTGAACAAACCTATTTTGACTGAGCAATTTATGGTGTTCGCGACGAGGGAATGCAAAGGCTCAAGCTGTTTATATGAACAGCTATCATTAGCCATTGCAGACGATGATGAAATGCTTCAGATGGCTTCTTATTGCAGAGAAGGCCAGCCAGTACCCAATCTTTTTTTTGCTGCGGTTCAGTACTTGCTGCGCAAAGAGACCAGCCACGAACTGCAAAAGTTTTATGGCAGCTTAGTTAACGATCCGAGAGATGCGGCGGAGGCATTCCCTTTTTTTAAACACTTTTGCCTTCAGCATAAAAACGAAATTGTTCAACTGCTCCAAAGCAAGCTTGTACAAACGAATGAGGTTAGACGCTGTGCTTACTTGTATCCTGCATTTTGTTACATGTATCAAAAAACGAAAAAACCATTGGCCATCATTGAAATCGGAACAAGTGCGGGGCTGCAGCTTTTTTGGGATAAGTATAGTTATCAATATAACAATAGTGAAACCTATGGAAATATAGATGCTGAACTGGTACTGCACTCGGAAGTTCGTGGAGATGTTATTCCGCATCTCCTAAAACAAAGTCCGCCAGTGATTGCAAGGATAGGAATAGATTTGCACGTTAATAATCTGGAAGAGGAAGACGATTATCTTTGGTTAAAGTCGTTGATATGGCCTGAGCATAATGAGCGGACTGTGAATTTTGACAAAGCAGCTTCTTTATTAAAAGGGCAGCAGATGGAGTTGTTTCAGGGGAATGGCGTGAAACGACTTGCTGAAATGGTTGCTAAAATAACGGAGGATTGTGTTATTGGTGTGTTTCACACCCATGTAGCCAACCAAATGACTCATGACGACAAAGTTGAATTAACAGACAGCATTAGGAGAATAGGGCAACAAAGAGATATATTTCACCTCTACAATAATATGTGGGACCCAAATCTTCATCTTGATTATTATTTGGAGGGCAAGGAGCAAACGGAAACGTTAGCGGAAACAGATGGTCATGGCCGTTGGTTTCGGTGGATGCTTTGATCCTACCTCGTTCATTGTGGATTTAACGAAAGAGCATAATTTCAGCGCGCAGGGATAGAGGTCGAGAGATTTATGGAATGGGATGCGGGTGCTTACACCGTTGCATGGAAAGCACAAAAGATTGTACTGCTTCCGAAGGAATATGCGCTGCTGCATTTCATGCACAGCCATGCAGGGCAAACGCTGTCGCGCGAACAGCTGCTAGACAACGTCTGGCCAATGGAGGCGCCGGTAGATCGTACGGTAGATGATCACATTTACCGGCTGCGGCGCAAGTTGAAAATATCCCGAACACTTCGTTGTCATTCCAAAACTTAAATTTGACACAATGCATTGCTCGTATTTATCTTCAATAATGATAAGCTGGAGATATCTTTTATTCAGGGGTACAACAATGCTCAAAAAAACAGGTTTAGCTGCTTTGTATGCCAGTATTGCTTTTCTTATTTATCGTTATGGCGATGTGATTTTGACGTGGTTTCAACAAGCGGATAACGTGCCGCTCGTCGTCATTATGGCAACGCTCGTCGCACTATTTCCTGTCATCCCGTATCCCGTAATCGGCGGGCTCATTGGTGCTGCTCTTGGCCCAGTGTTAGGCGCGGCAGTGACTTGGACGGGCTCAGTGGCAGCATCCATTGTGATGTTTCTGTTTATCCGCTATGGCTATCAAGAGTGGGGGAAGAAATTTCTCTACCGTTATCCAAGCATCGGAAAACTAACGGTGATGTTTGAGCAGAATGCTTTTCTGACGATTATGTTTGCTCGGCTCATTCCGTTCATTCCATCCATTGCAGTTAATATGTACTCGGCGCTAAGCCGTGTTTCCTTTACCGTTTATGCGATCGCCTCATCGATTGGTAAAATTCCAGCGATGCTGTTGTTCGCCACGATCGGTGACACGCTTATGACGGACCCAAGAAACGTATTTGTTACCGTCTTAGTATACGGCATGTTTATGGCGGTATCTCTTTATGTTTATCGAAGGTGGAAGCTTCAGTAGGTTTCCTCTAAAACAACAGACGGCCTCTTCGCAAATGATGCGCGCGGAGGTCGTTTTTTTGTTGTACAATCTTCTCGAAAATAAAATGTTCATGCTAATCCAAAATGTTTAAAATGTTCTTTTTATGTTCGTAAATGTGTGTTATTATAGAAACGAACAATAACAAACATTAGCGTAGCTTGCGAGGCGAGTCTAACGCAAATAACTTTTAGGAGGCTTTTATCCAATGGAAGTACGCCATACTACGAATCCTACTGATGTGAAGCAATATGATACGGAACGTCTGCGCAGCGAGTTTTTGATCGAAAGCTTGTTTGAGCAAGATCAATTAAAAATGACATATACGCATTATGACAGAATGGTTGTAGGCGGAGCATTGCCTGTGAACGAGACGCTTGAGCTGGAGGATGCTGCAACGCTAAAAACCGAATATTTCTTGGAACGCCGCGAGGTTGGTTTCTTGAATATTGGCGGACCTGCTTCGATTTCCGTTGATGGGGAAGTATACGAGCTGAATAAGCTCGACGTGCTTTATGTTGGCAAGGGCAAACGTCAGGTGCTGCTGTCAAGTGTAGATAAAGCAAACCCTGCGAAGCTTTATTTCTGTTCCGCGCTTGCGCATGCTGAAATTGCAACACGCAAGATGACGATGGAGGAAGCGAATCCGACTCATCTTGGTTCGCAGGAGACTTCCAATGAACGTATTCTTTATAAATATATCCACGCAGACGGCATCCAAAGCTGCCAGCTTATGCTTGGTGTAACGAGCTTGAAAACGGGAAGCGTCTGGAATACGATGCCTTCTCATGTCCATGACCGCCGCATGGAAGCATACTTGTACTTCGACATGAATGATGATGCTCGCGTATTCCATATGATGGGCGAGCCTTCGCAGACGAGACATCTTGTTGTTGCCAATGACCAAGCGATTCTTTCACCGCCATGGTCGATCCACTCAGGAGTGGGCACAAGCAATTATACATTCTGCTGGTCGATGGCTGGAGAGAACTACACATTTACAGATATGGACGCCGTACCTGCAAGCGAGCTAAAATAGAAACATTCGCTACAGGGGGTGCACTATGCTTGCTGCCGAACGGCATCGTAAGATTATAGATAAATTGGAGCAGCTTGGCGCGGTTAAAGTTTCCGAGCTAAGCGAGCTGTTTCAAGTCACGGAGAAAACAGTTCGTGAAGATTTAGAGAAGCTGGAAGAGAAGGGATTGCTGAAACGGACTCATGGCGGAGCTGTGCCCCAGCATAGAGGCGAAGACAGCCTTTATCCGCTGCAATTCCCAAACAGCAAGCATCAGCGGGAGAAGGCGGCGATTGCGGAGCTTGCTCTTTCATGCATCGAGCCTAATGATATTATTGCGCTTGATGCTGGCAGTACTACGCTCGAAATGGCAAAACGTCTGCCCAACATCCCGGTTACGGTGCTTACGAACGATCTGCTTATCATTCGGGAGCTGACTGCGAAGGACCAAGTAAGGCTTGTTATTCCCGGGGGCTACCGGCATAACAATTTGCTTATCGGCGCAGAATCGCAGGAATGGATTAAACGACTGAATGTACACAAGCTGTTTCTTTCCACAACCGGCATTCATATGGAATATGGGCTTACCATATTCACAGAAGAATTGACGAAGCTGAAGAAACTGTATATGGAAAATGCCAAGGTCGTCTACTGCCTTGCCGATCATAACAAATTCGATAAGGGTGCACTAATAACGTTTGCCGGTTTGCATGAAATTGACTATATCATCACAGACGAAGGTATAGATGCGGACGTTGCGGCGAGGTATGAGTCACAAAATATAAAAATGATGAAAGCAGCGCTTTCGGAAAATGGGAAGCGTACTAAAGGTAGGAGCTGAGCCGATGAGTTTGTTTGATTTGACGGGTAAAACAGCTGTCGTCACAGGTGCAGGGCGCGGGCTTGGGGAAGCGATTGCGCTTGGATTAGCACGAGCGGGTGCGGATATCGCGCTTGTCACGAACCAAACGCCTGCTGACAAAACGGCAGCAGCGATAAGAGAGCTTGGACGCAAAGCGATTACAATTCAGACCGATATTGCTGACCGAACGAAGCTTGCTGGAATTGTTGATCGTACAGTTGAAGAACTGGGACGCATCGATATTTTGGTCAACAACGCGGGTATCATTCGCCGCACACCAGCTGCAGAGCATAGCTACGAGGACTGGCAGGATGTACTCGATGTTAACTTGAATTCTGTATTTCTCCTTTCCCAGCTGGCCGGGAAACATATGATTGAACAGGGCTCAGGGAAAATTATTAACATTGCGTCGATGTTAACCTTCCAAGGCGGAATTAATGTTCCGGGCTATACGTCCAGCAAACATGCCGTTGCCGGTCTTACCAAAGCGCTTGCTAGCGAATGGGCAGCTAAAGGCTTGCAGGTAAATGCCATAGCCCCAGGCTACATGAGTACAGACAACACCGAAGCGCTTCGCGAGGATCCTGTTCGCAGTGCTCAAATTTTGCAGCGCATACCAGCGGGACGCTGGGGTACATCGCAGGATTTGATTGGACCAGCGGTATTCCTAGCTTCTTCAGCTTCTGATTATATGAACGGCCATATTTTGGCTGTTGATGGCGGTTGGCTGGTTAGGTAATTATATAAAAAACCAATAAGGCTTTCCTTTTGCAGCGCAGGCTGCTTAGAGGAGAGTCTTTTTTTGATATTATAATGATTTCCATTGTATGGTTATTATTTTGCGTGTATAGTTATTCGTGATCCTAAAAAATGCGATCAACAACTGAAATAAGTGGAAATAGGTGCTCTTGCTGTATAGCTTGAGCTTAAAAGGGAAGTCCGGTGCAAAACCGACGCGGTCCCGCCACTGTAACAGAGGAGTCTAAGCGCTAACGCCACTGATCTTAACCGGTTGGGAAGGCAAGCTTACGATGATGATTCTGGAGCCAGGAGACCTGCCTATTTGAACGACACTGATTTTACCTACGGGAGATAGGGAGGTGTTAAGACAGAACCGCTGTTTATTAAAACGCCGGGCGTCTTTACCTTTGCTTCTTTAAGGTAACGACGCTCTTTTTTGTGCTTTTATTTCATAATAATTACATTTATTAGGAGGAAATATGAACGTGAGCAAACTGCAAAACAGTGTACTTGGATATCCGCGTATCGGCGAAAATCGGGAATGGAAAAAAGCGCTTGAAGCCTTTTGGAAAGGTGATTTGGACGAAACGGTATTCCTCCAAACGCTTGAAAGTATTCGTCTTAACAACCTGAAGCTGCAAAAGGATAAAGGAATTTCGCTAATTCCTGTTAATGATTTTACGTTGTATGATCAAATGCTGGATACTGCAGCGATGTTTGGCCTTGTGCCAGATCGTTTTTCCTATGATGGAGGTCCTGTTCCCGTACAGACCTACTACGCAATGGCGAGAGGGACACAGGAAGCACAAGCCTGCGAGATGACCAAATGGTTTAATACCAACTATCACTATATTGTGCCAGAACTTGCGGGTGCTGCTCCGGTACTGACGGAAAACCGTCCGCTGATTGCGTACCGCGAAGCCAAAGAAAAGCTTGGCATTGAAGGTAAACCTGTCATTATCGGTCTATACACCTTCCTCAAGCTGTCGAAGGGCTACGATGCCAAGCAGCTTCCGCAGCTTATTGAGCAGTTTATACCGCTTTATGCTCAGCTGCTTAAGGAGCTTGAGCAAGAAGGCGTACAATGGATGCAAATCGATGAGCCCATCCTTGTTACCTCTATTTCTGAGGAAGAGATGCAATGGGTTGAATCGATTTATGCAAGGCTGAACCAAGCAGCACCAGCGCTTAACATAATGCTTCAAACGTATTTTGAGGCGGTTGAGCATTATGAAGCTGTAGTTGCTCTCCCGGTACAAGCGATCGGTTTGGATTTCGTTCATGGTTTGGAGCAAAACTTGAAGTCGCTGGAGCAATTTGGTTATCCGAAGGATAAGCTCGTCGGTATCGGACTTGTAGACGGACGCAACATTTGGCGCTCAGACTATAAGCAAAAGCTCGAATTGCTGCAAAAGCTTTCGGCATACATTCCAGCTGAGCGCGCGATCATTCAATCGTCATGCAGCCTGCTGCATGTGCCGGTAACGGCAAAAAACGAAACCAATCTGCCAGTAGAGCTGCGTGAGGCGCTTGCATTCGCGGAAGAAAAGCTGGATGAAATTGTGTGGCTAAGTGAAACAGCGACTGTAAATGAGGCGGACATCTCAGAACTGCGCAAGCTTGAGCTTAAGCTTAACGGCGAGCGGATTCATCATTTATCCATTTCTCCTGCCCGCAATCGCCAAGCTGCTGATGCAGCAGCGATAGCGGCGCATCCTTCAACGAGGCAGAAGCCATTTGCGGAGAGACAAAAGCTGCAGCAGCAAAAGTGGAATTTGCCGTTCCTTCCAACAACAACAATCGGCAGCTTCCCGCAAACGCTGGATGTACGCCAAGCAAGGCAAAAATGGAGAAAAAACGAGCTCAGTTCACAGGGCTACGCTTCCTTTATCAACGATAAAATTAAAAATTGGATTGAAATCCAAGAAGAGCTTAACATAGACGTCCTCGTTCATGGTGAATTTGAGCGTACGGACATGGTCGAATTTTTCGGAGAGAAGCTGGATGGGTTCGCATTTACAAAAGCCGGTTGGGTTCAATCGTATGGTTCCCGCTGCGTAAAGCCGCCGGTCATTTATGGCGATGTTGTATTTACTGAGCCAATGACAGTAACCGAAAGCGTGTATGCGCAGTCGCTGACAAGTCGTCCGGTAAAAGGGATGCTGACGGGGCCGATTACGATTTTAAACTGGTCATTTGTTCGCAACGATATCACACGCGAGCAGGTCGCATACCAAATTGCGCTTGCACTCTCAGAGGAAGTAAAGGCGCTTGAGAGCGCAGGTATAGAGATGATCCAGGTTGATGAGCCAGCTTTGCGAGAAGGTTTGCCGCTTAAACGCAGTGATTGGGATGCCTATTTAAAATGGGGCGTGCATGCGTTCCGTCTATCGACTTCAGCTGTGCGTGACACAACACAAATTCATACACATATGTGTTATTGTGAGTTCCATGATATTATCGATTCCATCCTTGCGCTGGATGCAGATGTCATCTCCATTGAAACCTCGCGCAGCCATGGCGAGCTGATTCATAGCTTTGAGGAGAACACCTATGACCAAGGCATCGGCTTAGGCGTTTACGATATTCACAGCCCGCGTGTACCTTCAGTGGAAGAAATGGTCAGCATGATCGAGCGCGCCATTAAAGTGCTCGATCCTACCCTCTTCTGGATTAATCCGGACTGCGGCTTGAAAACACGCGGAATGGAAGAAACGGTTGCTTCACTACGCAACATGATGCTGGCTACTTACCAAGTCAGAGAGCAGCGTGCTGCATTAGCGAAGGTTTAATCCCTAAATACAATAAGACAGTCCAGAACTAGGTTATCTGTTCTGGACTGCCTTTTTTTTCTTATGAACGAAATTAATCCAAAGAGATGTAGGAGACGGAACGTTGACGCAAAACAGACTCTTCATGGTCGTTGCTGTACGGGGCTGCATCGGCGGATTGTGCTAGGACATGCTTGACGGCGGAGACGAATAAGTCGAGAACGCGCCCATCCTGATCCGTTTTGTCATAGTGATACTGGTTAAGAGGTGGTAGAGGAATGCTGCCGATAAAAGACTGAAGCAGGTCGCTCCATCGTTCTAAGTCAATGAGCTCTTCTGTGTCGCTGGCAAATAGTTCACTCCAGCCGAAGCCTTGATTGCTTGTTAAACGAAGACATACGCGATGGCCTGCAGAATCGACGGCAAGAGCAGGAATGACGAATAGCTCGATTCGTGTGACAGATAAATAAGGGGTCTGTTCCGTAAAAAGATGCAGATTTCGTGCACAATTTGTCAACATATACATCTCTCCTTTATTCGCTTACGAGGTTAGCTGTCGGATTCGGGCTAGAGAGAAAGCCCTACCAGGGTTACAAATCCCTGGATTCACCCCTTGCGAATCGATCTCGATCGATCGCGATGGTTCCCCCGCTTTTTCATTCGAAAAATTCAGCGTAAATAGTTTACTCTTAATTATACCTCTCATTAGCGCATCTGTAAATCAGAAGCGCTTAAAATAACGATACATAGGAGATAGCTTGTTTAAATAAAGTATGCTCTTCACGGTCATATTCACAGTTTGGAAAAGAGTAATGATTGGATTCTATATGCAAAGCAGCGGCTGCAAACAAATGATATATACGCTCGTCCTTCATCATTGGATCTGTTTGAAAAACAAAAGGAGACGCAAGAGGAAGTGTGCCGATGAACCTTAGCAGCATACTGCTCCATCTGATCCAGTCGCGAGGCTTCTCGGATTTTTTAATAAACAGCTCACTCCAGCCATGACCATTAGCAGTGGAGAGCCTTAGGCAAACACGGTAACCATTTGATTCAAGCATGGAAGCCGGCAGCACAAACATTTGAATTCGTTTAATTTCAAACAAGGCAGCTGATTGATTTTCTAAGCTTGGCAAGGGTACTTCAACTGGTGTAGACATCAATGAGATCTCTCCTCGATTTGAATAATTCACCGATAATACTCAGCCATATTGGCTTGCCGTCTATGGTAAACCCGAAATGCAATATTGTAAAACTGTGGTATATCGTGAAAAGGCAGCCAGATGCCATTTTAAAAGAAATCCATTCGTTATGGCAGTAAAAAGATATTTATTCTTCGAAATACTCGTTTATTCTCTTCCATTCTCGATTATAGAGAAATCTGATTATTCACGCATAAAATCGTTGGAAAGGGATTGAACACTATTTTTGAAAACAAGAGTAAAACTGAGAAATAGTGAGATATCGAGAGATCGAAATGAATGTAAGCGTTGCGAATCGCTCTGCAAGGCTGAAATTGGCTAAATTAGGTAGCAGACTGCCTTTACAGTATTTATAGCGAGGAGTAATATTCGATACAGGATTTATAAATAAGTTTCGATTTACTGATCGCTGAGTTTCCGTGAAAGCGGAAGCGGGGGAACCAATAATGACGCGATGCGCCTGTTCGATGTGAGAGTCGAACAAACGCAGAGCAGGGGTGAATCTTTGACAGGTGCCATGGATACCGGTCAAAGTAGGGCGACTCTCACCGCCCGAATCCGACAGCTAACCTCGTAAGCGTGGACCGAGAGAGGAATGATGAAGCTTGTGATCGATTAACTTCGACCGCAGAGTGTCATAGACCTCTGTGGTTTTTTGTGCCCAAAAAAGCTTAATTTGCTACAAAATGTAAGAAAACGCTGAGTCCTGCAGCAGCAGGAACGGGGGAACCAACGAACGATTCGTGTGCAATCACGACTTCGCTTCATGGGGTGAATCGCTTGAAAATGATCAAGCGTAGGGCAACTCTCAAGGCCCGAATCCGACAGCTAACCTCGTAAGTGTACTCGAGAGAGGCAACAGCCATCGTGCTTCCCGCGGCTTATTCTGCTGCGGGCAAAGAAGCCGCGGGAAAAGTTCCTCTTATCCCAAGGCTTCTTTTTTGTTGCCTTTTTTACCATATGGAGGAGAATTCGTTTGCAGGAAGAGCATATTATTGTAGCTGGTCTAAACGAGGCTGGCCAATCATTCATACGAACTTTGCAGTTTCATCAATTAAAATTTATCGTTTTGACCAATAGCAAACAGGAAGAAAAACAGCTTCGCAAGCAGGGTATCAGCAATGTTTTGTACATCAATTCGAATGATCGTCAAAGCTGGAATGTTCCTTCGATGAACATTAGCGAGGTATTTATATTCGAGAGCAGCTTGGCGCTTAGCTGCCGCTTTGTACAGTGCTGCAGAGCTTGGACCTCTAAGTCGATTTACGTCATTACACAGCAGTGGAATCCAAGGGCTATTTACAAGGGGCTCGGAGCGGATCATATCGTATTCTCTCATACCGGTGAAGTCGGTTTTCTATTAAGCAACAAATAATGCAGGAGGGGTTTACATGCAGGATTTTTATATGTTCGGGGCGTTGTTAGCTAGCTTCGGTTTATTTTACGGATTTTTAACTTGGTGCTCCAGTGTTATTGAGAAAACAGGGGGCGAGGGCCAATGACTGTCATAGCGATAGTGGCTGTATTTGTTTTCGTTTATCTGATTTATGCGTTAATTCATCCGGAGAAGTTTTAATAGAGGGGGATTTACAAGATGGATATTTTACAATTGCTTATCGTCATTGCCGTTCTTGTATTGTTAGTTAAGCCGCTTGGTACTTACGTCTATCATGTGTTCTCAAATGAACACAATCGGTTAGACAAAGTATTCGGAGGGACGGAGCGATTTATATTTAAGCTTATTGGTCTCAAAAAAAGAGAGGGCATGAGTTGGAAGATATACGCACTCAGCTTTGTTGCAACCAATTTAATTTTAGTTGCTTTCAGCTATTTGATATTGCGGTTCCAAAATGCACTGCCGTTTAATCCAAATGGCATGGCAGCCATGGAGCCTACACTGACTTTCAATACAGTCATCAGCTTTATTACCAATACGAATCTACAGCATTACAGCGGGGAAAGTGCCTTATCTTATTTCTCCCAAATGGCGGTCATCATGATGATGATGTTCACGTCAGCGGCGACGGGCTTCTCGGTTGCCATCGCGTTTGTTCGTGGGATTACGAGTAAAGGAACGACGATCGGCAACTTTTTCGAGGATTTTGTAAAAGCACACACAAGGATTTTTCTTCCGATTTCCTTTATTATCACGCTAGTGCTTGTCGCTCTTCAGGTGCCGCAAACGCTTGATCCGACATTTACAATTAAAACGCTAGAGGGAGCCATGCAGCAAATTGCAATCGGTCCTGTAGCTTCGCTTGAATCCATCAAACATTTGGGCACAAACGGCGGCGGTTTTTTTGGAGTGAACTCGGCTCATCCATTTGAAAACCCAAATCCATTAACGAATGTGATTCAAATCTTGTCGATGTGGGCGCTGCCGGCTTCGCTGCCGTATGCATTTGGTCTTTTTGCTAAAAACAAAAAGCAAGGCTGGGTTGTATTCTCTGCCATGATGTGTTTGTTTCTAGTGTTTCTAAGCCTTGCTTACACATCGGAGAAAACAGGCAATCCTGCAATAAGCGCACTAGGAATCGATGCTACTCAAGGAAGCATGGAGGGCAAGGAAGTAAGGTTCGGTATCGCGCAATCGGCACTGTTCACAACGGTAACAGCCGCTGCGACAACGGGTACCGTCAACAATATGCATGACACGCTTACACCGCTTGGCGGCTTGGTTCCGCTTGCTGAAATGATGCTTAATGTCGTCTTTGGAGGCAAGGGAGTAGGGCTTATCAATATGCTCATGTACGCCATACTAGCTGTGTTTATATGCGGGCTGATGGTAGGGCGAACGCCAGAGTTTCTGGGCCGAAAAGTAGAGCCGCGAGAAATGAAACTGATAGCGATAGCGATTCTAGTTCATCCTTTCATTATATTAGTGCCTACCGCCATTGCTTTTATGACGGATTTGGGCCATGGGGCGATAACGAATCCAGGGTTCCACGGCATTAGCCAGGTGCTTTACGAATATACGTCATCGGCAGCGAATAATGGCTCCGGCTTTGAGGGATTAGGCGACAATACGCCGTTCTGGAATATTAGTACTGGGCTAGTCATGCTGACCGGCCGCTATATTTCGATGATTGCGATGCTTGCGGTTGCTGGATCTCTTGTTCGCAAGCAGCCTGTTCCAGAAACAATCGGGACGTTCCGTACAGATAATGGACTTTTCACTGTACTACTAATTGGTACTGTTCTTTTAATTGGTGCATTAACCTTCTTGCCGGTCATCGTGCTTGGGCCGGTTGCAGAATATTTGATACTCCGCTAACGGATGAGGTGAACGATAATGAATAAAAATAAGAAGAATAATTTGCTGTCGGGAGATGCGGTTAAACATGCCGTCATCGATAGCTTTGTGAAATTAAATCCAGTTACGATGATGAAAAATCCCGTTATGTTTGTTGTCGAGGTAGGGACGGTTATCGTTCTGCTGATGACTATTTTTCCAAATTACTTTAATTCTCAAGAACGCATAGGCTTTAATATTACCGTGTTTTTCATCCTGCTTTTCACGCTGCTGTTCGCAAACTTTGCTGAAGCCATTGCAGAGGGCAGAGGCAAGGCACAGGCCAATTCGCTCAAAAAATCTAAGCAGGAAATGAGTGCCAATAAGCTCGTCGGCAGCTCTATTGTAGTCGTATCATCAACGGAGCTCCGCAAAGGCGATATTTTCATCGTCTCCCAAGGTGAGATGATTCCTGGTGATGGCGAGGTCATTGAAGGGCTGGCTTCCGTAGATGAATCAGCGATTACAGGTGAATCGGCGCCAGTTATTAAAGAAGCTGGAGGAGATTTCAGCTCGGTTACAGGCGGTACAAGGGTTGTGAGTGACAAAATTAAAGTGCGCATGACGAGTGACCCCGGGGAGTCATTCATCGATCGGATGATTGCCCTTGTTGAAGGAGCGAAACGTCAGAAGACGCCTAATGAAATTGCGCTCAATACACTTTTGACTAGCTTAACGATTATTTTCTTAATTGTAGTTGTTACGTTGGCACCAATCGCTGACTATTTGGGTATCCACTTAGAAATTCCAGTATTAATCGCGCTGCTTGTATGTTTGATTCCGACGACCATCGGCGGATTATTATCAGCAATCGGCATTGCTGGGATGGATAGAGTAACTCAGTTTAATGTACTGGCTATGTCAGGTAAGGCTGTTGAAGCAGCAGGCGACATTAATACGATGATCTTGGATAAAACAGGAACGATCACGTTCGGCAACCGGATGGCAAGCGAGCTTGTGCCTGTCGGAGGCAGCAATCTTCAAACTTTATCGGGTTGGGCAGCTATCAGCTCGCTTAAGGATGAAACGCCTGAAGGCCGTTCTGTGCTTGAATGGATGAAGAAGCAGGGCTTAAGCTATGATGCTTCACTTGCGGAAGGCGGCGAATTTATTGAATTCAAAGCAGAGACGCGAATGAGCGGTATTGATCTGGCAAACGGCCGCCGAGTTCGGAAGGGCTCTGTCGATGCGGTTCGGAAGTGGGTAGCTTCACAGGGCGGGACCATCCCATCCGATTTAGAAAATATTTCGAATACGATTGCTACATTAGGCGGTACACCGCTCGCAGTAGCTGTTGATAACCAAATCTTTGGTGTTATCTATTTGAAGGATACCGTTAAGCCAGGAATGAAGGAAAGATTCGATCAGCTGCGTGAAATGGGCATCAAAACGATTATGTGTACGGGAGACAATCCGCTTACTGCAGCAACCATCGCACATGAAGCGGGAGTCGACGATTTTATTGCGGAGAGCAGGCCGGAAGATAAAATAGCTGTTATACGCCGTGAACAAGCCGAAGGAAAAATGGTTGCGATGACTGGTGACGGTACAAACGATGCTCCTGCACTTGCCCAAGCGGATGTGGGTCTTGCTATGAACAGCGGGACGATTGCTGCAAAAGAAGCTGCCAATATGGTGGACTTGGATTCGGACCCTTCCAAAATTATTGAAGTCATTGCTATCGGCAAGCAGCTGCTTATGACAAGAGGGGCACTGACGACTTTTAGTATCGCTAATGATATCGCCAAATATTTTGCAATCATTCCAGCGATGTTCATGCTTGCCATTCCCGAGATGGGCGTTCTAAATATTATGAATTTAGGCTCTCCATTGTCTGCTATACTGTCGGCGCTTATTTTTAACGCGATTATTATTCCGCTGCTTATCCCGCTTGCCATTAAAGGCGTAGCGTACAAACCGATGAGCGGAGCCAAATTGCTTAGCCGCAACGTATTCATTTATGGTCTGGGCGGTGTCATTGTTCCGTTCGTTGGCATTAAACTCATCGACTTTGCAGTGCATTTATGGATTTAATATAACCATACACGAAAGAAGGCTTACCTATATGAATGAACAAGCGAAAAACGCTTCACGATTCCAGTTGTCATCGTTAATGATACCTTTGCGAATCAGCATCATATTTATGATTATTTGCGGCATTATTTACCCGCTTGCAAGCACGGGAGCAGCTCAGCTGCTGTTCCCTAAGCAAGCGAATGGAAGCCTTATAAAGGATAGCTCTGGCCAAGTCGTTGGTTCAGAGCTGATCGGCCAAAGCTTTGTTGATCCGAAATGGTTTCAAGGACGTGTATCAAGCATTGACTATAATGCTGCCGGTTCTGGATCGAACAATTTTGGACCATCCAATCCAACTCTAATCGAAAGGACCAAAGCTTCCATTGAGGCTTGGAAGGCACAAAATCCAGATGTACCGGTTTCCCAGCTGCCGATCGCTTTAATTACGAACTCAGGCTCTGGTCTTGATCCGCATATTACGCCGCAGTCGGCTGATGTACAGATCGCAAGAATCAGCAAGCTGACCGGCGTATCGCCAGCAGAGCTTGAGCAATTGGTTAAAGCAAATACGGAAGGCCGCGATTTAGGCGTTTTCGGTGACGAACGGGTTAATGTGTTGAAGCTGAATATCGCATTGTCAAAAATGTTGGGGGAATAGCCATATGGCTCCGCTGAAAAAGAAAACGCCAGAGGAGCTGCTACTCTCCATCGCAAAGCTGCATCAAGGACGTCTGAAAATACTCATTGGAGCGGTGAGCGGTTCAGGCAAAACGTATCATATGCTGCGAGAAGGAACAGAGTTGAAGCGAGATGGCATTGATGTTGTCCTTTGCGCGGTTCCTAGGCCGCAGAGTCCGGAGACGCTTGAATTGATTGAACCTTTCGAGCGTGTGCCAAGCATCCATTGGCAGAAGGATGGTGCAGAGCAAAAGGATCTAGATCTGGATGCTTTGGTAGAGAGGGACGCTGAGGTGCTGCTCATAGATGGGCTAGCCCATCGCAATCGAGAAGATGCAAAGTTTCAAACGCGGCTAGAAGATATTATTTTTTTGCTTGGCAAGGGCATAAGCGTTATTACGACAATCAATGTGTATGAGCTCGAGGGTGTAAATCAGGCTGTTCTCAAATGGACGGGAATTCGTCCGAGCTGCACCGTTCCTGCTCATACGCTTGAGCTTGCTGATGAGGTTAGGCTAATTGATGTATCGCCTGAAACGATGCTTAAGCGGTTTGAGGATGGAACGCTTGGCGTAAAGCCAGATCCTGCAATTTCCCTGCGGGGAAATCTTGCAGTGCTGCGAGAGCTGTCGCTGCGGCTCGTCGCAGAGGGAGTCAATGAGTCGCTGGAGAAGCATCGGGAGGAGATGGGGCTCACGGGTCCGTCGGGTGCTTCCGAGCGTATTCTGGTAACTGCACAATATCATTGGAACGGCTCTTTATATGTAAGAAGAGGGCAGCAAATTGCCCGCAGGCTTAATGGAGATGTCGTAGTCGTTTCCTTTAAAGAGCCGCAAAAAAAACTGTCCAAGGAAGAGCAGGCTTTTAAAGCTTCAATAAAGAAGCTTACCGTTAAAGTAGGGGGCACATTTGAGGAGCTGCCGTTGCAAAGCCGCCGTCGTTTGCCGTCCGCTCTAGTAAGGTACGCGGAGGAGCATCAGGTTACTCGTATCGTTATGGGCCATTCCAAGCAGAGCAGATGGCAGCAGCTGAAACAGGGCTCAATTGTTGACAGCGTGCTGCGCAAGCTCAAGCAGATCGATTTATTTCTTATGGCAGACCGCTCAGAGCAAGAAGGCGAGCGGATTTTGCCTGTTAAGCAAAGAAGTGATTCGCGGAAAGCATTGTTTCGAAGGTTCAGCCCAGATGAGCGCGAGCAGCAAATGGAGTCCATGAGAAGAGGCAGCTTCAATCTGTATATCGGGGCGGCTCCTGGCGTCGGGAAAACGTATCGGATGCTTGCTGAAGCGAACATGATGTATCAGAAAGGTATAGATGTCGTTATTGGCATCGTGGAAACACATGGGCGCGAGGATACATTGAAGCAGATTGGAGATCTGCCGATTATCGCTAGGCAAACGATTCAATATCGAGGTACTCAGCTCGAAGAAATGGATGTTGAAGCGATAGTTAGCAGAAATCCCGATGTTGTGCTGGTGGATGAGCTAGCTCATACGAATGTGCCGGGCAGCTTGAGGAAAAAGCGTTATGAGGATGTCATTTATTTGCTGCAGAAGGGAATATCGGTTGTTTCGACGATGAATGTGCAGCATATTGAAAGCTTGAATGACGCCATAGAACAGGTTACTGGCGTTCGTGTTAGAGAAACGGTACCCGATGCGATTATAAGGCTGGCAGATCAAGTAGAGCTGATCGATGTGACACCGCAAATGCTGCAGCAGCGTATGAGAGATGGGAAAATATATGCCAAAGCTAAAGTGGAACAAGCGCTTGGTGCTTTTTTCACGACGGGCAATTTAATTGCGCTGCGAGAGCTTGCCCTTCGCGAGCTTGCTGATGATGTAGATGAACGGCTTGAAGCATGGGATCGCAATCAGACGCTGCGTGGAACGCTGCGCCGAAGAGAGGTCATCTTTGTCGGCATTGATATTCTCGCGGACGCAGAGCGGCTTATTCGGCGGGGCTTCCGCATCGCGTATCGCCTGAAGGCGCAGTGGCATGTGCATCATGTGCAGGATGGCGCACCTTGGACAGACGAGGCGATCAATAAGCGTGATCTGTTGATGAAGCTGACCGAGAGGCTTGGTGGAGTATTTGAAATGTCCAAAGCGGAGAGCAGGGAGCATATAGCGGGTACGCTTCTAACGGCAGCCAATCGCATCAAAGCAACGCAGCTTATCGTCGGGCAGCCTAGCAGAAAGGCGTGGTATGCAAGCTTTCGCGGCAATATTGTCCGTGAATTGCTGCAAGCCGGCCGTCATATGGATATGCTCATTGTGGCGAACCGGATTACGGATAAATGTTAAAAAAAGGGAATATCTACTTAGCGCTTAAACCCGGCTGAGCAGATAATCCCTTTTATGCTGTGTAGGATGGATTAGACTTTGGTTATCGGTTCAATCCAATCTTGAGACCACACTTGTATTTCACGGATAATCGGCTCAAGAGCAAGGCCTTTTTCCGTTAATGAATATTCTATGCGTACAGGTATTTCAGGGTATACATGTCTATCGACAATACCTTCATTCTCAAGCTCTTTGAAACGTTCTGACAGCAATCTGCCGCTGATCGGAAGGGCGGACTGAACGGCGCAGAAGCGCTGCGGGCCGGACAAAAGCTGGAATATAATAAGGCCGGTCCAACGCTTGCTTATAAGTTCCATTCCCTTCTGAAAACGGGGACAAAGGTTAGATTGATCCATGCGCATCACCTCTTTTTACTTCTAATAAGTATAACTCCAATATCTTATTTATACAAGCACACTTGGATAATGTTAATTACTTGACTATCTTTAGTTATAAAATTATAATTAGTTACAAATAGTAAGTGAATTTAAGGAGGTACCGCAATGAATCCTTTATTTCTAGCGCATGGATCACCGATGCTCGCTGTCGAGCAAAATGAATATAGCGAATTTCTGAAACAAACAGGTGCGAATCTAAAGCCGGATGCGATCGTTATTTTCACGGCGCATTGGGAGACGGACATCGTTACGATTTCATCCAAGGATGATGTATATGAAACGATTTATGACTTTTATGGTTTTCCTGATGAGCTCTACCAGATCAAATATGCTGCTAAAGGCTCAGTAAGAGTCGCTGAGCATGTTGGCCATTTGCTGAGCGAAAATAATATTCAGGTAGCATATGATAATGAAAGAGGACTGGATCATGGCTCATGGACGATGCTGAAGCATATGTTCCCGAAGGCAGATATTCCTGTCGTGCAGATTTCTGTAAATCCATATCGTGCTCCGGAGGAGCAGTTCCGAATTGGCGAGGCGCTGCGAAGCTTAAGCTCACAAAATATTTTGCTCATTGGCAGCGGCGTGACCGTTCATAATCTTCGTGCTGTAAACTGGGGACAGAAGGAGCCGGAGAGCTGGGCTGTCCAGTTTGATGATTGGCTAATAGAAAAAATGGATAAGCACGATACAAATTCGCTATTTCAGTATGAACAGCTTGCTCCGCATGCTAAAATGGCAGTACCCCGTGCAGAACATTTTGTTCCATTATATATAGCTTTAGGCAGCGGCAGCCCAGAGTCAGCTCCAAAGGTCATTTATCGAAGCTATGAATTTGGTACGCTGAGCTACTTATGCATGCAATTTTAATTGCGTATACTTTTAGAGAAGGTGAACTAGCATGATTAAACCTAATATAGCAGCACTTATTAAAAACAAACTAAAACGAACGCAAAGCGGCAATGATGACATTTATGTGATCGGTCCTGTGAAGCTTCCCGTCGACCTTGACGGAGAAACTAAGATTTTTCATTGGTATAGCTGGCTCCGCAAAGAAGCAGGCGAGGAGCTGTCTCCCGAGCAACTAGTAGATGATTTAAATCGTTTCTCTTATGCGGATCTGCAGCAATCGAGCGTTCTTGTATATGGCGATTTTGAAAATAATGAAGACGCGCTAATTCGGATGCACAGCATCTGTCATACAGGCGATATCTTCGGAAGCGCAAGATGTGATTGCGGCTTTCAGTTAAAGCAATCGATGCGGATCATTATAGAGCATGGCACGGGGGCGCTCTTTTATTTAGCCAATCACGAGGGCCGTGGAATCGGTTTGTTCAGTAAAGCGATTGCCTACTTGCTTCAAGAGGATGGGCTCGATACGGTTGATGCGAATACAGAGCTTGGTTTCGCAGATGATTCGCGTGATTATAGTGATGCAATTGCTGTACTGAAGCTGCTGAGGAAGCACCCAGTATCGATTATTACCAACAATCCGCGGAAAGTGGATGCACTGCGCAAATCGGGCATGAACGTGGCGGGAAGAGTGCCATTATGGGGAAATTCCTCTACTTATAATGAAAAATATATCCAAACGAAAATGAAGCGATCGGGTCATTATGGACAAGAGCCTCATACGCTTGTTAAATAATTTATTTGTGAAAGCAGTCAAAGAAGCCGGTTTCAGCGTTAAATCGTTGAGACGGCTTTTTTGTCTGAACATTGGTCATAATAGTCAAAGTAGATGTCCTATCGCTAACCTAGAAGGTGTTTGCAGACTAGACAAAACTGCTTCTAAATTAACCATAAAACGACAAAATTATTTTGCGTTCCTCATTCTTTTCAAGTATGATGAGATAAAATGAACTCATGTTCACATCAAAGGAGTAACAAAGCATGCAATCAAAAACAAGCCACTGTAAAATTGTTGACTGCACGATCCGTGATGGCGGACTCGTAAATAATTGGGATTTTAGTGTCGAGTTCGTTCAGCATTTGTACCAAAGCTTGAACGAAGCCGGCGTCGATTATATGGAAATCGGCTACAAAAACTCTCCAAAACTGCTTAAGGGTGCTGAAAGTGCAGGACCTTGGCGTTTTCTAAATGATGATTTCTTGAAAAAAGTTATTCCTAACAAAGGAAATACGAAGCTTTCCGCACTTGTTGATATCGGTCGTGTTGACGAGAACGACATTTTGCCGCGCAGCGAGAGCTTGCTTGATCTGATTCGCGTTGCTTGCTACATCCAAGATGTAGATAAAGCGCTTGAGCTGGTTAAAGTATTCCATGATCGCGGATATGAAACGACAATTAACATTATGGCACTCTCTAACGTGATGGAGAACCAGCTTATTGAAGCTTTCCAGCTTATCAATGAGAGCGTAGTTGACGTTGTTTACGTCGTTGACTCCTATGGCAGCTTGAAGCCAAGCGATATGAGCTACCTTGTTGACAAGTTCCGTCAGCATTTGCCTAACAAACGTCTAGGCGTTCACGCACACAACAATTTGCAACTTGCATTTGCTAACACGCTTCTAGCAGCAGAACATGGCGTTGAGCTGCTTGATGCATCTGTTTATGGCATGGGCCGCGCAGCGGGCAACTGCAACACGGAGCTATTGGTATCCGAGCTTCAAAACACGAAATACAACATCCGTCCTGTCCTTGATATGATCGAGAAGTACATGGTTCCGCTTCGCGAGAAGGAAGAATGGGGTTACATCATTCCTTACATGATTACAGGTATTTTGGATGAGCATCCACGTTCCGCTATGGCGCTTCGTGATTCTGCAGACAAAGACAAAGGCGTAGAGTTTTATGATCGCCTTACAACGCCTGAAATTGCTCACGGCAAATAATAATAAATCAAAAGAAGCTAAGGCAAGTCATTAACATGACTTATCTTAGCTTCTTTTTTTGTGTGAATTATGTTTCAAGCAGCTCGCCATCGCCCCGAACAGCAGCAGCTTGATGAGGCTCATTTGGATGAAAATAGCCTTTGCCTCGGAAGGTTTGCCCACTGCTGGCGACAGCAGTAAGCTCAATTCCGATATCCTCATTTCTGCCAAACCATGCTAATAGCTCACGATCGCCAACGCCATTTATATCTACGTACCATAATCGATCCCCATACTCCGTAACTCGAACGAGCTCAGCGGAAGTAAAGGAAAGCTGAATCGTCTTTTGCTGATATGTCATTTCAAATGCGATTAATTCGAATGTTTCCAAGGTGAAGTCCTCCTGAATAATTGCTTCATGCAGTCGATCATGGGACTCGCAGCATGTCTGTTAACGATTGTAATGTTACTGGCTTATTAATGCAACATTACACTTCCAATAATCGTCAGATTAGGAAACGTAAATATAAATAAAAAGGGGCTGAAGGAATGAAAGCGGGTCATTCTCTCAACAAGGATGTTAGACAAAGAAAAAGATTGGGTTGGATTTCCGTTGTTTTGCTGGCTCTGGTTCTTGTATTAAGTGCGTGCTCTTCCTCTAAGAATGATGCCTCGAACAGTGGTAACCGAGACATGGAATACAAAAGCAGTTCGGAGAGTGTAGCTCCGGGCAAAGGAGAAGAAACTACAAGTGGTGAGGATCGAAAATCCATTAGTGTGGAGCCTCTAAGACAAAAAGAGGGGGGCAAACGCGGGTATTCAAATCCAGACAAAATAGAGCAGGCCGGGCAACTAACTGCTGGCGAATGGGATGATATAGCTGCTTGGGATCGTTTTGGCAATTTACTCAACTCGCAAGAAGGGGATAGCAGCAAGCGGGTATGGCAGTTCTGGAATTTTAACCGCCTTGAGGTTATCGTCACAGCTGGAGGCAAAGCAGTGTCTGATGCACAGGTAGAACTGTACGCAGGCAAGAAGGCGATATGGAAGGCGCGTACAAATACGGAGGGCAGAGCCTATGTGTATGCAGGTTTATTTGAAAGTGATACGGCGAACTTAGGCCGTTATACTGTTAAAGTGCAATCGGGTCAAGAAAGCAAGACGACGCAGGAGATGAACATCCCACAGCAAGGCAGCATTAAAGTTGATTTAAGTAAAAGTACAGCGCTGTCAGATCAGGTAGACATCATGTTTGTTGTGGATACGACAGGCTCCATGGAAGATGAGCTAAATTATTTGGAAGCGGAGCTTAAGGATGTTGTGAAGCGAGTGTCCGATGAGCATGCAAATCAGCTTGGCATTCGTATTAGCGCAAACTTTTACAAAGACAAGCATGATGATTATATCGTAAAGCCGTATCCTTTCACTAGGGACATAAATAAAGTGATAGATCAATTTAGCAAGCAAAAGGCGGATGGGGGCGGAGATTATCCCGAGGCTGTTGATCAGGCGCTGCGCGATGCGCTTCATGAGCATGAGTGGAGCAAGGAGGCTAGAGCGCGTTTGCTGTTTCTCGTTCTAGACGCACCGCCTCATGATGAACCACAGGTTATCGACGAGATAAAGCAGCTTACAGAGGATGCGGCAGAGCAAGGGGTTAGAATTATACCTGTAGCTTCTAGCGGAGTGAGTGCAGAGACGGAGTATTTGATGCGTTTCATGGCAACGGCGACGGGCGGCACCTATTTGTTTTTAACCGATGACAGCGGTATCGGCAGTGATCACCTAGAGCCAGCAGTAGGCGAATATGAGGTTAAGCTGCTCAATGATTTGCTTGTTGAAGTCATTAATCGTTATGTTCAGCAGTAGTTTTCTTCATTATAAAAAGGGCAATTCCTCGGCAGCCAAAGCTGGTTGAGGGATTGCCCTTTATTTGAATCTGTAAAGTCACATTTATGACTAAGAAGCTCTTAAAGGAGCATGCAGATACCTAGTCAGGAAGGCATGTTAATAAAGCTTGCCTTGACGATACAGCACGGTTGACAGCTTCATAACCGCGTGATTATAACAATTTTGACGGAGTGGCAAAGGATCGCCGAAGAAAGCGGGCAGGATGCCGTTTAACGTTGATTGCATTTTCTCATACAACATTTTATAGACCTGTTCCTCGGTAAAAAATTGGGTTTCTCTCCCTTGCAGCCATTCGAAATAAGAAACGATAACACCGCCGGCGTTTGCAAGGATATCGGGAATGATGATGGTGCCCTTTGCAGTCAGCACCTCATCAGCCTCGCCAGTGACAGGGGCATTCGCACCTTCTACAATGATGTGGGCTTTTACTTGATCGACATTGTCCTTGCGAACTTGCTCCTCAAGTGCGGCAAGAATAAGCACATCTACATCTAAATAAAGGACCTCTTCGCGGCCAAGAATTTGGGCTTTCATATCAAGCTCAGACAGTGCGGCTTCGTCCGAAGGCAAATCACCTTGGTGAGTCGATGCGTATTCAAGCAATGAAGGAATAGAAAGACCGTCTGGATTGTACAACGTGACGTTGCGATCGCTTACAGCTACTACTTTATTGTTCAAATAAGAGCATTTATATGCTTCCATTGCAGCGACTGAACCAACATTGCCGAAGCCTTGAACGGCGATCGACAGCGGCTTGTCCGCATGCGCTAACGCGGTTTGCACAAACGGGTTTGTGCTGCCGGCGAGCCAGCTGCTTTGCTCTTTAAGAAAATCATAAAGCATGTAACGGAAAGTGAAATAAACGCCTTTTCCGGTTGCTTCTCTGCGGCCCAAAGATCCGCCGTTAATGACGCTTTTGCCGGTGAAGCTACCGAGGTAAGGGTGACCAGGATGAATGCTTTTGTACTCGGCCATCATCCAGTCCATTTCACGCTCGCCGGTTCCCATATCAGGTGCCGGAATATCTTTGTCAGGCCCGAGCACGTCACTGAAATATTGCACATATTTTTTGCAAATGAGATAAAGCTCTCTAGCGGAATAGGAGCGTGGATTAATAACGACTCCACCTTTACCTCCGCCGAAAGGCACCTCGTGAAGCGCGTTTTTGAGCGTCATTAGCGCAGCTAGATTGGTTACTTCATCTTCGCTTACGGATTCGTGAAACCGAATTCCGCCTTTATAAGGCCCGAGTGTATCGTTATGCTGTATGCGATAGGCCGGAATTCGAACGACATTGCCGTTATCTACCGTAATGCGCAAAAAAGCTTTATGAACTTTATTTGGCGTGGAAAGAATAGCAGCAAGGGATAAGAATGCTTGCTCACGTGCTTGAGCTTGTAAATTTGGTAAAAAAGCAGGGTCTCCCATTAGTGCGTTTAAGGATTGCTGTACGATGGCTCCTGTTTGGCTTGCCATAACTAAACGACCTCCTATGTATTCAGGAATGAGATTTTATCAAGCTGCAGCGTATAATTGCCAAAGGATATGAGGCAGATACGCTAGCACTTGAACTCTAACTGTAACATATTGGAACGTTATAAGCCAAAACTAGGGAAAGCTTGATGTGCGAATAGTTACCAAATGATAGGGATTCAGCTTCGAATCCACTCTTATTAAGCTGGGTAACAGGAAAACTTCCCGTTATATTAGCGAATAAACGCCTTGCAACACAAATAATAGGAAAAACTCCAGCTTATTTCGATGCAAATGACTCATTAGTGGTCTTTTGCAGAAATTAACGGGAGTTTTTCCGTTTCAAGCATGGTAGAAGCAGCATTTGAGCGAGTTTAACAGCAGAAATTCCTGTTAGAATAAACAATTGGCGGCCGAGCGTGATCATTAAATATGCTATGTTAATTTGAGCAATAACGATCCGTGTGGAGGCAGAGAGAATGACAGCTCTTTCAAGCTCCCGAGATTCTCTTGTGTCCAAAGATTGCGTACGAGCGGAGCATCGGCTAAACCAAGCTGCGCAAGCGTCACGGCAACCGTATCCTCTTGATCACTCGCATTAAACAAAGCAACGTACAATGCATCATCGCCCTGTGCTGTCCATGCAATACGGTCCTGTTCTCGATAAAGCTGGCGTGCACCGCGTCCATTCCGATGAAGGGATAATACTTCCTCATTTGTGAGCAATGACAGCGTCCATTCGTCGTTGTCCCGCATTTCACCGCCAAACATAAGCGGCGATCGGAAAATAGCCCATAGCGACATCATCGTTACCTGCTCGTCCCGTGTAAATCTTGTCCAACGATCGCTGCCTCCGCCATCCACAGAACGAATGCCCAAATGCCCCAGCGGCAGCATATCACAATCCGGCCATGCTCCATCCCGAGCATGCGGCGCCCACTTCTCGCAGCGCTCAAACATCTCATAAAGCAGGTGCCACAAATCCCAGTAATCATCTGTCATTCGCCACATATTCGCATGCTCTGCAAGCGCACCCGCATGTTCGAGAGGAGCAGGACCAGGCGATAGGCTAAGCACCATCGGTCTGCCGCATTGTTCTATTGCGTGATGAATAAGCTTGATTTCATCCAAATGAATGCCGTAAATTCTGGAAGCGGCAATATCATCCACTTTAACGAAATCGACTCCCCATGAAGCGTATAAATCAAATAACGAATTATAATATTGCTGTGCGCCGTCTTTGGAAGCATCAACGCCATACATGTCTGTGTTCCACGGGCAGATCGAATTCGGATGTGCAATCTGGCGAGCGGTTATGTTTGTTCCAAGCAGGCTGGTGTCTGCATGAACGGCTTGACGAGGAATGCCCCTCATCATATGGATACCGAATTTCAGCCCGAGTGAATGAACATAATCAGCTAGAGGTTTGAAGCCTTGACCGTTCGCAGCGGATGGAAATCGGTTAGCTGCGGGCTGCAAGCGGGAATACTCATCCATCTCAAGCGGAACGAAAGGACGATATTGGGATGAATTTGCCCCTGGCTCATACCACTGAATATCAACAATGACATATTCCCAGCCATAATCTCGCAGATGTTCGGCCATATATGCCGCATTTCCGCGAACCTCGTCTTCTCTCACACTTGCGCCATAGCAGTCCCAGCTGTTCCAGCCCATAGGCGGAGTTGCTGCATAGTGATGATGTTTGGAAGTTGTATACATTTGATTTCGTCCTCTCTTATCGTAATATTGCTCTATACGACAATCGTAAAACGAAACGTTAGTCGATGACTAGCGTAATTTATTGCGTTGATATGTAAAATATTGCTCTTCAATCGAACTGTAAACGATCGATTGAAGGAAGCTCCTTGGCTAAGCGGAAATCAGCAGGAGGGAAGCCGACGCGGCTTCGAAATACTTTACTAAAGTAGCTGCCGCTCGAGTAACCAACCGTATGAGCGATTTCTTCGACCGTGAGGCTGCTGCTCCTAAGCAGCTGAACAGCCTTCTCGATTCGGAGCTTCGTTACAAAGTCCATTGGTGACATGCCTGTCGTCTTCGTGAACATTCGCGTAAAATAATATTTAGACAATCCAGCCGCAGCTGCGACATCATCTAAGCTTTGCAAACGATGGAATTCAGCTTCCATATAAGCTGTTGCCTGCTTAATTTGTAGCGGCCAATTCATTTTCTCCTGCTGCTGCAGCGTACTTGATTGCAGCAGTTCCATCATAAGACGATAAATAAGAGATGATGCTTGGTAGCTGTTCTGAATACGATTGCTGCGAGCCTCTGCATATAAATGTTGAAGGCTGCGAACGACAGCGCTTATAGGCTCAAATGTTGGTGTGGCACCGACGGCATGCAGCAGCTCAGACCACAGCGCTTGCATATGCTGCTGGCGGAATAATACAAAATAAAAAGTCCAGTGGTCGCTCGACTGCGGCAAGCAATAGTGATGATCTCCAGGGATTTCTACAAGGAAAGCATTGCCTGCATAGAGATCATGTGTTTCATCCCCGAGTCTGAATTGACCGAAGCCGGAGACGGTATATTGGAATAAGTAAAGCGGGCCGTCAATTCGTTTCATCCCGTCCCAGTAGTAGTTAGTCTCTGTTACCTCTTGATAGCCGGTTGCAAATAACTGATAGATGGGAAGCTGCGGCGGGTCTTGAAATCGATAACCATATACACCGTAGGGCTGATTCATCATCACTTGGAATAATCACCTCGAAGGAAGACGGATTTTCAATCTAGTATTTCATGATGGAAGGTGCTCGAGAAGAGATGCGGCAAATACCTGTTTTTATTTACGGTTCGTTACTGCCTGGTCAAAGCAATCATCATTTTGTTTCATCCTATGTGCAATCGATTCGACCTGGAAAGATCGCAGGGAGACTGGTGGATTGCGGAGATTATCCAGCGGCCGTTCGAGATGCTATTGCTAAAGAGTGCAATAGTATTATAAGCGGTCAATGGATAGTCGTCGATAGAGAAGGACTTGCATCCATGGATGAGCTCGAGCAATTTTATGGTCACGAGGAGCAAAATGATTATGAAAGGGTATGGGTTGCTGACGCAAAGGATAAGCTTGTTTCAGGCTGGGTGTACGTTTGGGAATCCGATAGAGGCTGCCCGGCAATCGCGGATGAATACTGGCCGCTATTTTTCGCTCGTAAAATAAGGGGCATTTTATAAAAAAAGACATAGCCTCTGTGAATTGCACAGGAGCCATGCCGTTGATTACGCCTTAATATGCTGTTTAGGCTTTATCTTTTTCATTATCTGCGTCTGCGGCATAAGCAATTAATGCGACTTCTGAGCCATAAGTTTTAGTCAATTGCTGCTCCAGCTTGCGAATGGCATCGAGCGCATCGCTTTGGTTATTTAATTCAGCGAGATGATAGTCCTTGTCCATCATTAGGGTTCACGTCCTTAAATTCATGGTTTTAATAGTAGAATGGGCATAAAAGTAGGTTGCTATACTTTTTTGCTTGACCGAACTGCAATTGTTCTTTTTAGAGCGGTCGAGTACACTGAAACAGTATGACATAAAGGGATGTGACATCTATGGGAAAATATTTGCTCCAACTAAAACAAATGGCGTCCGGCAGATGGGCGAAATATATGGCAATGGTACTATTGTTTCTTCTGATCGCCGCTGCTGCTTCTTTGTGGGTATCGCCGCCGCAGGCTTTTGCACAGCTGTATTCCGGAATGGAAGAAACAAATTTTGATCCTCACAAGCAGGTTGGCCATAATCATTCGGACGGGACACAATCAGAAGCAGGAATAACCGTTTCGCAAGCTTTATTTTACACGGTTAGAGCGATTTATTATGCTGCCTTTATGTTCGCTGCTGGATTAATGCTTTGGTCCATAACGCTGCCAAAGGATGAGGAATCCACTCTGAGCAAGCTCGTGCAAAAATGGAGCATCTATTCGCTTAGAGGATTGCTGCTTGCCGTGTTGCTATTCGTATTTGTTCATGCGAGTCAATTAATGAAGGGATATGACGGCGGTAATTCGAATGAATGGGTCCGCTTGCTGACGGAGACGTCCACCGGACAATCGTGGCTTGCACTGATCGTACTTTCGCTGCTTGGATTTACGGTTCTGCGAATGCATGATTCACTCAAAATGATTTGGGCTCTGCTGCTTATTGCGGTTGAAAGCTTTAATGGGCATGTTAATGCACTTCCAAGCAATACGTTTGCTATTGTGTTCGACTTCATACATATCGTCTGCTCTGCTTTGTGGGCTGGCGGATTAATGCTGCTATTGCTATTGTGGCGGACTGATCGCAAGGAGGCAGGGAGATTCGCCGAGCGATTTACGAAGGTCGCATGGCTGACAATCGTGCTGCTATCGATTAGTGGAATTGGCATGACAGCACTTCTTCTGCCAAGCTGGCGCTATTTGTTTTATACAAGCTGGGGGTTCATGCTGCTTGCCAAATCAGGATTGGTACTGATTGTTGCTTGCGTTGGATTTCTGCTGCATAGGCGCGCCAAACAGCAAAAGCTGCCTAACGGCAAGCTGCTGAAGCTGGATGGACTTTTGATGGCTTTGGTGCTGATTCTTGCAAGCATCTTCACTTATGTAAGTCCGGTTCCAGATACAGAGCCGTTATCCTATCATAAAATGGGTGAAACGCTCCATTACACGGTAATCATAACGCCAAATGGGCCTGGTCCAAATGACGTTAAATTAAAAATCTGGCTGCCTAAGACGCTTGGATCGCCGGCATCTGTACAATTTCTGCTTCGTACGCCGGACAATCCGAACAAAGCGGATATCAACGTTCCAGTGCGCGGCGCCAGCGGGGAAAATTATTTAGCTTTCCCAGGATTTTTAGAAACGGATTATGAATCCGATAAGTTCGAGCTGCCTACACGCGGGGCATGGGAAGCAGAACTGATCATTACGGATCAGACCGGCGCAGAAACGAAGCAGTTGATTCCGTTTCGGAATGACTAATGGGGAGAAAGGGAGCTGAGCAGATGTCGTATAAATGGCTGAAATGGCTAATTTTATGGATTCCGACGGTCGCTATCGGGCTATGGGAATATTTGCGCCACGCACTGCTGCTCCCGTTCATTTCGATGGATCTCGGCAATTTGCTCGCGCCTGTTTTTGTTTTTATTATTTCGCTGACGCTGCTCCGTGCGTTATTCGCTAAGCTGGAGCAAACGCAAGAGACGCTGCAGCGCGAGCGTATTGTCAAGGCGGCTCTTGAGGAACGTGAGCAGCTCGCTCGCGAGCTTCATGATGGCATATCACAATCGTTGTTTATGCTATCGGTTAAGCTGGACAAGCTGGAGCGGGCGGAGTCCGCTTCTGATGCACAGCAAACGACGGATCAGATTAGAAAAACCGTGAGGCATGTATATGATGACGTCAGACAATCTATTGCCAATTTACACGATGCGCCTTTACCAGCCGATATGTCATGGATGCAAAGCATCCACCATTTAACCGTTGAGATGGAACAGACCTCGGGCATTCAAACAACAGTGGAGTGGCATGTACAGGACGGCTTGTTGTCCTATAAGCAGAAGGTCGAATTACTGGCCATTATGCGTGAGGCTCTTATGAACGTACAGAAGCATGCGAAAGCAAAACAAATTGTCATTCAAGGTGAAGGAGTCGGAAGCTCCGATATGACGCCAAATACTTTCCGCTGCTCCATTCTCGATGATGGTATAGGGGCTGAGAAGGAGAAGCTTCACGGCAAAGGCAAGTATGGGGTCAAAATGATGCAGGAGCGAGCAGCTGCGATGGGCTGGACGATGACGGTACAGCAGACGAAACCGCAGGGCACAAAAGTCGAAATCATCGGAAGGAGTGATGCCAAATGACGGATAAAACGGCTAAGGTACGCGTTTTTTTAGTAGATGACCATCCCCACGGCCGGGAAGGCATACGCGATATAGTATTAAGCGATGACTCATTTGAAGTAATAGGGGAAGCGGCAAGCGGCGAGGAGGCAATCGCTGCGATTGAAGAATTACAGCCCGATTTGGTGCTTATGGACATTAATATGCCTGGCATTGGCGGACTCGAAGCGACGCAGCGGCTGAAGCTGCTCATGCCCTCATTAAAAATTGTCATGGTCACGGTCTCCGATGACATTACTAATTTATTCGAAGCGATTAAGCGAGGAGCGCAGGGTTATTTGCTCAAAAATCTTGCGCCATCCTCATGGATGGAATATTTGCGAGCGATATCTTTAGATGAAGCACCGATGTCGAAGGAGCTTGCCTTTCGCATGCTGCAGGAATTTTCGAAAATGAAGCCGCAGGAGACGAAGCATCTTGTGAATAAACCTCAAACGCTGGATAAAAATGCGTCTATTATTACGACTCCGCTGACCGACCGGGAGAAAGAAGTGCTTGAGCGGGTGGCTACAGGCGCTTCCAATCGTGAAATTGCAGGCGAGCTGTGCTTGTCGGAGCATACGGTAAAAAACCATCTGAAAAATATTTTGCAAAAGCTTCATCTCGCTAATCGCGTACAGTTGACGATTTACGCCTTTGAGCAGGGGCTTGTTGAACGTTAAAACTTTTGCTGAGGATGCACTTCAAACTATTCGACAAAAATAGCAGGATTCCAACAAAATTCGTAGAACTACTAGATTCATATCTTGCTTAGTTTCTGCTCGTATAGGTCAGATTCAATTTGGGGGGTAGTAAATGTCGAACGATTGGCAATTTCCCATCGATCGTGAAATTAAGCTGTACAATCGGCTGGATGAGCTTCAGCGTCTGAATGAAGGGCTTGAACAAATCGGTGCCGAGGCGGGCTGGTCTGAACGCGCAGTTCTCGACTTGTCTCTAGCATGCGAGGAGCTTGTCATCAACATTGTAAACTACGGCTTCCCATCTGGGGGAGAGCATCATATTGACGTCATTATTCAAGCTTCACCAACCAGCGTTGAAGTGAAAATAGAAGACGGGGGCGTTCCCTTTAATCCGCTGCAGGAGGCTGATCCTAGAGCACTATTAGAGCTCGAGCTGGAGGATCGTCCGATTGGCGGCTTGGGTATTTTTTTTGTGAAAAGGTTAATGGATGACATTCATTATGAATATGCGGGCGGTTTGAATCGCTTCCGCATGCGCAAGCAATTCGTACTTAATAGCAATGGCGATAAGCGGGAGGAAGCAGACATATGAACATTCAAGCAACGGAGTTAAATGGCATTACGATTATTCCACTAGAGGGAAGATTGGATGGAAATAATGCGACGATAGCGGAGCAAGCTTTCTTGAAGCTATTTGCAGAAGGCAAGCAGCAATTTATTTTTGATTTTACGGATTTGCAATACATAAGCAGTGCGGGACTGCGCGTTATACTGGTGGCGGCTAAGAAGCTTAGAGCCTCTAAAGGACAGATGGTTTGCGCATGTCTCGGCGAGCAAGTCTATGATGTATTTGAAATGTCGGGTTTTACAACGATATTGGATATGGCGAAGACACGGGAAGAAGCGCTAGTCAAACTGGGAGCAGGGGCTTAATGATGGTTCAGCTGAAGCTAGAGAGGCGGTAACGGTCTTGTCAGTACTCTATTTAATATTCGGAGCTGCGGGCCTTGGCGCTGCGGCATATTTATTCGTTTGCAATCGTCGTCTTACCGCAAAGCTGAGGCGTGCGGAAATGCTGTTTGATTTAAGCACGCAGGTTCATTCCTCGCTGCATCAGCCGGAGCTTATAAATTCGGTAAATGCAGCAGCGAAGCAGCTTATATTCGCAGAAGAGGCAGCGGTTGGTCTGGTCGATGACTGGGATTCGCAAGATAATGAGCTTACAAAAACCATGGATCATAGCGTCGGTGACAAAGTAAGCGTGCCGATGATGGCGAGAGGCCGCAAGGTGGGTGTTCTGGAAGCAACCGCTAAGATCGGAGGAGCTCGATTTAGTAGGGCAGATCATGAGACGCTTACTCAGTTCGCAAGGCCGCTGGCATTGGCACTGGATAATGCTAGACTCTATGAAGCGCTTGAGGAGTCGGTGGGGGAGCTGCAAATGGCAACAGCACTCAAGGATCGCCTTGAGAATGAGCTGCAAATTGCCGGCAGCATTCAGCTCAGCTTTCTTCCTACGACAATGCCTTCCGCAAATGAACCTTTTGACGTTTGTGCACTGTTGAAGTCAGCGAAAGAGGTAGGAGGCGACTTCTACAACTTTTTCAAAATAGACGAGGAGCATCTGTTTTTCACACTAGGTGACGTGTCGGATAAAGGAATACCGGCTGCGCTGTTCATGGCGATGACGCTTTCGTTAATTAAAGGGAAAATGAATGCGAAGCTGTCGCCAGGCGAGCTGCTGGAAATGGTCAACGATGAGCTTTGTACGGACAATGCGCAGCTATTCGCAACGATCATATGCGGCGTGCTGAACATTGCGACTGGCGAGGTTGTGCTTAGCGATGGCGGACATTGTACTCCTTACATTGTCAAAGCGGACGGCTCCGTTCTGCCGATTAAGCTCCCCAAAGGCATCCCGCTTGGTTCTTTCCCGGAATTCACTTATCGGAATCAGACCATCGAGCTTGAGCATGGCGATCGTTTTGTCCTCTACACCGATGGTATTACCGAGGCTGAGAACGAACTGCAAGAGCAGTATTCCACTAGTCGTTTACAAAATTTCTTATCTCAAACGTCCGGTTATTCTAGCGCTGAAATCATCGATGCGCTGCTGATGGACGTGTTCATGTTCGCGGACGGAGCTCCACAATCCGACGATATTGCGGTACTTTGCCTCATGCGCCGATAAGCGTAATGCATTCATATAAGGGTGAACCATCATGCGATTTTATGAAACAGGATTCGATTATTTACGTGACGAGCTCGCTTTGCTGGAACAAGGGCTGCGAGTTCTTCTTGCAGATTTTGAGAGCAAGGAAATCGATGGTCAAACGCCAATGTCAATGCGCGGCCTCGTCGTTAATGCTATCGATATAGAACGATCGTTTCTAGGAAACGAGTCTTTACAGGAAGAAGATACATTAGCTTCGTTTAGACAATTTCGCTTAGAAGCGGAACGACAGTTTTCACATCATATCCATGACAGCGTAAGCGAGGGAGCAAGGCTCCCGTTCGCTTATTTGTCATGGACTCTTCGTCTTTCGACATGGGAAAAACGCTGCGTTATGTTATGCCTTGCAGCTGAGCTTGATTCACGTTATGAAAGCTGGTTTGGCTATTTGAATGACGACGTTACGCTGCGGGTGCCTACTGCGGAGCTTGCGCTGCGATTGTTAGGAGATTCGAAAGAAGAGTTTTATCATGCTCGTTCGCTGCTCGCAGGTTATTCGACCCTTGGCAGATTTGTGCTGAGATCAGGCAGAGCGGCAGTACCCGCTGAGAGAAGCATGCTGAAGCAGCCGCTGCGCATGGACGCCCGTATTATCTCGTTTCTGCTGGATACTGAAAAGCTGGATTCCAGAATTGAAGACGTTTGTACCTTATACGATGGGGCGAGGTCAGCTCCAGAGCTGGCGTTTAATTTCGAGCTTCAAGACATGCTGCTGCAAATTGTGCAAAGGGAACGATCCTTCAAGGGAGACAAAGCATTCACTCAAGATGATGAGAATGAGCAGTATGAAATACCGTTTATTCAGTTAAGCGGACCTTCGGGCGCCGGCAAAAAGCTGCATGCCAGACATCTGGCTCAGTCTTTGGAGCAGCCGCTGCTGCTTGTCAAGCTAGACAAGCTTGCTAAGGATGAAGATGCGATGACGGAGCAGTTGAACAATCTTGTACGTGAATCGCTCTTATCTGTAGCTGTTTTATGCTTCGATGAGGGGGAGGGTGAAAGAAGCGCAGCTGAGGGCTGGCCTCATCAGCAGGAAAGGGTTCGCAAGGCGCTTACTAACTATATAGAATTAGCAAGGCTCCCTGTCGTGTTATGGCTGACGCGTGTAGAAAGGCGTGCCTCACAGCTGCCGCTTCCAGCGTTTTCTGCATTAACGAGCCACACTGTGCATGTTCCTAACGCAGAAGTGCGATTGCAGCTCTGGCAGCGCTGCAGCGATGAAAGAGCGGATCGTAGTCTGCTCAGACATTTAGCCGATAAGTATGCTTTTACAGCTGGGCAGATCGAGGGAATGAGCAAACAAGCAGATCGCCTAGCTTACCATCACAAGAACGAGTTCCCTACACTTGATGATTATGCCCATGGCTCGCGAACACAGGTTCAGCATCGTTTGTCCGAGCTTGCGGAGAAGCAACGGCTAGTTCGGCGATGGGATGATCTGATATTGCCAGAGGAGCCGCTGGAGCTTCTTAAGGATGCGTGCAGCAGGCATAAGCATAGCGAAACGGTGTTTAATCGATGGGGCTTTGGTCATAAGCTTCCTTATGGTCGAGGTTTAAGCATGTTGTTTGCTGGGCCTCCTGGCACGGGTAAAACGATGGCAGCCGAGGTCGTTGCGGGAGAGATGGGTCTAGAGCTTTACCGTATTGATCTGTCACGCGTTGTGAGCAAATATATCGGAGAAACGGAAAAAAACTTGAGAGAGCTGTTCGCAGAAGCGGAAAGCAGCGGCGCTGTCCTGTTTTTTGACGAAGGAGACTCCTTGTTCGGCAAACGAACGGAAGTAAAAGATTCAAATGATAGATTCGCGAATATGGAGGCATCCTATCTTCTGCAGCGCATTGAAAGTTTCGAGGGTATCTCGATTCTAGCAACCAATTTACTGCAAAATATGGACGAAGCTTTTTTGCGAAGAATGCAGGTAATCGTTAACTTTCCATTCCCGGATGCAGCCCATCGGGAGCAAATTTTCCGCTCGCTGCTGCCTAAGGATGCGCCGCTTGATCCTGACCTTGATCTGTCATTTCTAGCAGCGCGCATCGATGCATCGGGCGGTCATATTAAAAATATTGTCCTGTCTGCCGCGTTTATGGCTGCCTCAGAGCAAGCTTTAATCGGCATGAGGCATATGGTCCGTGCGACACGCCAAGAGCTCCACAAGATGGGGAAAATTGTCGTGAAAGAATCGTTCGAACCATATAACTAGCAAGTTTTTCTCAATAATTTGTTGTAAAATGTAGTAATTTTACTGAATTTGGTTCGCGAAGTCAGGAAAATTGACATAAATTGAGTAATTTTGCGTAGTCAATTGGTAGTAGAGAAGCTATAATAGAAATCGAATACCATTTTGATTTTTTTGGGAGTGATAGGCTGATGGGTGGATATACGGTTATTGCGGATTTGGAAGCCAGCATGCTGCGCTTGCTACGTGATCATCTTACGCCTGACCCAGTGCCGCGTCCCGAGTTGATCGGAATGGCTTCGCCCCGGGATGCAGGCGATCTAGCTCTTTCCTTGTTTTTGTTCAACGTTAAGGAAAATGGCGAATCTCGCCGGACGGGCATGGTGGATCGTGGAGGTGTGCTTCAGTACCCGCCGCAGGCGCTTGATTTTTATTTTTTAATGACAGCGCATTCGAGTGCGAATCGATTAACGCGTGCATTGGACGAGCATCGGATATTAGGTCGTGCTATGCAGGTCTTTTATGATAATGCCGTGCTCAGCGGTACATATCTTGAAGGCACGCTTGCTGAAGGAAACGGTGCGATAAGGATGAGTCTAGTCAGCATGGAAGGCGAAGATTTACTGAAGCTTTGGCAGTTCGGTGATACGCCGTACAAGCTTTCTGTCGTCTATCGCGTAGGCCCAGTCATGCTCGATTCGAATCGTGTGAAGCCGGTTTCGCGAGTTGTCGAGCGTCATATTGTGCTTGAGGAAAAGGACGGTGGCTAATATGTCACACCATCGTTCAACGAGGGTAACTCGCTGCTCGCTTGTTGTATCGCCAGTTGACGTATGGACAAGAAGGCTGCTTGCACCTTCGGCGTTATCCGTTTCACTTGAGGGCATTCATAAGAAACCCATTCGGAAGTCTGACGGGACCTTTCTGTTTCTTGATCTTCCCTCTGGCAGCTATGTGCTCTCCGTTACCTCATCTGTATTTATACCCTACAGGAAACAGATTGAAACCGCTTCTATTTCAAAATTATACCCAATGATTACAGTACCGCTTTTGCCTAGTCCCAAATATGCTTATCCTGCAGATTCGACAGCTGTCACCTTTGAGTTATGTGATGCTGCTAGCAGACCTTGTGCTGATGCTGAGGTTTGGGCTTACATATGCGAGGATGCCGCAGCACGAGGTAGAATTATGCAAGATTCGCTGCTTGCTGGTGCAGATACAGCAGCAGTGGGGCAGTTGCAGGGACAGACGGTTGCAGGCGAGAGCTTACTGCTTCGCGGTCAAGGCAATGAGGAGCTTGTGCGTGTAGCTGAGATTTTGCCCGGCAATGGACTGCGATTCGAGCAGCCATTGCAGGAAAACTATCGAAGAGGCGCGCTATTATTGCCTGCTGTTCAAACGAGCAGTGCAAATAACGGTATCGTTATTCTTCCATTCCGCGGCATATTGCCCACCAGCTTTCCTATCAAAGTGTTTGCAATGAATGAACATGGCAGCGCTGCGACCGAGTTGACGGCGCAAGCGGGTAAAGTAGTATCAGCGCAGACTTTAGTCCTTCTGTAGGATTAACTATTCTGACGCATTCCAATTGGTCTTGGGGTTGACGCGGGAGAAATATGCCTGCCATTACCTAATACATAAATAGATTCAGAGAGGAGATCACACATGGCTGAGTATTTATCGCCAGGCGTCTATGTGGAGGAATTTGAGAGCGGCGCCAAACCACTGGAAGGTGTTAGTACGAGCACAGCGGGCTTTATTGGGCTTGCTGCTCGCGGACCAGTCGAGGGTTTACCGCAGCTTATTACAAGTCCAGCTGATTTTGGACGTGTATATGGTTCCTATTTATCTGAAAATGCTTTTGGCTCATACCGTTTTCTTGCACATGCGGTTAATCAGTTTTTCACAAACGGAGGCTCCCGCTGCTTCATTTCCCGGGTAGCGCCGTCAGATGCCAAAACAGCCTCTAACGAAGCTCAGAAGGATGCGGTTCTCTCCATTACCGCCAAAAATCCAGGCGCTTGGGGCAATCAAATTCGTGCTGTTGTTGTACCTGCAAGCAAAGCAAAAACACCGATCTTTGAAGCAAGCGAAGGCAATCGTTACCGCGTGAAAAACGCTGCTGGCTTTTATGCTGGGGATGTGGTCGTTTTTACAAATGGTACAGAGAAGCAATACAACCGCATCATTTCTGTTCATGATCAAGTGATTGAGCTTGCAGAAGCACTTAGCGGCGATGTCGTGGATACGGCTCTAGTTCCAACTAAAGTACTAAGCTCCTCGGAGTTTACGATTAACGTGCTTTACGGAACAGAGTCGGAAACCTACGAGAAAGCATCACTAAATCCAGAGGCTCCAAACTATGTGGAGAAGCTGGTATCCCGCTCGAATATCGTAAGCGTACAAGTACTAAAGGCATCGGAAGAGAGCATTGCTCCGCTGGAGCAAATTGCTGGTTCTGAGCTTGCCGTATTTGAAATTCTGCTTGCGGGCGGCAGTGATGGTTCTGCTGCGAGCTTGTCGGCTGCTGATTTTATCGGCGAAGACTTTGGTCCAGGCAGAAGAACAGGTATCCAGTCGTTTATCGACAACGATGTTGTAAGCATCATGGCGATTCCAGGTGTAACCGATCCTAACGTACAGCTGTCGCTGGTTGCTCATTGTGAAAGCTTGGGAAGCCGCTTTGCGATTCTTGATCTTCCTCGCGAAGTAACGAAGGTACAGGATGTGCTTGCTCATCGTGATTTGTTCGATTCAAGCTATTGCGCACTGTATAATCCATGGCTGCAAGTGTTTGACCCGCTCGACAAACGCAATATTTTCATCCCGCCATCTGGTACAATCGCTGGGGTATATGCTCGTTCTGACACGACACGCGGCGTACAAAAGGCACCTGCCAACGAAACGCTTCGCGGTGTAGTAGGCCTAGACGTTCAATATAACAATGGCGAGCAGGATATTCTTAACCCAGCAGGCGTCAACTTGATTCGTGCTTTTACAGGTCAAGGCATTCGCGTATGGGGCGCTCGTACATGTTCATCCAATACACTTTGGAAATATATCAACGTACGCCGCTTATTCATTTTCATCGAAGGTTCGATCATGAATGGATCAAGCTGGGTTGTATTTGAACCGAATACCGAGCAGCTATGGGCCCGGGTTCAGCGCACGATTGACGCATTCTTAACTCGTGTATGGCGTGACGGAGCATTGTCCGGTACAAGCCCGTCTGAAGCATTTTATATTGAAATTGGACGTTCAACGATGACACAGGATGACATCGACAATGGACGATTGATTTGTGTAATCGGCGTAGCGCCGGTGAAACCAGCTGAATTCGTCGTATTCCGCATCACGCAAAAAACAGGTTCGGAATAGTCATTAGCTTCCATATCGAATAACGGAAGGGGATCCACATGCCAGGAGATCGTATTGATCCATATCGCAATTTTAGATTTCGTGTAGAAGTAGAAGGTCTTGAGCAAGCAGGATTTAGCGAGGTTTCCGGTTTTGAGGCAACCTTTGATGTGGTCGAATACCGCGAGGGCAACGAGGTTATTACACCTCGCAAGCTTCCAGGCTTAATCAAGTACGGCAACATTTCACTGAAATGGGGCACGACTGAATCGATGGAGCTGTATGATTGGCTTCAAGAATGCGCCGAAGGAACGATTGAGCGCAAAACGATTACGATCATCGCGCTTGACGAAGAAGGCGAAGACGTGGCTACTTGGCAGGTTATCGAAGCTTGGCCTGTTAAATATACTGCGCCTACCTTCAATGGTACCGGCAATGATATTGCGCTAGAGCTGATTGAATTCGCTCATGAGGGTTTAACGCGCACCGCATAGAAATGAGTAATTAAAGCTGGTTTATGGCGAACAAGGGAGGTCAGCAGGCGAGAAATCGTTTGCTCCTCTCTTGTTTTCCGCTTTTCTAGAAATTGATTCTATTTTACATATTGGAGTGATGACCGGATGGCGTTTCAAACGGAATATGAATTTGAATTGCCTCGCGGCTACGTGGATGATCAAGGCAATCTCCACCGGCGGGGTGTTATGCGGCTTGCTACAGCAGCTGATGAAATTTTACCGATGAAGGACCCGCGCGTACAATCCAACCCTAGTTATTTGACCGTTATTTTGATGGCTAGAGTGGTAACGAAGCTTGGGGACGTTAGGCATATTGATACGAAGCTAATCGAGAAGCTGTTTACGGCAGATCTTGCTTATTTGCAAAATCTATATCGTCAGATTAATGACTTAGAGGCGCCTAAGGTGCTTACGGCTTGTCCGAAATGTGACCACGAGTTCGAGGTGGCTGTCGATTTTTTGTCCTTAACGGAAGCTCTCTCTTAGGTTATCCGGTTGACCGGCTGTACGAGGAGGTAGGCTTCGTCGCGTATTATTTTCATTGGTCGCATGACGAAATTATGAGCATGGAGCATGCAGAACGCAGGCGCTGGTGCGACGAAATTTCCAAAATAAATCGCAAGATGAACGATGAATCAGATAGCGGTAAGAAAAATATTTTCGACGTTTTTGGAAAGAGGTGACGCGGCGCTATGGCAGTCATGAAGGGGCAAGAGAAAGGTCGCTTTCACGATGTAGCTACCACATTCAAGTTTTGGGTGGAGCTCGATGACATTTTTGTTGCAGGGTTCTCTGAGGTTTCGGGACTTGAGGCAGAAACAGAAATTGAGGAATACCGTGAAGGCGGAGTGAACGGCTATGTTCATAAGCTGCCGATGGGCGTTCGGTTCCCAAATCTCGTGCTGCGCAAGGGCATGACTAAATCGCCTGCTCTTTGGAGCTGGTACGAAAGCACAATAGATGGAACGATTGACCGCAAAACGGGTGCGATTGTGCTGCAATCTGCTGACGGAACAGAATTTGGACGCTGGAGCTTCTTTGATGCTTATCCGGTGAGGTGGACCGGGCCGCATCTGAATGCGAGCACGAGTGACATTGCGGTTGAAACGATAGAAATTATTCATAGCGGTTTATATGGCGATTTTCAGAAGTAGGGTTGTGCATGTAGTCAAACGTTAATGAATCATAAAATGCAAGTTGAACGGGAATAGGAGGATGCACCGGTATGAAACGAATTTTGGACCGTATGGGCAAAGCTGCGACAAAGCAATCAACGTCGGTTCAGCCGTTTGCCGGAGGCATCTTAAATAAATATAAGACAGGCACAGGACGCAAAATATTTGAGCGGGTCGCTATGTCGCATGTGATCAAAAATGAACCGACCATTACTCAGCAAACGCTGCATGTGCAAGTCGTAGCACCTAAAGCAGCAGCACCAAATAACGGCTACAATAAAAAAACGCCGCCTAGTCCAGAGCGCAAGCCTGAGCGCATCATGATGCGCGAGCGAGTAACGGTAGAGCGTGAAACGATCGTATTCAGAGATGTGACACATATTATCAAAGAACTAAGAACGATAAGAGAAATAGCAATAGCACAGCCTGTTCAAGGGAAAGAAACGAATGATGGAGCACTCCACAAAACTGGCATTACGAAGCAGCTAGATGAGATTGTTAACAGCAGTATAATTACGAACAGAGTCAAGCATGACCATTCCAAACGAATAATCCCGCATGTTTCGCAGATGCCTACTCAACCATTGAAGGCAGAGCAGCAGGCGGATTACTATAAATGGCTGCAAGCCAAGCTTCAACCCGGTATTGTCATTCAATCGCTTCGCAAGCTGGATAACCTTAATAAGCCGCTGGCGAAGGATCGAGCTCAGCTTAAGTCTAACCTCAAGCAGGCTAACGATTCTGGCGCATCATTGAGCAGGGTGCCTTTGCAGCTTACGAATGCACGAAGAGCAGTCGTTTCACAGGAGCAGCGGGAAGCGGAGAAGAGAAGCTCCGCTGCGGGTAAGGTTCTAAGTGAGGCTGGGAAGAGAGCCGAAGCGGTGAAGCTGGAGCAGCGGGAAGCGGAGAAGAGAAGCGCCGCTGCGGGTAAGGTTATGAGCGGGGTTGGGAAGAGAGCCGAAGCAGTGAAGCTGGAGCAGCGGGAAGCGGAGAAGAGAAGCGCCGCTGCGGGTAAGGTTATGAGCGAGGCTGGGAAGAGAGCCGAAGCGGTGAAGCTGGAGCAGCGGGAGGCGGAGAAGAGAAGCGCCGCTGCGGGCAAGGTTCTAAGCGAGGCAGGGAAGAGAGCCGAAGCGGTGAAGCTGGAGCAGCGGGAGGCGGAGAAGAGAAGCGCCGCTGCGGGTAAGGTTATGAGCGAGGCAGGGAAGAGAGCCGAAGCGGAGAAGCTGGAGCAGCGGGAAGCGGAGAAGAGAAGCGCCGCTGCGGGCAAGGTTCTAAGTGAGGCTGGGAAGAGAGCCGAAGCGGCGAAGCTGGAGCAGCGGGAGGCGGATAAGCAGAGCGCCGCTGCGAGTAAGGTTATGAGCGAGGCTGGGAAGAGAGCCGAAGCGGAGAAGCTGGAGCAGCGGGAAGCGGAGAAGAGAAGCGTCGCTGCAGGAAAGGTTCAAAGTGAGGCTGATAAGAGAGCCGAAGCGGTAAAGCTGGAGCAGCTAGAGACAGCGACACACACGTTTCGTACGCTCTCGAGTAGACAGGACGATGATGTGTTACCGCAAGAAGATCGTGCAAAAGGAAAAAAACAGCTAGAGCTAAAGCATCGTAATCATCAAAAACATATCTCCGAGCAAACGGAGATGTCGCAAGAAGCAGCACCAAATGGCAAGGAAGCGGATGTACAATCAAATGCCTCCGCGAAAAAAACGAATCAACTGAATCGTTTGGCAATGTCAAATGCAGAAACAGAAGCTGCAGCTATCCAATCAAGTATCAAGGTAACCGCTAGCAAGATAACAGATGTTAATCGAAATAGGCTTCAGCTACTAGTATTGCAGCGCAAGCCGCAGCTTTTGAACGAATTAACTGAACGGAGCAGCCAATCAGCGATTGCTGCCAAACGTCTCATTCATCGAGCGAATCGTTCACAGTCGGATCAGCCTCGAGAGGTCGATAATGATTCAACTGTAAATCTGAATAATAGCAGCATGATTAATCCAGTCGTGCCTTCCCATAAAAAAGAGATTAAAGCTAATCCAGCTGATATTTCATCGAATGTAAGCAGCTGGAAGCAAAATGAAACAAAACCTAGCAGTGCTGCTACTTCAATCCATAAAGCAAATGCAGTACAAGCAGGGATATCAGCTGATGGATCTCAACGGTTTATACCGTCAAGGACATTATCAAATGCTCTTGCAGAAGCAGCAAGAATAAGGAACCGGATTATGGCTTCGAGGCCTGCCCAGATGGTTTTGCGACGTTTTGAACAGAAACAGCCTGCGCAGAGCGCAGAGCCAGTGCTAAGGCAGGATGCAAGCAAGGCATCCGAAGCTACCGCCCTAAAGAAGCCTCCAACTCAGCTCAACTATAAGCATAAAGCTGCAACGGATCATAATCCGGAAGGGAATATACGTGCTCAAAGTCGCCGTGCTATTTTACATAAACGAACAATCGTACGAGAATCGCAAACCTTAACTCATGATGCGAATTTCATTCAAGGCGCTTCTGCTAGTGCCAGTCGAACAGACGCGAGTGCGAGATCCGAGAATCTGTCTAAAATGGCAGAATTGAAGCCAAGCGAAGAGGCTGGTTTAAATACGGGCTTGGCACCTGTTACCGTTCGCGGACAATTAATTGCGAGAGCTGCGAATAATAAGAAGACGTTATTGAAAAACGGAGCATCACTGTCGCATAAGCGGCGAGTGATAGCGGCAAATCATGAAGCGAGCATCATCGCTATACTTCAGAATGCAATACAAGGGAAAAGAAAAGGGACAACAATGCCTAGTCCTTTTCCTCCTGCCAATGCTGGAGCAAAAGTAGATTCAGTTTCTCCTTTAGTAGGAAGAACGGTTCATCGTTTTGCTGCTGAATGGCTCCCATCTGAAGCGATTAAAACCTCAGCATATGCGGTTGAAAACAATAATATTAGGCAAGCATCCACTTCATTAGTGCGAAGGCTAGCGGAGCAGCAGACTTCTCCAAACACAAAGCCAAGCACTAGCGCTGAAGCGAAACAAAAGCCGGTCGAATCAAGACTAGTTCAGCGGCAAGTCCGTAAAAATAACAGTACCTCGGTAAATAAAATAGAAAAAACATATGGCGCTGAATCATTAAATGATGTGGCGAATAAAGCAACACAAACGTTGGCTAACCGCTTTGAAATGTCAGCCGAAGCTACGGAATCAGCGAAAGCTTCCGCATCCATGCGCGCGTATCCAACACTAAGCGTGCACAAGCAGACAGAATCAGGAGACATGAAGCTGTCAGCTCCTGCTCTCCCTATTGGCGAGAGAAATAAACGCAGTGGACAAACCAATCCTGTGCATCGTCAAACGTTAATGTCATCTTTCTTGAATAGCGGATCCAGAGCAGGAGTGACTCCATTCCGAACGATTCAAAGACATTCTGGCTTCGCCAATCTTGCTGCAAAAGCATCCATAGAAAACAAGCCGATGCTTAGCGGACTAACATCGGTTGTAAAAGCCGGCAATGAGCCTAGTTCCCTTCAATCTAGCGGCACAATTGGCGATCAAGTAAGGCTTAGTTATACAGCAGCTGCCCGTCATCGTAATACAGCTGGCCAAGCTGCACCTAGCGGAGTAGAGACGAACGCTGCTTCATTTGTTGAACGAGGCGAGATGCCCACACTTTCGCATCATAAACCAAGTGGGCCCGCTGCACAGGAGCCGCCGCGTCAGGTGAAGGTGGAAGCGCCTCGCGAGCTGGACCCTGTGCAGCTGCAGAAGATGATTATGAAAATGCCGCAGTTGCATCCAGAAGCTATTGCGGATCAAGTATATAAGGCGTTGGAGCGAAAGATGAAGCTGGAGCAGCGAAGAAGAGGCTTCTAGAATGAACAGATTTGGAGGGGACATCGAATGGCATTAAGCAAAGCGCAGTTTTGGATCTTTCGAGCGAAAGAAACCGAGAAGGTAGATGTGCTTTTTAACCCGACTGATTATGAGATGGAATCCGGAAATCAATATGCGGAGAAGGAGATTGCGGGGCTGCAAACCCCGCTCTCCCAATTTACGAGCGGTGAGCGGACAACATTGAAGCTGAATTTGTTTTTTGATACGTATGAAGCGGGCATTGACGTTCGTACCTATACTTCCAAAATCGTGGGCATACTCGATGTTGACTCGGATTTGCATACGCCGCCGACCTGTAAATTCATTTGGGGCTCGCTTGATTTTAAAGGTGTTATTACAAGCATTACGCAGAAATACACGATGTTTCTGGAAACCGGCGTCCCTGTTAGGGCATCCTTAACGGTCGATATGCTGAGCTCGCAAACGATGAAGGAACAATACCAAGAAATTCCGCGTCAATCTGCCGACCGTACGAAGCAAAAGACGGTCAAGCAAGGGGATCAGCTGTGGTCAATAGCGGCTGAGGAATACGAGGACCCGGGAGCATGGCGCCATATCGCCGAAGCGAATGGGATTGATAACCCCCGTATGCTGTTATCCGGAAGAAGCTTGACGATTCCGAGATTGGAGTGAAAACGTGGCTGCAAACTCCTTTGAGGATTTGGAATCCAAATATGGTGATTTTAGCGCACCTGAGGTTGATATTTTAATAGAGGGTCAATTGATCAAGCTTTCGAACATGGCCGTAGAATGGGTTGATGTCGAGCAAACGACGGATGCACAGGCGGATATTGCCAGGTTTTCGATTTCTAATGGCTATATATGGAGCGAATCCCGTATGCAATGGGTAGGCACAACGATTGCGGTAGGCAAGAAGGTGCAAATCAAGCTTGGTTACGCAGATAAAAAATCGCTTGTATTTGATGGAATCATGACAGGCTATACCATTGATTATCCTTCAAACGGCAGCCCAAGCATTGTCGTAACGGCGATGGACCGCTCTTTTCTCATGATGAAGACGTCACACTCTAAGGTGTGGAACCAAATGAAGGACAGCGATGTCGTTCGGCAAATTGCCGGAAATTATGGTTTGTCTGTCGATTTGGACGATACGGGCGTCACCAAAAAAACGATTGAGCAAATCGGGGTGAGCGATTATCATTTTGTCCGCTCGCTTGCGATGGATAACGACAGGCATTTCTATGTAGAAGCATCCAAGCTTATTTTCAAAAAACCGAAAACATCAGGAGCGCCGCTTATTACGCTGAAATATGGGAAAAACCTCGTTCAGTTCACACTGACGGTGGATGCTTCCAGTCAGACTTCACAAGTCAAAGTTCGCGGCTATGACGTCGATAAGATGCAAGCGATAGAATCCGTAGCCAGCTCGGTTACGATTATTGGTACGAACACCAAAAGCGGCCCAAGTGTAGCAAGCATGCTCTCTAATCAAAAGATGGAGGTCGTATACACGCAGGCAGCATCGCAGGACGAAGCGCAATCGCTTGCGAAGGCGATGCTGGATCGTATTTCCCGCGAGCTCGTGAGCGGTCATGGAACTTCGATTGGTTTTCCAGAGCTGAAGCCAGGCGAATTAATCAAGATTGAGGGTCTCGGCAGCGACAAGCTGAATCAACTGCTGCGATTGACGAAGGTTACGCATCGACTCGACGCAACGGATGGCTACATGATTTATTTTGAGACGGAGGGGAATGCGATATGAGTACGATGTATCCTGGTTTTTTTGACCAGCATCAGCGCTCCATGCAATCCGAGCAGCTGTCCGGAGTGTGGAATGCAATCGTTACCGACAACAAAGACCCGGATAAGCTTGGCCGCGTAAAGGTGAAGTTTCCACTGCGCGAAGGCGAGCTCCAGACCGATTGGGTGCGCGTTGCGACTTTAATGGGCGGGAACGACATGGGCTCTCTTTTTTTGCCGGAGGTGAATGATGAGGTGCTTGTCGCCTTCTTAATGGGGCGGCTGGATCAGCCGATCGTCATTGGCTCTTTGTGGAGCAAGAAACAAAAGCCGCCTGCGCCGAACGACAAAAACGATATTCGCAAAATCAAGACGAAAACCGGGCATGAGATTACGTTTGATGATACGAGCAGCGCAGGCACGGTTACGATAAAAACGTCAAAAGGCCATCATATTACGTTTGCCGATAAGGATAAGACGATTACGGTTGAAACACAAGACAAGCAGCAATCGATCAAGCTGGATGAGATGGGAAAGAAGGTCACCATCAAATGCGGTTCAGCGTCTACGATTGAGATGAGCGCGCAAGGCGATGTAAAAGTGACGGGCTCAAAATCGGTTACCGTAAAAGGCGCTCAGGTGAAGGTGGAGGCGGATGCAACGCTCACGCTTCAATCCAATGGCATGCTTGAGGTAAAGGCTAACGGCATTTTGTCGCTGAAGGGCGCGATGGTTAAGATCAATTGATGGCTGAGGGAGGCTGCAGCAGATGTCGGCATCGTTTTTGGGGAAAGGATGGAAATTTCCCGTTCAGGTAGACGCAACAACCGGCCGTATTCGCATGGCGGAAGGCGAGGATGACATTGAAGAGTCTATCCGAATTATTATTCGAACGTCGAAGGGCGAGCGATTAATGCGTCCTGATTTTGGCTGCGGCTTACGGGATTTTGTATTTGGCACAACGGATGAGACATCGCTTAGACTCATTGCCAGTGATGTGCAGGAAGCCATTCGAATTTGGGAGCCGAGAGTAAAGGACGTAGAGGTAGAGGTGAAGCCTGATCGGCAAAATAACGGCCGTGTGCTAATGAGCGTCTCCTATGCGGTAAGATCCACAAACAATCTTTTTAATCAGGTGTTTCCTTTCTATTTAGAGGAAGGAAGCAAATAACGGGAGCGAGCAACGTGATGAAGCACGGGGGAAGAAATGGCGGTGACAACCGTCCGCCAAAAATCAATCATAATAACTTATCCTCTTTTATGGCTCAGTTAAAGGAGATGGCACCTCATTATACGCCGGAGTGGCGATTCTCGCAGGAGGAGCCTGATGCGGGGACGGGACTTGCCTATTTGACCGCTGAGATGCTGGAGGATACGGTTAATCGGCTTAATCAGGCGCCGCTCAATCATTTCCTTGCTTTCCTCGATCTTATCGAGGTCAAGCTGCAGCCGCCTCGTCCAGCCCGGGCGACCGTTGTGTTTCAGCTGAGTGAAGGAACGGTCGACCCCGTTTATTTGCCAGCAGGCATTGCATTGACAGCCCCTCATCCTGACGGCGGCGAGCCGCTCGTATTTGAGACGGAGAAGGTGCTGCTCGCTACACCAGCGAAGCTGATGGAGTGGATTAGTGTAAATCCACAAAAGGATCATATTGCTACTGCAGCACTGGACTATGGAGAGCGATTGAAGAGCGGCCTAGCTGAGCCAATCAGCTTGTTCGATACCAGCTCTATGCCAAATGAGCAGGAGCATACGCTTTATATTCGGCATGACGATATCTTTCTAGTAGATCGGCCAAGCCGATTTTACATAAATGTTCACCACACCGAAAAACGTTACTCTGAGCCAGAGCTTGCGGCCTCGCTCGCATCAGAGTGGGTGGAATGGACGTATCCATGCAATGGGGAATGGGTGAAATTTGATTCCGCAACGGCTGCAGGCAGCATGGTCGTATTATATAAACAGCGAGCTGGAAAGCTGGAGCTCACTGAGCATGAAGGAATAACTGGCCGCTGGATCAGGTGTACCGTGAAACAGCTGCAAGGCGCTGCCTCTCCTCTGCTTAACAAGCATTTGGAGATGGATAAAATAAGGCTTCGTGCGGCACATGATGCGGCCGGCGACAATGTTGGCATTGAGCCAGGCGCATTATATTTTAATGATACGGAGCTCTTGAAGGATGGGTTTTACCCGTTTGGAGAACATTTTGTTCCTTATTCCGTTTTTTATTTATCGTGTGAAGAGGCGTTTAGCAAGCGTCAAAGCAAAATCAAGCTGACCTTCTCTGCGAGGGCGATACCGAGTAGGCTCAGAATGGCGCAGGATCCCGAAGTAAAGTGGAAAATGGTCATGCGGACTTCCGATTTTGATGAGAAGGATCCGCCGCGCGTATGCATCAGAAGTGTTCAATGGGAGTATTGGGATGGCAGCAATTGGGGCCGGCTGCCCGGCAGCGAGCAATTCGGAACATTGTTTGCCGAGCTGCCGGAGCAGAGTGAACGAAGCTTTACATTGACGTTCAACTGTCCTGACGATATGGCGGAAACGTTCGTAAATGGTACGTCTGATTATTGGATTCGGGCACGCGTGCTGCAGACTGATCCCATTATCGCGCCAGTCGTGGAATATATGTCACCTTGGCTCGCACAACCTGTACTGTCCTATGCCCATGCCTCGCAAAGCTTATTTAAGCCAGAGCATGTCTACACAAGAAGCAATATTGACAATCGTGATCGAACGCCTTCTGCACAACATGGCGGTCAGTCCTTTAAGCTGTTTGAGCAAATTCCAGCAAGTCATCCTGCGATGTATGCTTCCTTTAATGCAGCGCCGTTAAAAGGTCCCATTCGTCTGCATATTGAGCTGGAACGCAGGTTTACAGCCAGCAATCAACCGCCGTGGGTGGAGTGGGAAGCGCTTTGCTTGGAAGCAGGCCGCTACCTTTGGCAGCCGCTGAAGGTGGTGGACAACACTGAGGCATTTACGATAAGCGGAGAGCTGCAATTTGTAGGTCCATCTACGATGGCGCCAGCTCGCTTATTCGGGCATGAGCGTTATTGGATACGCGCAGTCAATCGTGATGGCTCGCTCGGAGATTCCTTTCCGGGCAATCCTGTAGCCTCAAGCATGCATCTGAATGCTGTTTCGGTCAGGCAGCAGGTTAGTCAGGAGAAGGAGCTTACGATTCCTGCGGATGGCTTTGTACAGCTAGCACCTACGGCATTCATTGAAGAAGAGGTGTGGGTAGATGAGCTTGCACATTTCACGCCAATGGATCGAGTGAAATGGTCTGACTCCGAGCCTGAATATTATATGCTGCAAAGAGACGGTGACGGTAATGACCAACGCTTCTGGGTGAGATGGCAGCCGGTCGTTTCGCTTGCAGAGTCTGGCTCAATTGACCGTCATTATTCACCGGACCACGCAGGCGGAATGCTGCAATTCGGAGATGGCATCCGCGGGAAGCTTCCTTCCTCTGATACGGCGGAAACGGTGCGCGTTCGCTTTAAGACTACCGCGGGCGCAAACGGGCATGTCGATGCCGGGCAAATAACGGGGATGGTGCTTCCATTTGCATTCGTCAGCAGCATCAGCAATCCGGCTCCTTCAATTGGCGGCGGTGATGCGGAACGGGTAGAGCAAGTGCTCGTAAGGGGACCGCAGCGGCTTAAGCACCGCGGACGGGCAGTTACCGCAAGCGACGTAGAATGGATTGCTAGAGAGGCATATCCGCAGATTGCAAAGGTGAAATGCTTAAGCAATCGAAATGCAAGGCTGGAGCGCTCACCTGGCTCCATGGTTGTGGTTGCTTTCCCAGCGGGCGGCTTGGAAAGCGCTGCTCAGTTTCCAGAGCTGCGCAAAGCAGTGGAGCGTGAGCTCATGCTGACAGCATCCAGTCTGGTTTCCTTGGGCGGTGCTATACGGGTCATCGAGCCGGCTTATTTGGAAGTGTCCGTGCATGCAACGGTGGCATCCCAGTCCGTGGATGATCTGCTTCCACTAGAGATGGCTTGTACAGCCAAGCTGAATGCGTTCTTACATTCGGTAACTGGAAATGTTGACGGCAATGGCTGGAATATTGGAGAAACGCTGCATGTGTCAGTGCTTCACTCTCTTTTGCATGCTGTCCACTCGCTTTTATATATCGAACGTCTTTATTTACATATTGTCAAAATAGAAAATGGAAATCGTACCGAATGGGATCCCGGCCGGATGAATGAGGTTATTCATGGCATTGTCGTTAATGGCAGCCATAGCATAACGGCTTTCCCTGGACCGAAATAAGAGTTCCGAATGAGGTAGTACGATCAAAAAAAGAAAAGGAAGGAGAGATCAAATGCTGCCGAGGCTGCCACTAGACGACCGCACGTATGCGGAAATCGTTCAACAAGCAAGAAGGCTCATCCCGAAGCGGGTTCCGGAATGGACGGATGAGAATGCGCATGACCCGGGCATTACGTTTATTGAGCTATTCGCTTGGCTGACAGAGATGCAGCGATATTTCATTGGCCGTGTCCCGGACAAGAATAGGCGCAGGTTTCTTGATCTGCTTGGTATTCAGCCTGCAGACGCAAGTTCGGCGAGAGCTACCGTACAGTTCTCAAATATTAAAGCTCCAGTGACGCTGCCTCGCGGGACGAAGCTGATGGCTGAGGATCAGATGTTTGAGACGGAAGCCTCCATTTCCCTTGTGCCGCTTGCGCTGGATAGAATCGTTACGCGAACGGAACGGGAAGCCAATGACGTCACAGCTACAAATGATCATGCCAATGTTGCCTTTTATGCGTTCGGGAAGGATGCAAAGACAGCCTCGAAGCTTTATCTTTCCTTCGATCGTGAGCTGAGCGCGCAGGAACAGGTCACGATAAACATCAATCTTTTGGAAGCGGATAAAGGCGTTGGCAATGACGAGCTGCAGCATCTGGTAATCAATCGCGAAGCCATTTCTCCATCTGCAAGGCTCTCGTGGAAAGCTTATTGCTGGGATGAAGCAGCAGGGACAGCAGGGTGGATGCCCGTTGAAGTGATAGAGGATGAGACGCTACATTTGACGCTTAGCGGTAAAATATCATTTTGCCTAAGAGCGCCGATGCGTACGGTAACTGTGCATCCTGCAAGCGAGCAGCCGCGATATTGGATATGTGCAACAGTTGAGGAGTCTGGTTATGAAATGCCGCCTCGCATTCGTCAGCTTATGCTGCATACTGTCAAAGCTGAGCAGAAGGATACATTCAGCGAAGTGATTGATTTTACGGTATCGGGAGAGCCCCATGAAGAAATACATATTGCTACCTACTTAGCTGTTTTTGGACAAATACGAGTTCAAGTGCGAGCTGCAGATGGCGCATGGCGATACTGGCAGGAAATTGCTTCCTTTGAGGAGCTGCCTCACTCTGATCGCCCGCCTGCGTTTTATACCGTTATAAGACATGCTTCGATGGACCAGGTAACGGTACAGTTTAGCGATGGCTCTACCGGAGCTGTTCCGCCGCCTGGACAAACGGTTCGTATCATTGCTAGTGAACCTAGGTTTGATCTTTACCGATTCATTGGACGAAGCAATGGGCTGCCCAGCCAAAGCTTTGAGCTGTACAATCTATCCTGCAAGAAACGCGAGGCACTAAAGCTGCAGGTAGGTGAACAAGAACCGGATGGCCATTTCAAATGGCAGGATTGGAAGCGTGTAGATGAGTTTGACCGCTCTAAGCCAGGTGATCGTCATTATATTTATGATCCCGTCAAAAGACTCATTTACTTCGGCAATGGCGAAAAAGGAGCTATTCCGCCAGTCAGTATGGACACCAATATTGTTCTTACCGGTTGTGAATTAGGCGGTGGTGATCGTGGCAACGTTAAGCCTTATCTCATATCTGAGTGGGTGAACGAAGCACATAAAGCATTGCAAATCGAAGTGAATAATCCAAGTTTTGCAGCTGGAGGCTCGGAAGCGGAAACGCTGCAGGTAACGCTGCAGCGGGCGCAGTCAGAACTGAAGCATACATTCCGTGCCGTCACCAATGAGGATTACGAAACTTTGGCTTTAGCAACACCAGGCGCTGCCGTAGCTAGAGTACATGCAATTCCTCTCTATAAGCCGGGACTTGATGATTATCCGAGAGAGAAGGCAAATGGTCAAGTTTCTGTTGTAGTCGTACCATACGGTTTAAGCGATACACCAACGCCAAGCGCCGGTTTTCTGCAAACTGTAAAACGTCATTTGGATACAAGAAGATTAATAACGACAGAAGTACATGTTATTCCCCCCATTTATATTAAAGTAACCGTCAATGCCGTTGTTGTTGTCGAGCCTCAATTCGTAGATGAAGGACAACGTTTAGTAGAGCAATTGAAAAAGCTGTTAAGACCGCTTGATGGTGAGCATGGAACCAAAGGCTGGAAATTTGGCCGTTCTGTCTATAAGGGAGACATTTATAATGCGCTAAGCAAGGCGAGCGGCGTAGTATACGTGCAGGATTTGTGGATTGATGCGGAAGGTGCGCATGTTAGGAAAAGTGCAGGAGGAGACATCATTCTTCCGCCGCAGGGACTTGTTTTCTCGGGTCAGCATGAAATTGAACTTATTAGTCGCACCCATCTATAGCATCGTGGCAATTGGCTGCAAAGGAGGTACAGCATGAACGGAAAAGACCAGTTTTTCTCGATTAACCGTGAGCAGGATTGGCTGCGCGGCACCGGGTATAATCTTGATTTTCATTTAGCAGGCTTTGGCGTTCGCCGCGATAACAAATACGGAATAGCGGGAACGATTCAGCTGAGTGACCTCGCAGGTACAGCTGCCATTCAAGAGCTGGCTGTTTCCCAGCATGAGCATATGTTTTTGCTGGATGAGCGCGCGGATCTGTGGATTTACGACCGCCGTAATGCTGATCATAAGCGCTTGTTTACACAAGGGCATGGTCTGTTCAGCTCCCATGCTAGACTTGCTGCCTCCGGCGAGCTTTTAATTGCCGCCGATCGCATGGGTGAGAGGACAGTCGCTGCTTACCATACCGGCAATGGACAAACGCTTTGGTCGCGCGGAGGCAATGAAGCAGATGGAGTTTTGCTGCATCCGCTTGCGATAGCAGCGGATAACCGGTATGTGTACGTGCTGACACCGCTTGAACTGGATACGGGAGGCGATGAGCCGTCAATAGCAGAAGGCGCTAAGCTGGGTATCATCCAGTTTACGTTAGGCGGCGCGATCGTCAGTGTATGGAGTGATCCAAGCTTTACACAGCATGTACGAGCGAAGCTGAGGCATTTGAACCGAACTTACTTTATGACCGTTGCGGCATCGGGTGAGCTTTATATATTTGATACGTTATACGCAAAGCTATTTTCATTCGGGCCTACCGGAACATTGAGTGCGAAACGTGAACTCCCTGCTCTTCCTTATGCAGGACTATGTGCTGACAGCAGCGGCATGATTTATATTGGCGACACGAGGCAAATGGATCAAGTGAGCGAGGATGACCGCTTTATCGTCCAGTTGAATGCTGCTGGCGAGACAGTTGGACGCATTACAGGTTTCCGTGGCAAAGCGGATCAGCTGTTGATTGATGAGAAGGATCGCATGTACATTTTGAACAGCGAAGACGGAACGATTACGATCTTGAACTTACAGCCGCAGACGCTGTTGATGGAGGAAACGGGTGTTCCTGAAGGGGTCTGGCTTTCACGGGCGTTCGATAGCGCAGAAGCCGAAACCGTCTGGCACAAGATGGCGCTTAACTCCTTTATTCCAGATGGCACACAGATTCATATCTCCTATTTCAGTCAAAATGACGATAGCTGCATTATCGCCGGAAGCTATCGAAAAGTAGACGATTGGCTAGCTGATGCGACGATTCCCTACCGCGAAAAGCTGAATGCACTAGCTGAATTTTGGTCAGCGCCGGTTATTAATCCGAGTGACGCATTGTTTTTTGGAGCAAAAGGACGTTACTTGTGGCTAAAAATCGAATGGATCGCTTCGGAGCGGTATACGCCACTATTGGAGTCCATGCGAATTTATTTTCCGAGAGACACTTATTTAAATTATTTGCCTGCTGTCTATCAAGAGGACCTGGCAAGCCGTGATTTTCTTGAGCGTTATTTATCATTATTCGGCACGTTGTTTTCCGAGATTGAGGAAGAAATTGAGGATTTATCGGAATACATCGATCCTGAACGGGCAACAGGCGAGCATTTACGCTGGCTGGCGACTTGGGTTGGCCTAGAAACGGATGATTATTGGACGGATGAGCAGGTGCAGGCGTTCATTCAGGCCGCACCAGAGCTTTATCGTTACCGTGGCACGCGTCAAGGCTTAATGAAAACGATCGAGATTTATACGGGTATTGCACCGCTGATCGTGGAATATTTTCAAACAAAGGCGATGCGCGACAATGGAGAGCTGCGGCATCTGACAGATCAGCTTTATAGCGGTGATCCATATACGTTTACCGTGCTGCTGCGTCCGGAACAGGCGCCAACTGAGAAGCAGCGAGTCGTTATCGAACAGCTGCTGGATGAGCAAAAGCCGGCCTATACGGAAGCGAAGCTGGTGCTGCTGCAGCCTTGGATGTATTTGGATTTACATACGTACTTAGGCATAAATACGGTGCTGACTGAGCCTTCACTGCTCAAGCTGAACCCTGATCGTTCGATGCCAAATGATACGCTGATCGTTGACGTTGGCATGGAGAAGCGCATGGATATCCATACCCGTTTAGAAATGGATTCAGAGCTGGAATAGTATAATTACGCGAAGGAGCGGTACAAGTGAAAAAATCGAGGCTGTATCCATTTGAGAGAAATCGTTATTTTTACGGGAAGCTGTTGACGGTACGCGATTTCGAGTCGGAGCAAAAATATTTTAATGATAAAAGAAGGCTGTTGAACCGTCTGCTCTATGGCAGCGGCGTGTTGTCCGGCATGCAGGTTGTAGCGGTAGATGACAAAACAATTTCGGTCGAAATGGGCGTAGCAATCGATTATATCGGACGAGAATTGGTTATTCCTTCACCTGTAACGTTAAAGCTGTCGATGATCGAGGGCTTTACAAACAATGAATATAAGAAAAACGTATACTTGTGCGTCGCTTATGATGAGAAAGGCAAGGAGCCCGTTCACTCGGTAGGCAATTCAGCAATTCGCAACGATGAAGTGAGCGAATACAACCGTGTGCTTGAATCCTATCGTTTATTCATTAATGAAGAAGCGCCTGCACCGTCCTCATTTGAATTCGTTAGATTGCTTGAAAATGTAGCTACGATTTATGAAGATGCGAATGTACGGATTACGCAGCGTATGCCTAAGTATGTGAATGTCGGCGAGGTTGTTGAGGTCAAGCTGGTGGTTGAGAAGACACTGCAAACGCCGCGAATTGCTTTCCAATATGATTATGAAGCAATGGGCTTCACCTCTGTTGGCCATGATGGGAATACCGTTATGTTTGTTGAGCCGGGCGATGCGCAGGAAACGGAGTACTCGGTTAGTTTTCATTTGAAAGCGCCGCAAACTGCTGGCGTCAAAGCACAGCTTACTGTACCTAATCATGCTGCGAAGTTAACCATTGGCGACTCGGCTATTCCACTGGATACGAATGCGAAGCACATCATTGAGGTGCTGGACGAGCCTGTAGCGAATCGTATATTGAAGGATTGGCATGAACGCAGCTTAGAGCAGGCAGTGGAGGGATCTGCTGATCAAAGCATCTGCTTAGCCAAAATCAGCTTGCTCCAAATGGGACCGACCTACATGATTGAGAAGGTGGATCGTGTACCTTTTGATGAATATATCGAGAGCACCGCGCTGCTGCAGCGTTTAACGCAAACGTCGCAATCCTCATCGCTTCATAAGTTTTATGCGAGCGCGGAGACGCATGACCTGGAATATGATGAGAAGCCATCTCTTGATGTACAGTATCATCCCGAACGCAATGAATTTGATTTCAAGCTTGGTATTCCGCGGCCTCAGCATTTGTATGATGAGATTTCAACGGGTACAATGGAAGTAGCACTGGAGTCTATCGGCAAGACAGGCGGTTTCTTCTTCTCGCGCGGCAAAAAAAACTATGTGTCTGATGAAATTCAGCATGGCCTTGGCGAGGGGCAAGTATCGGTTGTAGTCGGCTTGGAAGAGATCGATAAGACGATTTTGGCTGACCAAACAAGCACGATGAAAAAAGTATATTATGGACAAAGCGACGTATTTAAAGGCACTGAGTTTGAGCCTGATATACCGAATGTATCGCTTGGAACAATTGTTTATCCAGAGAAGGGCACATTCCGTATCGGAATGAAGCTTCAAGGTGAAACCGAATCGGCTGCGTCTGTAATCGCCGTTCGCTGGTGGGCATTCAAAAGTTTAGGCGCGGCGAAAGCGGCTGATCAAGTAAATGATGAGATAGATCAAGGGTTTGCAGAAGCAGCTGCATCGCAGCAGGAGTAAGCCATTATAAGCTGTTCAGAAGGTCGATAAGAACGATGATCTTGCTGAGCAGCTTTTTTTATATAGCGTAAACTAGTATAGGTGTACAAGAAGGAGGCTTTGATTTGAAAGACCTTTATGAGCGTTTAAGGGAGCTGAGAGAGGGTGAGGCTAGAAGCCTTCTAAACGACCTTCTAAAGCTGACTGTACCGTTTACTGAACAAGGAAATGGGGAGCAGAAGGCTCTGGCTGGCTCCATTGTACAAATGTATGAAAAAAGCGTGCAGCACTCACATTCTTTGCGAGTTGAAGCTGAGCAGCGCAAAAGCATGGTTCATCTCGTATGCAGCATGTCGGATGCAGGATCTTTGAAAGTAGCCCTAAGCAATTTAGGAAAACATGCAGACAATGAGGTATTGTCGTTTAATGATTGCTTTTCAGTAGGTCCAATTAAGAATATTGATCGTGTGGAAGGACAGCGGGCACGAGAATTTTGGCAAATGGAGAAGCTGTCTGGTTTTATGTTTAATCACCACATGAATCGTGAGCATCAGATTCAGAGAATGATCGAGAAAATAACAGCCATAGCTAAGCATAAATCTATCATCATCTGGTGTGCCGATAACGCGCACGATCAGGTAGGACTGCGTTTCATCTTGCATTTGCTAAAGAATCGTACCAATAGCGTACATATGATGAATGTTTCTGAGCTTTTTCGGCTTAACGCGGCAAGCATGCAGACTAACCTGCCTCACTATGCGCAAGGGCTGCTAGAGAGGGATGTTTACTTAAATATCGTAAACGGATATGAGCAAGCAGAGAAAATAGTAGATAGTGAGAGACGACGCTATGAAGCAGAGTGGTTGGAGCTGTCTCAGGAAGAGTGTACACTGCGTTTATGGGAAGATGACAAGATTAAGCATGCTGCTGAAGTGGAGCTTGATAGGAGGCTTATAGCTATTATTGATAAGCTTGCAATCGAAAGCGAGGATGGTTTTGTAAAGGCAGGAGCTGTTATCGGAGAATTACAGGACCACTATTTCCAGCTAATCGACTTTCGTTTCACTGAATATCGGCTGTGGATGCTAATTAGCGACGGCTGCTTGGCGTTTAGAGGACTGCCGAATGCGATGCATCAATATTCCGTGCGAAACAACAAAGGGAGGACCATTTGATGAAGCCGTTATTTGGGAAGGATTCTGCTATACCAGATGAGAAAAAGATCGTTTTTCTAGGAGACAGCATTACGGATGATGGTACGTTTATTGCTTACATGGATGCTTATTTCCTGCAGCATATGCCAGCCAATCAAATGACACTCATTAACCTTGGCGTAAGCAGCGAGACAGCATCTGGCTTAAGCGAACCGGAGCATCCTTTTCCTCGGCCCTGCGTGCATGATCGGCTTGGCAAGGCTCTAGCGGAAAGCAAACCGGACTGGGTCGTTGTATGTTATGGGATGAATGACGGCATCTATTATCCTTATTCTTCTGATAGATTCGAAGCGTATCAACAGGGTCTATTACGGGCTGTTACTCAGATTAAGGCTGCGGGAGCCAAAGTAATTCTTATGACGCCGCCTCCATTTGATGCTGCATCGTTTACCGGCGGCAGCTTGCTTCCTTCGGGGCAACCAGCATACAGCTATTCTCAACCTTTTGCTGACTATGAGGATGTATTGAAGCGATACGCAGACTGGGTGCTGACTTTGGACGATGTCGCAGATGCGCTCGTTTCTATCCATGATCCAATGCTGCGCGAGTGGGAGCATAAGCGTAAGGAGAATCACAATTATATAACGGGGGACGGTATTCATCCGAATGCTGAGGGGCATTGGCTGATCGCCGCGGCTCTGCTTCGCGTGTTGTTTAATATATCACTGGAGCAAATGCCCGAATATGTGCTCCAACCAGACTCTTCATCGCTGTTCTCAGCCGTACAGCAGCGCCATCGATTGCTTAGCTCGGCATGGAAGGAGCATGTCGGACATACGAACCCGAATAAAGCGGAAGCGCTGCCGCTGGAGCTGGCATTGAAGGAGGGCGAAGCGCTTAAAAATCTTATTCTCTCCTTGGCTGATCGTCCAGAGAACAAAAATAATAGCCGTACTTCAAGCTGGAAGGGCTATGAGCGTATCGATTTTATGTTGGAGGGAAGAGAAGGACTAATCGTTTTTCCTAAAACATTTGCCGAAGGCAGGCCATGGATATGGCGCGCTGAGTTTTTTGACGCGTTCTCCTATGCCGATATGGCTTTGCTCGAGCAAGGCTGGGCAATTGCTTATTATCGACTAAGCGACATGTATGGATGCCTGGGTGCGGTAGAGTGGATGCGAACGTTCCAAACCTACGTGACAGGAGCTTATGAGCTCGCTCCAAAAACGGTGCTTTTTGGCTTCAGCCGCGGTGGGTTATATGCGTTTAACTATGCAGCCAAGTACCCAGACCAAGTGAAGCTGCTGTACTTAGATGCCCCTGTACTCGATATGCGCAGCTGGCCGGGCGGGAAAGGCGTAGCTGCAGGTGGAGCGGCTGAGTGGGAGGAGTGTCTGGCTGTGTACGGCGAGCTGGAAGAAACGGAATCGTCACTTAAGGGCTGCTCTCCTCTGGACAGAGTAGAAGAGCTGGCAGCAGGGGGTATTCCCGTTTTGATCGTTGCAGGGGATGCTGATATTCCGCTGCCTATAGAAGAGAACACACTGCCATTTGAGAAACGTTACCGAGAGCTTGGCGGGATCATTAAAGTCATTGTGAAGCCGGGAGTTGGCCATCACCCGCACAGCTTGGAGCAGCCAGAGCCGATTTTATCTTTTATTCAGCAATATTCCGAGTGAAAGAATGATAGCCATAAAGAACTGATGATGGGAAATGCACGAAAATGACAATCTTCAACTTTGGAAAGTGGAGCTAACGGATATCAGAGCCGATATTAGTTTGGAGATTCCATTTTTATAGAGCTAACGGACATCAGAGCCGATATTAGCGTGGAGATTCCAATTTTTATATTGAGCTAACGGACATCGGAGCCGATATTAGCGTGGAGATTCCATTTTTATAGAGCTAACGGACATCAGAGCCGTTATTGCTAGGAATCTCCATTTATAAAGAGCTAACGGACATCAGAGCCGTTATTGCTCGGAATCTCCATTTATAAAGAGCTAACGGACATCAGAGCCGTTATTTGCTCGGAATCTCCATTTTTAAGGAACAAACGGACATCAGAGCCGTTAGTTGCTTGGTATCTCCATTTTTATTGAGCTAACGGACATCGGAGCCGATATTAGCGTGGAGATTCCATTTTTATAGAGCTAACGGACATCAGAGCCGTTATTTGCTCGGAATCTCCATTTTTAAGGAGCTAACGGACATATAGTCTCTTATTTGGCTTCAAGAGCAATGATTATCCTTCAATTTGGATAAATAACGCATCTGATGTCCGTTAGAATTCGAAATGAGCTTAAAATCAGTAAATAGCGGAATGTATGTCCGTTATAATATGCTCCCCAAATAGTAGACAGGTGAAGTGATAAAAAAACCTATTGCTATGAGTGGAGCATTTTTATGTCTAAATCCAATAGAGAAACTAACCATTATCGAAGAAATCGAAAGTGGCGAACTTGGCCCTATCGCCGCTGCCTTCAACAGTCCCATAGCATCCTTCTGGGGAACCCTGAAGTGTGAAAAATATAATTTGCAAACATACCGAACATTTGATGAGCTTGAACAGGACATTGAAGCCTACATTCACTTTTACAATTACGAACGATTTCAGGCAAAACTAAACGGCCTCAGTCCAATGGAGCTTAGGACTAAGGCCGTTTAACGGTTTTTATTATTTGTACTGTCTACTTGTCGGGGGCAGTTCACTTTTATTGTTATTCCTCAGGAATGATATAGGACATTTCAAGTCGTACAGGCTTATCTTTATTTAACAAAAAAGTGAGAAGCGTACTGCCTGACTTGAACAGAACCCTTACTCGGCCGTTATCGAGCTTTTCCTTGGTGGATACCGTTTTGGCGGCTAATAATCTGCTGTACGTTTGTTCCATGACAACTGGATTCCATGTCGTCAGTTGACTTACAAAAAAAGCTTCTGGATTGTCTTCATCGACTTCCAGTACAAAGGACATTTGCATTGCGCTGAACGTCAGCGTTTGCGGCAGTATTGGATCGAGTGCTAAGTCGGGATCAACAAATACAGGGTCTTCGCTTTTCGTTGTATCCTTCTCTGTGCTCGTCGCCGATTCCTTGGTGCTGCCAAGTGCAGCGGGTAGAGCAGTGGAGCCGCCAGCAGCCATTGTCTTTGTCTGAATGCTTTGCGGTGTTGCTGTTGGCATTGCGGCTGAATTGCTGCTGCTTTCCGGCGTGGCCGAAGGTACTATCGCTGCTTGGTCAGTCGCTTTCGGTTCAGGTGATGAAGAATCTGCTGAAGAATCTGTTTCGTCGGTCGTTATAGGTTCTGAAGGTTCGTCTACAAAAATTTCTTCAGTAAGCTCTTCCTCAGGAACAGTTACAGGAGCATCAGGAACACCCAACGTTTCTTGCAGCTTTACGAGCGACAGATTCATGAAGCCTTCAGCGTACAAGCTGCCGTCTCTGAAAAAACCTTTGTAGAGAGGCGCGCCGTCCATATCGTACAGTGCTCCTATGCCTTCATATTTGTTATTGACGAATTTGCCGTCATAAACAATACCGCCTGAGGCATTAAACATTTGTCCACTGCCATTCTGCTGTCCGCTAGCGAACGACCCTGTATAAACAACAGAGCCTGTCTCATTAAATAAGCTGCCAACCCCGTGATAGCTGCCGAGAAGAAAGGCGCCGTCATATTTTACGAAACCTGATGGGTAATATTGTTTCCCCGGGCCAGACAGCTTGCCAGCAAGGAAGTTGCCTTCGAATAATAAAACGCCATTATTGTCAAACTGCTTGCCTGTACCCTCATAAACACCAGTATTAAATTGGCCTTCATAGATCAGCTTGCCTGATTCATTGTAAAGTTTGCCATCGCCACTGTATGAACCCTTCAGAAAGGATCCTGCATAGATGATTCCGCCGCCAGCATCATATGCTGTACCAGCTCCATCGTACGCTCCGGCTGCAAACTCGCCCACGTATTGAGGTTTTCCGCCTGGATAAAATAAAGTTCCAGCACCCGCATATTGATCGTCAGCAAACTGTCCGCGGTAGAGAAGCTCGCCCTCTTCATTAAACAACTCGCCTGAGCCCGCCATCATTCCTTTAGCGAAATCTCCTTGGTAACGAAGCTTGCCGTTTGGATAATATAGCTTCCCTGGACCGCTGTATTGACCATCGACAAGTTCCCCTTTAAATAGCAAATTACCTTCTGCGTCAAGGACGGATGCAGCTCCTGTGAAGCTGCCATTCGCAGCAGCAGCTGCTTCCAGCTGAGGCGTTCGTCCGAACCATTTGTTAATGAAGGCTGGCGGGCTTATAAATCCAAAATAAACGATGATCAGAGTAATGACGAGAACAAGTGCGATAAGCTTCTTCGCTATGTAGTAGCTCCCGATACGCAAATAATTGTTGAGCGATCGAAGCGGGCCAAAAATAGCAGTGACCAGCCATTTGCGGAGCACGGCAAGCATACGCTTTGGCAGCGTTTTCGCCCGTTTAAGAGGCGCAATAATTTTTCGCTTAATGGGCTTGATTATGGGATTTAGAATTTGCGCTATCATATCATGGCACCTGTATCGTCATCTGTCCCGGATTCACGAACTGAATGACGCCTCCCCAGTTGCACATGCATTTGGACGAATTATTTAAAGCGGGCATGTTCGCAACTAACACGGTTGGCGAGCCGGGCACCCATGGAGCGGCTGTAACGGGAATACAGGGCTGAGGGGTTAGCACGCCTAAGGCAGCAGCAGTTGCGGCTGCGACCATCGGATTGGCCAGCGAATTACAAACTCCAAAGGGCAATATATTAACCATCGGTTTATTATCCATAATGTTCGCGATCGGCATAGCCGTCAAAACGCGATTGGCAGGCAACACATTAAACGTGCCGGGAGCTGCTCCAAAAGAGCATTGCATGGTAGCTCCTCCGCATATAAGTTGTCCCATATAATTCCTTCCTGAGAGTAGGCCTTACTTAATGCCTCTCCTGTTTTTTTGCTATATTCTACTATTTTAATAGTACTATAAGCCCTAAAAGCCATCAACATAAACCTACTAAAATAGCTAACATTCGATGAATTCTTACAACAATGCTGATGCTAAATGACTAAACATGTAGTAATATGGAAATAGAAATATTTTGAAAAATGAAAGCGATGGTGCACATGCGAAGGTCCACTATGGGTATGACTCTTCTGAGTATAATAGCAATTTGCCTCGGCTTCTGGCTTTATCCAAACTTAAATCACTTTCAAACCCCTCCGTATAAAACAGAGAAACCCCTCACTTATTTATCCAAGGCATCGGCAGGGCCGGATGGAAGCATGATCGTTATCGGAGATTCACGTCAAGAGATTATACGAATCGGCAGCAAAGGATCTATTGAAGAGGTCATTCGGCAGGATGATGCTACCATAAGACATGATTTTACAGATATAGCGGTGGCGGCTGACGGCACAATCTATGTTCTTGATACGATTTTGGACGGATATGGGCTTTATGTACGCGAAGAAAGAATTGTTCGCTACGCGATCGGCGATACAAAAGGAACGGTCCTGTTTACGTTCGAGGGAAGCGGTACCAACAAACGGGTAGGGCTGATCAAAGGTCTTCAAGTTGTAAAGGAAGATATTTATTTCTACATAAACGAAGAGACGAACGTACAATTAAATCGGTTATCTGCTGCGGGCGGCAAGGCAGAGGAGCTGCTAACATTTAAATTGCCTGCAGATCGTTACTTATCAGAAATCGTAGGTTATGCGCCGGATCAAATCTATTACTCTACGAAGCGCGGTGCTATTTTCAGAGTGAATGCAGGCGGCGAAAGCGAGCTGTCCTATCCGCTGGAAGGCATGGATCGCACTCGCAAAAACTTCCCTGAAGGACTGCTTCTGCACGAGAATGGAAAATTATATTTTATTGATCGCCTAGTAAATGCAGTTACGAGTATGAATGCGAAGGATTCCAGTAATTTAAGAACGGTCATAGATGAGGCATCGTTAAAGACAATAGCTCCGCGTGCGGAAAGCCTTGATATTATGGATTTGACAATGAATGCAGCAGGGCAGATGGAGCTTGCTTTAGGTGACAGCATCGTCAGCATGGATGAGGCTGGCAGCCATACGAGTGTCCTTGCGAAGCTAACTTATGATCGCGGTTCGGTGGTACAGGGCTGGATGACGTGGCTGGCAGCTGCCGTATTGCTCGTTATTTTAGTTATGATAATCAGACTGTTCTATGTACATGTGCTTAATCGCAGAATTTCATTGTTTTTCAAACAAGTTTTTGCAATTGTACCGATATTGATAATAGCGATGATTATGTTATCCAATTTTATTTATGATAGTTTCTCCAGCAAAATGGAAGATGAGATGCAGAAGCAGCTGTCTTTGCTTGCTCGCAATGGTCAAAATATGATTAACGGCGACCAGCTGAATCGATTGACTTCGCCAAACGATTATATGAGCAAGGATTATGAATCGATTCGGAGCAAAATGAACTTCTTGTTCGAAAGCGAGGATCCTGCAAATCGCAAAGGCCTCTACAGCACATTGTACAGATATGAAAATGGTGAAATCTTCATCATTATGGATGATGATGACGGCGTCAATATGTACAAGCCTTTTCCTAAGAACGAGCTGAACCGGCTTGTGGTTGAGAAGGGCGAGGTTGTAACGGACCGATGGGAAGATGCTACAGGCAAATGGCTATATGCAATTGGACCTATCTATGATTCTACTAACAAAATTGTAGGCGTTTATGAAACAGGCCGGGATTTGAATGTATTGTATCAATCCAACCAAATTATTTACAAAAGCATCATGCGAAACATTGGGCTTATAAGCTTAGTATTAATCGTTCTCGTACTCGCTGTAACGTATTATCTGCTCTCGTCGCTGCGCAAGCTTCGCAAAAGCGTAATGGAGATGGCAAATGGCAACTGGGATGTGAAGGTGAACATACGATCACAGGATGAGGTCGGCGATTTGGGAGAGCAGTTCAATCGCATGGCGCTTCATATTCGAACGTACATAAAGGACATTACTTCGTTCAGCGAAGCTTCGCATCGATTTGTGCCGCAGCAGATTTTTAAATATTTAGGCAAAAAGGGAATTACCGATATTCACCTTGGAGATCAGGTTCAGCAAAATATGACGGTTATGGTCGCGAATATTCGCTCATTCCATCATTTATCGAAGCAGCTGACTCCAAAGCAAAATTTTGATTTTATGAACACCTTTCTAAAACGGTTTAGTCCATTTGTTCGGACAGAGGAAGGACTAATAAGCAAATATTTGGGCGCGGGTTTTATGGCTCTGTTCCCTTCACGAAATGAAGATGCGCTGCGCGCGGCTGTTGCGATACGCAGAGAGCTCGTTTCCTATAATGAAAGCTTGAAGGCTTCCGGCTTTGCTCCAGTTGATCTAGGCATGGCCATACATAAAGGGCCGCTTATGCTTGGGATCGTGGGTGAAGAGCAGCGGATGGAGGGCAATGTTATCTCTGATGATGTGAATATTACAGCAACATTAGAGCGGATGTCCGATACGATGGGCGCATCAATACTTGTCACTCGTACGTTCTATGAGCAGCTGCGTTCACCGGAACGCTTCCGCTTCCGTCTGCTTGGTCGTGTGCGAATTGACGGCAAGGATGATCCGATTGAGCTTATTGACGTATATGAGGGAGATTCAGATACAGAGCGCGCTTTAAAGGATCGTACAAAGCCGCTCTTCGAGAAGGGGATCATGCTTTGCCAAGAGGGGCGTTTCTTCGATGCAAGAGAAACCTTTATAGAAGTGATCAAAATTAATCGTTTCGACAAAGCGGCAAAGCTATATTTTTACCTATGTGATGAGTATTACCAGAAGGGATCAACTGAGGGCTGGAATGGCACACTCGCCGTTTAAAAATTGAAGTTAGGAGGAAGGTCGAATGCTTGTTGGACAGTTTCGGATTAGTCGCATCTCCACATTAGATGAGGCGGAAAAAGTCGTCGCATTTTTATTATCAGGCTTTTCATTTGATGATACTCGTTACACGCCAGGCGAGCTGACGCATTTCCGAGAGCTTCCATTTCGCGCGGTAAATAATGAAATTTATTTCTGGTATGCCGAGGATGAGGATGGAAATGTCATAGGCATAAATTGCATCGCTGAAAATGAGCAAAAAACCGGAGGTTTCAATTGGGACTACATGGTTGTTCATCATGATTATCGCAAAGTAGGCGTTGCGGCGCTGCTGATGGAGCAGATGTATGACTTTTTAGGGGAAGTAAACGCCAGATATCTAGTAACCTATACTTGCGATCTGCCAGAGTACAACCGCATTCGTCAATTATTTGAGAGCAGCGGCTTTACACTGGTTGGTAGATGTCCAGATTATTACTACGAAGGGGAAGACCGCTTAATCTATCATCGAAAGCTGGTTTAAAAAGATATGACTAAAGATACCATATTGCGCGCAATCGGTGCCCGTCCAGAGGATCAGCGAAAGCTGCTTATGATGGCACCTGTTTTTTTTATTTGCGGCATATCTGAAATGCTTAATTACAATGGCTTTATGACGTTGTTCAATCAGCGGTTCGGAAGTGAATACCTTCCCTATGTATATGCGGCGGAGGCTATCATTTTGCCGATGGAGGCGTGGCTCTTGTCTTGGCTTGCTGCTAGGCTGCCAAAGCCGAAGCTGATGCGCGTCTTATATGGAATAATGTTAGGCATCGTTGCCGTAAATGCATTGGTGCTACTAGTATTGCAGAGCTTCGATCTAGAGCTGAGAGGGTATTATCCCGTCTTGTTCATAGCGTCCAGCTTTGTCGTAAGGCAGCAGACCCTATTGCTTTGGAGCTTGGCCGTTGATTTGTGCTCGACGCAGCAAGCGAAGCGTCTCATGCCCGTGTTCGTTGGCTCTGCAACGCTCGGCGGAGTAGCGGCAGGTTTGCTTGCACAGCTTTTAAGCCTGTTTTTTGGACCCGAGGTTATTTATGCCGCTTCCGGTTTGCTGCTTCTGGCTGCATTGCCGAATTACCGTAAAGTGATCACCCGTTATTTGGTGCCATTGTCGATCAAAATCGAAGCAAATGCTCTGGAAGAGGAACCGGTGTCAACGGGAGCGGTGTTTAAGCACGCGCTTCGATCTCCTTTTTTGCTAACCGTTATTTTGCTCATGACACTGATGCCAGCTCTTTATTTTCTAATGGAATATGAGTTTCTGAACGTAACAAAAATGTCATTCCCAAGCGAACAGGCTTTTAGCCGGTTTTTTGGGATGATTACGATGGTGTTGTTTGTTCTTGCCTTTTTGCTGCAAACCGTCTCAGGCAAGCTGATGGCACGCCTTGGTGCAAGCCAAATGCTTACGGCTATATCAGGCGTTTATGTTCTCGCCTTTGCCGGCGCTTTATTTTTTGTTGGCGGTCCAGCGGCGCTTCCAATGATTTCGATCGGCTACATGCTGTTATATTTGCTGCTTTATTATTCAGCCGAGCCTTCCTATCAGCTGTTCTTCAAGACGCTTCCGCTTGCGCAGCGTGACAGCTACAGATATGCCGCGCAAGGAATTGCGGCTACGGCGGGCATTTTGATCGGCGCTGGCTTGCAGTTTTTGCATTCAGGCTTTGGGGTATCCTGGACAGCCTTGTCGTTTGTAGGATTTGCAGGCGCTGTGCTGCTGTTTGTGCTTGCTTGGTTCGGCAGAAGATTCTATATGCGCGAGCTTGTAGGCAGCATACAGACAATTGGCGAGCAGGATTTAGCGGAGCAGTTCGATGAATTTAGTCGAAACGAAGCTGCAATGGCAGAGCTCAGGGCCATGTTAAAGCAGCCGATAGATTCTGCGAAAGAAATTGCCTTGCAAATTATCGGCAGGCAACAAAATCCGAATGATGTTGCCGATTTGCTGGCGCTGATTGATGATCCGAATCCACGCATTCGCGTTGCTGCGGTTAGAGCGATGAATCTTGAGCGCGCAGACCTGCATGCGATGGTGAAGGTAGCAGCATTTCTTGAGGATCAGGACGATGAGATGCGTGCTGAAGGAGTAAGACAGATTGGCAGAATGAAGCATATGGAGCATCAGGCTTTTTATTTCCTGCGGCAAAAGCTGCTTGATCGGCATCCGAGTGTCATTGCAGAGGCAGTCAAAGCGATGTACTCCTTTAACAATGCGGCAAGCCTCGAGGCTTGCGCGGAAGTGATCGATCGTATTCTTGATGCGGGAGGCGAATCCTCGGTTTATATTTGCCGAGTTATCGCGGAGCTTGAGCTGTATTCGTTTGTGCCGAAGGTTGAGAAGCTTGTTGATGATGCGCATCCAGCGGCAAGGGTTGCAGCAATCGCATGTTTGGGAAGGCTTAAGGTTACATCCATTATACCCATTCTGCTGGAGCGTCTCCCGCTTATGGACCAAGAAATGTTCCGCACGACGACAGAAAGCTTTATTCAGATGGGCGATGGAGCGATCGAGCTGCTGACTGACAGCTTGAATGGCGCGCCGCCGAAGCGATGGACAGCTGTGATGATTGCGCTCTCGGCACTTCTGCCAGACGAGCAGGTACGTTCTAAGCTAACGGATGAAGCGTTAAGCCGATTAAGTGAGCTTGAGGCAGCGTCAGGTTATTCCTTGTCGCTTAAGCAGCTAGGGAAGACGGAGCTAGCAGAGCTTGCTTTGCTGCGCTGGCGAGAGGTTCGCGACTTTATTTTTACAGGTGTATGGGCGGTGCTGACCAAGCTTGCGGATGAGCAGGTTGTTGATGCGATCAGAAGGGCAGCTGCTGATGAAGATGAAGAAATTCGCAGCAATGCTTGGGAAGTGCTCGCGGAGGGCATGGGTGAGCGCAGATTATCGCAGTTTCTGCTGACCGTTCTAGAACGCGGCGAAGCTGGAAGAGAAGTAACTGCCGATGAGGAAGCGACTGTCCTATTGGAGGCAGCTCTAAACGGAAATGATGATTGGTGGCGGGAGATCGCTGCAGCGGCGTTAGTGGAGGAGGGGGATCAAATGTCGAAAGACCAGCAGATGATGAGCCGTTTAAACAAAGTAGTCTTTTTAAGGCAGGTTCCCTATTTCGCTGATTTATCGCTTGAGGAGCTAGGCTTAATCGCTAATATTGCCGAGGAGTATGTATGCCCGGATGGAGAGAATCTGCTGCAAAGAGGAGAGCCTAACCCCGCGATGTATGTTATCGTTGACGGCAATATCGAGCTCACGAGCATTTCCGCAGCAGGCTGGGAAGGAACGATCGGCGTACTCGGTGCAGGGGATGTGTGCGGCGTAACTTCAGCGCTCGACAGCACCTCGTCTACAGTAACGGCGCAATCCTTGCTTGGTGATGTGAGAGTGCTGAAGCTGCTGGGCGAGAATGTGTCAAGGCTCATTCGTTTGTACCCGGAAATAGGAATCGGGCTGCTCCGAGCGTCGTTCGCACGCATTCGATTGCTGGAAGAAATGATGATGCGAATTGATTCGTAGCAATAAAGCAAGCTTAGCGGTTGCAACGGTACTTCAGATTGCATATAATATAGATTATTATTTCATAATCGAAGTAAAGCGATGATGGAGAAGAGTAAGCAGTGCTTTCGCACAGGAAGAAGACGCCGTAGACTGAGAGCGTTTTTGTGAAAATAGGCTGCCGAAGTTCACTCCTGAGCAGACACCTGAAACGCCATAATATACGGCGCGTGTAGGGAAGGTCCGGTTCCCGCCGTTATGGGGCTAAGGGATTGTCATTCAGCGCCTCTAGGCGACGTTAGCCACACTTGGTTATGCGTACAGGCTGATGCTCAATCCGAATTAGGGTGGTACCACGGTTCTTTCGTCCCTTTAGGGAGAGAGGGCCTTTTTTTGTGTAAATATAACCATTTATAAGTTTATTAGCTTATAAAGAGCTTATATTTTACCGCGAAACGTTAGCTAGGCCTCCTAAGGATGGCTTTAGCCGTTACGCTTGCATGATTTAGGGATGATGATATGGAGGCGAAGAAAAATGAAGGAAAGATTGGAAGGACTGCGCGTTGAAGCATTGCAAGAGCTTCAGCATGTGGATACGCCACAGCAGCTAAATGATTTGCGCGTTAAATATTTAGGTAAAAAAGGCGCTTTGACTGAAATTTTGCGCGGCATGGGTGGACTAAGCGCTGAAGAACGTCCAGTAATTGGTCAAGTAGCGAATGATGTTCGAGCAGCTATTGAAACGGTTATCGATGAGAAGCAGGATGCATTCCAGCAAGCTGAGACGAACAATAGACTCCTTGCAGAGACGCTGGATGTTACGCTGCCAGGCAAGCAATTGCCTACCGGCGCAGTGCATCCTTTAAACAAGGTAGCCCAAGAAATTGAAGATATTTTTATCGGTCTTGGCTATACAATTGCCGAGGGTCCAGAGGTTGAAGAGGATTATTACAACTTCGAGGCATTGAACTTGCCTAAGAACCATCCAGCCCGCGACATGCAGGATTCGTTCTATATTACGGATGATATCTTGATGCGTACGCAGACCTCCCCGGTTCAGGTTCGTACAATGAAAGCAATGAAGGGCCAAACGCCTGTTAAAGTCATTTGTCCGGGTAAAGTTTACCGCCGCGATGATGACGATGCGACACATTCATTCCAGTTCAATCAAATCGAAGGTCTTGTCATCGGCAAAAATATTCGGATGAGCGATTTGAAAGGAGCATTGCTGCAATTCGTTCAGCAAATGTTCGGCTCACAAGCGCAAATTAGACTTCGTCCAAGCTTCTTCCCATTCACGGAGCCAAGTGCTGAGGTTGATGTTACTTGCGTTCAGTGTGGCGGCAAAGGCTGCCGCATGTGCAAGCATACGGGCTGGCTTGAAATTCTTGGCTGCGGCATGGTGCATCCACGCGTTCTTGAAATGGGCGGTTACGATCCGGAAGAGGTCAGCGGCTTTGCATTCGGCATGGGCATTGAGCGTATCGCGTTGTTGAAATACGGCATTGACGATATTCGTCATTTCTATACGAACGATCTGAGGTTCTTAAGCCAATTCGCAAGAATGTAGCAATGAGAGAAGGGAAGAAAAGAGATGAATGTATCCTATAAATGGTTAAATGAATATATCGATTTGTCCGGCTTCACAGGACAGGAGCTTGCGGAGAAAATGACACGCGGCGGCATTGAAATCGATGTTGTGGAATCTCGCAATAAAGGCGTGACCGGCGTCGTAGTTGGTTATGTGAAATCGAAGGAAAAGCACCCGGACGCGGATAAGCTGAACGTGTGTAAGGTTGACGTTGGCACTGGCGAAGAGCTGCAAATCGTTTGCGGAGCCAAAAATGTCGATGCAGGCCAGCTTGTCCCAGTTGCAGTAATCGGTGCTGTATTGCCTGGCGATTTCAAAATTAAACGTGCAAAGCTTCGCGGCGTTGAATCCCAAGGGATGATTTGTTCGGCGAAGGAGCTTGGCTTGAATGAAAAGCTTCTGCCAAAAGAACAGCAGGAAGGCATTCTTGTTCTTCCAGCTACAACGAAAATCGGTGCGCCAATTGGCGATGTGCTTGGCATTAACGATGAGGTGCTCGAGCTTGATTTGACGCCAAACCGTTCAGACTGCCTCAGCATGATTGGTGTTGCTTATGAGATTGGAGCTTTAACTGGCCGTGAAGTTCGTCTGCCAAAGGCTGTTATAAATCATACAACCGTACGTGCGGATAGCCTTGCAACGGTCAGCATTAGTGCACCTGAGCATTGCTCGCATTATTCGGCTCGTTATATTAAAGGCGTAAAAATCGGTGAGTCCCCATTGTGGCTGCAAAACCGATTGATCGCTGCCGGCGTTCGTCCAATCAACAACGTTGTTGACGTTACAAACTTTGTTATGCTTGAATACGGCCAACCGCTTCATGCTTTTGATGCAGATCGTTTGCCTGGCGGCCGCATTGATGTTCGCCTTGCAAAAGCTGGCGAAACGCTTGTTACCTTGGATGATCAAGAGCGCAAGCTAGAGCCGCATATGCTCGTTATTACTGATGGCGAGCAGCCAATTGCCCTTGCAGGCGTAATGGGTGGAGCAAGCACCGAAGTTACAGGCGAGACGGTCAACATTTTGCTAGAATCAGCAAAATTTGATGGCGGCACCGTGCGCAAAACGTCACGTCAACTAGGACTTCGCTCGGAATCAAGCATTCGCTTTGAGAAAGAAGTAGATCCGGCGAGAGTTATTCCTGCGCTCGATCGTGCTGCTTCCCTTATCGCAGAGCTTGCTGAAGGTTTAGTTGCTGAAGGTATTGTAGAAGTGCATGCAGGTGAAGTGAAACCAGCCAAAGTGTCCGTTTCATTGGATAAAATTAATGGCTATCTGGGTACAGAGTTGTCCAGACTTGAAGTTCAGACGATATTTGGCCGTTTGCACTTTGAATATGAGCTGTCAGGCGACAATGTATTTACTGTAAATGTTCCTACACGCCGCGGTGATATTACGCGTGCAGTAGATCTAATCGAGGAAGTAGCTCGTTTGCACGGCTATGATGAAATTCCTACTACGCTCATTCACGGCGATGTTGTGCCAGGTTCGCTAACGAAGCCGCAAGCTATTCGCCGCGAGCTGCGCAAGCGCCTGTCAGATGCAGGTTTGCATGAGGTTGTCAGCTATTCCTTCACGGGACCTGAGCGGACGAAGTTATTCCCTGCACTGGCGGAGCATACGAATCCAATTCGCCTAGCCATGCCTATGAGCGAGGATCGCAGTGTTCTTCGTACGACGCTTATCGCACAGCTTTTGGAGACTGCGGCTTATAATCGCAATCGCAAAAATGAATCCGCAGCGATCTTTGAGATCGGCAGCGTATTCCATACCGATGAAGAGCAATTGACTCGTCTGCCTCATGAGAAGCATCGTTTTGCAGCTCTTCTGACTGGCAATCGTTCAGAAGCGGAGTGGAATACAAAAGCGGCTCAAGTTGATTTCTATGATGCAAAGGGCATTTTGGAAACGGTATTTGCCGTACTTGGCTTAACAGCCAGCGTATCATTCGAAGCGGCACAGCCTGAGCATTTCCATCCAGGAAGAACGGCTGCTGTTCTTCTTCACACGCCTAAAGGCAATGAAGTAATTGGTTATGTTGGCCAACTGCACCCTGCTCTTCAACTTGAGGAGGATCTAGCTGATACGTACGTGCTGGAAATTGGACTTGACCTCATCTATGAGCAAGCAGATGCGGCAATCGAATATAAAGTATTGCCCCGCTACCCGGCTATGCAGCGTGATATTGCAGTAGTCGTGGATCAAGAGGTTGCTGCTGCCAAGCTAACTGGCGTGGCATGGGACATTGCAAGCGAACTGCTTGAGTCTGTACGCGTCTTTGACGTATATACAGGAGAGAAGCTGGGAGCTGGCAAGAAGAGCGTGGCTATATCGCTTGTTTACCGTCATGGCGAGCGTACATTGACGGATGAAGAGGTAACAGAGCTGCATGGCAAGGTTGTTTTACAATTAGAACAATCTTTTGCAGCAGAATTACGCAAGTAGGCAGGAAACCTTCAAAGCCGCATCGAAATAGTTCCTAGTGAGCTATTGATGCGGCTTTTTTCCTTGTAAATATAAGGAATGATTGGTTTTTTCATAACGGTCATGTATTTATATTTGCTAGAGAAACGAAAGCAGTTCCTCTCTGGACGGCAACGGTTGAGAACGTAAACAACGTATGCCCCTGAAGGATGATGTCAGCCGTTTAAGCTAGCTCTACTTGTATATTAGGAGGATTCGCCTTAATGGATGCTGAACAAACGGTAGTTACGGTTGATATATATGGAATTCAATATAAGTTAAAGGGCCATACCAACGTAGAATATATGAAAAGGGTTGCAGCGGCGATTGACGAGAGCATGAAGAAGCTGGCGAAGGGGTATCCGCGTCTTGATATGCCGAAGCTGGCTGTCCTCTCTGCTGTGCAAATAACAGAGGAAGTATTTCGATTGCGCCGCGACAATACAAGACTTCTGGAGGAAGAAGCGAAGCTTAATCTCCTGATCAGAGAGCTGGAGCAAATGAGCGAGCAAGCGGTCTCGCTTAAAGCTGAGCTTGCTGAGACGAAGCGTATGGCAAGCGAGCAATTGCAAAAGGCTAAAGCGGCGGCAGAAGCAGAGCTGAACGAAATGCTGGCGCTTGCCGCTGAGCAAGCTTCAGCTCAGCAAGCGGCAGCAGCCGAGGCAATGAAGGTGCAAGAGGAGACGATCATCCGTCTTACACAAGAAAATGTGGAACGGATTACAGCGCTCAGAACGAAAAAGGATGAGCAATTTGCACAGCTCCAAGCTCGGAAGGATTCAGAGCTGAATGAATTAAAGCGTATGATGGAAACGAAAATAGAAGAGCTCAGCAGCAAGAAGGCTGCTGAACTAGCAGAGCTCGCAGGCCAGAAGGAAACAGAACTTGCAGAACTTGCAAATCTGAAGGAAACAGAACTTGCAGAGCTTGCAAGTCAGAAGGAATTAGAACTTGCAGAGCTTGCAAGTCTGAAGGAAACAGAGCTTGCAGAGCTTGCAAGTCAGAAGGAAACAGAACTTGCAGAACTTGCGAGTCAGAAGGAAACAGAACTTGCAGAGCTTGCAAGTCAGAAGGAATTAGAACTTGCAGAGCTTGCAAGTCAGAAGGAAGCAGACCAAGCAGAGTTTGCCATGCTGAGAAAACAAAAGGAAGCAGAACTGGCTGAATTGCGATTGTCCAAGGACAATCAGCAGCTTGAATTGGAGCTGGAGAAGGAAGAACTGCGATTGGAGCTTGAACAAGTGAAGGCAGATGAACTGGCTTCACTTAGACAAGAAAAAGAAGCCCAATTAAATGCTTTAGCCTCGGAGCAAGAAGCGCTGCTTACAGCATTAAAGGCAGAGAAAGAGGCGCAGCTGACTGAGCTTGAAGGAAGCTGGCAGAGTAAATGGGATGAGCGAGAACTCAGCTGGTTAGCCCATGCAGAAACCTCGCAGCTAGAAATTGCCCGCCAGAGTGAAGAGCGTGAGCAGGCTTGGAAGGCAGAAGCCGTTAAAGCAGAACAAGCTTTTCGTGCTGATCTTGAGCGGCGTAGAAACGGATGGCTGGAGGAGCGAGGCAAGCTGCAAACCCAAATTGCTGAGCTTCAAGAAGGCTGGAAGAAGGACAAGGAATTATTTGAAAATCGTATAAATTCAGCAGATGAGCAGCTCGTACAGGCAATGGAGCAGGAGGAATCCTTCCGCACATCATATGCTCAGCTGGAACAGGAGCTCCGTGAAAAAGAAAATGAATGGGAGCTGCTGCAAAGCGAGCTGAATGAAACACGCAGCAAGATCGAGGAGCTGCAGGAACAGAGCAGCCAGTCCTTAGCACAAATCCAAGAGCTGGAACAGAAGCTTGTTCATGAACGCAGTCATGTTTCCGCTGCGGATAAGCGGGCAACAGATTTGCAAACGCGATTGAAAGAAGCAGCGGAACGTGAGCAGCAGCAGGAACAGAAGCAGCTTGAGCTGGAAGAAGAGTTATTAAAGCTGCAGCTTGAGCTGGAAGAGCAAGAATTGATGAGTCAGAAGCAGACAGAAGAGCATAACAACCTGCTTCGGATTGAGCTTGAAAATCAGAAGGAATTGCTGGAAGAAGAGCATGAGCAGAAACTGCAAAAGCTTGAGGATGAGAAGCGTGAGCTTGCTAGGACGCTGCGCGAGGAGCATGAAGGGCAGCTGCGAATAGTCGAAGCCGACAATGACGAGCTGTTTAAGCAAATGACCGCAGAAAGCAATGAACGCTATGAGCAGTTGGCAGAAGAGAAGGATGCCAGATACAAGGAGCTTGCAGCAAGCCATGAGGAACTGAATAAGAAGCTTGCTAGACAATATGAAGAGCAGCTGCAGCAGCAAGCAAATCAACATGAAGAGCAGCTTCTAGAGCAGGCACTGCTATATGAGGAGCAAAGTAAACAGCTTGTCCTTGAATACGAGGAGCGGAGCAAGCAAAAAGCAGCTGAGCATGAAGCAAATAATAGAACAATGGCTTCGCTTCATGAAGAACAGCTGCTAGAGCAGGCTGTGCAGTACGAGGAGCAAAATAAGCAGCTGGCTCATGATTATAATGAGCAGGCAAAGCAAAAGGCAGCCGAGTATGAAGCTAGGCAGAATGAACTCGTTCAGAAATACGAAGAGAAGCTGCTTGAGCAAGCGATTCAATTTGAAGATGCTCAGAAGCAGCTGACAAATGATTTTGAAGCCAAGTCCAAAGCAGCGGCTGTCGAGCAAGCCGCAATTGCGGAGCAGCTCGTTGACCAGTATGAAGAGCGATATAATGAGCTTGCTGCCAAGCAGGATGAGGTTCGCAAGCAGCTAGTGAATGAACGGGAAGCTCGATTGCAGCAACTGGCAGCAGAGCATGACGAGCAATTAAAGCAGTTATCTGCGGATCAAGAGGAGCTGCTGCTGCTTCAGCAGCACGATTACGAGACTGCGACCCAGAAGCTGCAAGCGCAGCTGGACAAAATTGAGCAAATTGCGGCTTCTGCTGCAAACGGTGAACAGGTCTATAAGGCTGATTTGGAGAAACTACAAATTAGAGAACAAGAGCTAACGGAGCAGTTGGAATGGACAGCAGCTCGAGAGCGCATTGCAGCTCAGCAGCTAGAAGCAGCTTCTGCCCGTGAACGTGAGCTCAGTGAGCGATTGCAGGCACAGCAGCAATATGCGGAACAGGTGGCTGCTGAGGTGAAGCAGTATGAGCTTGAGAAGAAGTCGCGTGAATCAGCGGAAGAGGAGCTGAGAGAGCGGCTAGAGCGAGCAATGCAGGAAGCAGCTGCCGCATCCGATTTGAAGGAAGAGCTGAGCGAGCATACGTCTAAGCTTGCAACAGAAAGAGATGAAGCAGCTCGTCAGGCTGCGCGATTAGCCAGTGAGCGTGATGAGGCGGCAAGCGCACTTGAGTCACTTGTCTATGAACGCGATGAAGCAGCTCGTTCTGCAGAGAGGCTAGCTGAGGATCACGCTGATCTGCAGGAGCAGCATCATAAGCTGAAAAATGAATATTCGAAGCTGCAAACCGAATACAACGAATGGATCGAGCTCATCGAGCACAGCTGATCCAGCGATAAGAACCAAGAAACCGCAGAAACAAACAAAGGCTATTGCCAACGTTTGTTTCTGCGGTTTCTTTTTAGAGATTAACCATAAGATACGATTGTGCCAGTTGGACCGCCGGCGGACAAGCTTGCTAGACGAATCAAGTCCGGTGTAACGATTGCAGGATCTTTGCCGGTCGCGTGCATTTCTGTACGAAGCATGCCGGGATTATAGAGGTTTGCAAGAATACCATGCTCATACTCCTCATCGGCTAAGGTGCGTGTCAACGACTCTAATCCTGCCTTGGCTGCGCTATATGCTGCATAGCCGCCTGCGCCGTTCCATGACAGGCCGGAGGTAATATTAATAATTCGTCCATATTTTGCTCTGCGCATAGTTGGTAAAACAGCCTTAGTCAGCAGAAATGGTCCTGTCAGATTGATCGCAATTTGATTTTGCCATTCTTCTGAGGTTAGTTCGAGCACGCTGCCTGATTCAAGAACAGCAGCATTGTTCAAAATAATATCGATATGCCCAAATTGCTGGACGACTGCTGAAATGGTGTCTTGGACTTGCTGCTCATCGGAGACATCTGTTTGCAGCACTAATGCATCTTTTCCCGTCTTTGCCTTTACAATCGAAGCAGTTTCCTCAAGCTTCGCAAGTCTTCTCCCAAGCAGCACAACATCTGCGCCTTCTGCTGCAAACGAGATTGAAGCTGCACGTCCAAGCCCCGTACCAGCTCCACTAACAATGGCGACTCGATTTTGTAAAATTCCCATCACCATTTCTCCTTTCGCTTTGCATATTGTTAATATTTTATCAGAGGGGACAAGGAGGGGAAAGAGGAAGGTCATCAAATTTTCTTACTCGATTGTTAAATAAAAATGATATATGCGATAAAAGAAAAATATATGTAGTTTGGCTGCGTGAATAGAGCAAAAAAATGATATGATCCCCAAAATGCTCACTGCTTAGGTAAAAAATAAATATAACGGAAGTTTATCCTGCTTTAGCCTCTCTTCTCAGAGTAAAATAGAACAGGCAACAACAAAAAAACAGCAGAGCAGATTCATTCCATCCAGCTCGGCTGTTTTTAAAATTTATTTATTTTCAAAATCGTTTATTCTACGATCAAAACAGCTTTCATTTCTCTATGCCCTGCTCCGCATGGAACGGAACAAATCATTTGATAACTTCCCGGCTCACTAATGTTTACAGCGATCGTGTCGCCATTTGAAAGTTTGTAGTCGGTTTTTTGAATCTGAACGCCATGAATGCCGTCAACCGAATCAAGCTTGAGATTAACCGTCTCGCCGGCTTTGATTTTATATTCCTTTTTGTCAAATTTCCAGTTAGATGCTGTCATGACAAGGTCAGATGAAGAAGCTCCGCTATCTGCTACTGTTGTATTTGTTTCTTTATTTTCAGGTTTGGCTGTGTTTGTGCCGCATGCAGCAATGACAACGACTAAACACATTGCGCTTGCAAATAATAACCATTTTTTCATTCGTAAAGCGTCCCCTTTCGATTATCCAATGTAATAGGAATGTTTTGGATTGTATCTATTGTACCTTAACCAGCTTTCAATTGCAGTGACGGTGTGATGACAAACTCATGAATTTCTTGTGAAAAATTTGGCAGTACGCAGCAATCAGCCCTTGACCGCCATTAAGGCAATCAAGGGCTGGTCTCACATAGAGCCTGCATTAATCGCGATCGCGTCTGCCTGCTTCATAGGGAGTGCTGACCGGAATGAACAGGTCGATGATCCCGATAACAAGAGCAGCTAAGATGGCGCCAAGCAAAGTTACAGTTACGCCGCCTACGATAAACTGAGCAATCCAGATAACAGCTGCGCTTGCGATGAAGCCAACGATTCCTCGGCCAAAGGGTGTAACCCGCTTGCCGAATATGCCTTCAATTACCCAACCTAGTGCAGCAATGACAAGCGCTAAGAAAAAGGCGCTCCAAAATCCGCCTACGCTAAATTGTGGAACGATAAACCCAACAAGCATTAATACCAGCGCGGCTACGATAAACCGGACGACATGTCCCAAAAAAGACATTTTATAACCCTCCTTAAGTTTAACAAATGGAAAACAAAACTGGAGCTGTTTTGGTACTTGTGTAGCTTATAGTCGCCCACGTTCGCAGTTCTTTGTTATTTCCTTCCGTACAGTATTGCTAAAGTTGCGTCGTTAGACGGCTCGTTCGTTTATATTGTGACCAATTGAGCATCATTTATGTATGAAACAACGGTTCAGTTCGTGCATCAAAGTCGTGATTCGGCTATAATAGGAAGGCGAGAGGAGTGTTAATTGTTGGACACTAAAATTTTGAAGACACTTGAATATCCTAAAATCATACATAGATTGTCTCAGCATGCAGCAACATCGCTTGGGAAAACCATTGCTGAGTCGCTGCAGCCGGTTTCGGATCTGGAATCGGTAAAGCAGATTTTGCAAATTACCGACGAGGCCTACACAGCTGATCGTCTTAAAGGCAGTGCGCCATTTGGGGGAATTGTGGACATCTCAGCGCCGCTTCACCGTGCCCGTATAGGCGGTACCCTTAATCCGGCTGAGCTTCTGGATATTGCGAATACCGCACGGGGCGGTAGACGTGTAAAACGGCATCTCAGCGTTTTGCATGAAGATAATCCCATTCCAATGCTGCACCATATTGCAGATCAAATAAGTGAGCATAAGTCGCTTGAGGATGCGATTTTTGATTGCATCGATGACCAAGCGGAAGTGATGGATAGCGCTAGTGCTGAACTGGCCTCTATCCGGCGCGAGCTTAGAAATGGCGAATCACGGATTCGTGAGAAAATGGATCAAATGGTCCGTTCCTCGTCCGTTCAAAAAATGCTGCAGGACGCCATCGTAACACTTCGCAACGATAGATATGTTATTCCAGTGAAACAGGAATACCGTTCTCACTTTGGCGGAATCGTGCACGATCAGTCTGGTTCTGGCGCAACATTGTTTATTGAACCGGAAGCCATTGTTGCGATGAACAATAAGCTTCGAGAGCTAAAGGCAGGCGAGCTGCGGGAAATTGAGAAAATTTTGCAGAAGCTAACTGCTTTGGCATCCGATTATGTAGAAGATCTTATTTATAACTTGGATTTGCTTGGCCAAATCGATTTTGCTTTTGCAAAGGCTCGGCTTGCTCATCTCATGAAGGCTACACAGCCGCGGATGAATGACCGAGGTTTTCTGAAAATAAAACGTGGACGCCATCCGCTAATTGCTCCTGAGCAGGTTGTTCCACTCGATGTGGAGCTTGGCAATCAATACACATCCATCATTGTAACGGGACCGAATACAGGCGGTAAAACGGTTTCCTTGAAAACGATCGGACTGCTTAGCCTTATGGCCATGTCAGGATTGTTTGTACCTGCTGAGGATGGCAGCCAGCTTTGTGTATTTGATGCTATCTATGCCGATATCGGTGATGAGCAAAGTATTGAGCAAAGCCTCAGTACGTTTTCCAGCCATCTCAAAAACATCATTCGCATTTTAGGCTCCATGACATCAAAGAGCTTAGTGCTGCTTGATGAGCTTGGTGCTGGTACAGATCCAGCTGAAGGCTCGGCGCTTGCGATTGCTATATTGGAGCATGTTCATGCTATGGAAAGCCGTATTGTAGCAACTACGCATTACAGCGAGCTGAAAGCTTATGCTTACAATCGCAAGGGTGTTATTAACGCCAGCATGGAGTTTGATGTTGCTACCTTAAGTCCTACATACCGTCTGCTTGTGGGTGTTCCTGGACGAAGCAATGCATTTGCTATCGCTGAGCGTTTAGGACTTGCTCGTTCGATTATTGAGCATGCAAGAGGAGAAGTAAGCGAAGAGGATCAACGAGTTGAAAATATGATAGCCTCCCTTGAAGAGAACCGGTTAGGCGCTGAAACAGAACGTCAAACGGCAGAGTCGCTCCGCCGTGAGATGGAGACGCTGCGCGCGCGCCATGAGGCAGAGAGTTTGCGCTTTGAAGAGCAGAAAGAAAAGCTGATGCAGAAGGCGCAAGATGAGGCTCGCGAGGCTGTCCTCAAAGCCAAACGCGAGGCAGAACAAATTATTGCGGATTTGCGCAAGCTTGCAATGGAGGAGGGTGCCTCCGTCAAGGAGCATAAGCTCATTGAGGCACGCCGCAAGCTTGATGAAGCGGCTCCCGAGCTTCAGAAATCGAAGCGGGGAGCTTCCAAGACAGCAACGAAGCAGGTTAAGATTGAAGCTGGCGACGAAGTAACCGTTTATAGCTTAAATCAGAAGGGCACGGTTGTGGAAATTCATGGTTCCGATGCTACAGTGCAGCTGGGCATTATGAAGATGAAGGTTGCGCTGGATGATTTGGAGCTGCGAAGCTCTGGAGCTGCCGCTAGTAAGACACAACAGCCGAAGCAAGCAGCCAGCTTGCAGCGCACCAGAGAAGAAAATATTAAGATGGAGCTCGATCTTCGCGGAGAAAATCTGGAAGAAGCAATCCTTGAGGTTGACCGTTTTCTTGATGAGGCCTTTTTATCAGGCTTAGCTCAGGTTGCTATTATTCATGGTAAAGGCACTGGTGTGCTTCGTACTGGAATACAGCAATATTTGCGTAGACACAGCCATGCGAAGAGCTTTCGACTCGGCAATTATGGCGAGGGCGGCGTTGGCGTGACGGTTGTGGAGCTTAAATAGCTCCTAGCCATTGCGCAATCGAATACGGCAGATGATGGAGGGGTCTTGTAAATGAGTAATGAAGTCGATCAGTTGCTGAGCAATCCGTATGCTGCTTCACTTGTTTATGTATCGGTTGCGGTGCTGTCTCTCATCGTTTTTTTATCGTGCTTTGAGCTCGTAACCAAATATAAATGCTGGACGGAGATAAAAAAGGGAAACGTTGCTGTTGCTATGGCGACAAGCGGTAAAATATTCGGTATTTGTAACATTTTCAGGTTTTCCATCGAGTCCAACGATTCGGTGTATCAAAGCCTTATTTGGGGTGCGTTCGGTTTCGTCATACTTATGGCAGCATATTTTTTATTCGAATTTCTAACGCCTGTTTTTCGAATCGATGACGAAATCGCTCGTGATAACCGTGCGGTAGGGCTTATTGCAATGATCATTTCTGTATCTTTATCTTACGTGATTGGTGCAACTGTCATTATATAAACGGGGTGAAACCATATGAAATATTTATGGAGAATACTAGCGGTTGTCGCTGTTTTGTTTTTTGTTTTCGGTATCGTATATTTAATGAATCATTAGAGGGGAAGTTATGAGCATGGATGAGCATTTGATATGTCCTTGGTGTTTAACGGAAATTGTATGGGATGAAGAAATTGGGCCGGAATCGCATTGTCCGCATTGCGACAATGAATTAAGCGCATATCGTACGATAGAGCTTGGTTATGATGAGGATGAAGTGGAAGCTGATGAGCATGAAAAAGCTGTTCAGGCGCTAAAAATCAATGATGCTCGCAGAGCAGCAAAGCAAAATGGCGAGGAACCTGAAGACGATTGGTCAGACGATGAACTGGAGGAAGAAGCGGAAGAAGACGATTCCGATGATCCGAACCATAAACGTTGGCTAGCTCAGGGTGAAGGTTTCCGCAATGCTGACAGTGCACGATTTGCTGTGGAAGAAACGGTTCAGCGTGTGCTTGATGATCAGGATGAAGTACCTGAATGCCCGGCATGTCGGGCGTATATGATCGAAGCAGGCGTACAGACAATTGATGGGCAGCAATTCGAGTCTAGAATCGCTCCATCTTTAGGAAAAGCGGTGCTCGAAACTCCTTTTCAATTGACCTTGTACGTTTGTCCCGTTTGCTATCAAACCTCGTCCTTGCTGAGTTCAGGCGACCGCGAGCAAATGATCAATCGTCTAACACCGGAAGAATAACAAACAACTGGCAATAATGGACGGGCATGGGCTGCATCCAAAAAGGGAATCTTACAAAACGTAATTCTGATACGTAAAGGGCTAGACATGTGAATGCATGAACTGGCCTGCGGCAGGAGGAATCGTTTTGGCAAAAACCTTAAATGGACAAGCAGCCCTTTTACTTATTGTGCAGGCGCTTTACGGTATTGCGAACGCGCTGTCTGGGACGTTTGTTCCCGTATACTTATGGAAAGCAAGCCAATCTTATATGTTGATCGGTTGGTTCACTATGGGTCAATATGTAATGAGTGGTTTAACCTTTTGGGTTGTTGGGAAATGGGTAAAAGAGCATAACAAAATGAATAGTTTGCGCATAGGCATTATTTTGTCAGGCGTGTTTTATTGTTCAGTACTGCTGCTGGGTACACAAGCGAAAGTATATTATTTGCCGCTTGGCCTTTTAAATGGGATGGCACTCGGTTTTTTTTGGGTCGCATTTAATGTAGTTTATTTCGAAGTGACAGATCCAGATAATCGGGATCGTTTCAATGGCTGGTCGGGGCTGCTTGGTTCTGCGGCAGGTATCGTGGCGCCGTGGGTATCAGGCTTGCTTATCACGTCGATGCAAGGAGAAAAGGGATATAGGCTTATTTTCACCCTTTCATTAATCATATTTTCTATAAGTGTAGTGCTCAGCTTTTGGCTTAAAAAACGCCATGGTCAAGGCCGCTATAATTGGAAGCATGGCTTCCAGCAGCTGATGCAAAAAGGAAATCCGTGGCGTCGCATGTTTCCAGCTATTGCAGCGCAGGGCGTGCGAGAAGGCGTATTTATGTTTCTTGTTGGCCTTACGGTATACGTAGCTACGCAAAACGAAAGCAAGCTAGGAACGTATTCACTCATTACATCCTTAGTTGCTTTAATCAGCTTCTGGATTGTTGGCAAAAAGCTCAAAAAAAACAATCGCAAATGGGCGATGCTCATAGGCGTTATCATGATTGGAATCGTTATATTGCCGCTGTTCTGGAAGGTCTCTTATGCTACATTGCTTATGTTCGGAATCGGAACATCACTGTTTATGCCGCTTTATATTATACCTATGACCTCAAGAGTATTTGACCTCATTGGCCAGTCCGAGGAAAGTGCGCGGGAACGAGAGGAATTTATCGTCCTTCGTGAAGCGGGATTAGTTTTTGGCAGGATTATCGGCTTATCGTCATATTTAATCGTTTTGCCGCTGAATCATTCTGCTGTCGCCATTACTTGGCTCTTGTTTGCGGTTGGCATCGTGCCGATTGCTGGTTGGTGGTTCATGAAGCCGTTTCTTACAGAGCAGCAAGCACAAACCTAAATAGAAAGGAAGTGAAGGAATGCCGAAAGTAGTTGCAGACATTACGCAATTAATTGGGAATACGCCTGTCGTAAGGCTAAACCGTCTTCCAGAGGAAGGCAGCGCCGAAGTATGCGTTAAGCTGGAACGCTTCAACCCAAGCGGCAGCGTAAAGGATCGCGCAGCCTTCTCTCTTATTAATGATGCCGAGAAGCGCGGTTTGATTAAGCCTGGTGATACCATTATTGAACCAACTAGCGGCAATACAGGCATAGGCCTAGCCATGAACGCAGCAGCTAGAGGCTACAACATAATATTAGTTATGCCGGACAACATGACTGCTGAGCGGATTAAACTGCTGCAAGCATACGGAGCGGAAGTTGTGCTTACGCCTGCTGCTGAACGCATGCCGGGAGCCATTCGAAAAGCGGAGGAGCTTCGGGCTGAGCGCCCGGGCAGCTACATACCGAATCAATTCGAGAATCATGCGAATCCGCAGATTCACCGAATGACGACTGCGATAGAAATTATCGAGCAAACAGATGGCAAGCTAGACGCTTTCGTTGCTACCGCAGGTACAGGCGGCACGATCACAGGAACAGGTGAAGCGCTAAAGGAAGTGCTCCCTCATTTGTATGTAGCGGTAGTAGAGCCGCAAGGGTCACCGGTGTTGTCAGGAGGAAAGCCAGGTCCGCATAAGCTTGTCGGTACTAGTCCTGGTTTCGTGCCCGCTATTCTTAATACATCGATTTATGATGAAATCATTCAAGTTTCAGATGAGCATGCTCTAACGACAATGAGAGCGTTAGCGACGCAAGAGGGTTTGCTGCTAGGACCTTCCTCAGGCGCTTCGGTATGGGCAGCGATGCAAATTGCAAAACGTCTTGGTGCTGGGAAGCGAGTGCTGTGCATTGCTCCAGATACTGGAGAGCGGTATATGAGCATGGATATTTTTTGATCAGCATACGGGAGTGGTTTATAACCATTCCCGTAATGATTGCTGCAATATATTGCGTCTTTCATCAATATAGTTATGAATAAAGGCTGGTTCTGCTAAAAAGGTGTCATAGCTCGCCTTTCGCGTATAATCGCTGCGAATAGCCGGAGATAACTGTGCATGCATCTGCGAAATGACGGGTTCCAGCTTCTCCACAGTAAATGCGGATAACAGCAGTTTCTTTATGATCGCTCTATATTTTCGTCTGCACGATGGGAATGTAAATAGCTTCTCTGTCAGCGTATTGTAGCCCTGAAGACGGACGAGATCGCTGCCGCAAGGCTTTCCGTAACAGTTTCTCCCCCAGGTTCCCTCGTAATCCCATGGAATGATTCGATATTTCCCACTTTTGCTATGCTCATAAAGCGCATAGTTTTGATCAAATCCATCGTAATTTCCTGTCAATACAGCTCCGGCAAGCCATAATAAATATTGTGATACATCAAGGCGTTTGGCATGATGTTCATACAGTTTACTGCCAGACAAACGATTGATATTTCGAACGAACGATACGAGCCTCTTTTTTGTCCCCGTCTTTCCCAGCTTCAATTCATAACCATCAAATAACGAAGCTTTCGTACCTTTAGAGACAGGGTCGGTTAAGCTGAAGTCGGCACTGTCATTGACGGCATAGAGAAGAGAACGGCAGCCAATGCCCCTTTTTTCGAAAAAAAGTTGATCTACCGCTTCGATTTCCAAATAAACGCCTCGAGGCACGTCATTTATTATGAGCCAGAAGTGGTTGGTTTGAGGGGATGGCACACCAATTTTATTGAAAAAGTAAAAGGAAAGTGCGTTCCGCATCATGGATGGATCGTCATATTCCGCATTCCAATGAAATGTTTTGCCATTTTCAAGCCGAACTTCATAAGATTTTTTGGAATAATTACGTGTATGTCCTCCCCGCAGGCCAAACTCTGCAGTATAGGTTTGTCCCTCCATCTCGAGCTGTGCCGGTTTGAAGGAACGCCCCCAAGCATCGCTTTGTATCTCTTGGAAATCAGAAGCATTCATGCGTATGGAACGTGTCGGCAAGACTTCAGCAACCATCTAACCATCTCCCGAAGCAAAAGATAAAGCCTACCGTTGCACGATAGGCGTTTTGATCTTAATACTCTATTCAGCTAATGCCCAGATGGTCACGATTATTTGGTCATGAATGTTTTCAATCCTAATGATCACAATGGAAAGCTTCCATATCTGAACCAGTAGAGTTCAAAATCTATAATTATACTACTCTATTATTTATAGGGGAATTGCTCAATCTCTCATAAATAGATAGCAATCTAGTACCACTTCCATACGGTATACATATTAATATATTACATTTCGTAACTCATGATAGATGGAGTGAATGGGAAAAGGAGGATGCAAAGCAACAGAGTAATGAATGGGAAGTGAATAGGTCGTAAGGGCGTATTTGAAGACAGTCTTAGAACAACAAACTATGAAATTATCGGAGGGATTTTTTTATGAGTCTATGGTATAACAATGGTTATTCAGCTGGTCAATCTGTTGCTAGTTATAACAATAGCCACAAAAGCAACAAGAGTGGAAACAAGGATCATAACTTTCTTCAAAGCTTGGTAGGAAAAAACGTAAAAGTTAATCGCGGCGGACCGGACTCACTTCAAGGCAAGCTCCACTCTGTAAAAAGCGACTATCTTGTTTTAAACACAAATGAAGGTGTCGTTTATATCGCAGACAGCCATGTTAAGAGTGTTACTGAGGGAGGTGCCAGCAATTCAAGCGGAGGCAACAAAAGTGGATCTGGCAACAGAAGCGGAAGTCGCAGCACAGAAGTTATTCGTGCAAACAATTTCAATGGTGTTATTCGTGCAATGAATCAAACCTTTGTACAGCTTAATTCCGGCGGACCTGAGAAAGTTGAAGGTTTCATTGCTCAAGCAGGCAGCAACTCAATCCTGCTCGTTTCCGGTAAAGAAGCTATGCAAATCCAGAACTTCCACATCAAATCAATTAAAGCAGCGGGAAGCAACAAATCTGGCGGAAACAACAATAACAAAAACAACAATAACAGCAAAAACGAAAACAAAAGCAACAGCAAAAACGAAAACAAAAGCGACAGCAAAAACAACAATAAAAACAAAACACAAGGCAATCGCAGCGGTGGAAAAAGCAATGCAAATGCGGCTGCCGTAAAAACAACTCGCAGTTCAGTAAAAAAATCATAATGGCCTGTCGGGCAAAAGGTAGAGCTTTTGCCCGATTACGCGATCTATCCGGATGAAAGGAGGTTAATTGCATGAAAAACCGTCATCCGCTGTTGGATAAGCAGGTCGAATTGGAGATTTCAGGGAAAGTAGCGCCTATACGAGGTAAATTGATCGAGTTTGGTCAGGATATATTAGTGCTGCATAATGGAACACAATTTTTGTATATCCCGCTTATTCATCTGCAGCAGCTTCGTCTTTCAACTCGTAAAGAAGAAGCAGAAGAAATATATGAAGTACCGGAAATGCCTTTCGAGCCTTATAATGAGCCCGTCTCGTACCGAAAAATATTAATGAATGCGAAAGGTATGTTCTCTGAGATTTATATTACAGGTAATCAGTCTATTCATGGTTATTTGACCACCGTTATGAATGATTTTTTCGTCTTCTATTCTCCCGTTTATCATACGGTGATCATCTCTCTCCACCATATGAAATATTTAATTCCGTACAGTCCTAACGTAACACCATACACGTTAACACCGGAACAATTCCCTCTAAAGCCATCCCCGCTAACCCTTGCAAGAACTTTTGATCAACAGCTTCGTAAATTAATCGGCGAATTCGTCGTGCTTGATCTCGGCGAGAATTCAAATAAAATCGGCGTTCTGAAAAATGTCGATCAAAGCATGATTGAGCTTGCGACTGTAAGTGGAAACCCCGTTTTTTTACATTTTGATCATGTGAAGACGGTTCATATTCCGTAGGAAAGAAGACTATGCTCTTAGCCAGTAGACGGCTTAAGCATAGTTTTTTTTGTTCTCTTTAAATAAAAGATTGACAGGATGCATTTAGATACATAGATCTGGAAACATTATCTTTGGAAGGAAGTGACAAGATTATGAAAGTGAAACCATTTGGGATTTTACCCTCTATGTTAATGATGGTTTTGTCTGTTGGACTTGTAAATCATGTTCTGGTTGTACCGCTGCTGCTTGATGCTGCTAAGCGCGATGCATGGATTTCTGTTATTTTTGGCCTTGTAATCGTCCTTCCTTGGGTTTTGTTTCCTTTTTATGGAATATTAAAGCGAATGGATGGAACTCCGTTTGATCAATGGCTCATACAGCTTATGCCGCGGTTTTTGGCTTGGATAATTATTAGTATTTTTCTGCTGGTACAGCTGAGTATTGCTTTTGAATCACTTATTATTACAGCTTCGTGGACTGCGACAACCTATTTGCCCAATACGCCCTCCATGGTGGTTTGTACTGTTTTTTTAGGTCTTTGTATGTTTGCATCAGTCTCAGGGCTGCGGACCATTGCTTATGTTAGCTGTATATTATTGCCGATCGTTGTACTGTTAGGCGATTTTGTCATGTCTGCGAACATGCCTCACAAGGATTATCACTATTTGCTGCCTATGCTCGAGAATGGGATGAGCCCGGTCATGAAAGGCATTTATTATGTGTTGACTTCGTCTTGCGAGTTTTTTGGGTTCATGTTCATCCAGCATCATATCCATGGAAAATTTAAAAGATGGCATTTCATCGTGCTTGTTTTGTTCTTATCGCTGCTGACACTTGGTCCGGTAATGGGCGCGATTGTAGAATTCGGCCCTGTTGAAGCTGATAAAATGCGGTACCCTGCTTTTTCGCAATGGAGACTGGTCTCCATCGGGAAATATTTTGAGCATGTTGATTTTTTTGCAATTTTTCAGTGGATGTCAGGCGCACTTATTCGTCTATCGATATCCATTCACATTTTGTCAGAATTTTGGCCGCTGCGCCGTTTAAAACAGAAGTGGATATCACCTACTGTGCTCGGCGTGATCATTTTGGTCATCTCGGGCGCTGGCATCAAAAATATGCTTCAGGTAAGGACGGCATTACATGCTGCATTTCAGTACACCGGCATTGTCGTCATGCTCTTAACGATCGTAATTTGGATCGTGTCTATGTTTAGAAAAAAACAGGGTGATAAAAAAAGAACAGCCATTATCGGCTCGGAGGAGGCAGAGCAGTTATGATTCATGACGAGCATAATAGTGAGATCGATCAAAACGATATTTCGTTGGATCAGTTAAAACACATATTGAAGGATTGTCATGATGTTATTGAATATAATCTGACACTCGACGTTGACGGTCCAATGGAAGTGACATTGATTTATTGCGATGGATTAATCGACAACCAACAATTGCAGCTAGGCTTATTGCCGTTATTGGAGAAATGGGCGGAGCAATTCAGAACGGTGCCAGACGCAGATACAGGTGAAAAACATAAGCCCAGCATGTTATTTAGTAAAATTCAGTCTGGGGATCTTGACAGCAACGTATTTGCCCGCCTATTTGCAGGCAGTGTCATATTGTCCTTTGCTAAATTCGAAGGATTGTTTGAATTTGACATCGCTAATCAGCCTGGAAGGACACCAGAGGAGTCGGTGCTTGAAGTATCGATTCGAGGACCGCGCGACGGGTTCGTCGAACAGCTTTCAACGAATGTTGCATTAGTCCGCATGAGGCTAAAAACACCAGATATGCATGTAGAGTATCGAAAAATCGGCTCCGAGTCCTTAACGGAGGTCGCTTTGCTTCATATGGAGGGCAAGGCCGATCCCAAGCTTGTTAAAGAAGCTAGAAGGAGACTGGACAATATCGATATTCCGGCTCTAGTAGGAGGAAGTCAACTGGAGGAGCTTTTATCCGACCGCCGCTTATCTTTATTTCCACTCGTTGAATTTGTAGGACGGCCTGATTATGTCGTTCAATCCTTGCTGCAAGGCAAGGTAGCAATATTGCTCCATGGGTCGCCATCTGCACTTATTGCTCCAGGAAACTTATTGCTGCTCATCAAATCACCAGAGGACGCACATTTACCCTTTTATTATGTTTCATTAGAACGTTTGTTAAGGCTCGTAGGACTCGTATTAGCTATTTGTTTGCCAGGTTTTTGGATAGCGCTGTCAGCATTCAACACGGATCAGATTCCATTTACGCTGCTAGCAACCGTTACGATGTCGCGAATCGGATTGCCGCTGTCGGCAACGATGGAAATGTTTCTGATGCTGACCATGTTCGAGCTGTTCAGGGAAGCCGGTGTAAGACTTCCAAGGGCAGTAGGCCAAACCGTTTCTGTTGTAGGCGGATTGATCGTTGGAGATGCAGCCATCCGTGCGGGCATGACATCGCCAACGATGCTCGTAATGGCCGCGGTAACGGCGGTATCAACCTTTACTCTCGTGAATCAGTCATTAAGCGGCTCCGTAAGCATCATCCGTTACCTTGTCCTTATCTGCTCATCTGTGCTGGGCATTTTCGGTTTTTTTGTCGGCTCCTTTGCGGTACTTATCTATTTGTGCACGTTAGAATCATTTGGACGCTCTTACTTATACCCGGTTGCACCTATGCGCTTAAAAGAGCTGCTGCCAGCGCTTATACAAATGCCATGGAAGCTTAAGAGTACGAGGAGGAATAAATGATGCTCTTTGCATGGATTACAAAGCAGGGAACACAGCTTAGAAAGTGTGCGGCACTGGCAGGCATCGTGTTTATGTCGTTGCTGCTGCAAGGCTGCTGGGATGAAGTTAACTTGGCGGATGTGAGCTATATATCCGCATTTGGCATCGACTATAAGGACGGACAATACGATATTTATGCCCAAACGATTAAATTTGGCCTAATTGCAAAAACAGAATCGCTTCAGCCTGATCCAAATCCGGTTTGGATCGGAAAAGGGTCGGGAGATACCGTATTGCTAGCTCTAAATGACTTGGCTCGCTCTGGCCAAACGATTTTGAGCTTGGAGCATTTAAAAACCGTGATCGTACAGGAGAGAGCGATGAGCAAAATCGCTGACATCATGGACGGGGTGAATCGTCAGCGGGCATCGCGGTATACGTCGTTGCTTTTCGGAACCAAAGCTCCGATTGAAAAAATTTTTACTAGCGATACTTTTTTTGATCAATCACCGCTTAACAGCATTATGTATATGCCGGGCCCTCTCGACAGCCAGAGAAGCTTCATTCGTCCTTATTCCTTGCAGCTGGCGGTACAGACGCTGAATGAACCCTCCATGGTCACTACTCTCCCTGCTTTGAATGCAAATGAAGAATACTGGAAAAGAAAGAAACAACCGCTGCAAATCCAGTTAATCGAAGGGATATTTATATTTAAAGATCTTAAATATCTCGGTTATCTTACGGAGCCTGAAGCCACAGGGCTAAGATGGGCAGATCCTGAATTCAAGCATTTTCTGCTCAAAGCGCAAGGGGAAAAAGGGAAAGCGGCAATCGCTGTCGTTTCATCCAGAGGGAGTGTGGATGTGAGTTTTAAAGGTGACAAGCCCATTTTCACATTAAAGATGCGAGTAGACGGGAATGTCGCAGAAATGGATGGCGTTATACAGGAACATGAAATTGTTTCGTCAGTTAAAGCGCGGATTAAGCAGGAGATGGAAGATACGTTCCGCAAGGGGCTGGAGAAGAAAGTTAGTTTCTTTCAACTGGAGCATCATCTGTACCGTTACCATCAAGCTTATTGGCAGCAAGCATGCAAAAGTAAGGAGTGGCTGCCAAAGCCCGATCAGTTAATTATAGAGGTGGATTTCCAATTAATTCACACCGGCAATTTCGATTTAAATATTGACACATAAATAAAGGAAATTTAGCTCATAATACGTTTGGCACGAAATAAATGGATCAAATCGTAATTTTGGACCAAGTTTAGAGGAGGATGATTAAATGATGCAGCCAATGACGGCAAAAGAGCTGGAGTACATTGCAGACTCTATGTCCAACGAGGATTTATTAATTAAGCAATGTGCAACGCTTGTTGCTACCGGTACTACACCAGCGCTTAGAAATTTATGCTCACAAATGATTCAAACCCATCAGCAGCACTATGATTCTTTGCTGCATGCGATTTCGCACCATCAGCAAATGGCTCCAACACAGCCTCAACAATAAGAAGGATTTTAAAAGAAGATTAGGAGGTCAATCATAATGCAGCAACAACAAAAGCAATCGATATTGACTGAGGAAGATTTGGCAGGCACGATCCTTAGCGATTTGAAAAGAGTTGTTCGTGAATATGCAACAGCAGCAACAGAGTCTACTTGTCCTGATATTCGCCAGCTGTTTACGAAATTGACAGACAGCACGTTGGCACTGCAAGGCCAGCTGTTTACGGCGATGCAGCAAGCGAATATGTACAATACATCCTCGCCTGCGCTGCGTCAGGAGCTGGACAAGCAGGCTAAGCAATATCAGCAAACCAAACAAAAAACGAGCCAGTTTTTACAGCAAAACCTTGGGCAACAGCAAAACCAAACGATGTATACGCCGCAAATGCAGCAGTCCGGCCAATATCAACAAGGCTCACAAACGCATTACATGTAAAGACCCCTTTGGGGTCTTTCCTTTTTATAAGGAATAGCAAGCAGAAGCAGCTTTTACATATCATGCTAATATTTCTCCGCGAGAAGTGCTGAAGCCGCCAAAATAAAGGCTTCAGCCTTTTATGCTTTGATTGCGCGAGAAACAAAAACGTTGTAAAATATTCTTTATAATTGCAGTTGTACTGGAAGGAGTTATACAATGACCGAATTACAGTTGAAAGTGCTTGAACTGCTTCAGGAGGATGCGCGCAGAGATGCAGATTTGATCGCAACCATGTTAGCCGTAACAACCGAGGAAGTAAAGCAAGCCATCGCCGAGCTAGAGAAAGACCATATTATCGTGAAGTATGCGACAGTCGTAAACTGGAGCAAGATTGACGACCAGAAGGTAACTGCACTTATTGAGGTACAAATTACACCAGAACGCGGTCGCGGTTTCGAAGGAATCGCTGAGCGCATTTATTTATATCCAGAAGTAAAATCCGTCTACCTGATGTCGGGAGCATACGATTTGCTCGTTGAGGTTGAAGGAAAAACGTTGAAAGAGGTCGCCTCTTTTGTATCGAATAAACTATCGCCTATTGACGCGGTATTATCGACAAAAACATTTTTTATTTTGAAAAAATACAAACAAGACGGCATTATCTTCGAGGAGCATGAAGGTGATCATCGGTTGATGGTTTCGCCGTGAAAAAAGGGTGATGGCAATGATTAAAGATGAAGAGAAACAACCCTCCACACCTTTGCAGCGTCAATCGATGGCTGATTATTTGTCACCGCTCGTTCGGGGCATCAAACCGTCGGGAATCCGTCGGTTTTTTGATTTGGTCAGTACGCGCAAGGATGTTATTACATTAGGAGTAGGGGAACCGGACTTTGTGACGCCATGGCATGTTCGGGAAGCTGCTGTATATGCGCTTGAAATGGGGAAAACGCAATACACGTCAAATGCAGGTATGCCAGAGCTTCGCGAAGCCATTGGGCAGTACTTAAATGATCAATTTGCCGTAACTTACAACCCTGCGAATGAAATTTTAGTAACCGTTGGCGGCAGTGAAGCCATTGATCTTGCCCTTCGTGCGTTTATTTCGCCAGGTGATGAAATCTTAATTCCTGAGCCATGTTATATTTCCTATTCACCAATAACCGCGCTTACCGGAGGAAAACCTGTCGGTATTGAAACGTTTGCTAAGGATGAATTTAAGCTGAAGGCAGAGTCGCTTCAAGCCGTTATAACGCCGAAATCAAAAGTACTTATTTTATGTTATCCAAGTAACCCTACTGGCGGAACTATGACCTATGAGGACTGGCTGCCTATTGCAAAGCTAGTGGAAGAGAATGATCTTATTGTTATTTCCGATGAGATTTATGCGGAGCTTACTTACGGCTCGAAGCATGTAAGCTTTGCTGCAATGCCGGGGATGAAGGATCGTACCATTCTTGTGAGCGGCTTCTCGAAAGCTTTCGCGATGACAGGCTGGCGGATGGGTTATGCTTGCGGCCATCCTGATCTTATTGCAGCAATGCTAAAAATTCACCAGTATACCGTTATGTGCGCGCCGATTATGGCACAGTATGCAGCGCTTGAAGCACTTCAACATGGCTTAGAAGAGAAGGACCGCATGGTGGAGGCTTATAATCAGCGCCGGCGTCTTGTCGTAAAAGGATTCAGGGAAATCGGACTCGATTGCCATGAGCCGCAGGGTGCATTTTATGCATTCCCATCGATCGTATCGACTGGCTTATCAAGTGAGGAGTTTGCGCAGCGTCTGCTCGACGAAGCGAATGTTGCAGCTGTTCCGGGAGATGTATTCGGTCTCGGAGGCGAAGGCCATCTTCGCTGCTCCTATGCAACTTCTGTCACGAATCTGACCGAAGCGCTTGATCGAATTGGCGGCTTTGTACATCGCTTGAAGCAAGAAGGCTAATCTAGCGCCTTTAATAAACAGCAGGTCAGGAGCTTATCCGACCTGCTGTTTGCATGAATAGAGAGTAATGGATGAAAAAAGGAGGCAAGGCCGATGAAACTATACACAAGAACGGGCGATAGCGGTCAGACATCTTTAATTGGCGGCCGCGTGCGCAAGGATGATGTTCGTGTTGAGGCATATGGTACCATTGACGAATTGAATTGTTTTGTAGGGCAGGCAGCGGCGGAAGCTGCCAAACACGAAGAGCTGGCAGAAATGGCAGCTTGGCTCGTTGATATTCAGCAGGAATTGTTTGACTGCGGCTCAGATCTTGCTTACGCCGTTGAAGGCGCGCCTCTAAAAATATCAGCAGAGCCGTCTAAACGTCTGGAAGAATGGATTGACCAATATACAGCAGAGGCGCCGGAAATCACGAGGTTTATTTTGCCGGGAGGAAGCTCTGTTTCTGCAGTTCTGCATGTATGCCGAACGGTATGCCGTCGGGCAGAGCGCCGCGTTGTAACGCTTGCAGCGGAGCATCCGATTAATGCCGATGTACAAACGTATTTGAATCGATTGTCCGATTTTTTCTTCGCCGCTGCTAGAGTTGCAAATGCGAAGCTTGGCGTATCAGATACGGAATATGTACGCAGCGCAGAAGTATTTCGGAAGCCTAAAAAATGATGGATAGACTTGAATTATTATATTATCGGCCGTTGGTGGCTGCGGTTAGTGAGGCAGAGCATGGAATGACCGTCCGGCGGGTGCTGGAGCGTCAACTGGGCGTATCACGCAAGCTGCTCTCGCAAGTAAAGCAAACGGAGCATGGACTGACTGTTAACGAGATTCGTGCCTATACAACAGCTCCCGTTGCAGCGGGCGATATCATTCGCGTACGCATGGAGAGGGAAATTTCCGGAGATATTTTGCCGCAACCTATTCCGGTACAGATCGTATTCGAGGATGAGGATCTGCTTATCGTAAATAAACCAGCCGGTATGATCGTCCATCCGACCCATGGACATTACACGGGGACGCTTGCTAATGGTATCGTCTACCATTGGCAAGAGGCGGGAGAGAAGGTGCGTTTCCGTCCCGTCCACCGCCTTGATGAAGAAACATCCGGACTTGTTGCTATTGCAAAAACCTCATATGTACATCAACAGCTTTCGGAGCAAATGCAGGCAAACGGTATTTTAAAGCTGTACCGTGCTTATGTTTATGGCTGCCCTGAGCCAGCTGCGGGAGTGGTTGATGCGCCGATTGACCGTGACCCAGACCAGCCGCATGTTCGCATCGTCACGCCAGAGGGTTATCCGTCTATTACGCACTATGAGACGATTGCACATTATGAATCTACTTCGGACAAGCCTGCCGCAGCGGCAGTGCGCTTAAAGCTCGAAACGGGACGGACGCATCAAATTCGCGTTCATATGAAGCATATCGGCTGCCCGCTTATCGGAGATAAAATGTATGGTACTCAGCAAGGTGTGGAGGAAGAGTGGGAGGACGCAGTCGGTCGTCAAGCACTCCATGCCGAGATACTGGGCTTTACCCATCCAATTACAAAAAAATGGATGGAATGGCGTGCGGATTTGCCGCCTGAGCTTGAACGATTAGAACGGAGTCTATCAAAATAAATGGGACTAGTCAGCCCAATGCTGGAGGAAACAAGAGGATGACGAAACAAAAGGAACTAACTATCATTCAATATCCAAAATGCGGTACATGCCGCTCAGCGCTTAAATCGCTGCAAAATAAGGGCAACGATGTCGTATCCAGAAATATTGTTGAGCAAACACCTACAGCTGCGGAGCTGAAGGAGATTGTCAAAAACAGCGGTCTGGAGCTGAAAAAGTTTTTTAACACATCTGGAGATGTGTACAGGGAGCTTGGTTTGAAGGACAAGCTGGCTGACATGTCTGAAGATGAGAAATATGACTTGCTTGCTTCGAACGGCATGCTGATTAAACGGCCTATCGTGACGGATGGCAAGACGGTTACTGTTGGATATAAGGAAGAACAATACGAACAAGTTTGGAACAATGGAAAAGGGTGAATGGACGTATGTCACAAACCAAATGGCGTTCCAATAGGCTGTCGCAGCTAGGATCATCCATATTTGCAGAAGTTGCAGCGTGGAAGCGGTCAGCTGTGGAAAGCGGTCTTGATATTATTGATCTTGGCATCGGAAATCCGGATCAGCCGCCTTCGCCCGCCGTTAGACAGGCGCTTAGTGAAGCGGCATTGCGCAGTGATATGTACTCGTATCCAGCAATTAAAAGCGGCTTGCCATTTCGAGAGCATGCAGCGAAATGGATGAAGCATCGATTTAACGTGGAGCTGGATGCTGGAGACGAGATCGTAACACTGCTTGGCTCACAAGACGGTCTTGCCCATCTTGCCATGGCGCTTTGTGATCCTGGCGATATCGTTTTGCTGCCTAATCCGGGGTATCCGATTTATGCTGCATCATTAGCGCTCGCGGGAGTCGAATCTGTATTGATGCCGCTGCGCGAGGAGAATGGCTTTATGCCTGATCTGGAGGCAATACCGGATTCGGAATGGGACCAGGCAACGTTTATTTTGCTCAATTACCCGAACAACCCGATTTCTGCTATAGCGGACATCTCCTTTTTTGAGCGATTGATTGATAAAGCAAAGCGTCATAACGTATTGGTCGTTCATGATCTTGCATACTCCGAAATGGGATTTGAAGGCTGTGAGCCGCCTAGCATTCTTGAGGTACCAGGTGCAATCGACCATGCGGTTGAATTCCATTCTTTGTCCAAAAGCTTCAACATGGCTGGCTGCAGAATTGGTTTTTTGGCTGGAAATAGAGCAGCAGTCGCCGCTCTCCGCGAGCTGAAAGCGAATATTGACTACGGCGTGTTTGATCCTATTCAAGAGGCAGGAATTGTTGCACTTCAGGAAGCGATAGCAAATGTAGAGAAGCCAAAGGCAGGAAAGCTTTATGAGCAGCGGCGTAATACATTCCTTGAAGCGCTTCGAGCAGAAGGATGGGATATTGCGGCACCTCGGGCAACAATGTTCGTTTGGGCGCAGCTTCCTCCTATGCAGTGGTCGCTTAGCGAGCCGTGGACGTCCAGGCGAATTTCCCAGGAAATGCTTCGTCAAACAGGCGTTGTCGTTGTGCCTGGGGAAGCTTTTGGCTCCGAGGGTGAAGGTTATGTAAGAATAGCGCTGGTTGAAAGCGAAGAACGGTTGAAGGAAGCTGCGGGGCGGATTGGAAAATTTATTCGTGGGCAATAAATATTAATAATGGTTTTATATGTTTGAGAGGGGTTTTATAACGATGAGTGAACAACGTTTACTTTTGGTTGATGGGATGGCAATCTTATTTCGGGCTTATTTCGCTACTTCATTCGGAGGAAGCGTTCGTAAAACAAGTGCAGGCGTACCTGTTAATGCAGTACATGGTTTTGTTCGGTATTTCATGGATGCAATCAATACGTTTAATCCAACACATGTCGTATGCTGCTGGGATATGGGAAGCACGACATTTCGTACGGAGCAGTATGATGGTTACAAATCCAATCGTCCGTCTGCGCCAGAGGATCTAATTCCTCAGTTTGATCTTGTGAAAGAAGTTGTTGCCAGCTTCGGTGTACCGAATATTGGGATCGCAGGATATGAGGCGGATGACTGCATTGGAACACTTGCTGCTGCACTTAAGGATCAAGCGCAAATTTTTGTTGTGACGGGTGACCATGATATGCTTCAGCTGGTGGACGACCGGGTATCGGTTGCGATCATGAAGAAGGGCATCGGGAACTACATGGTGTATACGCCGGAAACGCTAATGGAAGAACGCCAACTTACGCCTATTCAAATTATCGACATCAAAGGGTTAATGGGAGATACAGCGGACAATTATCCAGGCGTGAAAGGTATCGGAGAAAAAACAGCACATAAGCTTATTCAAGAGCATGGTTCAATCGAGGGCTTGCTTGCTAATTTGGAGGCGGTATCCAAAACTATCCGAGTGAAAATTGAAGCGGATCTTGATATGCTGCATCTATCCCGTGATTTAGCGACAATTCGCTGTGATGTGCCAGTATCCGCAGAGCTTGATGGCTGCTGCTGGGCGTATGAACGCGAAACCGTATTGCTCAAATTTGAAGAGCTGGAATTTAAAAGCTTGATTTCGCTTATTGGATAAATGAAAAGGATCTCCTCTTACGGTTATATACCGTAGTGAGGAGATCTTTTTTTATTGACGTTCATAAAAATGGGTAATTATAGTTGGATGAACGAGAAAGGAATAAATAGTACATGAAATAAAAAAGTTTGTGCATGGACAGTAGGAAGTGCGAGTCAAGAAGGGCAGCAAAAAAGGTTGAACATGGCTTCGTCTTGTTCAGCCTTGTTTTGCGTGTTTTGTGAAGGCTTGTGCAACTAAATTTTATATCTTTTTTGAAAAATCGTATAAATCTAGCTCTTTCAAGTAAGGGTTGTTAGTGATTAAGCTCATTATTGTATCAAGGGTATTTGTCCCCTTTGGCACTTTTTCATGCCTACTGTACAATATCCATCTGAGGCATGCGATCGCTTCAAAAAGCTGAACGTCATTTTGTGAAATTGGATTTGTTTTTAGATAAGCAGTACGAAATGCAGAAGCATTCTGTTCAGACACATAAATGCTCTTTAAAACGAACGACCATGCAAAATCATACCTTATGTCGCCTAACTGCCCATTGGTCCAATCAATGACGGTATACTTTCCATTATTTTCGAGTATATTTGCTAAATGAAAATCACCGTGTATCAATTGTTCTTGATTCATCTCTGTCATACTCAAAAAATGTGTTAATGCGAGCAATAAATCGGGATGTTCTTTTATGGCAGAATAAAAGTAGTCGATGAAGTCATACTTTGGAAGCTGTACATGTAAGAGCTCTTCCACTGGAGTTTGATGGATACTTGCTAGTAGGAGCGCAAGATCGGACATTTTCTTTTTATTTACTTTCTTAACGGCTGCTCCGTCAAACGATGTGAACAATACCTTTTCGCCATTAGCGTTCATCCCCCAGCCAATAGGCTTCGACACGGATAATTCACGGTCAAAGAGTGCATTCAATAAATGAAACTGGAAACTAACATCAGGTCTGGAGTCCTTGTTCCATATTTTTAATACATAGCTTGTTTGCTCCAAAGTGACCTTTACCACCTCAGCTTCAAAACCTTGATCCATTGTAGAAATGGCTAAGTTATCTTCTTGTTGCAATAGATGATCGATAAGGTCATTTTTCGCTATCCAGTCTATCGATTTAAGCGAATATATCATAAATAATCTCCCTTTCAATAAATATTTACAACTTCTGCTTTTGCAAAAATTGTACATCTTTGCTGCTTCTTTGCATATAAAAAAATGGAATGCTATTGACCTGTTCTCATTAAAGAACTAAAATATACATATTGTCTGTTATAAAGTGTTAGTTTGTGTTGATTTTGTTCAGCTTTACGTTTAGATCTAAACTGGCCGAAGGAGAATATTATGATTGGGGAACGGATTAAAAGTCTACGGGAAAAAAAGGGCTACTCGATCACGAAGCTTGCTGACCTAGCGGGCGTATCCAAGTCCTACTTGAGCTACATTGAACGCAATATGCAGAATAACCCATCTCTTCAGGTAATGGCAAAAATAGCAGCTCCACTAGACTCAAACATTGAATATTTACTCGGAGAAGAGCATTTACCAAAGATTCATATGGATGAAACGTTGGATGAGGAATGGCGAGTCATTATTAAAAATGCGGTTGATGAAGGTATGAGCAAGGGTGATTTCCAAGCACTAAAAGACTTGATCCGTTCAAATATGTGGAAGGAAAGCAGAACGGAGACGAATGTCTACTCTGCTGACAAAAAGAAATCATCAAATATTATTATTCTTCATATCGATAACTGACTTTGAATAAAAAGTCGGGAAAGTGTATTGACATGTTCTATATAAAGAACTAATATTGTGTTATTGTTCTTTATAACAAACATAGTAAGCAGGTGTGCAAATGGAAGGTAAACGGCTGGAGGATTCACAAGCATTGCATCATGATCAAGACAGAGTAAAGATTAAAGAAATAAATCTCAAAGCGTTATTTCTCACGGTAAAAAAACGTCTGTGGATAGTCATGGTCATTACTATTCTCTTTACAGTCGCTGCAGGCTTCTTTAATTCAAAGCCTGAAACGCCAATGTATGTATCAAACACGCGGATGATCGTGGCTGCTTCCTCGGATATGATGGGCACAGTGAGGGTATTGTTCAGAGAGCCAATCGTTTTGGATCAGGTAATTGAGAAGCTCGGTCTTAATCTTTCGGCAGCAGCATTACGAAGCCAAATTAGAGTAGACAGTGTAGATGCCTCGCTTGTTACCGTAGTTTCTGTTATGGATACCGATCCAAGGCTTGCAGCTGAGATCGCGAATACAGCAGTGGAAACCTACAGGCAAGTAGCATCGGAAGTGCTTGGAATTACGAGCATCAGATTGTTGACGAAGGCAGAAGAAAATCCTTTCCCGATTAATGAAAAAAGCAATCGTATCGTGTACATTGCCTTCTTGCTTGGCATGATTTTGAGCGTAGGGTTAGTATTCCTGCTAGATTCACTCGATGATTCTATCAAATCAGAACGAGAAGTGGAAGAGCTGCTCGGCCTAACGATGCTTGGTCAAGTTAATAAAATTAAACGAAAAGATTATGCTAGCAGTCGTTTGAAAAAACAAAAAAGCATTTCTGTAAGAGGTGAGACGATTGGTTCGTGAGCGGCAAAAGGTATCAAAGTCTTATGTAAACAAAAGCTTACTCGCTTATATTAATCCGCATGGCATCGTTTCGGAACAATATCGAACCATTCGCAACAATATTCATTATGCAGCGAGCGGCAGCAAGGTGCGTTCTTTACTGGTCACTTCGCCCTCAGAGGGTGAAGGGAAATCGACAGCGGCAGTCAACTTAGCAGTCTGTATGGCACAACGTGGCGATAGAGTGCTGATCATCGACGCAAATTTTCGCAATCCAATCATAAACAAAATCTTTAATGTACAAACCTCGCCAGGCTTGTCGAATGTTTTAGGGCAGCAGCTCGAAATTCGTGAAGCGATTTATAATACGGAGGTCGAAGGACTCGATATTTTGCCAAGCGGGCAGCGCCTCTATAATTCGACAGAACTGCTCGATTCACAGCTGATGGTAGATGTAATGGCATTTGCAGATGAGCATTATGACATGGTTCTGCTGGATTGCCCGCCGGTTCTTGGCGTTCCGGATACGAATGCGCTGGTAAATAAATGTGACGGCGTACTCTTGCTTTTAAAACATGGGAAAACACAGCAGGAGCATGCACTGGAAGCGAAACGTGCACTGTTGTTTGCAAAAGCTAATATATTGGGTGTCATACTAAATAAGTAGAGCGTTTGATGATATCAATCGGATAGCGCTTTTTTTACGGACTATTGTTCTTTATAAAGCACATTAAGTGTTTGTAAAGGCAATTTCATTCGGTAATGTCTCCTCACCGTTATCAATGGAGGCACTCGGCCATACTGTGGGTTGCAAAAAAACCTTAGACGCGAGTCGTCAAGAGTGTGGTGTGAGGCGGGGTTCGATGCCCCTGGACTCGATTTTAGAGTCTTTAACTAAATGGTTTTGTAAAAAGCCTTTTAGTTAAACACTCTAAGAGTGTAACAGAGATATTAAGCTTGATTCTCTTAAGCCAATAATTTCGTTTGTTTTTTCTATATCTGAAGAAAGGGTGAATGTTCTTTGACGTATCGACAAAGATTGTCTTTATTGATTTTAATCGACTCCATTATCGTTTTTACCGCCATTTTTTTTAGCAGGTTGTTGCTAAGTGCTTCACTTGATGTGGTGACTGCACCCATTGTAATTAGTTCAATTACTTTGCTATTAAGCCATCATTTCTTTTCCTTCTACTACAATTTGTATAAGAAGGCATGGGAATATGCGAGTGTAGGGGAGCTATTGATTATTACAAAGGCCGTTTCCTTCTCGATCTTTGCAGCAGCGATTATTCAGCAAATTGTGATGCAGGATGTGTTTTTCAGGCTGCTGGCCGTGACCTGGATGATTCATATGCTGTTAATCGGAGGATCAAGGCTATGCTGGAGAATTTTCCGTGGCAGCTACCAGAAAAATGCTGGATTGCGTAAAAGCACGTTAATTGTTGGTGCTGGCTCTGCGGGTACGATGCTTGCCCGTCAGCTCCTTAGCAACAATGAAATGGAGCTATTGCCAACTGCGTTCATAGATGACGATGTAAACAAACATAATCTAGATATTATGGGCATTCCGGTGTTGGGCGGGGTTGAAAGCATTGCGAAGGTGGCGCTTGATTATGAGATTAACAATATCGTTATTGCGATACCCTCACTGAGCAAAAAACAGCTTAACACGATTTTTAGCGAATGCGCTAAAACAAAAGCAAAAACACAAATCATTCCTATGCTTGAGGATTTGGCTACCGGCAGAGTGTCGGTTAGTCAATTTCGTGATGTTCAGGTTGAGGATTTATTAGGGCGTGAGCCTGTAGAGCTCGATATTGAGAGTATTTCAGGTTACGTCACTCAGAAGGTCGTTATGGTAACAGGCGCTGGGGGCTCGATTGGATCTGAGGTGTGCAGGCAGGTTTCGAGGTTTTTACCGGAGAAGCTTATTTTGCTTGGACATGGAGAGAACAGCATCTATTCCATTGAGATGGAGCTGAAAGAGCTTTACGGACATACAAAAATAGAATTTGTGACAGAAATCGCCGATATGCAAGATGCAAATAAAATGCTGGCCGTTATGCAAGCTCATCGTCCGCAGGTCGTTTATCATGCAGCAGCACATAAGCATGTTCCACTGATGGAGAGAAATCCAGAGGAAGCGTTCAAAAATAACGTAATGGGAACCTTGAATGCGGCACGAGCAGCCAGCCAAGCTCGCGTGGATACGTTTGTCATGGTATCGACCGATAAGGCGGTTAATCCAACCAGCGTTATGGGTGCGACAAAAAGGATTGCAGAGATGGTCATTCAGCATATGGACCGGTTCAGCAATACCAAATTTGTAGCGGTAAGATTCGGCAATGTTTTGGGCAGCCGCGGCAGCGTTATTCCGCTGTTCAAGAAGCAAATAGAGAAGGGAGGACCCGTAACGGTTACACATCCGGACATGGTTCGCTATTTTATGACCATTCCTGAAGCTTCAAGGTTAGTCATTCAAGCTGGTGCACTTGCCAGAGGCGGTGAAATCTTTGTCCTCGATATGGGTGATCCGGTTAACATTACCGATCTTGCACAAAATGTCATTCGGATGTCGGGGTACTCGGTCGAGGAAATCGGCATTGAGTACACAGGAATTCGCCCAGGCGAGAAGCTATTCGAAGAAATGCTTAAGGATGATGAAATCAATGAAAAGCAGGTTTATCCAAAAATCTACATAGGCAAATCATCCGAGATTTATTTTGAACATATTGAAGAAATCATTGCCCTGCACGGGGGAATGAGCAAAGCAGAATTGCGAACAAGGCTGCTGGATCTAGCGAATAATGTCGTAGAGCTTCCTGGATTTGCATCAGTAACAGGTTAAAAAAAGAAGGAGTTGCATAAAAGTTATGAAGGTTAGAAAAGCGATAATACCAGCTGCTGGTCTGGGTACAAGGTTTCTCCCAGCAACAAAAGCGATGCCAAAAGAAATGCTGCCAATCGTCGATAAGCCAACTATTCAATATATTGTGGAAGAAGCGATTGAATCAGGCATCGAGGACATTATTATTGTAACGGGTAAAGGAAAACGGGCAATCGAGGATCATTTTGATAACTCACTTGAGCTGGAGCAAATTTTGACTGCCAAACATAAATACGATTTATTAAGTGAAGTGCGCAAATCAGCGGATATGGTGGACATTCATTATATTCGGCAAAAGGAGCCGAAGGGGCTTGGGCACGCCATATGGTGCGCTCGCAAATTTATTGGCGATGAGCCGTTTGCCGTACTGCTTGGGGATGATATTATCTCAGCGGAGAAGCCTTGTATCAAGCAGATGATCGAAAAATATGATGAGTATCATACTTCGATTATCGGCGTGCAGCGTGTGGCGGATGAAGCCGTATCTCGCTACGGAATTGTAGATGGCACTCTTATGGAAGAATCCTTCCACCGGGTTAGACATTTGGTCGAGAAGCCGTCCAAGGAGCTGGCGCCATCGAATATGGCGATTATGGGCAGGTATATTTTGAACCCGGCGATCTTCGACATTCTCGGCAATCAATCGCCTGGAGCGGGCGGTGAAATACAACTGACCGATGCGATCGCTGCTTTAAACCTAATGGAAGCCGTATACGCTTATGAATTCGAAGGCAAGCGTCATGATGTTGGCGAGAAAATGGGCTTTATCCAGACGACAATTGAATTTGCTCTTCAGCGTGAGGATTTGCGTTATGAGCTATTAAACTATTTATCGCAAATGGTTGAAAGAGAATCTGCTAGAAAATAATTCTAGTATAGGATGGTAGAAGCATGCCAAATAAAATTTTATTTTGCGCAACGGTTGATTATCATTTCAAGGCATTTCATATGCCTGTTCTCGAATGGTTTAAGCAGCAAGGGTGGGAGGTCCATATCGCCGCAAAGGGCGAGCTGGAGCTCCCTTTTGTTGACCGAAAGTTTAATATTTCCATTGAGCGCTCACCGTTCCATTCCAACAATGTCAAAGCATACCGAGAGCTGAAGGCAATTATTCAGCAGCAGGATTATAATATCATTCATTGCCATACGCCAATGGGCGGCGTGTTAGCAAGACTCGCGGCACAGCCGGCGAGAAAACAAGGAACAAAAGTTATTTATACCGCGCATGGTTTTCATTTCTGCAAAGGTGGCTCGCTCCTGAACTGGATGCTTTATTATCCAATTGAGAAGAGACTATCCAGCATGACGGACTGTTTAATTACAATCAATACAGAGGACTATCAGCTCGCTGTCACCAAAAAATTTAAAGCAAAGCGGATCGCTCATGTTCATGGTGTTGGCGTAAATACAACACATTTTAAGCCTTTGCAAAAGCTTGATAAATGGCGATTGCGTCAGGAACTCGATTATCGCACGGACGATTTCCTTATGTTTTATGCTGCTGAATTTAACCGAAACAAAAACCATCAGCTGCTCATTCACGCTTTGGCCGCTATTAAAGAGGCGGTACCGCATGGGCGGCTGCTGCTGGCTGGTAAAGGGCCTTTGCTTGAGGAAAGTCAGGCTCTGGCAGAGCGTTTAGGGGTTGGATCTATGGTCCATTTTCTTGGCTATCGGACAGATATCGACCGGCTTCTGCCCATGTGCGACGTCGCAGTAGCATCCAGTCTGCGTGAAGGATTGCCCGTCAATTTAATGGAGGCCATGGCCTGCGGGCTGCCCATTGTTGCCACGCGGAATAGAGGCCATTCAGAGCTCGTTATAGATGGCGAGAATGGATTCGTGCTGGAGCCAACCGATATGGAATTATTTGCTGACCGGTTAAGGAAGCTGAGTGAATCGCTGGAGCTGAGGCAGCGGATGGGGGCTACCAGCGCAGATATTGTAAAAAAATATTCATTACCGCAAGTAGCGCATGAACTAAGTGAAATTTATAAGCCATGGATGGAACAGCCAAAAGATAACTTAGGGGTATTACAATTAGCAGTTCAATAACGTAATCCTTAGTGTAAAAGAGGTGCCAAATGAAATTATTAACTGTATTTACGCCATCATATAATCGAGCCTATTGTTTACATCAATTGTATGAAAGCATGCAGCGTCAAACATCGAAAAATTTCGAATGGCTTATCATTGATGATGGTTCAACAGATAATACTGAGGTACTCGTCAATGATTGGATTAATGAAGATTTAGTGCCAATTCGATATTTTAAACAGCAGAATCAAGGTATGCATGGAGCCCATAATACAGCATATGAGCATATGGAAACGGAGCTTAATGTTTGTATCGATTCGGATGATTACTTAACTGATAATGCAGTAGAACTCATCGAATCATTTTGGGAGGAACACCGAAATGATAAATACTGTGGATTTATTGCCCTTGATTGTTATAAAAACGGGCAGATTATAGGGACGGAGTTACCTAAGCATTTGAAGAGTTCTACTTTATACGATTTATATTATAAGCATGGGGTAGCCGGTGATAAAAAGCTAGTATATCGTACATCGCTAATGAGAGAAAATCCATATCCGATCTTCGAGGGTGAGAAGTATGTAGGATTAAACTGGAAATATCTTCTTTTGGATAAAAGTTATGAGCTGCTTATTCTCCACGAGATTTTGTGCGTCGTTGAATACATGCCTGATGGTTCAACAAGAAATATGCTGACTCAGTACCGTAAAAATCCTAAGGGATTTGCTTTCTATCGTGTGGAACTAATGAAGTTGCCATTTAGCAGTTTAGCGTTTCGCTATCGTCAAGCTATTCATTATATTTCAAGCAGTTTAATTTCCAAAAATAAAAATTGGTTAAAAGAAGTTCCTAATAAAGGGCTTTCGATTTTGGCAATTCCACTGGGTCTGCTTCTTTACTTCTATATCTCATTTAAAACAAGAGGGATTATCTCTCAAAAAGGAAAAATAAATGAATATCCTATGGCTTAGCTTACTGGTCGTATTTCTTTGTGCTTTATTTGCACGTTATTTCGCTACTTCGACAAGTGTAGGATCGTCCATTATTCAGCCCAATAAGCTATTGGCAGCAGGTGCTGCATTAACACTCGCGATTGTAGCCGGTTTGAGAAACAACATCGGAGATACTTTTTTTTATATGCATGCTTATGAGGTTGAAGATTTCAGCTGGAATGCTATTGTTCAACGCAAGGATGTTGGATTCAATATTTTGCAAATGCTGCTGAAACAAATCTCAGATGATCCACAAATATTAATATTTGTAACAGCGTTTTTTACAAACGTATTAATTGTTATCGTTCTCTACAAGTATTCTAGATTATTGGATCTTAGTTTATACATCTATATTACTTCTGGAGCCTTTATCGTTTCTATGAATGGCGTCAGACAATTTCTAGCTGCTGCAATCATATTTGCAGCTACTAAATCTCTTTTAGATGGCAAATGGAAACCATTTATGCTGGTTGTTCTCTTCGCATCCTTTTTACATCAAAGTGCTTTAGTTATGATCCCGTTATACTTTATCGTTCGACGTAAGGCTTGGACTGGAATGACTTTTTTTTTATTGTTGTTAGCTGTCTTGGTCGTCATAGGCTTTCAACAGTTTTCTGAGCTTTTATTTGCAACTATTAAGAACACGCAATATGGAAAATATGAGAGCTTTAATCAAGGCGGAGCTAACTATCTTCGAGTTATTGTACTTGCAGTGCCACTCTTAATCGCTTTCTTTGGCAGAGAGAAACTTAGACAGCTTTTTCCGAAGAGCGACGTCATCGTTAATCTTACGATGGTTGGTTTTGTGCTTATGATTATTTCTACGCAAAATTGGATTTTCGCGAGAATGAGCCTCTATTTTTGTTTATATCAAATTATTCTTTTAGGCTGGCTAGTTAAATTATTTCGTCCTAAAGACCAGAAGTTTATGTATATAACTATCCTTGTTTTATATTTCATTTACTTCTATTTCGAGAATGTTCTTATATTGGATATTCGTTATACAAGTAAATATTTAATATGGCCATTTTAAGGGAGGTTCAGTTGTGGGAGACATCGAAAAAATCCCTCGTATACTGCATTACTGTTGGTTTGGGCGTGGAGAGAAATCAAAAAAAATTCAAAAATGCATGGATAGTTGGCAAAAGCATCTTAGCGATTACACCATAATAGAGTGGAATGAGGATAATTTCGATCTCAACTCAAACCGTTATGTGAAAGAGGCTTATGTAGCTGGGAAATATGCATTTGTAAGTGATTATGTGCGACTACATGCTTTATTTCATCTTGGAGGCATTTATGTAGATACGGATGTTGAGGTACTTAAGCCACTTGATTCTTTTCTTCAACATGAGGCCTTTTCCGGGTTTGAAGATGAAACTTATCTTCAGTCAGCTACGATGGGGGCGGTCAAAGGCCATCCATGGATAAAGGAACTGCTCATAGATTATGCCAGAAGAAGTTTTTTACTGCCTGGGGGCAATTTTGACATGACAACTAATACGTCTGTCATTACGGAACTCAGTAAAAAAGATGGATTGATTTTGAATGGAGAATATCAAGTGTTACCCAATGGTGTGACCTTTTATCCAAGAACCTTTTTCAGTCCTTATGACTACATTAATGGAGGAAACTACATAACAGGAAATAGTTTTACGATTCACCACTTTGCAAAATCGTGGCTGCCCATTCATGTTCGTATAAATAGTAAGCTAAAAAGAGCAGCAAGCCGAATCGTCGGTCCAACCGTTATTTCAAAAATGCGAAAGCTGCTATCTTCAAACTAAGAGCAGTTAAACGAGCTACGGGAGCACCTATCTATGATAAAGCGATTATTTGATATTTTTGTTTCGAGTATAATCTTACTCATTATGCTGCCGATCATTGGAATTACTGCAATATTGGTGCGCGTTAAGCTAGGAACACCAATTGTGTATAAGCAGCAGCGTCCAGGACTCCACGGTGCCCCTTTTGTTGTTTACAAATTTAGAACGATGACAGATGAGAAGGACAGCCTCGGTCAGTTGCTGCCGGATCACATAAGGCTGACTCCTTTTGGGAGCTTCTTACGGAAGTTTAGTCTTGATGAATTGCTTCAACTTATTAATGTAGTAAGGGGCGATTTAAGTCTTGTTGGTCCAAGACCGCTTCTTATGGAGTATTTACCGTTATATACAGAGGAACAAGCAAGGCGGCATCAAGTAAGGCCAGGTATAACCGGTTGGGCTCAAATTAATGGAAGAAACGCAATTTCATGGGAAGAGAAGTTTGCGCTGGATGTTTGGTATGTAGAGAATTGGAGCATTTTTCTTGATTTAAAAATTCTGTTTCAAACCTTCTTAAAGGTTGTCCGGCCGGAAGGGATAAGTAATGCAAATCATGCAACGATGCCAATGTTTAAAGGGAGTGTCTCGAATCATGAAGGCTAATGAATTGAATCTTTTATTTACAAGCTCGGGTAGAAGAGTATCACTCATCAAGAAATTTAAAGAGGCTTACGCCCTTCACGGTATTAATGGGAAAATTGTAACTGCTGATGTTAAGACTACTGCGCCAACAGCCTTTATGAGTGATCGTCATGTATTAGTCCCTAGAGTAGTTGAACAGCATTACTTGGAGACACTCCTTGCGATCTGCGTGGACGAAAATATTCATCTTCTCATTCCATTAATTGATTCAGAGCTCGTTCTGCTAGCTGCTAATCGTTCTTTTTTTGAAGAAATAGGTGTGAAATTGCTTTTATCCAGCAGTGAATTAAATGAAATTACGTTTGATAAAGAGAAGACCTATCGGTTTTTCTCTGAGAACGATATTCGAACGCCTAAAGTATACAGCGAAGATGAGATTCATGAAAAAAACTATCAGTTTCCGTTGATGATTAAACCAAGAAACGGCAGCTCGAGCCAAGGCGTCACAAAAATTAAAAATGAGAAGGAGCTCCATTTCTTTAAAGAGTACATACCTAATGCGATGATTCAAGAGTTTGTAACCGGCGAGGAGTATACCATCGATGTTATGGTGGATTTCTTCGGTAATATAAAAACGATTGTGCCTAGACTTCGGCTCGAAACAAGAGCAGGAGAAGTAAGCAAAGGGATTACGATGAAAAATCAGGATGTCATAAATGCAGCCGAGCATGTCGTACGTGCATTGCCAGGTCCAGTAGGATGTATAACCCTGCAATGTTTTAAACAAGCAAACGGTGAGATTACTTTTATAGAAATCAATCCTCGTTTTGGTGGAGGGGTTCCACTAGCTATTGAAGCAGGGGCAGATTTTCCTTTATGGACCATTAGGCTGGGTCGCGGGGAAACGCTTGATGAGGGACAGGATAATAGCTGGTGCGATCAACTGACGATGCTTCGATACGATGAGGCCATTTTTACAAAGGATATCTCCTATGACCATTAAGGCTATTGTGTTTGATATGGATGATACATTGTATGAAGAGAAGCAGTATGTCATCAGTGGTTTTAAAGCTGTAGATCAGTATATTATTGAAAAATTCGGTGTAACTGGTTTTTTTGAATCAGCGGTTAAATTATTTCATTCCGGAAAAAGAGAGTTGATTTTTAATAAGGTTCTTGATCAGCTTGGAGTAGAGTATGGGGATTCTACTATAAAAATATTAATCAACTGTTATCGATCTCATATACCAGACATTCATTTGGCAGAAGACGCGAAATGGGTGCTGAAGCATCTATCATCAGAGGTCAAATTAGCTCTTATTTCTGACGGATATCTCAATGCTCAACAGCAAAAGGTTCACGCTTTAAAGCTGGCAGACAGATTTGAAGTCATTGTTTTGTCAGATGAATACGGCAGAGAAAATTGGAAGCCAAGCCCATTAGTTTACGAAGAGGTCAGCAGGAAACTGCAGATCGATCACACTCAATGCATGTATGTTGGAGATAATGTGAAAAAGGACTTCGTAACCGCGAAGCAGCTGGGATGGACCACGGTCCATATTCGAAGGGGAAATGGCGAATACGCAAACGCTAATGTTACGCCTGAGTATGAGGCACATTACCGTATTGATAGTTTAAGAAAGCTTCCTGATCTTTACGCTTGCAAACATATGTTTATTAAGGATGGTGAATCTGTTCATGTTAGCTGAGCCAAAATTTATTTATCTTTCCCCGCCACATATGAGTGGAACTGAACAACAATATATCCACGAAGCATTCGCTACGAATTGGATAGCACCGCTCGGTCCCCATGTTGATGCCTTCGAGAAAGAAATGGCAGCATATGCTGGTGTTAAAGATGCCGTTGCAGTAAGCTCCGGAACGGCAGCGATTCATTTGGCGCTTCGTTTGCTGCATGTCAAGAAAGGCGATTTCGTATTTTGCTCAAGCTTAACTTTTGTAGCGAGTGCTAATCCGATTTTGTACGTTGGAGCCGAACCTGTATTTATCGATTCGGAGTTTGACACATGGAATATGTCACCACAAGCGCTGCAGCGAGCTTTAGAGAAAGCTAATCAGGAAGGGAATTTGCCAAAAGCAGTTATCGTTGTTCATCTGTATGGGCAAAGTGCCAAAATGGAAGAGATTATCGCTTTATGCAATCAATATGAGGTTCCTATCATTGAAGATTCAGCGGAGTCTCTTGGATCAAGTTATAAGGGGAAAAAGAGCGGCTCATTCGGAAAATTTGGCATTTACTCTTTTAACGGCAACAAAATAATAACTACATCGGGTGGCGGAATGCTGGTATCGGATGATGAAGAAGTGCTGCGAAGAGCACGGTTTTTGGCAACGCAAGCGAGAGACGCAGCTCCTCATTATCAGCATAGTGATATGGGTTATAATTACCGATTAAGCAACCTGCTTGCTGGTGTAGGAAGAGCGCAATTAGAAGTTCTGGATGAAAGAGTAATAGCGAGGAGAAACATTTTTGACCGTTATAAAAGAGAATTGGGCCATTTGCCAGGGCTACAGTTTATGCCTGAGTTAGAGAACACCAGGTCAAATAGATGGCTAACTACGATAACCTTGAATTTGCAAGAATCAGGTATTTCCGTGCATTATTTACTAGAGGCATTTGGTAAAGCGAAGATTGAAGCGCGTCATGTATGGAAACCCTTGCACTTGCAGCCTTTATTCAAAGCGAACACTTATTACTCGCATGAAGAAGGCATTAACGTGTCGGAGCAGCTATTTGAAACAGGTATTTGTTTACCTTCAGGTTCCAGTATGTCGGAGGACGAACAATCGCGAGTGATCAATTGTATTCAATCTGTATATGCTGAAGCGTCTATTACCTATCAACATAGCAATGTTAACGTTTCATAATTTCACAGTGTCAGGCGGTAAATAGATTGACAACCGACTGTAGAGGTGATAATCTGTACTTGTGTTCGTTTTATAGAACAAAAACAGGTTCTTTGTTCGCTGTGAGTTCATCAATATGAAGGAGAAATTCATGAATAACGACGTCTCACTCCAAAAGGAAGAACTGTCTGACGAATTGAGACTGCTTCTTTCGATCCTTGTTATGGATCATGGAGCTAAAATAACTTTTGATATACAGGAGCTGCTCCATAAGACGGATTGGGACAAATTTATAGAGTTAGCAAGACATCATCGTGTTTTTCCCACTCTCAATCTCAAGCTGCAAAAAATGAAATCAACCGATATCCCTACTTTTGTAACTCAAATGTTTCATCGCGACTATTATCGCAACACTCTACAGATGTTGGCACTCAGCGGAGAGATGGAACAGCTGGCTAAGGTGTTCTCTGAGAACGGAATTCGTTCGCTCTTTCTTAAAGGGCCAGTCATTGCTGCTGACTTATATGGAGACGTATCACTTCGTACATCGTGTGATCTGGATTTCCTAATTCCAATCAAGGATCTAGAACGTGCTGAAGCCCTACTCGTATCGCTTGGGTATGTAAAAGATGATTATATCGAATCGGTCTTAAATGACTGGAAATGGCGTCATCATCATACGGCCTTTGTTCATCCAGACAAAGCGATCAAGGTTGAGGTTCATTGGCGACTTAATCCTGCACCTGCAAAGGAACCGAAATTTGATGATTTATGGGAGCGTAGAAGACAGAGCTCACTCATTTCAAGACCAATCTATTATCTCGGTAGAGAAGATTTATTTATGTTTCTCGTTTCCCACGGCGCTCGCCATGGTTGGTCCAGACTTCGTTGGCTGCTAGATATTAAACAACTAGTAAATCAAAAAGTAGATTGGCCGAAATTAATTCGATTGCTGAGGAAGCATCAATTTGCTCATATCGGGGGGCAAGCGCTGCTATTAGTAGCTAGATTAATGGCAACTCCCTTACGTGAAGAAATGAAGCCGCTAATAACGGACAGAAAAGCAGAATGGTCAGCAGAGGACGCAATGTATTATGTTCATCGAATCATAAACTTACATACTCCGCCCATACCGGAGGAAGTAGATCGCTATCATAAAAAATATTTGTTTGGGCTACTTACAACGAGACAAAAGTTTTTTTTTATAGCGAGTTTCCTTTATCCCTACCCAGAAGATGCAAAAACGCTTCCGCTGCCTAAACCGCTGCACTTTCTTTATTTTCCGCTTCGTCCACTTATATGGGGTTGGCGAATGTTGAAAAGGCGCCGCGAGAAAAAGCTGCTATTGAATAGGAGAACGAGATGAGAAATGTATTGATTGCCTCCTATGATATGGAGGTTGGAGGGGTAGAAAGAAGCCTTGCCGGTATGTTGGATGAGTTCGATTATAGCCTATATGATATTGATCTTATGCTGTACCGACATAAAGGGGATTTTATGAGCTTGCTGTCAGATAAACCTAATTTACTCCGTGAGATTCCTCAATATGCGACATTTCGTAAATCAATAAATGAAACAATCAAGGAAAAACAGCTGAGAATAAGCGCTTCGCGCTTACTTGCTAAAGTGCATTCGACCGTAGTAAGCAAAGTTAAAGGAATACCTGAAATGGGCTATTTCCAGATGCAGCTTATGTGGAAGTATGCTCTTCCTTTTCTGCCTGAATGTAACAAGCAATACGACGTTGCAATAAGTTACTTATGGCCGCATTACTATGTAGCTGATAAGGTGAGGGCGGAAAAGAAGGTAGCTTGGATTCATACAGATTATTCGACAGTTGTAACCAATCGTCAGCAGGATTTGAAGATGTGGGATAAATTTGACTACATAATCGCGGTTTCGGACGCATGCAGGGACTCATTTCTAGAAAGTTATAAGTCTTTAAAAAATAAAGTAAAAGTTATAGAAAATATGATCTCTCCTGATTATGTCAGAGCATTGGCAAAAGAAGAAGTGATAGGTAATCCAATGGATAATGATTCGAGGTTCAAGCTGCTTTCTGTAGGCAGATTGTGTCATCCAAAAGGGTTTGACCAGGCAATAATGGCATTTAAGCAGCTTGTAGATAGAGGCTATAACAATCTGGTTTGGTATGTGATTGGTTATGGTGATGATGAAGCAATGCTTAGAGCGCTTATCGCTGAAAACAAACTTGAAGATCAGTTTGTTTTACTTGGGAAGCAAACCAATCCCTATCCCTATATGAACAAATGCGATTTGTATATACAACCATCTAGGTATGAAGGCAAAGCGGTTACAGTTACGGAAGCCAAAATTCTTGGTAAACCGATTGTCATTACGAATTATCCAACAGCTCCGAGCCAAGTTCAGCATGAGGTTGATGGATACATTACGGACTTGTCGATTTTAGGCATTGCGACAGGTATTGAAAAGTTATTTCATGATACAACGCTCAGAGAGAGACTGGCCGCTAACTGCGTACAGACAGATTATAGTAATGGAAATGAGATGGAGAAGCTGTATGATCTCATCTCGACTGGAGGGAGGAGCAGTAAGTGAACGTAAAGGTAAGCATAATTGTACCTGTATTCAATGCAGAACCTTATTTAAGGGAATGTATTGATTCCCTGCTGTCTCAGACAATTAAAGAAGTTGAGCTCATTTTTATAGATGATGGGTCTACGGATAACAGCGCAGCTATTATAGAAAGCTATCAAAACTTAGAATCACGTATTAGCCTCATTCAACAACAAAACCAAGGTGTCAGTATTGCACGTAATGTTGGTTTAGAGGCTGCAAAGGGACAATTTATCGGATTTGTCGACGCTGATGATTACATTGATCCAGATATGTATAAACGACTCTATACATCAGCTGTTCAGGACAATTGTGATGTCGTGTTATCCAATTTCGAGAGTGAGATTGAAGGCGCTCATGTTATAACGAGATATTCTTTCCCGACAGATATAGTACTAACAACGGAATTTATTCAAAAAGAGGTTTTACCCGCTTTTCTGAAAACAGAAACGTTGAATACAGCATGCAATAAGCTCTACCGAAATGCATTAATTAAAGAGCATGCTATACGTTTTCCTGAACGAGTAGCTCTCGGTGAAGATGGCATGTTTAATATGATATTTTTCAGTTTTGCGGTCAGTATGAAATATCTCGATTATACCGGCTATCATTACCGTGAAGTCAGCGGAAGTGCAACTAGAAATGTGATTCAAAAGGATTATTTTCAGAGAGCATTGGAGGTTTTTGTCTCTGACCCTCCAGTATATTATGCGAAAATATTAGACCGAAACACGATTAAACAACTGAAGTCGATTAAATTAATACAAAGTGTAATGGCATATATCCATATTTACTTAAGGCCAACAGAAGATCTAAGCACTAATAAACAGTTTAGCTATGTTCGTAAAATGATAGCAAATGATGATGTAAGAAATGCATTGCCAGTTTACAAGAAGGAAATGGAGCTTGTACTCGGACGCTATCAGAAACTAATTCTTCATCTAATGAATAAGCAATCGATATTAGGCTTGTATTGTCTTACGTCCTACAGCAGATTCAGAAATAAGAAGTAGCGGGGGATTTATTATGAAGATTATGATGTTTGCCCATGAGAGCAGTCTCAATCGAGGGTGTGAAGCGATTGTTCGTTCATCAACAGCCATTTTAAAGGAGAAAATAGGAGGTGCTAAAGTATATTTAGCCTCATCGCAGCCGGAAACTGATACGGTGATTTCCAAGCTGGACGGCATTTATGATGGTTCTACACGTTCCATAAAAAGATACTCATATGATTGGTTACTATCTTCTCTAAAAATAAAGCTGTTTCAAGATGAGTCTTATGCACTTGGAGTCATTCATCATAATATTATTGAAAAAATAAAAGATATGGATGTTTGTCTATCTATCGGTGGTGATAATTATTGCTACGGCGAGCAGCCAGGCTGGTATGAAATAGATAAGCGCGTTAAAGCACAAGGCAAGAAGCTGGTGCTTTGGGGCTGCTCCATTGGTGAAGAGGATATGTCTCCAAGAAAATTAGAAGATTTAAAGCTTTTTGATTTGATTCTTTCGCGAGAGTCGCTAACCTACAATATGCTGGTCAGCAAGGGACTTAGGAACGTGAAGTTGTGTGCTGATCCTGCCTTCACAATGGAGAAGGAAGAGCTTGCACTCCCTAAGGGCTGGCAGGAGGGAAATACGCTGGGACTAAACTTTAGTCCATTAGTGTGGAAGAGAAATAAGCAGTCTCAAGCTGCAGTTGATGAGCTGATTCAGCATATTTTGAAAACAACAGACATGACGATCGCTTTAACCCCACATGTCATTATTCAAGGTAATAATGATTACGAGGTGCTTAGCAGCTACTACGAAACTTATAAGCACACTGGGAGAGTGGTGCTTTTGCCAGATAACCTAACAGCTATTCAATATAAAGGGTATATTGCTAGGATGAGATTTTTCATTGGTGCAAGGACTCATGCAACGATTGCAGCATACTCCAATTACGTACCAACGATGGTGCTTGGCTACAGTGTTAAATCAAAAGGCATTGCTCGCGATATTTTTGGAGAAGAAAAGCTCGTTTTAGGCATCGAAGAAATTTCGGATAGCCATCGTTTGATTGGGAAATTCGATGAAATGGTTAGAGAAGAGATAGAACTGAAAAATAGACTTAAACAAGCAATTCCTGAAATTAAGAAAATGTCTTATAAAGCAGCAAATTATCTAAGCGAATTAGCATGAGGTGAAAATGAAAAAAAAACTATTGTTTATAATACCTAGCTTATCTGCCGGAGGAGCCGAGCGAAGCCTGATTAATCTGCTAGCAATCTTAGACTTTAAAAAATATGAGGTTGATTTATTTATGTTTAATCATGAAGGTCTATTTATGGAGTTAATTCCGGAAGACGTTCATGTTCTTCCTTTACCGGAGAGCTACAATCGTTTTGTCATGCCAATACGTTACTCTGTATCAAAATTTTTAATGGATAAAAAGGCTGTACTTGCTTACAACAGAATTATGTTTAGCTACAAAAATAAAGTTTCCAATAACGTAAGCATCGGAGAACAAAAGAGCTGGAAATACATGGCTAGCGCCATTGGGAAAATGAATACGAAGTATGACGCTGCTATTGCTTTTTTGGAGAAAACATCAATATATTTCTGCGCAGAAAAGGTTGATGCTGTCAAAAAAATAGGCTGGGTACATAATGATTACGACAAATTAGGAATGGATCCGTTTTTCGATTTGAATTATTTTGAGGAGCTGGATCATATTGTTACCGTTTCTGAAGAGTGCGGACATATTTTGAAACGCAGATTTCCAAATCAAGATAAGAAAATTGAGGTTATTCACAATATCGTTTCTCCAAAGGTAATTAAACAGCTATCGGAGAAGGGAACCCATGATGTATTCGGACGGAGAGGAAAAGAGACCGTCATTCTTTCTATTGGAAGGCTTCATACGCAGAAGGGATTTGAACTTGCTATTGAAGCCTGTAGTCTATTGAAAGACATGGGCATTCAATTTCAATGGAATATTATTGGTGAAGGGGAAGAGCGACAGCGCCTTACAGAGCTTATTAAAGTAGCCGGGTTGCAGCAGTATGTTAGGCTTTTAGGACTGAAATCAAATCCATACCCCTATGTTAAGCAAGCGGATATTTATGCTCAGACTTCGAGGTTTGAGGGTAAGTCCATTGCGATTGATGAGGCTAAAATATTAAATAAACCTATCTTGATTACTAATTTTAGCACTGCAATGGATCAAATTGTAGATGGTGTAGAAGGACTAATTGTAGAAATGAATGCAGAAGCAGTCGCGCTTGGAATATCCGAGCTTATTCACAATCAGAGAATAAGCATACAGATGAGCGAACATTTATCACAGCTGCAATTAGGCACAGAAGAGGAAATAAATAAGCTATATAGCTTGCTTGGATAGGTGGTTGGCATGAAGAAAAAACTATTGTTTATTATGAACAATTTGAATTGCGGCGGAGCAGAGAAGTCACTGTTGTCTTTGCTGCAAACGATAGATTACTCGAAATACGACGTTGATCTATTTTTATTCAAGCATGAGGGGATTTTTCTGAGCAAGCTTCCGATGCAAGTGAATTTGTTGAAGGAACCGCCCTACTATCAATACTTTGATATGCCCTTAAAAGCTGCTCTTATCGATTGCATATCGAAAGGTATATTTTCTGTTGCAATGTTCAGACTGTTTGCTGGTTACATTTTTTATACAGAGAAAAATGCTTCAAGGCGGGAGCAACGCGTATGGAAGTATTTATCTTACACGCTGCCATCATTATCAGGAACATATGATGCTGCCATAGGTTATTTGGAGAAAAACCCAGTTTATTTTGGAATAGAAAAAGTGAAGGCTACTAAGAAGCTAGGTTATATTCATAATGATTACAATAAGCTTCAAATGGATCCAAGTATTGATAATAAATTTTTTAAGTTTTTGGATCATATTGTAACAGTTTCGGATATTTGCGGTGATGTTTTGGAGCAAAAATTTCCTCAATATAAGAGTAAGGTGCAAGTTATCCAAAATATTGTGTCACCTACGCTTATCCACCAAATGTCTGTTGAGAGCAGCAATTTATACGACAGTAAGAGTACGACAATTGTCTCAATAGGTAGACTGAACAAACAGAAAGGTTTTGAAATGGCTATAGAAGCCTGTAAAAGCTTAGTAGACAAAAACTATGATATTCGATGGTATGTGATTGGCGAAGGTGAGGAGCGAAATAGGCTTGAGCAAATAATTAACGATTACCAACTTCATGATCATTTTTATCTAATTGGGATTAAGGATAATCCATATCCTTATATCAGAGAAGCAGACATTTATGTCCAGCCTTCTCGTTTTGAAGGGAAATCAATAGCAATAGATGAAGCGAAAATCTTGAATAAACCAATTGTAGTTACAAACTTCAGTACAGCAAAAGACCAAATTACACATTATAAGAATGGATTAATTGTAGAAATGAATTCAGCTGCAATATCCGAAGGCATCATTGAAATAATGGAGAGCGATGCTTTAAGACTCTCATTAAAAGAATGTTTGTCGAAGGAAAGTTTAGGAACAGAATCGGAGATAGAGAAATTTTATGCATTAACTTAGGTTAGTACGAAGGAGAGTATAAGATGTTAGAAATTATAGCTATTGTGTTCATCGTTGTAACAATAATCATCGTAGCCATAGATATCATGCCGATCAGCAAGGATTGGTTAAGTAGAATTTATATCGGCAGGTATACGAATAAACAGGAATGGAATCAATCCATTACGCAAGTGGGCGTAAAATGGCTTAATCATACACCGAAAATAAAAGTAACCGACAATACAAGGCTAATTGCGATTGACATGCTAAAAGGGAATTATTCCAAGAGTGTGATCCAGCATTGGCAAGAGGCATCGTTATTACTCGGCTTGAATGAGTGTCTAAAAAATGGCGCGGATAAAGACTTGATAATCGGTATTGAGCAATTTTTAAATGCAAAGTTTGATACAAGCGGTAATTGGAAGAACGTACCTTCTAATATTGACTCTGCTATTCTTGCGTATGGTGTCATGAAGCTTGAAGGTATTAATACCGAGAGGTTCAAGCCAGCATATGACAGTACTTGGTCACTAATACAGTCCCATCTTGGTGAGGATGGCACTGTTCAATATCGAAAGTTTATGAAAAATTATCGTTATGTTGATACGATTGGATTTATTTGCCCATTCTTAGTTTCATACGGCTTAAAATACAATAAACCGGAATGCGTCGAGCTTGCAGTAAAACAGATAGAGCAATATCAACAAAATGGCATGCTTGATGAACACTATATCCCAAGTCATGCTTACCATTTAGATAACTCGATGCCGCTTGGGCTTTATGGCTGGGGTAGGGGTCTTGGTTGGCTAGCAATAGGTCTAATTGATGCCTGGCATGAATTGCCAGAAGGGAATGAATATAAGCCTAGACTGGAGCATTTTGTAACAAGATTTGCTAAGTCCATTCTCACCTTCCAAGGAAAGGATGGGAATTGGAATTGGACCGTAACGCGCCGTGAGACACGAGCAGATTCCTCCGCAACAGCAACATTAGGGTGGTTTTTGCTACAAGCCTCCCAAATTGAGGAGATTTCAGAGGAATGTATCGAAGGTACAGAACGAGCGATTCAATATTTAATGAAGGTAACTCGAAGAAATGGTGCTGTGGATTTCTCACAAGGGGATACAAAGGATATTGGTGTTTATTCCATGCTATTTAATGTTCTGCCGTTTACACAAGGGTTTTGTATTCGGATTATAAACCATTATAAACATTCGAGGGTTGTATACAAAGGATGAAAAATGGATATCAACAAAACAGAAACATATCAGCCGTGCAAAGAGATGTTTTGTATCATGTTTTGCTTGGCACAATGGGCTTTGTAAGATAGGAGATACAAATGAGAATAAAAAGTTCACTGCTTAATATTTCTGCTGGCTTAGGTAATCAAATAATTATAACTGCATTAAGTTTTATTTCGCGTACAGTCTTTATTCACAGCTTAGGAGTAGAATATTTAGGCATCAACGGATTATTCACAAGCATTCTCTCTATGCTTACATTAGCTGAGGCGGGTATAGGTTCAAGCATTATTTATAATCTATACAAGCCGGTAGCGGATAATGATCGTCCCAAAATATTAGCATTAATGCAATTGTATAAAAAAGCCTATCAGATTATCGCGGGCGTTGTCTTGCTACTGGGCTTAGGTCTCATGCCATTTCTCCATCTATTTATTAAGGAAACAAACGTTGAAAATATCAGCTTTATTTATGTGCTTTTTCTCATTAATACAGCTGCACCTTATTTGTTTGTGTACAAGAATTCTTTTTTGAACGTAAACCAGAAAAACTATATCGTAACGATTGTTTTCTCAATTTCTGCTATTATTTCGACTTGTATGAAAATTGCAATCCTCTATTTCACAGAAAACTACATACTCTATTTAATAGTTGAGAGTATTCTGTCTATAATTACCTCCATCATAGTAGCCTATATCGTTGATAAAATGTATCCTTTCCTTAAAGAGAAGATAAAAAGCAAGTTGGATTATGAAACAAAAGCTAGTTTTATAAAAAATATGAAAGCTATCGTTCTCCAAAATGTAGGCAATTACTTTATTTTTGGCGTGGATAGTATCCTTATTTCCTCATTTATAAGTATTGCTGCTGTGGGTTTATATTCCAATTATAAAATGCTTATAGATATATGCCGTACATTTTTGAATCAGGTATTTAGCAACATGTATCACAGCCTAGGCAATTTAGTAGCGAAGGAAAGTGCAGAAGCAATTTATCGTATTTTCAAAGTCACCTATTTGCTTAATTTCTGGTTATATTCATTATTATCAATCATGCTTTATTTATTGGTTGAGCCCTTTATTGATATTTGGATTGGTTCTGAATACAAAATGACCAATATTGTACTTCTTGTTCTTGTTATCGCATTCTATGAAAGAGGTATGCGCAATTCATTAAGCGCAGTTAAAACGACAGCTGGGATTTTTCACCAGGATCGGTTTTCTCCTTTGTTTCAAGCCGTAATCAATTTAGGAATTTCACTGGTTTTCGTAAAATTCTGGGGGATTGCCGGTATTTTTGCAGGATCAGTGTTAAGTGCATTAGCGATCCCTTTTTGGTATACACCTATGTTAGTTTATAAGAAGGTATTCAATCAGCCTATAAGGAGATACTACAGTAGTTATGTTTACTATACATGTATTGGTGTGATTTCATGTTTGATTGCTAGTAGAGCTATTATTATTGTACCTTCAACTACCATAATAGGTTTAATTATTCAGAGTTTCATTTGCTTCGTACTTGTAAATATAATATACATTGTATTTTTTCACCGTACCGCTGAGTTTAAATATTTGTATGGCGTCGTACTTGCTTTGCTGCATAAACTTCCTCACTTCACCAGTGTTTACCATAAGACAATTAAGCGCAAGCGTCATATGGAAGTTGGCGGAACTAAGTAACCGTTCTCTGACAAGCTACATATGTTAAGAGTAAAACGGAGGTGAAAGTTATGCAGCAATATGGGTCATACCGAATTGAGCTTGACCGTTTTAATATAAGCAATGATAATTCGAATGCTGCAACAACGACTAAAGGCATAAATGATGCTATAGTATGGGCCAATTCTGAGGGGTATCAGCATATCGTGCTTCCTAGTGGGACTTATTGCGTCAGAATGGATCCTAGTTCCTTAGTTGCTATTGAACTAGTAAGCGGTATTCATCTAGAGTTGGAACAAGGCTGCGCCATTGAAATGGAAACGAATTCATCACCGAGTTACTCAATTATTGAAATGAAGGCGATTAGTGATGCCAAGTTGTCAGGAGGGCAACTAATTGGTGACAAGAAGACACATTTATATGAAATTTATGTGAATTTTACTAGAGGCGGCATTAATGCTGACGGTTCATTGAACGATAATCCTAACTGGATCAGAAGCGATGTACTTGATCGTTACGAGCATCCAGGACTTCTAACTAATTTTAGATTATGGAGCATGACTGGTGTAAATGCATCCAGCTATCAGTTTTATCAATATAAAGATACCGTGTCCAAGGCAACTTTTGTTGGTTCTAGGACAAATGGCGCTTTTGCTCCAGCAAATCCAGCCGGAAGAGGTTGGCTTTTAAATGAGGATAAGGATGTAAGTAAAAACAACAAAATGGTATTTGCCATCTTATTACCTACCCCATTGACGGATAGTCAGATTAGCGCGCTTCGAGGTAAGGTTGACAATGTAGCTTATACTCATGAGAAGGGTTACGGGGTTAATGTTCTCGGTTCTAATCAAATAGAGATAAGCAATATTGAAATTTCTAATTGTACAGGTGATGGGATTTATTCAAGCTGGGAGCAATATTATGATGATCCATCATTGTACACGCAGGAGCAGATGGGTTACCAGATCCTTATTCATGATACCAATATCCATCATTGCCGAAGGCAAGGGATTTCATTGTGCGGTTCAAACGATGTGCATGTCTATCGCAATCATATTCATCATATTGGATTTGATGATGATGGGGTAACGTCTAATTTCCGAAATGGTACATCTCCTATGTTCGGAATTGACATTGAATCGCAAGTAAGTGAAACCAATATACCAGTTAAGTCTGCGACTAATCCGTCAGGATTTGAATTAAATTATAGAATTTATATTACAGACAATTATATCTACAGCAACGCAAGAGGACATTTTGTTAATGTTGATGGTACTGAGATTAACTTGGTTGGAAATAACTTTGAAGGCAAAAATGTTGGTGGAATAAGCTCATATTCAAATTATCCATCAGTAGCATATATAAACAACTCATTTACGGATTGTGATTTAATTGTGCAAGGTGATAATTTTGTGAATGGTGCAGTATTTCTGAGAGGGAATTTAAAGCTTAATGATGTAAGAGGGGCAGTCGTACAAAATTGTGTCATTAAAGATGGAATGGTTAGTGGCTCCAGTGTTTATGGCTATTTTGGGACACCTGCAGTTAATGTGACTACAGGAACTTTTACGTATAGCACTCCACATGGCATGGGCAACGGTGCACAAATATCATTTGAACAATGGGTAGGCAAGGTTCCGACAGGAATTAGCATTGATAAATTATATTACACAGTAAATATCTCTTCCGTAGCATTTCAGGTATCTGAAACGAAGGGAGGTCCACCGGTTGTTATTAAAGACGCTGGGCAGCCTGGATTTAACATTAGTAGATTTAATTACGGAAGATGTTATTTGTCCAACATTACAATAGAAAGAGACTGGCGCAATGACAATGCTTTAGCACGAAATTTCAATATTCTAGCAGCTGGTGCTGTCATTAGAAATGTTATGGTAAAGAATTACGATGTTTTAATAAACGTACCTCAAGATTATGTAGGACGCCCAAATATGATTAACGGCATGACGGTTATTGAAGGCTCCGCAAAATTTGAGGCTTCTCACATTAGCAATAGTGAATTTATTAGAGCTAAAAGTACAGTTATGGGAGCAAGTGACGTTCAGCTTGGTTCGACCGATGCAAAGTTCACTCGGCAAGTTACGCTGCGATCATCATTGCTTCAAAACTCTGGTATCGCGGTGGATGGCAATTCAATCGTTTCAGGCACTACCTTTTTAAATTCAGCTATTGGCAAGTCGGACAATACGAACAAAGCTGTATTTTCACAATCTTATCTTGAAAACACGAAAGTAAATTTAAATTGGATTCGGCAAAATCAATCCGTAACTATAGCTAAATCTACATTTAGCGGTGTAACAGTAACAGGAACCGCCCCATATGTCCGATTGATTGATAACACTGATCTTAGCAGCAGCTAGCTTTTAACCTTAAAAAAAGAATAGATCCCTGTCACTTACAAGTTGAGGCAGGGACTATTTTAAAATATAATGTTCGTTATTAAGAATTAAGGGGAGTGAACTAATGAAGTCAGCTTTACCCTCAACTGCCTACATATTGCAAATTCATAAAAACCCAGCCCAAGTAAATACGTTTATTAGTCAATTGACTGCAACCGATACGGCAGATGTATATGTTCATATTGATAAAAAAAATTACGATGAGGTATCACCTAAAATTAATAGATCCCCACGCATTAACGTGTTGGAAGAAAGCTGTAATGTGAAATGGGGAGATATTAGCCAAGTGGATGCAACGATCATGCTGCTAAGGAAGGTATTAACCTCAAAAGTAGATTATGACTTTGTATGCTTAAGGAGCGGTCAGGATTTACTCGTTAAAAATGGTCTTAAAGTTCATTTAATGGAAAATCCCAATAAAATATTTATGTCTGCGAAATTTATTCATGATCGTGATATTTCTGCTGCACATGTAAATATGAAATGGTTTGATTCAGCAAGAAGACAATACAATACATTCCACCCGCTTAGAGTTTTCAGAAGCATAATGCTGAAGCTGTATAAGAAAGGTTTAGTTCTTTTCCCTAACCGCCAGTTAATGCCTAACAATTATTTGTTGTATCATGGCTCCTCATGGTTCTGCATACCAATTGAAGTTGCAAGATTTATCATAGATTTTCTTGACCAGAACAAATGGTATTATCAATATTTCAAAAACGCGCTGTGCCCAGATGAATGGTTTTTTCAAACCTTAGTTATGAACTCGAAATATGCGGATCAGGTCACTAATGATAATTTAACTTATTTAAAATGGGGAGAAGAATATAACAATAGTAATCACCCCATAAACCTAAGCTTTAAAGATATTGATTCTATTGAAAAATCGAATAAATACTTTGCGAGAAAATTCGATGAAAGAGAAGATGTAGCAATGATAAATTATTACAGCGAAAAGGTATGCATGTGAGCTTAGCATCGGAGAGGTATTTTTTTTGATTTAATTGTTCTTTATTAAGAATTATTGAGAGGGGTAAATAAAATGGCAATCTTAGTAACAGGCGGAGCGGGGTACATAGGCAGTCATACTTGCATTGAGCTTCTTGAAGCGGGATATGAATTAGTAGTTGTTGATAATTTGTCTAATAGCAGCTATATCGCTTTAGAAAGGGTAAAAGAGATTACAAATAAAACCTTTACCTTTTATCAAATGGATCTTATGGATCAAAAGGGACTCGAGCATGTATTTTCGAATCATGCTATTGATGCCGTTATTCACTTCGCTGGGTTAAAGGCTGTCGGAGAGTCTGTTCAAATGCCTTTATCTTATTATCATACCAATATAACGAGCACTTTAATTCTTTGTGGAGTCATGAAGAAATTTGGTATTCATAAATTAGTGTTTAGTTCCTCGGCTACTGTTTATGGACGGCCCGAACAAATTCCGATTATTGAGGATTCACCGCTCTCAGCAACAAATCCATATGGCCGGACTAAGCTCATGCTAGAACAAATTTTACTGGATCTAGCTAGTTCAGATAACAGCTGGGGAATAACGATCCTGAGGTATTTCAACCCTATTGGCGCCCATAAAAGTGGTCAAATTGGAGAAAATCCAAATGGAGTGCCAAACAACTTAATGCCTTACATATCGCAGGTAGCTGTTGGCAAGCTTAAGCAGTTGCATGTATTTGGAAATGATTATCCAACTGTGGATGGCACTGGAGTGAGAGACTACATTCATGTAGTAGATCTAGCAAAGGGGCATGTAAAGGCACTGGAAAACATGAGTAGAACATCAAATGTGAATATATATAATCTTGGCACTGGAAATGGTTACAGTGTGTTAGAGATGATTGCAGCCTTCGAGAAGGTAACTGGGCAAAGCATTCCATACGAGGTCGTTAGCCGCAGACCTGGCGATATTGCTGTTTGTTATGCAGATACGCTGAAGGCAAATGAAGAATTGAATTGGTTTGCAACAAAAGGAATAGAAGAAATGTGCAGCGATACGTGGAGATGGCAATTTTCAAATCCGAATGGATATGAAGAAGATACACTGTTGAAATCTGAACTTGCAGCAAAATAATATACTGAATAGCTCTGTTAATGAAGCAACATTTTGAGCTCCTAATTTGATCTAGCGGGCTCTATTTCCTTCCCCTGCTCCCTTTAACAATCATTAAATAAATTCGACAAAAAATGTAATTATCTTTCATTTTTGTGAGACAGGAAGCGACAGCATACGCAATTAGAGTGATTTATAATACATCTATAAACGAATGACAAGCATAGGGAGACGTTGAAATGCGTTTAGTATCTGGGCACCTTAAACGCATGGAGTCAGTGGTGCAACCGTCCCAAATTGAATGGGGGACATGGGAAAATGGTACTTACAAAATCAGAGGATAATCAGGATTTAGATATGGAATGGGTAGCATTAATCATGAATGCACGTTCTTTGGGGTTTAGCAAGGAAGATGTTAGAAAGGTATTACTATGTCTTGAAGAAAGCAAGAAAGATGATATACAAGAAACAGCCGTATAAAAGAGAATAAAGCGCTACTCGCGCTTTATTTTCCATTTATTGAATTCTAAAAATTCTTTAAATTGATCTTTGCTTACGCCAGAAGCCATTGCTTCTCGAACTAGATCGGCCCACTCGGTGTCTAGATTGCTAGTTTTACGATCATTGTTTTCATCGCTATTTAAAAATTCTTCAACCGTTACGTTTAATACTGCGCCTACCTTTTCGAGAAATTGAATCGAAGGATTTTGCTGGAGCCCTCGTTCAATAGAGCTTAAGTAAGATTTTGCGACGCCTGCCCGTTGCGACAACTCCGTTAGGGATAGGCCTTTTCTCTTGCGCAGCATCTGAATACGTTCTCCGATCATAGCAAACTCCCCCGTTATCTCTTCGTTGTAGACTAACACTATTATAACGAATAATTCTTAATTGCGAAAGCTTGTAAGTTTTAACGAATAAAAAATAAAATGACGTCTAAATTAGAAAAAAATAAGGTTAAACCCATTTCGAAATGTTGTTCTTATAAAAGAACGATGTTTCGTTTTATTTTGTGATATTTTGGTGAAAAAACGATTGACAACGTCTGTTTTCAAGTGTATTATTCAAATATGTTCTTTATTAAGAACTAAAAGACATTCAATGATGCTCGCATCTCGTTCGATTGAAGAACACGCTGGCTATCTAAATCGGAGGCACGAATGAGCGCAATAGCAGTCGTTTATGAAGTTGATCAGACAGCCCATGTGTTAGATCAGGGGAATAGACTGATGCAGCAATTATCGCGGTTTCCTTGCAATACAGCTCAAGCATGGAATAAGAACAATGTATTTGTTGGATGCCATAATCAATGGATTACACCAGAGTCTGTCGGGGAATGCAATCCCTATTATGATTCGGAAAGACGCTTAGTCATAAGTGCCGATGCAATTATTGATAACCGCATTGAGCTGTTTGAAGCATTAAATGTAGAGCTTGGCCGTAGAGTGCAAATCACTGATGCCGAACTGATTTTACTCTCCTATGCAAAATGGGGGGTTGAGTCACCCAAGCATCTGATCGGTGATTTTGCTTTTATGATATGGGATGAAAGAGAACAAAGAGTGTTTGCTGCTAGAGACTTCTCAGGTTGTCGAACATTGTATTATCACTGGAACGGAAACCGGTTAGCGATGTGTACGACGATGAAGCCATTGCTGGAGCTGCCAGATGTTCATAAACGTCTGAATGAGCAATGGATGGCACAGTTTTTAGCTATCAGCACAGTAATTGATGTTGTTGACGTTACACAAAATGTGTATAAGGATATTTTGCAATTGCCGCCATCTCATTGCATGACATTGGTTAATGGTCAAATAAAGGTCATGCGATATTTTAAGCTAACGGCAAATAAGAAACTTCGCTTCAAAACGGACGAACAATATGTTGAAGCATTCAGGGATGTATTTCAACAGTCAGTAAATGCACGATTGCGCACTTACAAACAAATAGGTTCACAATTAAGTGGGGGGTTGGATTCAGGAGCAGTAGTTAGTTTTGCAGTTAAAGCCCTTCGTCCAATAAATAAAGAAATACATACATTCAGTTATGTTCCTCCAAGCGATTTTGACGATTATACCTCTCGTCAAACGATTGCTAATGAATCACCCTATATTAATTCAACTGTCCAGTATGTTGGTGGGTTTCAAGCGAACTATCTTGACTTTAAAGATAGAAATTCGTTTTCAGATATTGATCCATTTCTGGAGACATTAGAAATGCCTTATAAATTTTTTGAGAACTCTTTTTGGATAAGAGGCATATTCGAACAAGCTGCGGCGAAAGACATTGGCATATTACTAACAGGTGCGCGAGGTAACTTGTCCATTTCTTGGGGTGATGCCTTCGAAAACTACTCTCGTCTCTTAAAACGTTTCAGATGGATTCATTTACATAACGAAGTAAAGGCATTTAGCAGAAATATGGGGACTGGGCGTGGACGAGTACTTTCTGTTTTGAGTAAAATGGCTTTTCCAGCACTTAGCAGATTACATATCAATCAAGAGCCTTCTATTGGACCTATTATAAATAGCGATTTTGCAACGAAAACTAAAGTTTTTGATCAACTTCGCGAGCATGGAATGGACCAGACAGGTTGGTTAGTCGAGCAGAACATTTATAAAATAAGAAGAGAACATTTTGAGAATCCATTATACTGGAATGCTACCAATACAGTTACATCAAAATTTTCGTTACCTAATGCTTTATGGAGTCGTGATCCGTCAAATGATAGTAGAGTTATCCAGTTTTGCTTATCGGTACCAGAGGATCAATATGTTCATAAGGGATTAGATCGAGCTCTTATTCGAAGAGCAACTGAAAATTATTTACCGGATGACGTAAGGCTCAACCAGCGTGTTCGCGGCGTTCAGGGTTTGGATTGGCTTCATCGTATAAGACCAGATTGGCATTTGTTTATCGAAGAGGCAGAGTCTATGAGCAAAGATGATAGAATGATGTCTCTTGTAGATGGCAACCTGGTTAAAGGAGCATTGTTACGTTTTAAAAAAAAGGTGGATTCAAATCTAGCAGAGGATGAAGGTTTGCGAGCCCTTATGAGAAGTGTAATTGTGTATCGATTCCTTAAACGACATTTTTAACCATCTACTCATAGCATCACTCTAATTTACTAGGAAAGCTAGATTGGTTTCATGGATACAAAAGTGATAAACATCATTAAGGAGGTGATACATATGTCAAAGAAGCAATGGATCAAGCCAGAACTACAAGTTCTGGAAGTCAAAATGACTGAAGCTAGTCCTAAAGTGGGTACTCGTTTGGACGCAACATTCCCAACTGGAACTCCCGTTCCAGACCTCCGTTATAGCTAATCGCAATTGTGTAAGTTAAACTTCATGCCCTTGTATGTTTGTTATATAAGGGCTTGAATGTTAATTATCTTTTTATGGAGTGGATGTCTGTTGATTACAAAGGTCAGGGAAGGTTATAAAGCATTTGGTTTGAACATATCTAGTGAAATTCCATTTCCTGAACTACTTAGGATGAATGATCTTCAAGTGTGTAATGATGTTGAAGTTGTGATAGACCCCAGCTTTAAGGAAGCGTTTAATTTATCGCCTTATGAAGTTATTGTTGATGGAGAAGCAGTAACGATGAGACTACCTGATGCCGGTGTTTTTAGTATTCAAAATGGCAATAAGATCATTGTGTCTCCATGCGCTGAAGCAGACGAGGATGTAATTCGATTGTACCTTCTTGGTACCTGTATGGGGATCATACTTATACAAAGATCGATTTATCCACTTCATGGGAGTGCAGTTGTTATTAATGGTAATGCCTATGCTTTTATAGGTGAATCAGGAGCCGGCAAGTCAACCCTCGCTTCTGCTTTTGTAGGACGGGGACATAAGCTTGTAACAGATGATATTGTTCCTATTTCATTCTTACCAGCTGAGAATCGCCCTATCGTTACTCCCTCCTATCCGCAGCAGAAGCTATGGCAGCAGAGCTTGGATGCTTTCGGAATGAATAACGCTGAGCTTCGTTCCATTCATGGTCGGGAAACGAAGTACTGCATCTCGGTTGAAGATAAATATTATACGGATCCTATACCACTAGCAGGGATTTTCTTATTAGAAAAATCAGATGTAGACGGAATAAATATTCAAGCAGTTAAGAAGCTGGAAAGACTGCCTTTATTATTTCAACATACATATAGACATTTTTTAATTCCAAAAATGAACCTTGTGAGCTGGCATTTCGGTTTCTCCTCAAAGTTGGGAGAGAGACTGCCTATCTATCATTTACGGCGTTCGGAAAATGAATTTTCGGCTCCACAATTAGTCGATCTTATATTAAAAACCATTTCGTTGGAGGAATAAATGATGACAATAGAAACGAACAGCCTAACATTGAATCAGGCAAATCTAGCACAAGCGAGTATTGTTCGAGACCAGGAGAATATCGTTAGTGATATGGGCGGTGAAAAAGTTATTTTAAGTATCAGAAACGGGAACTATTATAATCTTGGCATTATGGGTAGTCAGATTTGGGAGCTAATACAGGAGCCTATTCCTGTCATGCAACTAATTGATAAGTTGATAGAACAATATGATGTCGATCGGATTACATGTGAAGAGCAACTGCTGCCGTTCCTGCTTCATCTGTCAGAAGAAAAATTAATTCACTACAGTCTATAACGTTAAGGTGAGAAAATGGGGATTATAGGAAAATGTAAAACAGTTTTTTCTTTGGATATGAAGACGCTGCTCCTCTTTATCGAGACAGGTTTATATTTGGGAAGGATAAGAATGCAGCTGCTTTATTTTCCATTCTCACGGATAGCTCCTACACTAGGCGTTTATTTGAAGGAAACCGACTCTGAATATAGTCAGCAAAATCACGAGATAATTTTCAATGTTTATCAATCGATAGAAATAATGGGAAGAAATACGTTTTGGGAGACAAAATGTTTAGTTCGAGCGATTACTGCTATGAAGATGCTGGAAAGACGTCAAATTGAAAGCACCTTGTATTTAGGAACAGCAAAGGACGAGAACGGGAAGTTAATCGCTCATGCTTGGCTTCGGAGCGGTTCTTTGGTTGTCTCAGGTGCTGAAGAAATGAACAGATTTACCGTAACGGGTATGTTCGCTAAGTTCATTCAATGAAAAAGAATGGAAAGTGATGAGGTAATGAGTCACATTATATATTTCACTAAGAAGCTACATAGTTACTCTGGCAAGGTGCTTTATTTCAATTTATTCGGCATGATGCTCATTGGTTTGTTAGAGGGCGCTGGAATGTTATTATTAATCCCTTTATTATCTATTATCGGTATTATTGATTTTCAAATCCACGCTATACCTGGCCTCGCCTTTTTTGAATTTTTGCAAGTTATGCCTAAACTGCAAGCCTTATTGATCATCCTTTCCGTATATTTAACATTAGTTATCGGTCAAAGTTTTGTAAGTCGAAATCTTAGCATACGCGAAACGCAAATTTTGACAGGGTATGTTAATAGTGTGAGATTAGAAATATATCGAACATTATTGCAAACACAGTGGGCTTTCTTTTTAAAAAAACGAAAAACAGATCTCATCTCATCTTTGACCGATCAATTATGGCGTGTGACTAATGGCGCTTACCTTATTCTTCAACTTTTGACATCAATCATTTTTACAATGATTCAAATAGGTATTGCATTTGTAATTTCGGCTAAGATGACGCTTTTTGTGCTTGGCTTTGGTTTAATTGTCATTTTTATATCTCGTCGATTTATTAAACAATCAAAAGAGCTTGGAAGTGAAGCTATTGAACTTTATCAAGGTTATATGGCAGGCATTACGGATCAGTTCAATGGAATGAAGGATATTAAGAGTAACTCTTTAGAGACATCACGTTATCGTTGGATGCTGGGCTGGACTCGAAAACAAGCGGAAGAGCGGAATAGCAATAGTATTGTTAGTAATAATTCTCAGCTTGTTTACAAGTTGACTTCTTCGCTTATGATCGCTGTATTTATTTTGTTCTCGGCGACAATGTTCCAACAAGAAGGCGGGTATTTATTGCTTATCATTGCTATTTTCGCTCGTCTATGGCCACGATTCACAGGAATTCAGTCCAATGTTGAACTAATTGCTTCCTCCATACCCGCTTTCAAAACATTGATGAACCTTCAAGAAGAATGCATGCAAGTTCAGGAAGTAACAGATATCATTCAATACGAAGATGAGAATGTTGGCAGCATGAAGTTCGAGCATCAGCTTGAATGCCGTCAAGTATATTTCCGTTACGATCAAGATCAGGTAGACTATACATTAGAAGCTATTAATCTTCGTATTCCTGCTAATGGTATGACTGCAATTGTTGGTCAATCAGGTGCAGGTAAAAGTACATTAATTGATATGATTATGGGCATGTTGAAGCCTGATCAAGGTTCTGTGCTCATTGACGGTAAGACGCTTACAGATGAGGATCTGTTGTCGTTAAGAAGATCAATCAGTTATGTCCCGCAGGAGCCGTTTCTGTTCCATGGGACGATTAGAGATAACTTAATATTAATCGATCCGAATGCGACGGAAGATCAAATATGGGAAGCGATGGAGTTCTCTTCTGCGGCTGAATTTGTTCGCAAGCTTCCGGATGGCATCGATACGATTATTGGTGATCGTGGAATACGTTTATCAGGCGGGGAGCGTCAGAGACTCGTTTTGGCTAGAGCAATATTAAGAAAGCCATCTATCCTTATTTTGGATGAGGCTACAAGTGCACTAGACAGCTTGAACGAGACAAAAATTCAAGAAGCCATAGAGCGGCTTAAGGGAAAAATGACCGTTATCGTCGTTGCTCATCGCTTATCGACCATTCGGAATTCAGATCAGGTTATCGTGTTGGAAAATGGGAAAATCGTGCAAACGGGCCATTTTATCATGCTCGCTGAGGATAAAAAAGGACTGTTCAGCCGTTTGTTAGGCAACCAGCTGCAAGTAGCTTTATAGTCGTAACTTTACTATACTAATTAGAGTAGTAAAGTTCATGACAGGGACAGGCATTTACTCCTTTGGATAGATTAACTCAGAATTGGTTTCAATGATTAGGAGGACACATTTGGCTATTATACTAACGCTCGGAATAACCGTGCTTCTCTTGTACCTGCTCTTTATCCTCCCAACCCAGTGGTTGAAAATCGAAAAAATTACACATCCCATTGGCATTAACAAACGCATATTGCAAATAAGCGATTTGCATGTAGACAGGCTGCGCATAAGCGCAAAGCGAATTCAGCATGTCATTGCCTCCGTGCAGCCTGACTACATTTTTCTGACCGGCGATTATACGTATAAAGAACACTATTTGACGCGGGTAGGCTATTACTTTAAAGCTATAGCAGACAGCGGAATACCTGTCTATGCAGTGCTCGGAAACCATGATTATGAGCTTCCGCGTTTAAAGAAATTGCTCGATCTATTTGGCGTTTATGGGATTAAGGTGCTGCGTAACGAGAATGTCATGCTCGATGATTTTCAGCTTGTCGGAATCGACGATGACTGCTCTCATCATAGCCGAATCTTACCTTCATTTAGAGGTATGGATGATAGCAAGCCTGTCGTCATTATGACGCATGATCCTAATGTCGTTCTAAAAATTAATCGCCCTTTTCAATATTTAATGGCCGGTCATCTGCATGGGAAGCAGCTGAACGTGCCGTTCTTTTTTGCATTAAAGCCAAAGGGCCCGTTGTCCGTGAAAGGGATCTACAAAGGCCTTCATCACAATAAGGATGGCTCCTTTTACATTTCCAAAGGCATCGGTCAAGCAGGCGTTAACGCAAGGTTTATGGTCAGAAGCGAGATTACGATTCATGACCTATAATCAATGAATCAGAGATGCATCTAGTCATCATCGGTATTTCTGCGGCTTGCCTCGCGAAAGGCAGCTGGAGGAATGCCTTTTGCTTCGGCAAACGTTCGGGAGAAATAATGTACGGATGAGAAGCCGCAGCGCTCAGCGATGGTTTTAATCGGCGTTGCTGTTTGTGATAGCAGCTGCTCCGCCACGCGGACTCGCTCATGTCTAACAAGCATGGAGAACGATTCATGAACGCTTTGAGAAAAAAGCCTAGATAGATGGCGCTCCGACACATTAATGTAGCGGGCAACCTCCGATAAGCTCAAATTAGCGCCTAAATTATCGCGTATGTACAGCTTTGCGCGGCTAATGAGGATAGCTGCATTGGATGCGGGCAAAATGATTTCTGTATTTTTGTTCCTCCCACCTACAATTGTAGGAAACGTTAGGATCAAGGCATGTGCCAGCTGATTCAGCAAGGCGATTGGCACAGCGAACATTTCTTCGCTTGGAATGAGCAGCGATTTCCAAATTTGAGTTGTTGGAGAATGCTGCTGGTTTTCAATCCAAATCGTGCCGCTGTTTAAAGACTGATTGTAATATTCGAATTCATCCGGCTTAGAAAGCTTCTCATCGAGCTCGTAGGCAACATATAATAAATCCAATTGATCTACATCTCTTATTTGATGACGGATATTTGGCCGCGAGCAAAAAAGCACGCCTTCATGCAGAGGATAAGCCGTTCCGCCTTCCTCATAAATACCGGTACCTCCAGCCACGTAACAAACCTCAAAAAAAGAATGCTTATGAACAGCATTTGCAACAAGCTTTGGTACCGCTCCCCAATAATAAACATGGATGGTCAAGCTCTCACCTTGCAGCAATCTTGCATATCTATTTAAGCGTTCCTCGCTTTTTGACCAAACGTACATATGAACGATCAGCTCCTATGGCGTAATAATGCAAAATTATGTCGTTAACAGGTAAATACGATTGCACTATATCCTATCTATAATTAAACCATATTCACATTAATTATACGATAAGGGGAATGAACATGATCACTAATGAAGATGTGCAATTTTATAAAGAAAATGGTTACTTGCTTGTTAGAGGCGTGTTTAACAATGAAGAAGTAGTAGAGATGAGAGCGGCTGTTGAGCGGGTTATTCAACGAGCGGCGCTTGCTCAGGCAGATCATAACCACGCATGGCAAGGAGATTTCCTCCCGCCAGAGCAGCTTAAGAAGCTCGTTCTGAAAGGCTTCCATGATGTGCATTATCATGATGCCTCCTTTACTAAGGCAGTCATTCATCCGAATATGGTATCCGTACTGAATGGAATCATCGGTCCCAATGTACAGCTTCATCACTCCAAAATGCTTGTGAAGCCGCCTGCGAATGGAGCAGCATTTCCTATGCATCAAGATTATCCATATTTCCCTCATAACGACCATTCGATGCTTGCTGCAAGCGTTCATCTTGATGATGCCGATTCAGAAAATGGCTGCTTAGCGGTTATCCCAGGTTCTCATTTGGAAGGACCGCTGAATCATGTGGGAAGACATTATCTCAACCATAAGGAATATCCAATTTCATCTGGAACGCTTTGCCCGGCGAAAGCAGGGGATGTGCTGTTCTTCAACTATTTGACGATTCATGGATCGGATGTTAACCGCAGTGACAGAACGAGAAGAAACGTTTTGTTCCAATATCGTGATGCAGCCGACAAGCCTTCTGTAAATACTCATTTTGATTGGGGCATGGGCCTTATGGTTAGTGGAGAAAATCTTGATTTCAACAATGTTAAACCAAAATTTGAAATTACGGAGTAACTAATTATACTGAAGTTACGCCACTAAGAGACGTATACAACCGGATGCAAAAGGTTGTTATACGTCTCTTTTTTGTGCGAAGTAATACTTGAAAGAGCTCTACATATTTATAGTATCGAAACTTCAAAAAGCTAAACGAATATTTCTCTGGAAGCTGTGGAAAAATCATATTGACATAAGTTTGAGAACGATGATATATTTGTTTCTGCAAAGTAGAGTATTCTTATCGGAATTAAAACGAAATTGATTTTAAGAGTTAATTTTTGCTATTAATCATAATGTGTAGACAGAAAGGATGATTGTTGTATTATGGAAAATAATTTATTGACAGCAATTGAAACAAACTGGATCAGTTTAGTTGTATCAGCAATAATACTTGGCGGTCTTTATTTTATGGCCAAAAAACGTGTAAGCTTCGGAACGAGGGTATTGGTCGCACTTGGCCTTGGCCTTGTGGCAGGTATCATTTTTAACAACTTTAAACTAGATACTGAGGGCGTAGGTACGATCGGCTCCATCTACATTAATTTAATTAAGATGATCGTTATTCCGCTCGTATTTGTTCTCGTTATTAACAGTATTATCTCGATTACGAATCTTGAGTTTCTACGCAAGCTTAGCGTTAAGACGATCAGTTGGTTTCTTGCAACGACAGGTGTAGCCGCAATTATCGGACTTCTAGTAGCATCTGCTATTAATCCGGGTGCAGGCTTCGAGCTTAAAACACCTGAAAATTTTGAAGCGCGTGAAGTTCCAAGCTTTTTCAAAGTGATATTGGATCAAGTGCCTTCGAATCCGATTAACGATGCTGCAGAGGGTAAAGTAGTGCCAATTCTTATTTTCGCACTATTCATTGCTATCGCAATCGTTAAGGTAGGAGCAAAAAATCCGGATTCTGTTCAACCGTTCAAAGCGTTCATTCAATCGGCAACAGTGATTATGCACCAGGTTGTTAAGTTCGTTCTTCGCTTTACACCGTATGGTGTGTATGCCTTGATTGCAGTTATGGCTGCTAGATATGGTTGGGAAACACTCGAACCGCTTGCCATGTTAATTCTTGTAACTTATATCGCATTGCTCTTGCATTTTGTATTCGTCTTTGGCGGCCTTGTATCTTTTGTCGCTAAGGTTAATCCTTTGAAATTTTTCAAAAAAGCATATCCTACGGTAGCGGTAGCGTTCACAACACGCAGCAGCTTTGCAACGCTTCCGGTCAATCTTGAAGTTATTACGAAGCGCCTTCGCATTTCACCAAAAATCGCGAGCTTTGTAGCACCGCTTGGCGCTACAATGAACTTTAACGGCTGCGGCGGTGTTTGGCCGGCTGTTGTAGCAGTATTCATCTCACAAGTTTACGGTGTATCGCTTACTGCAACAGATTATGTACTTATCGTACTTGTTAGTGTAATCTCTTCAATCGGTGTAGCAGGCGTACCAGGTCCAGCTTCCATTTCGACAACAGTTGTATTGACAGCAGTTGGCTTACCGCTAGAAGGTATTGCACTCGTTGTTGCTGTTGAATCTCTAATTGATATGGGTCGTACGGCTGTTAATGCTACGGGTACTACGGTTACTGCATTGCTTGTAGCAGATTCCGAAGGCGAATTCGATCGTGAAGCATTCAATCGCGGTGACGAAGATGACCTAGAGCTTAATCCTGCATAAACAAACGTATAAATAAGCTTGGAAAAAAGCCCTTGGAAACACGTGATATCACGTGTTATCCAAGGGCTTTGTTTAAATATAAGAAAGTATATAATTTTCTCATACTTATCTTATATTTCACCGTCAAAGCTACTTCAGCGTCTAAGGACGCCGAAGGCGTTTTTGCTTGGTTTAAGGTTCATCATGTACTTCAGGAAAATCATGGTCGTATTCATCTTCACCTGGATAGTCACGAGGCATTCCTGCATGAAGCGCTCGATTCTCATAAGCGAAGCGATTGGATGGTCGCTGATCCACTCTCCAAGGCGTACTTTTTCCTAGCGATTCCATCAGCAGATCAGAGCCATACGGTCCATCCGGAAACTCCTCCGGAATGAGATCGTTGCGCTGCGATTCTACTGTTGATACATCTGTATAGGGCTGGCGATTTTCAGGAACAAATCGATCCATCAGTAGACTCCTCTCAAATGGTATTGGTTTACCATTTCAGTGTACCCTGATTAATCGGTAAAATGCACCGTGCCAACAACAAAGTATAAGAATTGAGCGAGCTCAGCCGCCTCTTCTTCTGTCAGCTTAAACGTATGTTCAAGATAACCTTCCTCTTCAAGGTCATCAGGACCGATAATCGCTGTTTTGCCAAACTGAAGGTCAGTAATTAGTTTTTTGCCGTAAAAACGGCTAGTGGAAGTAATAGCAAGGTCGAATCGCTTCAAGCTAGGTCCAATAAAAGTGACGTATCTTGTAGACGTTTCTTCCGTGGAATCGGACATAAAATCAAAATCAGGCAACAGCATAAAGTATAGCCTCCAATTCATTAATACAATCATTATACAATATTATGTTCTACTTTGGCTTATTGCAGTTTATACAAGCTATGGTACATTAGTAATAGCAGTGCCATCAGGAGGGATACAATGATATGAACTACAATTCCGAATCGTCGCGTGATGCAAAAGGATCTATTCGTGACTATGTATACGATAAGCTGAAATCAGATATATTGGATTTGAAACTGGAGCCGGGCCGTTTTATTTCAGAAAAAGATATAATCGAGATGCTGAAGGTTAGCAGAACACCCATTAGAGAAGCATTCGTTAAGCTTTCGCAAGAGGGACTTATTGAAACGATACCCCAGCGAGGTTCATTTATTTCTCTTATTGATCTGGATATGGTGGAAGAGTCACGCTTTGTGCGGGAAACGCTGGAAAGTACGATCGTCAGGCTGGCATGCGAGCAGCTTAAGGCTGAACAAGTGCTGCAGCTGCTAAATTTGATTGCCCTGCAAGAGCTCTGTATCGAAGAAAAAAACTATAAGCGATTGTTTGAGCTCGACGATGAGTTTCACAAAACGATTATCATCGGATGTGGGAAGCTCCGCACATGGAAGCTGCTTCAAGAGCTTAGCGCCCATTACCAGAGGGTGAGGATGCTGCGCCTTGCTGCAAACGATGATTGGCACATCATTTTGAGCCAGCACCGTGCAATCGTAGCGGCAATTAAGGACAAGGACGCAGATGCGGCGGAAAAAGTGATGCATGAGCATTTGAATCGTTTTCAACTGGAGAAGGATGAGCTGAAAGAGAAACACCCCGCGTATTTTAAGTAATCATGTACAATGAAACGGCAGGCAGCCTCATAGGAGGTGTCGGCTGTTTTTTTGATTTTGCAATATATACTTATATAAAAAAGGCATATGCACTTGTCTGAATTAATTGTATACTAGTATTATCAGTTAAGAAAATGACTAAGGAGATGGAATTATATGATTCGTGTTGCGATTATTGGAACCGGCTCTATATCGTCTGCTCATATCGAAGCTTATCTGGCACTTGGGAACCGCTGCAGTATTGTTGCTTTATACGATATTAATGATGCAAGCGCGCAGGACAAAAAAAAGAAGTTTCAATTGAATTGTGAAATTATAAACGATTACAAAAAATTGCTGTCGCGTGATGATATCGATTTGGTTTCGATTTGCACACCGCCCTATACACACGCTGATCTTTCCGTAGATTTCCTGCAAGCAGGAAAACATGTCATTGTCGAGAAGCCAATGGCATCTTCGCTGGCTGAATGCGATAGAATGAACGAAGCCGCTGCCGCATCAGGAAAAATTCTTTCTGTCGTAAGCCAGAATCGATTTGGCGATGCGGTCATGAAGCTTAAGAGCGTGCTTGATTCTGGGCTTGCAGGACGAATCGTGCATGCGCAGGTTGATTCCTTTTGGTGGCGAGGATATACATATTACGATTTGTGGTGGCGCGGAACTTGGGAGAAGGAAGGCGGAGGCTGTACGCTGAACCACGCCGTACATCACATCGATATGTTCCAATGGATGATGGGTATGCCGGATAAAGTGACGGCCATTATGGCTAATACTTCCCATGATAATGCGGAAGTTGAGGATTTGTCGGTAGCGATTTTGTCCTATCCGCGAGCGATTGCTCAAATCACAAGCTCCGTCGTTCATCACGGACAAGAGCAAAAGCTTATTTTCCAAGGTGAGAAAGCTCGGGTATCCATGCCATGGCAGGTAACCGCTTCATCTGCACAGGAAAACGGTTTTCCTATAGAAAACCCGGAATTGGAGCGGCAAATTGCAGCTGTTGCAGATGGTACAGTTTCCTTAACTTATGTAGGGCACAAAGGTCAGCTGGATAATGTTATAACCGCGATAGAAAACTGCAGCGGTGAAGTACTCGTAACGGGAGTGGAAGGAAGAAAAACGCTTGAGCTTATTACTGCTATTTATCAAGCTTCGAGCACAGGGACAACTGTTGAGCTGCCTATTCGACCAGACAGCCCTTTTTATACACGGGAAGGGATTATGGCGTCAGCGACTCACTTCTATGAGAAGAAAAACTCCGTTGCAGCGTTCAGCAGCAATCAAATTACGGTAAGCGGAGAAAGCAAATAGGAGGGGATCCGATATGACGTTCGACGAATCGCTGCAGCTTTCCATTCATGCAGGCACTCCGCTCCCAGCCGTTGTTCGAGTAGAAATGGAAGAAACAATGTTTAAGCGGCTTTTGGAATGGTCAGGAAATTGTAATCTATTCGCAGTTAATCATTCGGCAGGTCTTTCGTTTGCATGTCAGTTAAGCCCGTATGCCATGTCAGCAGGGCCGCAAGGTGCAATTGCTGAATGTGCGCTTTATATACTGGTACAGGACGTTTCATTGCCGCTGGAGACCCATTTGTTATTTGAATTAAAAGCTGCTTCAACTGCTGCTCCAGTAGACCTGAAGCATAATCCTTGGAGCGAGCTGCCTGGGGTGTATCTCGATCATCAGGAAGATAATGCGAGAGTTGTCGTAAGCATTGAGGGTAAACTTTTTACTCGGTACCTATATGCGGCTACGAGTGCGAAACCTTACTTTTACCCCTTAATCGGACCGCATGGAAAGACACTGATCCATGATGGGCCGGACGATCATCTTCATCATCACGGGTTATGGTGGGGACACGATGATGTGAACAGTCATAAGCTGTATCACGAGTTTCGCGGTGAAGGCAGGCAGGTGCACCGGACATTTGTTGTGCTTGCAAGCGGTCCTGTTTTTGGGCAAATGACGGCACTGATCGACTGGATGGACGAGAATGGACGCCTTCTTCTGACAGAAGCTCGAAGTGTCCGCATTTATAATCTGCCTCCAGAATCGAGGTATATGGATCTAACGACACAGTTGTATGCCTTGAACGGTGATGTCCGTTTCGGAGATACCAAAGAAGGCGGATTTCCATTTATTCGCGTTAACGAGCAAATTAGCGGACACCATCGAGGTGGCCTCACGTCTGCCGAAGGGAAAAAAGGTGAGGTCGAAATTTTTGGGTCTGTGACGGAATGGGTTGACTACAGCGGTGAACTGTTTCTCAGCATGCAGCGAGACGGAGATGAAGTGGTCAAGCAGTACACCGAGGCAGGTATTGCGGTTTTCTCCCATCCGGAAAATGAAACTTTTGCTTCTCAATGGTTTGTCCGTGATTATGGCCCTTTCACACCTGCGAATTTCCATTTCTGCGGCGGTAAGCTTTTGCCAGGTGGAGATGCAATAACGATGAAGCACCGTATTTACATTCATGAGGGAAACACAGAAAAAGGCGGAGTAAAGGACAGATACAGTGAATACGCCGAACATGATCGGCAGCTAGCTTCATGGACTAAGGCATAATCAACAACTGCATGGAGGAGGCCGCGTATTCGCGGTTTCTTTCCTTTGCAGGTAGAGGTTGGCTAGAAGCAGAAAATAGAAACATCTTTCTAATTGTAAGCGCTTCATAAATGGACGGGAGGTTGGTTCATTTGAAGATGAACTGGTATTACCGGATGATGCTGTCGTATACACCGATATTTTTCTTTGTTATTTCATCAGTTATCTTTTTGTTTTTTTCAACGTTAAATCATTCGTCTGAGAAGAAGTATTTAGAAACGAATCAAGCGATCGTGGAGCAGACGATGCAAAATGTGGACGCCAACTTGCAACTGATTGAGCGCAATGTGGTAAGGGAAATGCAGACGGACAAAACGCTGCAAGCCTTTTTTAATGAAAAGCCCAAGTCACTATATGATTACTTCGTAATTCAAAAAAAGTTAGTTGAAATATCCTCATCTTTGCCGTTCGTTAATTCCATTTATATTTACAGTGATCATACTGGAAAAGTATTATCCGAAGCAGGGATGGTCAAGCTCGAGGCGTTTAAGGACAAACCTTTTTTCGATTCGCATCAATCAAGATCGGCTGCAATGGGCTGGACGAGCCCAAGAGAGTATAGTCAATCTATCCTAGACGATTCCACTCGCAAGGTTGTTTCACTGGTAAAGGCTTACCCATTCGCGTCTGATAAGCAGGGAGCGGTGGTCGTCAATCTTAATGTAAGCTCCATCATCGATTTTATGAATCAATTCAATGGATACGGCGGCACGATTCAACTTCTCGATTGGGAGAAGAAGCCGTTTGAGTCCACCCTGCCTTCTGCCAAGGAAGGCGGTATTTATGCCAGCTCCCCATACACCGGTTGGCAATTCTATGCAGACAGCGTGCATGCCAACGAATTTTCCGCCCTCTCTTTGTTTTCCAATATGTGGTTTATTATCGTATTTATCATCATCATACTTGCCTTAGTATGGTTTACTTTTATTACGCATGTCTCTTACAAGCCGATCCAGACCATCATGGGTAAAATCGACGGATATGCGGCTCGCAAAAGCCAAGAGCTTGGCATTAAGATGCCCCGAAACGAGTTCAAATTCATCGAAACCGCCATTGATCATTTATTAAAAAAATCGATTGATTATGAGCATCTGCATAAAGAGGATTTGCTGCTCCGTCAACGGAATCTCCTTCAGGAGCTGCTTGTTGGACGATCCATGCTGACCGATCAGGAATGGAAAAAGCAGGCATCGGCACTTGGCTTGCCGCATTCCTATGAATGGCTTGGCGTCATTGCTCTAGAAATTGACCATTTTGCCGCATTTACTGATAAATATAAAGCCAGTGATCAAAACCTGCTGAAATTTCTTATTGAATCCGCTTTTCGAGAGCTTATGCAGCAGAAGGAATTTCAGATCCAACACGTATGGACAGAGCCTCAGCGAATGGCTTTTGTTGTCCTTCTACAGCAAAGCTCAGAGTCCATTCAAGATAGGCTGGTACAGGTATGCGAGGAATTCCGCAAGTGGATGAACGAGCATTTGGAGTTAACCGTATCTTGTGGAATTGGGAACTTCGTCCATTCCATTCATGATATTGCGGCCGCTTACCGCAGTGCTTCTGAGAATGTATCCTACAAAGCTGTTTTTGGCACAAACAGCGTAATTGATAGCCGGTTAAGATGTACAAAACAAACTGGAGAGACACTTCTTTGCTTTCAATCCATATTGGAGCTGTCACGCTCTTGCCGGATGGACGACGGGCAATGGGAGATTAAGCTGAGCCGAATTTTTCTTAAGTTGAAAGGCATGTTAATCTCGCGCGCGGATATTGAAGCGTTCATTCATAATCTAATCCGCCAGCTAGAGAAAGATATGGAAGCATTGCCAAGTGATATCGAGACGATATGGAGCAGCGAATACCGAAGCAGGTTCAGGCAAATCGCCCAGCATGCTGAAACGATCGACGAGCTTGAGATTCAGCTTACGGCTGTTTTGACTGAACTTGCGGGCGATAGGGATAAGAAAAGGCTGAATGGCAAAAATCATACGATCGCCCTCCAAACGAAGGAATACATCGACCAGCATTACACTGATCCGAGCTTGTCTCTCGTTCAAGTCAGCGAGAAGCTTGGTCTAAGCGCGAGAAGCGTTAGTCATTTGTTTAAAGAGGAGCTTGGCGAAAATTTTATCGATTATTTGCTAAAGGTAAGATTCACACATGCGAAGAACATGCTGCTTGAAACAGATGAGCCTATCCAATGGATTGCAGAACAGGTGGGCTACACACACGTCATTTCCTTCCACCGCGCTTTCAAAAAATTGTTCAATCTACCGCCAGGTGAATATCGAACCATTTATCGGTTAAACGAATGAATGGCAACAAATCTGCCGAATTAATCGGCAGATTTTCTTTTTACTTCCGTAAAGGTTAATCGTCGGAAAATGGTAAAGTCCGCGTGAATAGCGGGATTTCCGATTATGTTAATCCTCTGATTCTTGTTAATATCCGACTTCTTAATCGCGTGTTACATTTGGAACCAAGCCGAAATATTTGCTTCCAATAAGAGTCAGGAGGTCATCCATGCAGATTGCAACGGAACGCCAGAGGAAGGTCAAAACCGTGCCGCGCGTTCGTATGAAAGCGCTGTACAGGGATTGGCAGTTATACCTGCTGCTGCTTCTGCCCTTGGCGTATTTTATTATTTTTAAGTACACACCAATGCTGGGCGTCGTCATTGCATTTAAGGACTACAACATGTTTCAAGGCATTTTCGCAAGCCGCTGGGTCGGTTTCGAAACGTTCCGGGAAGTATTTCAGATGGATGGTTTTTACAATGCGCTCCGCAACACCTTTCTACTCAATTTCTTGGATCTTGTCGTAAGTTTTCCGATTCCAATTGCACTAGCGATACTGTTAAATGAGCTTCGTATAAAATGGTTCAAAAAAGGCGCACAGACGATTCTTTATTTGCCTCATTTTATATCATGGGTCATCATCGGCGGGATGGCTATTCAACTGCTCGCGACCAATAACGGTATTGTCAACAATCTGCTGAAGTCTTTAGGGATGAAGGTCATTCCTTTCCTTACGGAGCCTGTTTACTGGGTGCTGACATATTTAGGCATAGGTATTTGGCAGAGTGCCGGGTGGGGAACGATCATTTATCTCGCTGCTTTAACGGGAATTAATAAAGATCTTTACGAAGCTGCAGATGTAGATGGTGCAAGCCGAATGCGTAAGATCTGGCACATCACGCTGCCGGGCATCAAGCCGACAATTATCATTCTTCTCATTATTAATATTGGTCATATGGCCAGCATTGGATTTGATAGACCTTTTGTACTTAGCAATCCTCTCGTCACCGATGTGTCTGAGGTCATCAGCACGTATGTATACAAAATCGGAATTCAGTCCGCACGGTATACAATAGCAACGGCTATCGGTCTTTTCCAAGCGGTTGTAGGTCTTATCTTCCTGCTGTCGGCCGATTATATTTCCAGAAAAGTTAATGATCAAGGCATTTGGTAGGAGGGCAGATATGAGAGCGTATGGAAATGACAAAATCGTAGATGCAATGATCATGGTCGTAATCATAACGGCGGGGCTCTTCTGCCTGCTGCCGCTGCTTCATATTTTCGCCTTATCGTTAAGCGCCAACGGGCCGATTCTATCAGGAAAAGTTACGATACTACCCGTAGAAATCGATTTTTCCGCTTACGAGGCTGTTTTCGGCAATGCAGCGATGATCCATTCCTTACTTTTTACTATTGGACTAGTTGTTTTGTTCACGGCTATATCGATGCTGATGACGATTATGGCAGCCTATCCCTTGACGAAGCCTAACCTAAAGGGAAGAAACTTTTTTCTTCTCCTTATCGTCCTGACGATGTTTTTCAGCGGAGGAATGATACCGGAATATTTGCTCGTAAAAAATTTGCATTTGCTTGATTCGATCTGGGCGCTCATTTTGCCGGGGATGGTTAATGCCTTTTATTTGCTCATCATCAAGACCTTTTTCTCCTCCATTCCAGTAGAGCTGGAAGAGTCGGCGCGGATGGACGGAGCCAACCATTTTAAAATATTGTGGCATGTCATCCTGCCGCTGTCGCTTCCGGTCATGGCCACACTTAGCTTGTTTTACGCAGTGGGCAGATGGAACGGATTTATGGATGCCCTGTTGTACATTACCAAATCGGAGCTTTATCCACTTCAATTGAAGCTGTACGAAATGGTCATCAACAGCCAGGTTAACGACATGGCGATAGCAGAGGGGCTTAATGCCGCGGTACCGATTCCGGAAAGTCTTAAAGCTGCCTCGATCATGTTCGCAACCATTCCCATTTTGCTCGTATATCCGGCGCTTCAGCGTTACTTTATTTCGGGTATGATGATCGGTGCCGTCAAAGGTTGATAGTCACTCCCGGACAGGCTGGAGCCGAATGCTCCCGTTTCATGGAGTTGCTATAGATTAAAAAAATGATAAAAGGGAGTTGAATGCGATGAGGAGAGCAAGGCGTAAATTCACGATAATCTTTATGGCAGTGCTGTTGATCACATCCATGCTGTCTGCGTGCAGCAGCGGAAACGGAAATAAGGAGCCTGTCAAAGAAAAGGAAGCTGCAAGCAATAAACCGAGCAATTCAGGCTCTGAAGCAACCGAGAAGCCGAAGGGAGATCCAATTAAGCTTCGAATCGAGCTGTTTGACCGAAACAATACACCGGCAGGCGCTCCGAAAATTACCGATAACGACATGACAAAATACATTCAGAAAAATTTTGGTGAACCGAATAATATTACTGTCGAATTCGTTACGGTTCCTCGCTCAGAGGAGGTAGACAAGCTGAACGTGCTTATGGCTGCGAATCAGGCTCCTGACATCGTATTTACGTATGACCAGCCGACGGTACAGCAATACGTAAAAAACGGCGGTCTGACAGATCTTGGTCCGCTTCTGGATGCGCATGGACAAAAGTTGAAGGAAGTATTGGGTGAGGAGCTGCTCAGCTACGGTGTATTCGATGGCAAGCAGTATACGATTCCAGCTAAGCGCGTTCTTCAGCCTCAGAGCTCGACTTTTATCCGGCAGGATTGGTTGGATGAGCTCGGGTTGCCGCTGCCGAAAACAACGGAGCAGTTCTATGAGACGATGAAGGCTTTTAAAGAGAAAAAGCCTGGCAAATCCGGTGATAAAGCGATTCCGTATGGGCAGATCGACTATTTCCATATGCATCCGATTCAATATTCGTTCTGGGAATGGGACAAAATCGCAGATGAGGATCTTTATGCATCAGCTGAGTGGCTCATTCCGGGCAATAAGGAAGCGTACCGCTTCTTGAATAAGATGTACAACGAGGGACTTATGGATCCGGATTTTCCGCTCCATATGGGCAAGGATACACAGCAGTTTCAGAAGAACCTGCTGAATGGGTATATTGGTTCGGCAACAACAAATACCAACGAGCCGGTCTATATGGGCTATTATGCTGAGCTGCAAAAGAATGATCCGAATGCAAAGCTGGCGTTAATCGACCCGTTCACAAGCCCGGATGGCAAGACACCAAAACCTATTTATTCGCCTAATGGCATATACATCATGGTACCAAAAGCAAGTAAAAATGCTGAAGCGGCCATTAAATATTTGAATTGGATGGCTGAAACGGACAATATTATTGCCCTTCAGAACGGTACGGAAGGCGTAACATATGAGATGAAGGATGGCGTGCCTATCACGCTTGATAACGATCAGGCGAAGCAGACTTTATATAACTATTTTGATTACTGTATCATTCTTAACGGAAAATATGTCAGTACAACCGATGAGCTGCTGAACATTACAGCAAATGCGTCCGATCCGAATTTCAAGGATTTTACGGTGGAAAGCATCGCGACTGGATCGAAGGATGGAATCATTAAACCTCGTGTGGTGACGCCGATTCAATCGGAGATCAAGTATGCTACAACGCTGAAGGAAAAGGACGACGAAATATTTGTTAAAGTGTTAACTGCGAAACCAGCGGATTTTGACAAGGTTTACGATAAGGAAGTAGCGGATTATATGAAAATTGGCGGCAAGGAAGTAATGGAAGAGAAGCGAGCAGCGTTTAAAGCTGAGAATCCGTAAGGAGAAAAAAGAACGGCTACCCTCCATTAAGGAGTGGTGGCCGTTCTCTTTCAATTACGATGAGAAAAAACGCTATACAGCTGGCATATAAATTTTAAAGCTGCCGCTAAGCGCAAGCATGGCAAACAGATAGAGGCAGTTGTCGTAATAGCGGCGGTCGCCTGTGCGAAGTGGCGTGTTCCAAAATAAATCAACGCAAGCTCTGGCGTGCGGTCCTTCGAAACTGGCAAGCGAAGCCATCGCGTTTGTGGCAAGCAGCCCGACGGGATGAAGTGATTTTTCCTCAAATGGTTCGCCAGCTATCGTATAACGTCTATAATCAGACGGATCAATACCTGAGAAAAACGATTGAATCCGGTTCGCCTCATCATACTGCCATGGATCGACGCCGAACCATTCCGTGTCAAGGCCGATATTGGCGGCCACACGGTACGAGTCGCTGTAAAAATGACCATATCCGCGCTCGTTGTTTGGTGTTCCGTCGTAATAGGCGTACTCGGGTGCTAGTCCAGTAACCGGATGGCATGACAGCTTCAAATAATCTCTGCTCGCAGCTGCAGCTTCTTTCCAGAACTTGCGGTCTTCTGGATTAGCCCACAGCGCAAACAGCTCATAAAAGTGCGGCAAATGGTAGGATGGATCGGAATAGTCGCAATTTGGAATAAATTTGATTAATTTATTGGCAGGCTCCCACATCGGGTAACCGTCGTTATTTTCACCCTTATGCACACAGCTGTGAAGCAGGTTCCGAGCTTGCGCTCCGTAATTAAAAGGAACAGAGCCATCGCCCCATCGGTGTGATGCGAAGAAGAGAGCAAGCGCAAAATATTCCTCGCCATCGGGCGCCGGACCGTATGATCTTTTGGTGCCATCGGTATTGCATGACCAAGCGAAATAACCGGCATTCTCACCTTCGCTCATATACATGTAAGTCATCGTCCATTTCCATATGCGGTCAAAGATATCTTTGCGGTTCATCTGCACAGCCATCATCATGCCATAGGACATGCCTTCGGTGCGAACATCGATATTTCCGGTATCTAACAGATACCCCATATCGCTGCCAGCCTCGTAATAGATTCGCGTATCTTCATTACCGCCGAACAGGTTGTCCCAAGTATCCTCGACACGTCTCTCAATTTCTTCTTGGCTGTAACCGTACAGCTTAAACAAATTTCGGTAGTTTCCTGTGAAAAAAGCACCCGTTCCCAGCTTCGTCGACATCTTGTATTACTCCCCTTATATTAAAATTTCACTGCATGGAAATGTCTGAGAAATTGACTTCACCAAAACTTTACCTTGTATCGTTCAGAGTTCCTACCCTATAAAGTTTATAGAGTACTGTAATTATTAAAGGATTGGTCATATTAAAGAAGTTTGAGAGCATGATTTTGCAGCAACAAAATGCTTGTAATAAAGAAATCAATATGATAGCATGAAAGCAATCGAATCATTAAACGTGAGGAAGCACCTCCTTTGCCGCAGGCAGAGGAGGTGCTTTTTGTTGTTTTCCGACATTCTCCTTAATTGTTCGGACGCTTTCCTTGCCTTCAACCGATTCGCGACCACATCTATTTATTGGAGGAATGAGAAACATGCAAATCGTATTTTTGAACACGTTCGAGAAGCTTGGAGAAGGCCAGCGCATTGATAGCGCGCAGCTATCTATCTGTGAGAATCAAGGCATTTGGGCAGTGCTGTGGGTGGAGCTGAATGAGGAGAGCGAAGATCCGATCACTTGGTTTGAAGGAACGTCATGGGAGGAAATGATTGTGGCATTCCGTCATGGCATTGCAAGGGTCATGGGTGAAGGGTACGCGCCTATTATCGATGGCATGCTGGACGATCGCCGTTCTACAACTGGCAGCTTTGTAACTATGCTTCAATGCTACGGCGAGCTTCATGCCAATCAAGAACTTTTTCAGAAGCTTCGTGAATGGCGGCGTACGAAAGCAATTGCTGAGAAGCGTTCGGCTTATCTTGTCGCTACTAATCGCATGTTGTGGATGATCAGCGCCTTCGTTCCGAAGACGGCAGATGAATTAGCACAAATTCCCGGTTGGGGAAGCGCCAAGCATGCATCCTATGGATTAGAAGTGCTGGAGATTACAAGTGAAGCTAACCGTGATACTGAGTTTCCACTGCAATGGGTAAGTGACAAATTAGACTCAATCGCCTATACACAATGGCTTTATAAACAAAAGGAAACAAAATATAAATCTCAGATGGATCGCCAACAGGCAAAAAAACATATTTTGACGGCGGTACAGCAGGGTGGATCGCTTGAACAGCTTGGCGTGGAGCTAGAGCTGTCAAGGCGCGAATTAATGGATCGAATCGAGCAATTAGAACAAGAGGGTTACGATATGGAATCACTGATTACGCGGGAGCTCGTAGAGATGCCAGATGATGAGCAGCAGCTGGTCTGGGATGCTCTCTCGCTGGTCGGCGATAAATATTTGAAGCCGGTATTGCAGCAAGTATATGGCACTTTGGAAGCTTCGCAATTGAATAAGCCTGTTGATGTCCTTTATGAGCGCTTGAGGCTCATAAGGCTGCGTTTTAGAAGAAGCCTGACAAGTAAGGCTGTATAGTTTTTTTTGGGAAAAGAAAGACAAGAGAAGGCTCCTTCATTACTCAAGGAGCCTTCATAATTCCGATTTGGTCAGTCCAAACCGTGTCTGCAAAACGGATCGTAGTATTAAAGTCGCAATGAAGTCCAGTTTCATAGGAACGATTGTCTATAAGGGCGATGGCGTCTTCTCGCAGGAGACGTACATGATAACGCTCCTCTTTTGTAAACTGCGGCTGCTCATAGGCTCTTAGCCAAATGAGGATAGCGCTTACAACCTCAACAGCATCATCTAACGCTTGATTCCATAGCTGCCAAACGCTCTCATTGTGATAGGTGGCGCCGTCCACAGGATCAAGCCAAGGCTGCTCTTCTACATTTAATACGTCAAAGGGCATAGCCCCTCTTTTATAAGTAAAAGGCTCGATTTGTCCAAATGTTAATATTTTTCGCATACCAGTCGGATCATGAAATAAACGCTGCGCGGTAGTGAAATCACGATTCGCTTGGTTCCAATCCTCACGTTTAATGAGCGGGGCCAGCTCTTCATAATAAAGGGCAGCTATCGACTCGAAAGCGTCCACTACGGTTGTTGGAAATGCTCCCTTCGTATCGATATGCTTCCAGACTGGAGTTTTCCACGTTTCAATTCCCCAAAGCTCACGCGCTATTATCGTATCCATCATAATTTCAAAACGTTGATGATCCCATTTGCGAAAGCCTGATTTGCTAAATACATAAGGATGAAGATTACGATCAAGAATGTGATGCAATACGAATCCTAGTGTGTATAGGATAGAAGAATCAGGACGTTTAGGGCAGGCGGGTCTGCCGACGACACTATCCAGCATTTCGACAAGTACCGGTCCGCAATTGCGGTTATGCATTTCCGTTCCTAAACGATTTAAGGCTATGCTGCGCTGCCAAGGGAAAAAACGATGATAGAACAAAAAGTCAGGTCCTTGGCATCCCATGTTAAATATATTTTTTTTCTCATCTGATTCAATTAGTGCGCATTCGCCAAGCCGCTCGAATACAAGTTGTCCAAAAATGAAGTGAGCCCATACGTTAGGCATAGAAGAGGACCTCCATTCCTATCAATATTCTACAGATTTCGTTTTAAAATATAGTTCTAAAGATACATATATTTTATTTATAGTATACTTGTCCTAGTGAATTAAGTATAATATAAATTAAACAAGACAAAGCGCGAATTTTGTCGAAAAGGAGCGTATCTTCATTATGAAGGCAGAGTACATTAACCCGTTTCTTGAATCTGCAAAAATCGTGATTGAGCAAGTCGTTCAAATACGTCCAGCGACTGGAGAACTAGGTCTCAAGGATATCAAGTTTGTAGAGAACTATATTTGGATTCAAATTGGGCTCAACGGACAGATGAACGGTGACATTGTATTCGGGCTTAGCGAAGAGGTAGCTATGAAAATGGTTTCTGCGATGATGGGCGGATACGTAATTTCTGAAATCGACGAAATCGTGAAGAGTGCTATTTCTGAGCTTGGCAATATGATTAGCGGAAATGCGAGTACGATGCTGTTTAATCAAGGGGTGAGAGTAGATATTACACCGCCGAAGGTTATCCAGTCTGCTCAATCAGCTGGCTTCACCGCACAAAAAGCGTTGACGATTCCACTGATAATGGAAGGCATTGGAGAACTCGACATCCAAGTTTTAATCGCATCTTAGCATAGAAATGGCTCCTTAGGGAGCTTTTTTTGCGTCTGCAATACCAATCAAGTAAAATTGTAAATGGGTGATGATGGATGTTAAGAGGCAAAGTGATTTTCATCTCCGGTGCATCAAGCGGAATCGGAGCGTTAATGGCTAAAATGCTGGCTGAGCGGGGGGCGATCCCAGTTTTGACTGGACGCAACATCTCGAAGCTAAAGGAGATTTCCGCTGCAATAAAGGGGAAAAGCTCGTTCTATCAGATGGACGTGACCGATAATGAACAGGTGAAGCGAACAGTAGAAGCTGTCATTGCGGAATATGGTAAAATAGATGTATTGCTGAACAACGCTGGCTACGGCAAATTCGAGAATTTTATGAGCATGAATGTGGAAAGCTTTGAGCAAATGATGGACACGAACTACCTAGGCATCGTACGCTGCACGAAGGCAGTTGTTCCTCATATGGTGAAGCAAGGAAGCGGACATATTGTAAACATAGCATCTTTAGCAGGCAAAATAGGCACTGCCAAATCAACCAGCTACACAGCCACAAAGCATGCTGTGCTTGGCTTTACTAATGCGCTTCGCATGGAGCTTCGGGAGCAGGGAATTCAGGTATCTGCGGTTAATCCAGGTCCAATAGATACGCCTTTTTTCTCGCTGGCTGATCCTTCCGGCTCTTACGTTAAAAATGTCAATTGGTTTATGATGAAGCCAGAATATGTAGTCAAAAAAATCATTCGTTTAATCGAGCGGAGAAAAGCCGAGCTTGACCTGCCGAAAACCGCAGCTTTTGGTATTAAACTATATCAATTGCTGCCGCGAACCATTGATCGGCTATTCGGCGGTATGTTAAATCGAAAATAAAGGTTTAAATGAGAGAGGATTAAAAATGAGTAAGCACACATGGTATGAAATAGGAATTAATGAACTGCTGTCGGATAAGCTCACAGCAAATGGGATTATTGAACCAACGGATGTACAGGCAAATACGATTCCGATATTGCTTGGAGGAAGCGACGTTTCAGCGAGGTCGCAGACGGGTACAGGTAAAACGCTTGCGTATTTGTTGCCGCTTCTTCAGAAGCTGAATTCGCATTCAAGCGCAATTCAAGCGATTATTTTGGCTCCAACTCAGGAGCTTGCGATGCAAATTGTTCGTGTAGCAGAAGTGTACGCGGAGCCGCTGAACATTCGCGTACAGCAATTGATTGGCGGAGCTGCATTAAAGCGGCAGGTAGAGAAATTGAAGCTGCGCCCGCAGCTGGTTATTGGAACACCAGGGCGAATTCACGAATTGCTTAAGCTGCGCAAGCTCAAGCTGAATGATGTGAAAAATGTTGTAGTTGATGAAGCGGATCAAGTATTTCAGCTCGGCTCGACAAAAGAGGTCGAGATCATTTTGCATAGTGTCGGTAAAGAGCACCAAATTGCTTTTTTCTCCGCGACATATCCGGATCAAATGGCTCGTTTTGAAGGACGCTGGATGAAAAACCCGGAACGCATTCAGGTTACGCCGGAGCATACCGTATCACAAACGATCGATAATTACTTTATCGTTAGCGACAAGCGTGATAAAACCGATACGGCAAGAAGACTTGTACGCTTGCTGAACCCAACCTCTGCGCTGCTTTTCCTAAATGATACCGACAACATTTCCAACTGGGAATCGAAGCTAAGTTATGAAGGCTTTACTGTTGAGGCTTTGTATGGGGATGCGGATAAACAGCGCCGTGCAGCAACATTGACACGTTTTCGCGAGGGTCGTTGCCAACTGCTGCTAGCTACGGATGTTGCGGCTAGAGGCCTTGATATTGAAGGTCTGCCGCTCGTCATTCAGCTTGATCCTGCATCGGATGCGGATCATTATGTGCATCGTGCAGGACGAACGGGCCGTATGGGACGTCCTGGTACAGTCGTCTCCATTGTTACGCCGCAGGAGCTGTTTATTATGGAGAAATTCCGCAAGCAGCTGGGCATCGAATTGACAGAACGGACAATGTTCAGAGGAAAGCTTCTTAGCGAGGAAGAGCTGCGAGAAGCAACAAAACCGTTTGCGGCTCGCCATGAAGCGAAGCTTGCAGATCGCTCAGAAGCGTTGCAAACGAAGCGAGCTGCAGAGAATAAAAGTGCAGCTGCTGCTCCGAAACAAACGAAGCTTGTAGAGACGAAAGCAGTAACTGCTCCGCCGAAACCAAAGCCAGCAGCGAAGCCTGCTCCTAAGAAAGTGGAGCGAAAGCGCGAAGGCAAAAACAAAGGTGCTCCTAAGTGGTTGAAAGCTAAACGCGAGGCCGATAAGGAACAATCATAAAAATTTATTTTGAAAGCCACCCTCTTAAATCGATCTGCCTCTCCCGAAACGTATGGGCGAAGGTAAAAAATGCGGCAAAACCCGCAATCGAAAAAGGAGTGTGGCTTTCTTGATGAAACAAACCATGTGGAAAAAGACAGCAATTTCTTCGCTTGCGCTGCTAATGCTTGCAGGCGGTGCGACGTCAGCTTTTGCAGATGGCGGTAAAGGCAAAGGGCATGATGGCGATCGTAATGATGATAAAGGCCGTCATGAGGACAAGGATGACAAGTATGACAAGGACGATAAACATAAAGTAACATGGCAATTTCAAGATGAGGACGATCTGAAGTGGGCTATGGAATACATTATGCGGTTAGCGTCGAAGGGCGTATTTACTGGCTACGAGGATGGTACATTTAAGCCTAATCAGAAAATCAACCGTATTGAAACGTTGACTGCTGCTGTCAGATTGATGGGTCTTCGCTCACAAGCGGAATCAGCAGATAAAATGAAAACGGACTTGCAATTTAATGATGGGGATAAAATCGCAAAAAAATACCCTTGGGCTGTTGGTTACGTTGCAGTAGCGCTGGAGAACGATCTATTCTCTGAGACTGAATCGGAAGTGAAACCGGAAGCAAACGCGACAAGACTATGGTCTACGATTCTTCTCGTAAAAGCGCTTAAACTGGAAGACGAAGCGAAGGCGCTCAATAATACGAAGCTTGACTTTAAGGATGCAAAAGAGATCCCTGCTGGATCTGTAGGTTATGTTGCTCTTGCTTTGAAGAAAGGTATTATTACCGGCTACAATGATAAGAATGGAAAAACTTTCCGTCCTAATCAACCAGTAACCCGTGCAGAGCTGGCAGCGCTTCTCGATCGCACAGATACGGAAATGCCTAATCATGATGCACAAGCCATTATAGGCAAGCTAAAAGCAGCTCCTGCTGATGGCAAGTTGACGGTTGTTAAAGGAGATAACACGGAGGTTTCACTAGCATTAGACTCGAATGTGTTTATTTTCCGAGATGATAAAAAATCGCCAGTGAGCTCACTCCGAGCAGGTGATGAGGTACTCGTTCGTACGTATCTCAATCGTATCGTATTTATTGAAGTAACGAAGTCGGCTCCTGTTAGTACAGCTTTCTCGGAGAACGGAATTATTAATACATTAACGTTCAACAATCAGGCGAAATTGACGACGGTTTCTCTCATTACTCGATATGAAAACTCACAGGCAGTTGTCACAACATTCAGCATTGATCCAAGTGTAGTCATCACAGGTGACTCCTCGCAGCTGAAGGCTGGTCAATATGTACAAGTAAAAGGCGACAATGGTACAGTTAAATCAATTGAAGTGAAATAAGGTTTATATAAGTGAAGGGCTGTCCTGAAAGTGGATTTTTCTACTTTTGGAACAGCCCTTTTTTCATTGCTCAACAATCAAAATTATAGCTTGCGAATCCAGCAGCGCTTAGTTTTCTGCATAATAAGCACGATACAATTCGTTAGAAAATATACGCGTTAACTTTCATAGTTAGTCTGTAATAGAGCTTGATTTCAATTGCGATATCGAACTATAATAAATGTAAATTTTAGGTAGGTGCAACTGGCGTAAACGTGGATGACCACGAGGGAGCACCTATTTCATATGTCGTGCGCCTGGGCAAAGTATTTGATCAATGATCAAATACTTTTTTTATTTTCAGATAAAATAAAAAGGTTGAGGTGAGTATGTTGCAGTCCTATGAAGATCAGTTATTTAATAATCCGTATCCTGGTAGAACGATAATCGTGGGGATGAGCCCGTCAGGAAAACACTATGTTCAAGTGTATTGGATAATGGGCAGAAGCGTGAACAGTCGCAACCGAATCTTTGAGCGTAATGAGCAGTTTGTAAAAAATAGAGCATATGATGCGGCAAAAATGGAAGACCCTTCATTGATTATTTATAATCCGATAAAGAGTATTAATGGGATGCACATCATTTCCAATGGAGATCAGACGGAAACCATCTATGAAGCGTATGGCAAAAAAGAAACGTTTGAAGATGCATTAAAAAGCAGAAAGTTTGAACCGGATGCTCCCCATTATACACCACGTATTTCCGGTATTATTGATACTGAATCAGCTGTGTACAGCTTGTCCATTTTGAAAACAAGGCAAAACGATCCGTCATTTTGCATCCGTCATTTCTTTCATTACGACTCTTTTACAAAAGGGATAGGTCATTGCATTCACACTTATAAAGGTGAAGAAAATGGTATTTTGAGATCTTTTGAAGGTGAACCGCTGGAGGTTCCTTTATTTGATTCAATGGATGAAACGGCTCAATTTTACTGGAGCAGCATAAACGCAGATCATAAAATTTCATTGCTTGTGAAGTTTATTCATACCGATGATCGTAAGGTGGAATTTAAAATAATAAATAAAAATCAGACGTTTTAGTGTCTCTATAATTAATTCCGACAAAAACGATGGGAAAAATTTAAATAATCGTTGACAGGGTCGTTTTTGAGGAATAATATAGGAATATATTCAAAGTGAGTTGAAAAACCATTTTGTAGGATGACAAAAGAAGATAATCTACTGGACCACCAGAGATTCAATAGGAGCGCAGTTCTGCGCCTTGTTGGGTCTCCTTTTTTTATCCAAAAAAACAAAAAAGCTCAAAGAGCGAAGCGAAAGGGATGTTTACAATCATGAAAAAACTAACACTAACATTAATTTCTGCAACAGTAGCCTTCTCAGCCCTAACCTATGTTGTCGTATCTGCCAAACAGGCGCAAGGTGCGCCTGCGGTGAAGGACAACGCTGCAATTGTTACCGAAGCAAAAGAAGAGAATCATTCCAAAATCATTACCGTTTCTGATACAGAGAAAAAATCAGAAGTAAACACAGCTGCAGCAGAAGGCGAAAAACAACAGCAAACAAAAACGGCGGACACGATAGAGGCAAATAAGCCTGAAGCAGAAAAAGTAGATGCGAAACAAGAAGATAAATCCAAAGTTACTCTTGCTGTAGATAAGAAGGAAGAGGCGCCTGCAGCTAAAGCGGCAGCAGCAAAGGAAGAGCCTGCGGCTAAAGCAAATACATCGGTTGAAAAAACAGCGACACAGCCGAAAGAAGCTGCCCAGCCTAAAGCAGCAACGACCGTAAAAGAAGAAAGCCAGCCTAAAGCTGCAGCCGTTGTGAAAGAAGAGCCAAAAGCAGCAGCACCTGCTGCGAAAGAAGAAACACAATCGAAACCAGCGGAGCCAGCTGCGAAAAAAGAAAAGAAACCATCAAAATCGGTCTCATTTGTGAAAAAAGATACGGTACAGCCGAAAGCACCATCATCCTCAGAGGCTCCTGCTTCATCCTCTTCATCATCATCATCGTCTTCCGAAGGTCAACACCCAGCACCATCGACGACGGAAGAAGAAATCTGCTAGAAACAAGAAATACGTATTCATGAGTTATGAAATGGGGGTGGTCATAAGAGGCAGATCAGCCTCTTATGACCGGCTCCCTGCACGAGATCTTGAAGCGACTAGTGGAGAATACATATTTCACACTTGGCACATCGACAAAATTTGATGAAAACGAGGAATGAACATGAAATTACAATTGAATACATCCAAAAGATGGTTAGCTCTTATATTGGCTGCGTTATTAATTTTGCCGGCTGCCAATATCGTTAATGCCAATCCAGCTTCGGAAACTCTAGTAAATAGCGGCGCCAGCCATTATAACTATTTTAATAATGTGTATGATCATTTGAATGATGAGAACCATATTCTTCAAACGGTAACGTATGAAGATATTATTAATCTCTTTGACAGCGAAGGCACGTATGTGGTGTTGTTTGGCGGAGCTTGGAGCGATAAAACACAAGCGAATATTGGCTTTATCAATCAGGTGGCGAAGCAATATGGCGTAAAAACCATCTATAACTTTGATACGAGGTTAGATGGCAAATCACTAGAGATTGCTGAAACGCAAACGAAAGAAATCAAAGTCGGCAACAACACTTTTGATTTTGCAGAAGCGTATGTCGAGCTGGTCAAAAAATATTTAACGAACCTCGATGAAGTACTTCCAGCAGGAGATATCGTTAGCTATACAAAAAAAGACAGCAAGGGCACAGTAATTTCAGAAGGCTCAGCGAAAAAAATTGAAGCACCATTCTTGTTTGTGTATAACAAAAAGAAAATTGTTTCCTCTTTGGCATCAACGAATGTATGGAACGATTATTTAACAAATGGTGTTTTGGACACGGGCAAAGTAGATGCTTACAAAGCAAAAGTGAGTCAAGTATTTGAAGGAATCACTTCATTTGATACGATTAACCGTTCGAATTCTATCAAAGCAGCTTTCAATAGAAACGGATCAATCATCAACAAAAAAGAAACGGTTATTTTTGACGAATCGGATGGAGAGCTCGTATTTGAACATGTAACCTATCACCAATTGACGAAGATTCTCGAGAGCGAAGGGAATTATACGATCTTGTTCGGCGGCTCATGGTGCCCGAATACGCAAGCAGCCATTAAGTTTATTAACGAATATGCGAAAAAAAATAACATTGATAAAGTTTATTTCTGGGACACCAAGCTGGATTCGGGAATTTCGATCCTGGATCTTAATAAAGACCCGAACGCTGACCCGCATAACGGCATATTCTTTCAAACGAGAGATACGAATCATCCAAATGCCAATCTGTATGTAGATTTGATTAACAAATATTTGCCTGATATCAAAACACAATATGTAAAAGCAAGCAACAATGTAAAGTATACGAATGAGAACGGCGTAGAAGTAATCGCAAGCAAAGCTCAGGTTCCATACCTCTTTCAATATAACAAAGACAATAAGGATGCTGATGGCAACAGAGCTCCGATTCTTGGGCATATTGAATTGATGTATTCTTGGACCAATATTCAACCTGATTATGTAAGCAGCGGGCTTACTGGTGTGAATTACAATAACTATACGAATGCTTTGAACAGCCTATTCGCAAGAGTTGAGGCCAAACCTACAGGGCTGACAGCGGTTAAACCAACCTCATCCGATGAAAATGATGGTCAAATTACAGGAACGAAAGGCAAAGCGCTAGAATACAAGCTTGAAAGTGAAACGGATTACAAGGCTGTAACTGGTGATGCAATAACTAACTTAGTGCCAGGCACTTACAATGTTAGATATGCATCCAAGCTTGGATACAATGGTCCTCATACAGCAGGAATTCCCGCAGCTGTTTCGTACAAAGCGGGCGAAGCTGTGAACGTAGTGGTTCCATCCTATATTCAAGACCAAGCTGCACCAACAGGGCTGGCAGGCGTTGCACCAACGACATCAGCTAACAATGACGGTAAAATTACAGGAACGACGACAGCGCTTGAATACAAGTTGTCTAATTCGTTATCCGATTATATTCGTGCAACAGAACCGTCTGTTACAGATCTTGTTTACGGTACTTATGATGTTCGTTACGCGGCAAAAGAAGGATATCGCCCAAGCCCTAAAGTAGAGGTTGTTATTCCGGCTTACGGCGAGGAAGCGCAAGAAGCGCCGACTGGCTTAACAGGCGTATCACCGACAACGATTGCTAATAACGATGGACAAATTACAGGAACGACTGCAGCTCTAGAATACAGATTAGATGGAACGGATGCTTATCAAGCGGCAATAGAACCAGCGATAACTGGTCTCGTAGCAGGCACCTACAATATCAGATTTGCAGCTAAACCTGGATTCAGTGCAAGCCCAGCAATTGATATCGTTATCAATGCGTTTGCTCTACAAGAGCAGCCGGAACCATCAGGCTTGACGGGTGTAGCTCCAACCTCTTCAGCTAATAATGATGGACAAATTACAGGAACAACGACAGCACTTGAATACAAGATGTCAGGAGCTGAGTCCTATCAAGCGGCTACAGCGCCATCTATTACTGGTTTATCATCAGGCACTTACAACGTGAGGTTTGCGGCTAAGGAAGGCTATAATGCCGGCGCAGTGCTAGATGTCATTGTACCTAATTATGTATCCCCTCCAAGCGGTGGTAACAATGGCCCAAATCCAACGCCAACACCTACACCTCCAGCAGGCGGAGATAATGATGGTACAGCACCAACAGCAACGATAACAGCAACAACCGATGCTGCGACAGGAGCAACCGTAGCGAAAGCAACCGCAGCTTCTATTACAAGCCTGGTTGAGCTTGCTAAGAAAGCGGAAGCAGCAGGCAAAACCTCTGTCGTTGAGCTTAAGGTTGAAGCTACAGCTCAAACTAAATCTGTAGAGCTGAGCATTCCTAGAAAATCGTTTAATGAAGTAGCATCTAGCACAAATGCGGGTGTGAAGGCCAATCTTGGCGTTGGCACTGTTGTTTTTGATGCAAAAGCAATCGAAAGCATCAGCAATTCGGCTGAAGCGGGTGACATCAGCATTATTATTACGAAAGTAGAGCTGACTGACGAGGGCAAGGAAGCTTTGGGTGACAGACCGGTTTATGATTTCTCCGTATTCGCAGGAACTATCCAGCTTACAAGCTTTGGCGGCAGCAATGTGCAAGTTAGTGTGCCTTATACTTTAAAAGCCGGAGAAGATCCAAATGCTGTAGTGGTCTACTATGTAACGGATGCCGGCAGCTTGGAAACGATCCGCGGGAAATACAACGCGGGTACAGGAACGGTAAACTTTGTTACGACACATTTCTCCCAGTACATTGTAGGATACAATAAAGTAAGCTTTAAAGATGTATCGGATGCAGCTTGGTATAAGGATGCCGCTTTATTCCTTGCGGCAAGAAGCATTACAACAGGTACAGACGAGGACCATTACAGCCCGAATGCGTCAGTGACGAGAGGCCAATTCATCGTCTTGTTATTGAAAGCATACGGCATCGAGCCAAATCAGAAAGAGACAGCTAATTTTGATGATGCAGGGAATACCTACTATACGAATTACTTGGGAGCTGCTAAGCGCCTGGGTATTACGAAAGGTGTAGAAGGCAATACGTTTGACCCTAATAGCAAAATTACACGTCAAGATCTATTTACACTTCTGTATCGCGCACTTGAAGTGTTTGGTGAATTGCCTAAAGCAGAGACAAATGTTGCGGTGTCCAGCTTCAGTGATTCCGCTCAAATTGCAAGCTATGCAACTGACGCTTTCAAGGTGCTAGTTGAGGGCGGCATCATTACGGGGAACAATTCAAAGCTGAGCCCTAAAGATGTTTCTACGAGAGCTCAAGTGGCACAAGTGCTTTATAATCTGCTTTCAAAGTAATACGATATGAACGCAAATTATAGTGTTTAAAGAATGGGCGGCCAATGGCTGCCCATTCTTTTCGTTTTTGTGCATGCTTCTTGCTTTTGTACACAAATCATTGCTTTCTTTGATATTAGTCCGATAATTCGGTATGCTGTTTACTAGATAAACTAATTTACATAGTTGAAGGTGATAGGATGGATTCTATTTTACAGGTGAATGGTTTAATCGGCGGTTACAGCCCACGAAGACCAGTACTGCATGATATCTCCTTTGAGGTAAAAGCGGGCGAGATGGTAGGATTAATCGGTCTGAATGGCGCTGGAAAAAGCACGACCATTAAGCATATTTTAGGTTTAATGAAGCCGCAGGCGGGGGAAGTAAAGGTTGATGGCGTTACGCTGGAGGAAGAAACGGAGCGTTACAGAAGCGCATTTGCTTATGTGCCGGAGACGCCGGTTCTATTTGATGAGCTGACCGTTGAGGAGCACTTGCGCTTAACGGGGATGGCCTATAGCGTAAAGGACAAGCAGTATGGTGATCGTGAGGACGAGCTGCTGAAGCAGTTCCAAATGACGCCAAAGCGTAAAGCCTTTGCAGCCCACTTATCCAAAGGCATGAAACAAAAGGTCATGATTATGAACGCGCTGCTCGCTGAGCCGCCGCTGTACATCATCGATGAGCCTTTTCTAGGGCTTGACCCGCTTGGCATTCGTTCCTTGCTGGAGCGGCTGGTTGAAGTAAAACAAAAGGGAGCAGCCATCCTAATGAGCTCGCATATCCTCTCAACTGTGGAAGCATATTGCGATCGTTTTATCGTCATGCACCACGGTAAAATCGTTGCGATCGGCACGCTCGATGATATTAGACAAGCAGCAGGCATGGACATGCGCAGCGGTTCTCTGGAGGATGCCTTCTATAAGCTCGTTACTGGGGGCAATGTTTGATGAGCAATATTAGTAAGCTGGAGCTGATGTGGCAGCAAAGAGCAAAGGCATTCCGCGGGGAAACGCTGCCTTATTTTCGGTATATGGGGCAAAGCGGCTTCCCAGCTTTTATGTCTTTAATCTTGATCTCCTCCACGATTGGATACATAAATTTAATTCGACATATGCCAGCCAGCTTTCCCTTTGCGACTGTTGGTATGATTGCATTAACGTTGGTGTTGTGTTGGAGTCCGCTTCGTACGTGGCTTGCGGCCGGAGACGTCGTCTTTATGATGCCGCGTGAGGCAGAGATGGCCGGTTATTTGCGCTTATCGTTCCGTCATACTTCAATTGCATGTTCGATACTAGCTGCCATTGTGTTTCTTCTTTATTTGCCGATCTATAACCAAGGCCCAGCCATTAACGGCGCATTGCTTCTTGCAGTCGTGGCTGCCGCTCTGAAGGCGGGCAATGTATGGGGAGCATGGAAAGAGCGCCGAATGACTTGGGCTGGCATGCGACGTCTCATGCGTGTGCTGCGCTGGGCAATGACAGCATTGACGCTGGTAGCTTGGCTTACTTGTACCGCTTGGCAGGCTGCGGGGTTTACGCTGCTCATCGGTATACTGTCTATGCTGCTTTATCGTCTTCCAACAAAACATCCTTTTCCTTGGGAGAGGCTGATTGAAGAGGAAGCAAGGACACGCAAACGGTATTATGTTTTTTTTGGATTGTTTATCGATGTACCTACACTCCCATCGAGTATAGCAAGAAGATCGTATTTAAGCTGGATTCTGCGTACGATACCGTATTCGAATCGCAATACATTCGTTTATCTCTATACGGCATCTATGCTTAGAACCGAGATGGGCGGAATTATACTAAGGCTGCTTATTCTCGGCTGCCTCATCACCTATTGGTTTGCTGAAGCCGTATCGCTATCTGGTTATGGCAGTGTTCTCGTATTTTTTATTTTTATGGGGCTCATTGCTGTTCAATTAGGCGGCTTGCGTCATATCCATCGTTATTCGGTTTGGAAGCATGTGTACCCGTTGCCGGAAAAACAGCGAATTGAGCAATATTTGAAAATCGATCGTTTGGCGATGGTGCTGTGCACGCTGCTGCTGTGGCTGTTTGTTGCTTTGCCGCTGGCTTTGGCGGGCGGCGTTTACGTCCCTTCGCTCATAGCTATTGTACTTGCCGCCATGTATATCGCCATTCGTCCAGCGCGTTTGCGCAAGAAGCTTGCGAAAGATGAGGATGAAGACTAAGCAGGGCAGACGGAATACAAAAAAGAACCCCTGAGAGAAGCATTCGTAAAGAAATGCTGACTCAGGGGTTCTTTGCAATTATTCGCGAATGAAGTGCGAGTGTTTATTATACTTTTTGAGCAATCAAATCGTTAACCGCTTTGAAAATCGTATCGAACAGCTCTTCAAGATTTTCTTCCTCGATGCAAGAGAAAGCAACGCGAAGATCTGTTTTACCTAGAGCAATCGTACCGATTCCGTATTGGTTCAACAGATGTGCACGTACGGACTCAGCTGTAACGCCGCTTAGTGTTAGACACATAAAGTAGCCGGAGTTGAATGGGTAATAGCCCCATACATCGCCATAACGGCCGCTGTCGAGCAACGATTTTACGCGATTGGCGCGGCGTTTCATAATATCGTATTTCTCCGCTTTTTGAGCTTCGAATTCAGGTGAAGTCAAAGCGCGCAATACGAATGTTTGTGATGGATGCGGGCCGCTGGAAATCGTAGCACGAATGATACCAATTGTTTTTTGCTCCAACGCATTCAAAGTAGCCGCAGAAGTTGAACCATACGTAATGAAGCCTACGCGGAAGCCCCATACGTACTCTTCTTTGGTCGCACCGTCAACTTTAACGGCAAGCACACGCGGATGCAGATCAGCAAGCTTGGAGAACAGTGATTCTTGCATGGAATCTTCGAAAAATAAACCAAAATAAGCATCGTCTGTTACAACAACTACATTGATGCCAGCTTCCGCTGCGTCGTGAATGGCAGCGATGATTTCATCGCCTTCCTGTGGACCAGGCGTGTAGCCAGTAGGGTTGTTCGGAAAGTTCAGCACAACGATGGCTTTCCCTTTGTCCTTTTGAGCCAGCAAGGCTTCGCGAAGGCCAGCGCTGTTGAAGCGAGTTTGGTCGTTATACAGCGGGTATTCTACAATTTCAGCACCGCGGCGGATACCGAATGTCAATTCGTAGTTTTCCCAGTTTTTATTAGGGATGATTACAGCGTCACCCGCATTAGCGAAAAGGTCAGCTACAATGCTAAGACCGTGGGTCAATGCATTTGTAACGACTGGCGTACCAAAGCCCTTTGATTCAAGGGATGGGTTGTCTTTGATCATTTTTGTACGCCAAGCAGCACGAAGCTCAGGCTTTCCTGCAGGAGGCGCATATTCATATATATCTTTCGGATTGTAAGCAGAGAGGGTATCTTGGATGACCTTCAGGTGCATCGGTTGTCCGCCTTCTGTTGCAATTCCAATAGTAGCATTAAATTTAGTTGCTTTCGTTTTCGCTTCGGCGGACTGACTGAGAATGCCCTCCTTCGGGAAATAAATCGCTTTGCCTAAGTCTGACAACATCGCATAAACGTTAGGGCTTTCTGCTTGTAACGTCTCGTTTAATTGCTGAGCAAGTGGGTTCATGGACTTTATTCCATCCTTCCGAAATCATTCATTTGAATGTAGTATAATTAGGCGTTAGCCGTTTATTCTTGTCGGGTGCTATTATAACATTTTTTTTGAGATGGAAACCATTCACAAAGCAAATTTTTTCGTAACTTCATGTGGCTTGCGCAATAGTTTCTCCCTGTTGTATGATGACGGCATAGATTTGTACAGGAGGTTTCCTTATGCTGCACATTTCGCCTAATTCGTTCATCCTGTTACCTGCGTTTGCCAAAATCGTATGTGAGCCGGGTTGGAGATGGGCTAGACGCGAGAAGCCGATGGCCAATTTTGATTTATTTTATGTTTGGAGCGGAGAAGGGGAAGTTGAAGTCAACGGTACTCACTATGAGGTTGGTCCGGGAAGCTGCTTCTTGTTTCGTCCGGGCGACTACACAAGCTCCACTCATAACCCGCAGCGTCCGCTCGTATTATCCTATATTCACTTTGCCATTAATGAAACGATAGATGCTGTGCCGAGTCGGTATAGGCAATTGAATGACACGGTCGACTTTGAATATATGCTCTCACGCTATGTAAGGCTGTTTCTTGTAAAAACGTATGCAGCGGAAGAGGAGGCGCAGCTTGTTCTTAAGCAGCTGATGATTCATTTGCTTAGAGAGGACAAGCAGCTGCCAGTCGAGAAGAAGGCAAGCAATCAATTGACAGAGGCCATTCATGAGGTGGCAAACTTTGTTCGGCAAAATCCAAGCATTGCGCACCGTGTAGAGGATCTAGCGATGCGGGCGCAGCTGTCGCCCCGATATTTTTCAATGAAATTCAAAGAGCTGATCGGCATGTCAGTGCAAACCTACATGATTCGCACGAGAATTGAACGGGCGCAGCATTTGCTCATGCACGCCGGGATGAATGTGACCGAGGTAGCAGATGCACTCGGCTATCGGGACATCTTTTTTTTCAGCAGGCAGTTTAAGCAGTATACGGGGCGAAGCCCCTCGGAGATCAGATAGGCTAATAAACGAAAAACCCCGAATTCACTCATCGCTGAGAAATTTGGGGTTTTTCGTTTTGAGCTAAGTCTGCTTCAGTTAGTTTTCGTGGAGTGATCCGAGCTTCTCACCCATATGCACCTTCGATCCAAGCATGTGGTTGTCACGTGGAGTAAAGGTTCCATCTTCAAGCAGCAGCACTACAGTAGAACCGAATTCAAAGTAGGCGAGCTCTTCACCCTTGAGCATTTCTTCCTTAAGGGGCTGTACGTACTGAATACTGCTTACGTTCATTGCGCCAACTTTGACAACGGCCGTTTCCCCTGCATGATGCTGCATATAGGTAATCAGCCGCTCGTTGCGGCTAAGCACTCTGCGCATATGGCGAAGACCAAAGTCATTAACCGGATAAACTTTTCCTTCAATATGCTCACGCTCTACAACACGACCGCTGACTGGCGTATGTATACGATGGTAATCGGTTGGGCTCAAATAAAGAACGAAATAATAGCCGTTCATATAATTGGAAGTTCGCGGAGACCGATTAAGAAGCTCCTCAATCGTATAGTCCTGCCCCTTTACGTTAACAATCGTGCCGCTGCTTATTGGCCCAGCTCCGGTTATGAGAGCATCAACAGGACTGACAAGCGAGTCCTCATCTGCATGCACATCACGCAGACCGGGTTTTAATCGCCGCGTAAAAAACTCGTTTAACGTTTTATATTGGGCTAGAGGTTTCTCAGCTTCCTCAGTTTTAATGCCATATGTCGCAGCAAAACGGGAAATAAATCGACGGCTGGCAGCCGATTGAGCGAATTTTCCTGTTATGCGAGATATCCATTTGCGCGAGCTTAATTCTGTCATGGAACGAAGCAGCCATTTTATCATACGTGAACCGTCACGTCCTTTCCTGCAAGGAGGCTTTCGTCCTCACACACATCAAACAGTGTGACATATCCGGTTCTATTTTTCAATATGCAACTGCTTTCCTTTCCTTGCCTGAACCCAAATAACAATGGCAGCAATCATTAAGATAGCAGCAGCGATGCTGGCTGAGAGACTAACCTCGGGCTGCTGATCCTGCTTTACGGCAATAGCAATAAACGACCAAACAAACACTAGAACAAAGGCAGGGTCCACAAACCTAAAACCGATGACAACAGCAAGCAAACTGGCTGCAATCAATAAAGTAATAGTCCAAGCAGCATCAGATAAACCAAAGCCATTCCACTCGGCAGCGTACAAAACGACAGCTGCATTTACAATAGAAGCTACGCAGATCCAACCTAAGTAAATGCTGAAAGGCAGCCGTACAAGCCATTGTTCCATAGGAGCAGGAGGCTGCTTATCCTTTCGAATTGCGCTATAAATAACGATTAGCGAGATCAGCAGAGCGAACATAATGAATACGCTGCTGGTTAGTTTCTCATAGTGCCACAGGAGAATCCAAGCGACGTTGAACAGGCAGCTTATGATGAACCATGGGCCGATGTTCTGTACATTTTTGCTTTTGCCAGCACGTGGCTTGAACTGATAAATGACGAAACCAATCAGCAGCAAATAAATAATAGACCAAATGGAGAAGGCATATGGTGCAGGAGTGATAAGCACAGGGTACTTAGCGGATATTTCTCCAGTCGTTTTCCCGTTGATAGGAAGCCACTGTGCAAGTCCATTAACTGCAAGCACGGCGGCGAGACCGGCAGCATTTAACCAGCGAATAAGATTTTTCATACAGCATTCCTCCAAAATGTTACTTTTATTGGACTTCTTTATCATATGTAAACAAGCTTGGTCGCTTTTATTCGCTATAATCTCATTCCATCCAAAAATGTGAGGTTTAAGTATGCATCAAATGACCGAACCTATCACAAGAGGTGATGGCAAATGATGATATTAATTGGTGCGGCATTAGCTGTTGGCGCCGTTCTCATGGGCTGGTTGAGTCGATTGAGTGGAACAGTCAGTCGAGTTTTGGATGGGCTTGCGGTTACGGCCATCTTTTTATTTTTTGTAACCGCAGCGGATGCCATAACACAGACTCTCATGGATGATACGGTGTTTATGACGGAAGTGCATCGTGTACTCAAAAATTTCGTTTTTTTAATAAGCGGCGCTTATCTTGGCCCTTATGCGCTGGCAAGAATAGCGCTGCAGTCTTCCGCTATGCATAGGCGAAATTGACTAAAGAATCTCTGTCGTCAACGAAGCAAGTGATTAACGGTTAACCTTCATCAAGCCTTGCGATCATTTCCTATATTCCGTTATGATAAGAGCAGACTTTGAAGGAGGTTTCAACTATGGGCATACATAAGCTGCGAAAGCCTGAGGCTGTCATATTTGATATGGATGGAACGTTGTTTGAAACGGATAAATTGCTGGTGCCTGTTCACCACCGCGTTTTTGAGACGCTAAGGGAAGAAGGGCTTTACGAGCATGAAACGCCGCCTGTAGAACGGCTGCTAAGCTGCTTAGGCATGCTGCTGGAGGATATTTGGCGGCAGGTTATGCCAGATAGTACAGAGGCTGCTCGGAAGCGGGCTGATGTCTTGCTGCTTCAGTACGAGCGCGAAGGCTTGGAAAGAGGCGAAGGCCAGCTGTACCCATTTGTCGAGGAAACGCTGCGTGAGCTGCATTCACGTGGGATTAAGCTGTTTGTAGCCAGCAATGGGCTTGAGGAATATGTGAAGGGCGTTGCTGAATTCAAAGGCATTGCGCCTCTATTTGACGGCTTATACAGTGCGGGAGAATATGAGACTTCAACCAAAGTCGACTTAGTTGCTCGCCTGCTTAAGGATCACAATATCCAATCGGCTTGGATGGTAGGAGACCGCTCTTCGGATGTGGAAGCGGGCAAAGGCAACGGTCTTCAAACGATCGGCTGTGCGTATGCTACATATGGTCGTGCTTCAGAAATTGAGGGAGCGGATGTACTGATTAATGATTTCCGCGAGCTCCTGCCTTTATTGGAACAATAATAAGCAGTTTGAATAAAAACACACCTGTTAGGGAGGCCAAGAGATGGCGCCGCCCTAACAGGTGTGTTTTTTTGCTATGGATTTCAAATGCTCAGCCGCATCACAGCTCCTTATCAGAAATGAAGTTCTCATCCACACGGGCATCTGATACGGCAGCCTGCTTCTCTTTACCTTTCTTTCGCTTCTTCTGGTTATATAGCCAGATGGCATATTCCAGAGGTCTAATAATCGCATTGCGATAAACCTCTTTCTCTCCAGCCTGTGCAAATACTTCTCTAGCTGGCTTCGGATTTACCTCCAGCAGCCAGATCCCGCCTTTTCGATCAATTGCCAAATCGAGAGCAAGCTCACAAAGTCTGCCGTAATTTTGCTCTAAGTAAGCGGCAATGCCGACCCCCAGCTTCTCTGTCTCTTCCTTAACCTGCGCGACCTTCGCATCATCGCGAAGCCATTCCTTGAGCAAGCTGCTCATCGTAGCAGCATTGCCGCCGCCGTGTAAATTAGAGGTAATGCTGCCGGATGCCCCGATTCGTCCAGCGCAACCGGTAACTTCCCAATTGCCTTCTCCGTTTTTTTGAACAAGCATCCGATAATCGTGCACACGTCCGCTAGCAAGCTTTATTTGAATGCCCTGCTGGGCGATGTAGCGATTGCCTTTCAAATTCCAAGGAGCCAAATAGCTGTTTAAACCTGCAGTGGAAATATATTGCGGTCGTATAATTTTTCTTGATTGATCCCGGCCTTGGATGTGAAGCTGACCATCCTTGCGCCGTTCGATTCGCAAAATTCCTCTGCCGCCGGTTCCATTAATAGGTTTGAGATAAACAAGCTGATGTTTTCGGATCATATCGGTAATATCTTGATTATCGGTGACATACTTCGTGGCAGGCAAATAGCTTTTATATCGAGAATCTTTCGAGAGGATGCGATGGATGGTCCATTTGTTGCGAAGCGGGCGATTAAGGAACGTAAGATGTCCATAGCGTTCACGAAACTTTTTGAGCTGGTCAAAGCGGTAGGTACGTTGGATTCGGCATCGATCATAAATCATATTTGGAAACGAGGTCCACCTTCGTGACCATGTTTGTGTGTCAAGATTGTAGAACTGCGCGTGAATTTTGTTGTTAATATAATTGACGTCCATTGGCGTAAACACGAAGACGCTTAGTCCCAGCTTTCGTCCAGCGGAAGTCATTTTCTGATAGATGGAACGTTCCTCCAGATGTCCGGCTTCATTGAGATATAGAGTCAGGATGCCTAGGACGGGCTGTTTCATTCGTGGTTCCCCTTTCAAAGCGAAGCGTCGGTTTGCCTGTTGGCCCTCTATGCATGGAAACGGCTGTCATGCCTAAACGAAAACATAAAGCCATGCTTGCCGTATTGTCCGTTGCCACATTGCAAGTGAGTTTCCCTAAACGTTGAATCATGGCTTGAACGAGTGAACTGCCAATCCCGAGGCTTCGAGCTTCGGGATGGACGACGACCATGCACGCAGCCTCGCCGCCGTCCTCTGCAAAACCGAAGCCGACGACGCGGTTGCCCTGCTTAGCAACAGCAGCAACCGCGCCGCATGGACGGCTCACTTCATCTTGTAGTAATGAAGGATCAAGCTTTCGGAGCGCATGAATAGTCGAAACTGCAAGCCGCTTATCTCCGAAGCGAATGGCAAAGCCAATGAGTCTTTTTTGTTCCGCTAACCATGCTTCCGGTGTAAGCAGCTCTAGATCCACGTTATGCGCCTCCTGCTTTTTCTAATTTTGTTCTAGCTAAATAAGCTCCATAATGAAATACGCGCTCTAACGATTTTTGACGAATATGAGGCTCGTCGAATTTCATAGGCTTAGAATTAGCTTCGAAAAACCACATATTCCCTACGCTGTCGACGCCTAAATCCAACGACATTTCGCCGAGCTGCTGGCCTGAGGCGCGTTCAATCTGCTTAGCGATAAGAACGGCTGCATTTTTCGCTTTTATAAGCAGTTTACGCGCCTGCTCTTCATTAAATGAATTAATGAGCAGCTTCTCTGGGTCTTCAATCATACCGCCGCGAGGAACATGGGTCGTAATGCTGGATGCGCCTGCAATTCGGGCGCCTATTCCAGTAATATCCCATTGCCCTCGTTGGTTTTTTTGAACAAGCGCACGAAGGTCAAATCTTCGGTCCTGGAAGGAGGCGAGCTTGATGCCTTGTTGAGCGATATAGGCCTCATTGCCGCTTTGTTTCTGAATACGACTCCAAAGTTTATGAAGGGTGGAGCAATTGTAAGTCGTACTCTTTTTGTTTTCTTGAATTCTTAGCCGATAAGGAAGCTGCTTCTCAGCGTGAACCTTGATCGTCATTATGCCTTTACCTGCTTTTCCGCTTTCTGGCTTTAAATAAAGATAGGAATGTTTTCGCATCATGCGTTCCAGGCTCGTAACCGAAACGAGTTTTCGTGTTAATGGGATATAAGGTTTGGTCAGTTTTGATAAACGAAGCCATTCGAATAAATCCCATTTGTTGAAAAAAGCCGGATTAAACAGCGTGACTCGCGGATGCTTGCGGCAGGCGTTGATCTTTTGCCTTACAGCCGGTTGGATCTCATCTTCGCGCAGCGGAATTCGGTTGTAAATCACGTCGGGAAAGGGCAGCAATCTCTGCTGCCAGCTGTCCTCAGCTTCATTGAAGACATATCCCTTTAAGCTGCTTCTGGTCAGAAGCAGGTTTTTTACGGTGAGGACATAAACGATGAAACCCATCGATTGACCCGTTCTAATCAAATCGACAAAATTGCTTCGATTGCCGCGAAAGAGCTGAACATCATCATCGATCGTCAAAATCGCCAATACGGTTCGGCCGGCACGCTGCTCTCTAACGTCTGCATCATCGGGAAGTAAGCTATCCATCAGCTGGTACCTCCCTCATCTTTGAAGCGGCTGAGATACAAGCAATGCTCTAAGATGTAAGATAGCGAAGCGCGGCCCTCAGAGCGAAGCGCCGGATGCTTGAAGATTGATCGTCCAGGCTTGGCGTTCGCTTCGAACATCCATACTTCTCCATCCTTATCAATGCCGAGATCCAGTCCCAACTCACCAAGTCTATGAGGGTAGTTGCGTTCGATCGCTTCTGATAGTTTAATCGCAGCCAGCTTTGCTTTCTCAAGAACGGCATCTGCTTGCGTGCCGAATGTTTTGCCAAGCGCTTGCTCAGGCGTCATGAGCGAGCCGCCGTTTTTCACATGCGTAGTTACACTTCCTCGGCCTGCTTTTTTGGCTCCGATTCCAGCAGGAACCCACTCGTTGCTGCCGTTCTTATGCATGTGAAAGCGAAAATCGAGCGGGCAGCTGTCGATCTCAACTAAGCGAATGCCTTGCTGAACGACATAATGATTCAAGCTGCTGCCATGCTTCGCCTGAAGCATCCGCATTAAGCTGCTGAATTGCGTGAATCGAAGCAGCACATTTTGGCTGCCCTTGCGATAGCGGGCGAAATACCCGCGCTTCGGGTGATAGGTCAATCGGTAGATTCCTACTCCAAGGCTGCCTGCCGTAGGTTTGTAATATAGAAATTGATGTTTCTCCAGCATTTCCTTAATTTTTTCGGAAGATGGACCAGAGACCGATTCAGGCAAATGAGTCAGCGCTTCAGGATCATTATCAAGCAGCTTGTAGACATCGGCCTTGTTGAAGAAGCTCCAATTAAAAAATGGGATTTTGCGGCGCACGAAGCGTTCGCGCAGTGAATTAATGGATGCAGATGTCTCCGCTTTGCGGCTCGGAAGACGATTGTACACGACGTCCGGGAGCGGAACGATTTTGCGATACCAGCCGCCCTGCGGGTTAAGGAAATAGCCATTGACCGTTTCTTGCTGCCAGTTGATGTCGCTTGGTGTAAAGCCGAAAAGGTAAGCTTTATGTTCACCTGTTTTAATGACTTGCTTGATAAATCCGGTACGCGGACCAAAAGGATTGCTCTCAGAGCGTGTCGAATTGTCGCTCAGTATGCCGACCAGCGGTCCGAGCTGAACCTCATTATCGCCTGAATTAAGCACGTAAACGTTGCCTGACTTCGGCACTTTAATCGATTGACGGATGGCAGTTGATAAATACAGATGATTGCCCGGCCGCTTCAATGGCTTGATTTCAGCTACGATTACCTCTTTGCCCAGCTTGAGGTGAACCGATTTTTTGCCTGAGAGCTTGAGATGTTTGAGCAGTGGGCTGGATAAATAGACAATTTTATTCGATTGCTGTGAGAAATGTACGTTACAAGTTGTCAAACTCATCGATGAACCTCCTGAACGTTGAAAGGCCGTAATTGGTTGTCAGAACTTGAATGATGACGACGGCCATTTGCGAATTCATTGGCTACAAAGGACGGTGATAGTCGCCTAGACAGCATTCGTGCATATAGAAGCGGTCTTTCAATGGAAAGCCGCTCGGCCTCATGATCGCTTATGATTCCAAAGGAAGAGCGGCCAGGCTTCGAGTTCGCTTCGAGCAGCCATATTCGGCCGCTCTGATCAATGCCATAATCTAAACCGAGCTCGGCAAATCTGCCGAATTTGCTTTCCAGTCGTTCTGCCGTTTGCTTGCTTATTGTATGGATCATCTCTAGCAAACGTTCGGATTTTGACTCGCCAAATTTGGCTGACAGCAGCTTTGCCGCCGGGACGGCGCCGCCCCCGCCATGAAGATTGGATGTTAAGGAGTCCGCTTGCCCTGTGCGCACAGCGGCTCCAGAGATCGACCATCTGCTCTTCTCATCCTTTTGAATGAGCACTCGTAAATCAAATGGTTTGTTGTCATTGCCGCTAAGCTCCAGATAGGGCTGAATCAAATAGGAGGTTCCACTTATGAAACGATGAATCCATCGCTCAAAAGCTAAATCCTCCTTAAAGGAGACCGAGAAGGGATGGTTTCTTCGGTTTCGACCTTTTATGAGCAGTGATTGCTCAAACGGGCAGCGCTTCACAAGGATGATGCCTCTGCCCTGCATCCCTGAGGAAGGCTTAAGAATGATGCCTCCTCGGAAACGATCGGCGAGCTCAAGAAGCTGCTGTGTCGTTTGCATGGGAAGAGTAAGCGGCAAATGCCTACTCAGCATATGGTCTTCTTTGAGTGCTTCATACACATCGAGCTTCCCAGGAAGTTTTCCGTTTAGAAGCTGGTAAGGCTTAACTTGAGCAAGGGAACTGAGCATGCGGCGGCAGTTTATTCGCTGATTGGCTTCAGTAAAGAAACAGCGGTCATAGATGATGTCAGGAAATGGGACGGTCTGTTTAGAAAAATGCTCGTTCTCCAATCGATAGCCTACGAGAGACTCCGTATGCTGCTGAAAGTCTTCTGCTGTAAATACATAGACGTCCATGCCAAGCTGCTCGCCGGCAATGCTGAGCGCACGATAGAAGGAAGGCTCTGGCATTACCGGAATAGATGCATGCTCTGAGGCATTATCGTTGATTGAGGCCACGAGAATGGCAAGTTTGACCTTTCGATTCTGCATAGAAGCCTCCGTTAAAAGCCCGCTAAAAAACGGGAGTATTGAATCATCATGCGGACGGATGGACGAATTTTATTGTCATTTAGCGGTGTGTTATCATTTTTTGACGGTTTGGAATTGACTTCCAGCAGCCATACGCGGCCTGCCGTATCCATTGCAAGATCGATGCCGAGCTCACCGAAATGTGCTGGTATTTGCGCATCAACGCCGCGCGCGATATTTAGCGCTGCCTGTTGGAGCCGCTTCGCTGCTTCCTGCCTGCTAACCCCTGCCTGCAGATTTGATTTTGCAACAGCTTCTCCAACCGTGCTGAGCGTGCCGCCGCGCGCTAAGTTTGAGACAAAATGATGAGTTCCGGCTGTACGGGCTACAATGGATGTGATCGTCCATTTACCGCTCGAATTTTTTTGGACGAGTGCGCGGAAGTCGACTGGCCGCTTCTGGATTTCAATGAGCTGCAATCCCTGTTGAATTTGGTATCTCACGGTTTTCATCTTCGCGGATATCGTTGAGAAGAGCTTAACCAAGCTCGTAAACTGCTGTCTTCGAGTACCAGCCGAAGTCGCATACATCACTTGGTAATTGCTCGAATCAAGATGAGTAATCCGAATGATTCCTTTTCCTAAGCTGCCGCGAACAGGTTTGAGAAAAACGCTGCTGTACCGAGAGCACATTGATTTCAGCATCGTATAGTTGCGCAGCAGATGCGACTCAGGCAAATAGCGAACCAAGCTTTCATCTTTCTTAAGTGCATCGAAAACCTCGGTTTTATCCAAAAACTTTTCATTGAAAACGGTAGTCTGATGGTGCTGTTTTACTTCTTTCATGAAATGTTGTACGCTGGGTCTGTTCTCCAATTTTCGTGAGGTAAGACGGTTATTAACGACGTCAGGAACGGGCATCGAGAGCTTCCGCCAGCCGTCGGAATAGATCCAGCCATCAATGTTGTCGATACTTGTGCCGATCTGATTAGGTGTGAAAAAATAAACGTACGCGCCTTGCGCTGTACAGGCTTCAACAAGCTCCCTGCAAAACATAGTAATGGAACCAAAGGGTTTATCCGGCATATGCGGATAATCTCGGCTAATGAGAACGCCGATTAAAGGCCCAAAAACGAGTGTGGCAGTGCTGGCTTTGTATTGCAGTCGGATCGATGTGCCATTTGTTAATCCCATCTGTCTGGCTAAACTTTGACTGATCCTCATTCCGTCGTACTTTGCGACAGGAATAACCTTTACATGCTGCCGAAAAGCACCAAACTTTACGAGAATGTGCTGGCCTTGAGGGATTTTCCACTGCTTTACTTGTGCTTCGCCAAGCATGAGCGTATCCTCCGGAAGCATACCGGAGCTGATCACCTGTACGGCTACTTTCGATTTGAGCATCATAAATCTCCTTCCAAGCAGGAGGATGACGATAAGAGGTTAGCGGCCTATAGGTGTTTTACACGAATTACTTCAGCATATGAGGACATCTATTCCTTTGTGAATCAGAAACGGTTCTGAAGCTTGTGTTGTTTTAGCATGCTTTTCCATCAAGGATTTGGTTCATGTATAGAATAAGGGGTATGATTGGACGTATTGAATACCAAATGAGAGCGATAAGAATGGGAGAGAGACGAATGAACATTTATGACAAAGCTTATGAATTAGCGAAGGCGCTTAAGGAAAGCGAAGAGGCATTGCTATTAAAGGCTGCGAAGCTGGAAGCAGAAGCTGATGCAGATGCAAAGGCAATGCTGGATGATTTTCGCGAGCGGCAAAACTTTTTACAGCAAAAAATGATGGCTGGTGAAGAGCCTTCTGCCGAAGATATGGAGAAGATGAGCAAGCTCTATGAAGTGATTACGCTTAATCCGTTGATAGGCAAATTGATGGATGCGGAGCGCCGGTTTGCCGTCGTGTTTGAGGATGTTAACCGCATTATGTCCGATGTGCTGAAGTCCATTGTAGACTAATAGGAGACATATACCCTGTCCCTCCTTCATAGAATGATTATGCGGACAAGAATATAAGCCGCTTATGACCGTATGAAGGAGCTGAAGGGAATGTTAGCTGGAAAAGGCCGTCATGTATTGTATTTGCTTATTGCGCTGGCGATGCTTGTATATGCGATTCCGCGTCTCGAGCTGAATGCGCCTTGGAGCTTGATGAGTGTATTCGGATTAGTATGGATTTTGTTCTCTTTAATCATCATAACGTCACATGTCAATGCGCTGGTTATGAATGATGAGAGACGGAAGGAGCTCGCGCGCATTAAGCGAGCGAAGGCGCTGTTATGGGAACAGAAGCTTGTTCAGAAGGCGACAACTGCCCGCAGAGCCCGAGGTTAGCATACAACAAAAAAAAGATCCGTCGGTATTATACCGTCGGATCTTTTTCTTGTTTATAACCATATTTGACGAAACCTTCTTATTGGATTTCTTTAAATTGAACAAGCTGCTTAACGAATTTATATACCGCTTCCTGCTCCTTTAAGCTTAAGCCGTTCATTTGGTGGGCAACCTTCGTGGCATATCCTTCATCGTCAGTATCATCTGCAGCATCGGGGCTTGGAACAACGTTCACGATTCTCTCGAGCGGCGTTTGAAGGGCAAACGCGATTTTGCTTAGCACATCAATCGTTGGATTTTTTTCTCCCCGCTCAACCTGTCCCATATAGGAAGCATTTATATCAGCGCGAAGAGCAAGCTGTTCTTGACTAAGCCCTCTTTTTTTGCGCAGCAGTCGAATGTTCTCTCCTACAAGTCCTGCAATCCCACTCATTGATTCACCTCAGCCTAACGATAAAACTTTACTAGTCTATCAACAACATTCTATAGAGCATATTAAAAAGAGTGACTATAGTCATTGRCTAATTGATGGTCTCTTTACTATAATTGTGTAAAAAAGTATCATTCTAATAATATCATTGCCTTTAAAGGATCAATTTACCATTTTAAATAAAAGTGGTAGGATATATAAGGGCAAAATCAGTGGACACGAGGAGGATGCAAAGTGGTTGACGAATTCGAATTTTTCAGAAAAGTTCGCGCATATTATAACAATGTTCCATTCCTTGTTCAGTTCACATACCGCTTGTCTCACCGTGTCGATAAGGCTTTGGCAGCACGTGGCTCATTCAGCTGTCGTGTTAACCCGCATACCCAAATCGTTGAATATGTGCTTGACTTAAAATCAGATCCTATTTCTCGGCCGCACAGCGAGCAAAGCTCTTTTTTGTTCTCTAGCATATACGATGAAATTCCATCACAAGTGATAGAAATGAATCAATTCCTTATCCAATCACTGCGATATCCGATTCCGATTGAATATGATTGGCAAGCGTTTATTATGTCAGGCGCTGAAGATGCCATCAACGTTCAAACGGTACAGCAGCTGTTCAAGAAATGGCGGTTTAAAGGCTTGGAGGGTCAGTTGATCGATGGCAGGCTGCGTACGAATCAAGTTCTGCTTCAATGGCAGCTCTAGATTAGGCCCGAATTGAGGGTGAGCATGACTTGTTCCTCGCTTTCTCCTATAATAGGGAGAAACAAAGGCAAGTGGACGGAGGATATAAGGTGGCTTCAATCGGACCAGGCAACGAGACTAGCACGAAGCATGAACAAATATTGATTTATATACAAAGCTTGAAGATTGGAACGAAAATATCCGTACGCGCGATTGCCAAGGAATTAGGCGTCAGCGAAGGAACGGCTTATAAAGCGTTTAAAGAAGCGGAAAGCTCAGGGCTTGTCAGCACGAAGGAACGTATCGGAACGGTGCGAATTGATCGGAAACGGCGTGAAGCGCTGGACCAGCTTACATTTGGCGAGGTTGCCGAGATCGTGGAAGGCAAGCTGTTCGGCGGAGCAGCCGGCCTTGATAAAACGCTGCATAAATTTGTCATTGGTGCAATGGAGCTGGATGCGATGCTGCGCTACATTGACGAGGGCAGCTTGCTAATAGTCGGCAACCGTATCGGGGCGCATCGCTGCGCGCTTGAGGAGGGAGCAGGCGTATTGATTACAGGCGGTTTTGAGCCGAGCGCGGAAGTAATCAAGCTTGCTGACGAGCGCGTTCTCCCAATCATCTCATCGCGGCATGATACGTTTACAGTCGCCTCCATGATCAACCGTGCGATGTACGACCGGCTTATTAAGCGGAAGATCATGCTGATCGAAGACATCGTAACCTTTAGCAGACCCGCTGATGTGATGCGAATCGGGCAAACGGTTTTGGACTTCCATAAGATATCGCGGGAAACGGGTTATTCCAGATTTCCAGTAGTCGATGTAAGGGGCAAGGTTGTTGGCATGATGACGGCTAAGGATGCTGTGGGATCGCCTGAGGATAGCGCGGTAGATAAAGTGATGACAAAAAATCCGATTACAGCGGCACCCAATATAACGGTCACTTCGGCTGCTCATACGATGGCTGCGGAAGGTATTGATTTGTTGCCTATCGTTGACAGGCATCGCAAGCTGTTAGGCGTTGTGACGAGGCAAGAAGTGCTTGATGCGATGCGATTTGCAGGAAAGCAGCCGGAATCGGGAGAGACTTTCGAAGACTTAATGTGGACGGGCTTTATGGCGACAACAAATGTTAATGTCATTGGTCAGGACGAGCTGGGCATTGCTTATAAGGGAATCATTACACCGCAAATGTCAGGTGCGCTTGGGATGGTGTCGGAAGGACTTCTCTCTACGCTAATGACGCAAGCGGCTCGCAGAATGATTCGAGAAACGGCGAAGCGTGACTATTTACTGGAGAGTATGACGACTTTTTTTGTAAGGCCGGTTCAAATTGACAGTGAGGTTACGATCATACCTAAAGCGCTTGAGATGAGTCGGAAGTTTACGAAGCTTGAAATCGAAGTGAAGGACAAACAAGGCTTGGCCGCCAAAGCGATGCTGACGGCCCAAATGATTGATCCGTATTAATTGCACATTTAATTTCTTGTCGAGCTGTACGCGCTGAGATTGCGAAGACCGGCAAACACATTAAATACACCGATCACAAGGAATATAGCGCCAATTACGATGCGAAGCGTAGATTCTCCGGACAAGAATAACTGAACGAGAGCGATAAAAAGCAGCATGGCTCCCATGCTAATATTCATTCTAGCTGTGAAGAGGCCCCGGGTTCTCGCATCAGTGGAGCGGCGTGATTTAAAGCTGAATACAGCCGAAAGCACGAGTGTAATTAGGATGCCCGGCATAAGCAGCCATTGCATCAGTTGATCCATGGAAAAGCAACTCCTTTTAAGTTACGTATGTACAGCTTCGATCTTGTGAATAGACAGGCTCTATTGTATCACGAATCGCAGCTGTATGCTTAAGAAGGAGGCTTTGCATAATCACGCACCTTGATCCAGACATGCAGCACATTATCAACGACAAGAATAGTCTTAACCTCAATGGTATAGTCCTTGCTGTTCACATCCATATAGACCTTCTTCTCAAGGAGGTTGCGTGCGAATTTTGCGTCAGAGTCAATTTCATAAATGCTTTGCCCAAGGAAGACGCTCAAATCCCCTTTTATCCGCTTAATAATCAACGCCTCGGTAACTTGATCAAGATGGGGCCTTCCCGTATTTTGGCCGGCTTCTTTCTCTACACGGGGCAGGATGCTTTTTATAACGGTATGCTGATTCTTGAATTCATTTAAATGCTTTAAATCCGTTTCGTATTGCTCCAGCTTAACCTCCAGCTCACTCTTCAATGTGATTAAAGCCTCAAATTGCGCCAAATAAAGCGAATTGTACACAATTGCGCCAATGATCATCCCGAGTGTCAATACTCCTACCATTTGCAGTCCTCTCGTGAAACGGCTAAACGGCGGCACGCGCATCGCTTAGGTGGCCCCCTTGCAAATAAGCCGCACCAGCTCTGTGCCTAAATGTGCACCCAGAAAAGCGATAATAATAAAGCAGATTTGCTGGGCTGCCGGCGATAACTGACCATCCATAATGTTGCTTTCAATGACTCGAACGGGATCAATCGACCCCCCGATTGCTGCGACGATCGCCCATATTTTCAGTTTTATGGCTGTATCGAGCATTGTATGGGCTGGCGGCATCAGCATAAACACCGATCCCACTGCTGCAAGCGTAGATCCACCTAAAACAACGCCAAATGCGATAAAGAAATCAAGTCCTGCTTTGGACAAAAAATAGCTCACCCGTATCCCTCCAAAAATATAGTCTTGTAGATTAACACCGCATGCTTGTATGCTCTGCTACCATTCTATGGGCGTGTCCATCGCTATTATGATAAAATAGAATTATCTTATTTTTGGACGAAGCGGAAAGGAACCGATGCGATGAGCGGCCATAATGAACAATCTTTCGTGCATTTGCACGTCCACAGCGAATATAGCCTGCTCGACGGCGCCGCCAGAATTAAAGATTTGACAGCTAAAGCTGCGGACCTCGGCATGAAGGCACTTGCGCTCACCGATCATGGAGTCATGTACGGAGCTATTCCTTTTTACCGGGCATGCCGTGCACAAGGAATAAAACCGATTATTGGGTGCGAGCTATATATGACGACTGGTTCTCGCTTTGAGAAAGGGTCGCGCAAGGAAAATCCAATCTATCATTTGATTGTGCTTGCCAAAAACGGAGCGGGCTATCGAAACTTAATGAAGCTCTCCTCCATAGCACATTTAGAAGGGTTTCACTATAAACCCCGCGTTGATTTGGAGATGCTGCGTGAGTACTCTGAAGGGCTGATTTGTTTAAGCTCTTGTTTGGGGAGCGAGATCTCTCAGCATCTGCTGCATGACCGCTTGGAGCAAGCGCGAAGCAGCGCTTTGCGTTATAAAGATATTTTCGGAGATGACTTTTATTTAGAGCTGCAGGATCATGGTCTTCTGGATCAGAAAAAAGTAGCTGTTGATATGATAAAGCTTGCAGAGGAAACAGGTATTAAGCTGGTCGCTACAAATGATGTGCATTACTTGCAGGCTGAGGACGCTGCTATGCAGGATGTGCTTATTTGCATCGGTACGGGCAAAACGACAGAGGATACTGATCGATTGCGCATGCTGACGGATCAGATGTATCTGAAGAGTGCGGACGAAATGGCGCTGCTGTACAGACATGTGCCTGAAGCGATTGCGAATACAGTTGAGATCGCGGATAAATGTGAGCTTGAGCTGACGCTTGGACGCGCTGCGCTTCCTGTTTTTCGGCCGGTACCATCGGGTATGAGCTCATCCGATTACTTAATTACTTTATGCCGCGACGGATTAGTTGCTAGATATGGCGGAAATCCAGAGTGGGTTCAAGATACTGATTATAGACAAAAGGCGGAGCAGCGGCTCGAATATGAGCTGTCTGTCATCGAGAAAATGGGATTCAGCGATTATTTTCTGATCGTTTGGGATTTTATTCGCTTCGCTCATGATTCAGGCATTAGAACGGGACCTGGACGGGGCTCGTCCGCGGGCAGCCTTGTTGCGTATACGCTTCGAATAACGGATGTTGATCCGCTGAAATATAAGCTTTTGTTCGAGCGATTTCTTAATCCTGAGCGAATTTCCATGCCCGATATTGATATTGACTTCAATGATGAACGGCGTGACGAGGTCATTGCTTACGTGGCAGCTAAATACGGCGAAGAGCATGTTGCTCAAATCATTACATTCGGAACGATGGCGGCCAAGGCAGCAGTTCGGGATGTAGGCAGAGCTATGAACGTTCCGTTTCAAGAGGTGGATCGAGCAGCTAAGCTTATTCCAAACCAACTGGGCATTACGATTGAGGAAGCGCTTCGCATGAGCAACGAGCTGCGTGAAGCAAGCGAGCGTCAGCCGAAGACGGCGGCTATGCTGAAGATGGCCTTGAAGGTTGAGGGCATGCCAAGGCATGCCTCCACTCATGCTGCGGGTGTTGTGATTTCTCAGGAGCCGCTTACACACTATACGCCTATACAGACAGGAAGCGAGAGAATTCCGCTCACCCAATATTCAATGGAGCATTTAGAAGCTATCGGGCTTCTAAAAATGGATTTTCTCGGCTTGCGTACACTCTCCATTCTAGAACGGGCACTGCACGCGGTTAAGGAGCAGCACGGCAGAGTGATCGATTTCCATACCATTAGCGATAGTGATCCGGCAACGTATGCCATGCTGAGCCGCGGCGACACGACCGGAATTTTTCAGCTCGAGTCTGCTGGTGTGCGGCGAGTGCTGAAGGAAATGAAGCCAACGGAATTCGAGGATATCGTCTCCGTCCTTGCACTCTACCGTCCCGGCCCGATGGAGTTTATTCCTAAATACATTCAAGGCAAACACGGGCTCGTAACGGTTGAGTATCCGCATCCGTCGCTAGAGCCTATTCTCTCTGATACGTACGGCATTATTGTTTATCAAGAGCAGATCATGCAAATTGCCTCCTTGATGGCTGGCTTTTCTCTTGGCGAAGCGGATTTGCTGCGCCGAGCAGTATCCAAGAAGAAGCGTGAGGTGCTCGACGAAGAGCGGGCTCACTTTGTGAAAGGAAGTCTTGCACAAGGGTATTCAGAAACGGATGCCAATCATGTCTACGACATGATTGTTCGATTTGCCGATTATGGGTTCCCTCGGGCGCATGCAGCAGCATATGGAGTACTCGCCTTTCAGACAGCATGGCTTAAAGCTAACTATCCTGTGCCGTTTATGGCATCGATGCTCGCTTCAGTTACAGGAAATCAGCGGAAGACCGCTGAATATGTGGATGAATGCCGGCGAATGGGCATTGCTGTGCTGCCGCCTGACGTTAATGAAAGCAGCGTATCGTTTACACCTGTAGAGAAAGCGGTTCGATTCGGGCTGGCAGCGATTAAAAATGTCGGCACACAAGCCATTGAAGCGATTTTAAAAGAGCGAAAGGATCGGCTCTTCGATAGCCTTCTGGATCTTTGCCAACGTGTAGACCTGCGGGTTGTGAACAAGCGGGTGCTGGAGTCGCTCATTCAGGCGGGAGCTATTGATTCGTTGCCAGGACATCGTGCTCAGCTACTAGCTGCATTGGAGGAGACGGTAGAGACAGCAATCAAATGGCGTAAAGACCGTGAAGAGCTGCAAATTGAAATGTTTGGTTTAGATGAGGTGCAGAACTGGGATGTCGAGCTGCCCGAAATCCGTCCGTACACGACAGGGCAACAGCTTGATTTTGAAAGGGACCTGCTGGGGCTTTATTTATCCGGCCATCCGCTGGATGCTGCCGAGCAGCAGCTGTCAGCGCTAGGTCTTGATCGGTTGGTTGAGCTGTCTGATGCAAAGGACGGGGCGATTGCTATTGTAGGCATTATGGTCGTATCCATCAAACCTTTCACGAATAAGAAAGGTCTGTCCATGGGTTTCCTCGAGCTTGAAGATCGCATAATGCGTGTGGAAGCTGTCGTATTTCCAACGATCTGGAAGCGAATCGAAAGCAAGCTCAAAAAGGGCGGCTTAGCCATTATACAAGCAACGGTTCAGCAGCAGGATGATGACTATAAGCTCATCGTTGAAGATTGTGTACCGATTGAACATGCGGAGATGGAGCTTGCGGATCACGTAGGACGGCTGCAGAAGCAGGCGAAGGCTCGCGCGGCAAGAACGGGCGGGAGCAGCTATACTTCTCAGGGCAGTACTCAGAAAACGCAAGGCCAAGCTAACCGAACGACGTCACCTAGCAATCGGCCAGCTTTCCAGACTAAGACTGCTGATAATAGTAGCGTTAAACCCGGCCCTCAGTCCGGAAATAACCGCACGACACCTGCATCCGATGAGCGCAAGCCGCAGCGCGTATATATAAAAATTTTGGCTGAAAATGAACAGCCTGCTGTCCTTGAACAGCTAAAAAGTGTTTTGGCTGGTCATGTGGGACAGCTCGCTACCGTGTTATTTTATGTACAAGGACAAAAATCGATTGCTCTCAGCGATAGTTATCGCGTTAAACCATCTGCTGAGCTTATCTCAGCCGTTGAGCAGCTCTTGGGTGAAGGCTCGATCATCGTAAAATGACAACGGCATAAACGAGCTGATGCGAAACCATCTGCAATCTATTTCTCGCTTCGGGTAAATCAGAAATTAAAGGCTGATCTTATGCTTGAAAATATGCAATGGCGAGAATAGGTTTGAGCTGAGCAAACCGTGGTTTGAAATTATTTCGATAGTGAGATTATGCAAAAAAATAAGAAGAAAAATTATTCTTTTGCCATGAATATTTGGTATTGATGCAATAGGATTTCTACCCTCCTGCTTTATCTTGCAAGCAACGGCATTTCGTATGCACATCAGAGCCTATCTGTGCATATGTTTAGAGATACATGTGAAGATGGCTATGGGGCTCGGAGAGTGCGAGCGCCGCCTGAGGACAATGTCATCTGCTCACGCCTATGTTTCCAAGATAAACGTACAAGCAGTTACGGGAGGGATGAGTCCTATGACAGGAATCGAGAAATGGCTCTTAAAACGAGGGGTATCCATCGATGATGTAACAGAAATCGTTTATACGCTGCAGCGTCCCTATAATGGTGATTTGACGATGGAAGAGTGTGAGGAAAGCGTAAGGGCGGTGCTTGGCAAACGAGAGGTTCAATATGTCATGTATACGGGTATGGCCCTTGATGAGTTAGCTGAGCGGAAGTTATTGCCAGAGCCTTTGCAATCGATTATGGAAAATGATGAGTCGCTTTACGGTGTGGATGAGACGCTTGCGCTCGGCATTACGAATGTTTACGGCATGATTGGATTGACGAGCTTCGGATATTTAGATAAAGTAAAACCCGGTATTATTCGTCAACTAAATATAAAAGGTGAACGAATTCATGTTTTTTTAGATGACCTGGTTGCTGGATTAGCCGCTGCCGCGTCTGCTCGAATTGCACATCAGGACCCGAAAGCGATCCAATATGATTTGCCGGATTCGCCTTAACTATGGTATCATTGTGAGATCATATGGCCTGTTACCGGGATAGCTGTGCTTAGTAAGTGAGCTTTGTGGAAGCAAAGTTTTCAGGAGGTACCATGATGTGGACGGTCATTTATATCGCACCAACAGCAAAAATTGCAGATAACATCAAGAAGCGGCTAACGGATGAAGGGTTTCTGGTGAAAATCCGCTCCGTCAATCTGTCCAAACAGCAATACGAGATACTAGTTCCGTCAGGCGAGTTGGAGGAAGTTCAAGAAGTATTCAACTCCATTATGCGGCCATTATGATGGACTGCTCTATACTATTGCGCCTTGAGAGGTGTCACACGTGCAAATAAAAGATTTATTTACTAAGAAAAAATATGCAACAATACCTTCGGAACCACGCAAGCGTGAAGTTCCTGAGGGCTTGATGAATAAGTGCTCCAAATGCGGCACGATTCAGTATAGCAAAGAGTTGGAAAAGAATTTGAAGGTATGCTCATCCTGCGGTTATCATTACCGTCTAAGCGCGTTGGAGCGTATTGCATTAACGCTTGATGATGGGCATCTGGTAGAATACGATGCCAATATGGAATCCATCGATCCTCTAAACTTCCCAGGTTACGCGAGCAAGCTAGAGCAGCAGAAGAGCAAGTCGAGTCTTCGCGAAGCTGTCGTAACAGGAGAAGGTACGATTGGTGGTTTTCCTGTCGTCGTAGCAGTCATGAGCTTTGATTTTTTCACTGGCAGTATGGGATCCGTAGTTGGAGAGAAAATTACAAGAGCGATCGAAGCGGCTCATGAGAAGAAACTGCCGCTTCTTATTTTCTCAACATCGGGCGGCGCCCGGATGCAGGAAAGTATTCTTAGCTTAATGCAAATGGCCAAAACGAGCGCGGCACTTTCAAAGTTTCAAGGTGCCGGGGGTTTGTTTATTTCGATTTTTACCGATCCTACTACGGGCGGGGTTTCGGCAAGCTTTGCGAGCTTGGGCGATTACAATTTGGCCGAGCCTGGCGCGTTGATCGGTTTTGCCGGACGAATTGTTATCGAACAAACGATTCGCCAGAAGCTGCCTGACGACTTCCAGACGGCTGAGTTTAACTTGCAGCATGGCCAATTGGATAAAGTCGTACACCGCAAAGATATGAAACCTACGTTAGCAAAGCTGCTTGATATGCATTGCGTAAGGGAGGAAACATCCTATGGCGGGTGAGCTGCCTTTTGAAAAACCGTTGAACGACTTGCGGCAGAAGGTAACTGAGCTTAAGACCTTAAGCGTGGAGAAGGGTATCGACTTCACGGAAGAAATTCGCGGTCTTGAGCTTAAGTGCAAGCAGCTGGAAGAAGAATTGTATAGTGAGCTGACTCCGGCTCAAAAGATGCATATGGCGCGTCATCATCAGCGTCCGACATCGTTAGACTTCATTCAAACGGTATTTACCGATTATATGGAGCTTCATGGAGATCGTCTGTTTGCAGATGATCTTGCCATCGTTGGTGGCCTTGCTAAGATAAACGGTGTTCCAGTTACTGTTATTGGACACCAGCGCGGCAAGGACACTCGTGAGAATATTGCTCGTTTCTTCGGCAGTCCTCATCCTGAGGGCTTCCGCAAGGCGCTTCGTCTAATGGAGCAAGCGAACAAATTCAAGCGGCCAATCATCACGTTTATTGATACGAAGGGTGCTTATCCGGGCAAAACCGCCGAGGAGCGAGGTCAATCGGAAGCGATTGCGCGCAACCTGCGGGAAATGGCCGGCTTCGGCGTGCCTATTATTTGTATCGTTATTGGTGAAGGCGGCAGTGGGGGAGCACTCGCTTTAGGCGTCGGAAACCGTGTATTAATGTTGGAAAATGCGATTTATAGTGCAATCTCGCCAAATGGAGCGGCATCCATCTTATGGAAAGATGCTTCCAGGGCAGATCAAGCAGCTGAAGCCATGAAGATTACAGCCAAAGACTTGTTAGAATTTGGTGTAATTGAGGATATTGTTCCAGAGCCGCAGGGCGGCGCACATAAGGACTTGGCATTTCAAGCGGAGCAAATTAAGGAAAAGCTGTGGCAGCATTTACAAGAACTTATGAAAATGAGTGCTGAGCAGCTTATCGAAGATCGGTATAATAAATTCCGTAAAGTCGGTCAATTCAAGATCGTTGAAGAGCCCGGAGATGTGGCGGACGGAGCAGTTGCCGATACAAATATCGGTATAAAAGCGGACGCGGTGAATGTATCTCAGGAACAGGCGCCGGAAGCAACTCCGACCGTTCAATAGTGAATAATATGTAAAAATGATTATTTCACTGTACAAGCAGTGGGTTGTCATGTCAGTATAGTAAAGAATATCAGGCAGTATACGGAGGAAACTTAACATGCGTAAAACGAAAATTGTTTGTACTATCGGTCCATCCAGCGAATCACTGGAAAACACAAAAAAGCTAATCAATGCAGGTATGAACGTTGCCCGTCTTAACTTCTCACACGGAGATTTTGAAGAGCACGGCAACCGTATTAAAAACATCCGCATTGCAAATGCAGAACTTGGTACTTCGGTAGCGGTTTTGCTTGATACGAAAGGCCCTGAAATTCGTCTTGGCAAGCTTAAAGAAGAGCCTATTGAGCTTAATCAAGGTGAAATCGTTACGCTTACTACAGAAGAAATTTTGGGTGACCGCAACCGCGTTCCTATTACTTACAACAACCTTCCAAACGATGTAACAATTGGTTCAACTATCCTCATTGATGATGGCTTGATCGGATTGACAGTTGAAGAGGTTAAAGGTACTGAGATCGTTTGCCGTATCGTAAACAGCGGTCCAATTAAAAGCAAAAAAGGCGTTAACGTTCCTGGCGTGAAAATTTCATTGCCTGGTATTACGGAAAAGGATGCTAACGATATCGTATTTGGTATCGAGCAAGGCGTAGACTTCATCGCAGCATCTTTTGTTCGTAAAGCGAGCGACGTGCTTGAAATTCGTGAATTGCTTGAGCGTCATAATGCAGGTCACATTCAAATTATCTCCAAAATTGAGAACCAAGAAGGCGTAGACAACCTTGATGAAATTCTTGAGGTTTCTGACGGTCTTATGGTAGCGCGTGGCGACCTCGGCGTTGAAATTCCAGCTGAAGAAGTGCCGCTCGTTCAAAAAAATATGATCAAAAAAGGTAACCGTGTAGGTAAACCTGTCATTACAGCAACACAAATGCTTGATTCCATGCAGCGCAACCCGCGTCCAACTCGCGCAGAAGCGAGTGACGTTGCAAATGCGATTTTTGACGGTACAGATGCGATCATGCTTTCCGGCGAAACAGCTGCGGGAAGATATCCAACTGAATCCGTACAAACAATGGCTCGTATTGCTGAGCGTGCGGAAGCCGCTTTGGAATACCGTGAAATTTTCACAAAACAAGCTAATGCACAACAAGTATCCGTTACAGAAGCAATCAGCCAAGCTGTTGCTAACTCGGCTCTTGACCTTGGTGCAAAAGCGATCATCACATCGACGCAAAGCGGCTTTACAGCTCGCATGGTATCGAAGTACAAGCCTAAAGCTCCAATCATTGCTGTAACGACTGATGAGAAGGTATTGCGTCGTCTATCTCTCATTTGGGGCGTATTTGCAGTGCTTGGTCCAGATGCGGATACAACGGATGAAATGTTCGAAAATGCTGTAAAAGGCGGAATGAGCACTGGATTCCTAAGCTTGGGAGATACAGTTGTTATTACAGCTGGCGTTCCAGTTGGCCGTGCTGGCACTACAAACCTTATCAAAATCCACCACATTGGTGAGCTTTTGGCACAAGGACAAGGTATCGGCAGCCAAACAGCTATCGGTAAAATTGTAGTAGCTCGTACACCTGAGGAAGCTATTGCAAAAACAACTCAAGGTTCAATCTTGGTAACGATCTCCACAGATAAAGAATATATGCCCGCATTTGAAAAAGCTGGCGCAGTTATTACAGAGCAAGGCGGAATTACTAGCCATGCCGCTGTAGTTGGCCTGAATCTTGGAATCCCGGTTATTCTTGGTATTCAAAATGCAACTGAATTGCTTCAAGATGGCATGGAAGTTACCATCTATGGCGAAACAGGCGTTATCTATCACGGCCAATCAAAAGTACTGTAATAAAACAGTGCCTTTGTTAACAACAATATAGTACAAAAACAAAAAGCGATGGTGATCTCACCGTCGCTTTTTGCTAATCAATTCGTCAAAGCATATTCGATTTGATAAAAAATGGGGGGACATTTATGCTGTCAGCTTCCACTTGGGTTCTGCACCCGCTGCGCGTTCGTTATCAGGAAACCGATCAAATGGGTGTCGTTTTTCACGGGAATTATGTAACTTGGTTCGAAATTGGACGTACTGAATGGATAAGAAATGCTGGTTATGACTATAAAACGATTGAAGAGCATGGATTGCTGCTGCCGGTTATAGATTTGCAATGCCGCTATGTGCAACCCGCTCGCTATGACGATACTGTAGTCGTTTGTACTCGAATTGCGGATTGCAGCCCTCTGCGCGTATCCTTTGAATCACAGGTTAGAAAGGTATCACTGGATGATTTCCATGCGTCAGTAGTATCAGAAAGCGAATCACTGCCTGGAGAACTGCTCGTGGAGGGTGGAACCAAGCATGTGTGGGTCAACGAGTCATGGCAACCAGCGCGCTTAAACAAAGTCATGCCTGAATTGTATGAACTGCTGCGTTCGAAGTAAGTTTGCTGCGCAAACCAAGCTTATGCTTACGAAGTAAGTTTGCCGTACAAATTGCGATGATATTATGCTGCTTAGCAAACCAAGCTTATGCTTACGAAGTAAGTTTACTGCGTAAACTTTGGAGGAGGTCCAATCATGTATAAATGGCTGTTGGCAGTTTTAATTGTTGTTCCATTAGTTGAGCTTTGGGGAATCTTTCAAGTTAGCGGCTGGATCGGGGGCTGGAACACTTTTTTTATACTGATCCTCATGGGTTTGGCAGGCGCTTATTTGGCTCGAATGGAAGGGCGAAAAGTATGGGGCGAGGCTCAGCGTCAAATGCAAGCTGGACAAATTCCTGGCCAGTCGCTATTAGATGGATTATGTGTGCTAGCAGGAGGCATTTTGCTGCTGCTGCCAGGGTTTCTGTCTGACATCATAGGCATTACGCTGCTTATTCCATTTACAAGAACCTTTTATAGACTAATCATGCTGCGTGAGTTAGAGAAAAGAATACGAAACGGCAATTTTAAGATCGGAAGATTCTAATATTTACGTGACATTTACAAAAGGTTAACATGGCAATAATAGTCATGCTTCATAATGAGATAGATACAAGTCGTTTCTTGTCGTTATATTAGCATTCTTGATATGAGTCAAGAAGCGTATGTTAGAAAAGCAGGTTTATTTCGCAAAATTACTCAGGAGGCGTGAGAAATGACCAAGCTTTTGTCCAACTATGTAAATCGTGACTTAAGTTGGATCGAATTCAACCGAAGAGTTCTTCAAGAGGCGCAGGATCTCAGCAATCCGCTGCTTGAGAGAGCAAAGTTTTTGGCAATTGTCTCAAGCAATTTGGATGAATTTATGAGCGTGCGAGTCGCTGGCATCCAGATGCAGATGAGAGCCGGCTTATCCAAAACTGATTTTACGGGCTATACGCCCTCTGGACTTTGGAAGCGGCTGATTAAGCGAGCAACCCAAATGGTCCATGATCAATATCGTACATACAGAGAAGTGTTCCGAAGCCTCAGTCGTGAGGGCATTTTTATTCGTTCGCTGGATGAGCTTAATATAACGCAAACGAAAGCAGTCTCGGATTATTTTCATGAAATCGTATTTCCAGTACTTACACCGATGGCTGTCGATCAGAGCAGACCGTTCCCGCTTGTTCATACGAAAGAGCTGTATTTAGCAGTACTTCTAAGACAAGAGAGTGATCCGTCTGAAGAGGAGCCGTTATTTGCGATTGTTCAGGTACCTTCTATTTTACCGAGATTTGTACCTGTTCCTGGACGAATTAACAGCAAGAAAACGGAGTTTGTGCTTCTTGAGGATTTAATTGAAAAGTTCATCGATACGTTATTCAACGGCTATATTCCATTCTCAGTAAACCCGTTCCGCTTAACAAGGGATGCGGATATTACATTGAATGAAGAGGATGCCGAGGATCTGCTTGAGGAGATCGAAAAAGAGCTGCGTCGCCGCCGCTGGGGAATTCCTGTAAGGCTGGAGGTTTCCAAGGGGATGCACCCTTATGCGCTCGAAATGCTTACCGAAGAGCTGGAAATCGAAGATAATTTATTTGAAATAGATGGACCGCTTGATTTAAGCTTTTTGATGAAGTTTGCAGGAGCAGTACCGGGCAATGATAATTTGCGGTATGAGAAGCTTGAGCCAATTTATCCAAGAGAATTTGATCACACTGACGATATGTTTGAGGTCATCCGCCAGCGCGATGTTTTGATGTACCATCCATATGAATCATTTGACGCAGTTAATGACTTTGTCATGCAGGCTGCTTATGATCCCGACGTGCTAGCGATAAAAATGACGTTATACCGCGTGAGCGGCCAGTCTGCGCTCGTTCAAGCGCTTGCTAAGGCAGGCGAAGCTGGTAAGCAGGTAACGGTCGTTGTAGAGCTAAAGGCGAGGTTTGACGAGGAAAGGAACATCGCTTGGGCGCGTCAGCTGGAGAAGGCTGGTTGCCATGTCGTTTACGGCCTAGTTGGTCTGAAGACACATGCGAAAATCTTGTTAGTTGTAAGACGAGAGCATGGCACGCTGCGCCGCTACGTTCATGTAGGGACAGGGAATTATAATGACAGTACGGCAACATTATATACGGATATTGGACTTTTTACGTCACATCCAATAATCGGGGGCGATGCTTCGGCTTTGTTCAACGAGGTTACGGGTTATTCATCACCTTATGAGTGGAAAGCTTTTGGCGTTGCGCCTTCTGATTTGAAGGAAAAGCTTTATCGGTTAATCGATAGGGAAAGATTGAATGCAGCAGCCGGCAAGCCAGCTCGCATTATTGCCAAAATGAATTCTTTATCGAATCAAGAGATGATTGATAAGCTTTATGAAGCCTCTCAAGCGGGAGTGAAAATCGTATTAATCGTTCGCGGCGTTTGCTGCTTGCGGCCGGGTGTTCCTGGGCGCAGTGAAAATATTCAGGTAATAAGTATCGTCGACCGTTTTCTGGAGCATGCACGGATTATGTACTTCCATAATGGCGGGGAAGAAGAGGTATATTTGTCGAGCGCGGATTGGATGACTCGTAATCTTACAAGAAGGATCGAGCTTATGTGTCCCGTATTTGATCCAATTTTGAGACAAATATTGATCAAGATGCTTCAGCTTAATATCGATGATAATGTAAAAGCCCGTGAATTGCAGCCGAACGGTACTTATGAGCATCTTACTAGTGCTGATAAAGAGCCGTTCCGCAGTCAATTCGAGGCAAAGGTTATAGCGTCTTGGAAGGGACGTGCGTAGACGAAAAGTCGAGGCTCGGCGTGAATCCCCAAATTTTCTTGAATTCGCTGGCGAGCTCTTCCACTTCTCGGCGCTCAACTGCAAGCGTTCCTCGCGGCTGAACCGGGCGAAGCAGCAGCTGATAACCAGATAATTGGACATTTAGTTGAGCAATGGCTTGTGTTTCTCCCCGATCAAGCGCTGTTGACAGCTGCAGCAGTGAACCAAGCTTATAAATGACTTCAAGGTCGGATTCGTTAAGCAGTTCCTTATACTCGGAAATGTGCTGGCGAGCCCGGCCTTTGCTTTTGTAAGATGCGATAGCTGCTGTCATAATCATTTCGCGATGCGTTAGCCCATTCAACTGGGAATTAACAATAAGGTAGAAGGAATGCCTTGCATATTCGTAATAATCAATGGATGCACCGATTCGGAACAACTGTGACGCTGTGCCCAGCAGCACTCGCGATTGAGGTGTCAATGGATGAACATAGTTCAGGACATCATAAATCTCTAGAGAGATTCGGTTGACCTGCAGCACATGCTGCTTTGGAGCTTCTGGGTGCAGGGCACTTAAATTTGTTAGGCTATATTTGAGCACATCATCTAGTTTTGGACGATTTGGGAATCTGGTTGCATGGAACAAGCCATCGCGCAGTCCAGCACCGCAAATTCGGTAATAAGTTGCTTTGGTTGCACGGAATAATACGCGTAAAATAGCGACACCGGGTACAACTACATCAGCACGATCCTTGGACAAGCCCGGAAGTTTACGTCTTTTATCAAGCGGAAGCTTGCGCATTTGATGGAAGAGTTCATCAACGTGCTCGCTCGTAATCGGATAATTATGTGTTTGCGGAAAAGGGTATTTGTATGCGGCTTGATGCATTTTTCCTAATGCACGCACCGTTCCTCCGACACCGACGAGAGGCAGTCCTGCTGTTTCTCCAATCCAGGTCTCGTTTCGAGCCGCTTCTGCAACGATGGCTTCAAGCGCCTTCAGGTCTTCATCTTGGAGCGTACCTTTTGTGCCGAAACGTTTGTTGAAGCTTACGCAACCAAACGGAAAGGATACAGAATGAACGAGAACGCGGTTGCGAAATAATGAAAGCTCGGTGCTTCCACCGCCGATATCAATGAGAAGGCCGTCACGAATATTTAGTGAGTTAATCATGCCGAGAAAGCCGTACGAGGCTTCATCCTCACCGGTGAGCAATTCGATGGATAAGCCTGTGGCCGAATGAATACGAGCAAGGATTTCTGAACGATTATTTGCATTTCGAATAGCAGCCGTTGCGACTGCTCGAATATGGCTTGTATGATTATGTGTGCAAATCATGGTAAAATGATTCAGTGTGTCGATCAGATCATCGATCGCTGCACCTGGCAGACATCCGTTTTCATCAATACGTTCGCTTAGTCTGGCAGGCCGTTTACTGCTATCCGCCACACGATGAGCACCATTTGCTGTCTTCTCGTAAACGACGAGACGGACGGAGTTGGAGCCTATGTCAATAATTCCGATGCGTTGTCCTGTCATGTTGCGCCTCCAATACGGCAAAATTTGCTCTGTAAGTTCTCTTTTTGACATTTTACCACTTTATCCGTTTCTGTAAAAATAGTTTATGCTGCGGCTAAAATTGGAGCGAATAGGGAAAAATGCAGTTTGAGCATACGAAGTGAAGCGGAGAAATAATAAGCGAAAAAAATATTGATGACGCTGATAAAGCATTTTTATGTCTGTATTTGTTCACATAATTGCCGAAATCATTTATGATTAAAGGCGATGGTACAAAAACGACCCCTTTTTATTGTTTACGATAACCATGTTAAAGGAGAGAGAACGATGACAGCAACTAAAGGTCTGGAAGGAATTGTCGCAGCGACGTCCTCCATCAGCTCCATTATTGATGGCGTATTGACATACCGCGGTATTGATATTGATGATCTTGCGGAAAACGCTACTTTTGAAGAGGTTGCCTACCTGCTATGGTACGGCAAACTACCGAATCGTTCTGAGCTTGATGGACTGCAAAAGCAATTGGATCAATTTGCAGCGCTTCCAGAAGGCGTAATTGATCAAATCAAGCTTTATCCAAAAAATACAAATTCTATGGCTGCGCTTCGTACGGCAGTATCCAGCTTAGCATTGTACGATGAATCTGCAAACGATATGTCTCCTGAAGCGAATCAATTGAAAGCAATTAAATTGCAGGCGCAGCTGCCAACAATTATTGCTGCTTTTTCACGTATCCGCCTAGGACAAGAGCCTGTAGCTCCAAAGAAAGGCGTATCCATCGCCTATAATTTCTTGTATATGCTTACTGGCAGCGAGCCGGCTGAAGTTGCTGTTAAAGCACTTGATCAAGCGCTCGTTCTTCATGCTGATCACGAATTAAATGCGTCGACATTTGCTGCTCGTGTAACCGTAGCAACGTTGTCGGACATTTATTCGGGCGTAACGTCCGCGATTGGCGCTTTGAAAGGCCCTCTTCATGGCGGTGCAAACGAAGCTGTAATGGTTATGCTTGAAGAAATCGGTTCTACCGCTAACGTTGAAAGCTTTATTAACAACGCGCTTGCAAACAAAGTGAAAATTATGGGCTTTGGTCACCGCGTATACAAAAACGGCGATCCTCGCGCGAAGCATCTGCAAAAAATGTCCCGCGAGCTTGGCAAGCTGACAGGCAACATGGAGCTTTACGAAATGTCTGTTAAAATTGAAGAGCTGGTAACTGGACAAAAAGGCTTGAAGCCAAACGTGGACTTCTACTCAGCGTCTGTCTATACAACGCTTGAAATTCCACGCGACTTGTTCACGCCTATTTTTGCAATCAGCCGGGTATCTGGCTGGAGTGCGCATATTCTTGAGCAATATCAAGATAACCGTTTGATCCGTCCGCGTGCCGACTATGTTGGTCCGGTTAATGCGAAGTACATTCCGATTGAAAAGCGTTAATTCGTGATTTAAGTTACAATAGAGAGAGCGGATAAGCTCTACGCTCTCTGTTCTTTAAAAAAAGACATCATATTTCATTTATACTTGCTATAAAGCAGGTACAATTCTAAGGAGGATTTTATTCATGGCTAAGTTCGAAAAATTCGCGCTTCCAACTGAAGGCGAACAAATTACAATTGACAACGGTGTTCTTCAAGTACCTAACAACCCAATTATTCCTTTTATCGAAGGCGACGGCACTGGCCGCGACATTTGGAAAGCTTCGAAACGCGCGCTTGATGCAGCGGTAGAAAAAGCTTATAACGGCGAGAAAAAAATCGCTTGGTACGAAGTATTTGCCGGCGAAAAAGCTTTCAACGCATACGGCGAGTGGTTGCCAGCTGATACTTTGACAGCAATCCGTGAATATATCGTTGCAATTAAAGGACCATTGACTACGCCTATCGGCGGCGGCATTCGTTCATTGAACGTTGCACTTCGTCAAGAACTTGATCTTTACACTTGCTTGCGTCCTGTTCGTTACTTCACTGGTGTACCTTCCCCAGTAAAACGTCCTGAGCTTGTTGACATGGTTATTTTCCGTGAAAATACAGAAGATATCTATGCGGGCATCGAGTACCAAGAAGGTTCTGCAGAAGTGAAGAAAGTAATCGAGTTCTTGCAAAACGAAATGGGAGCTAACAAAATCCGCTTCCCAGAAACTTCCGGTATCGGCATTAAGCCAGTATCGAAAGAAGGTTCGAAACGTCTTGTTCGCGCAGCGATCGAGTACGCGATCAAACACAGCAAAAAATCAGTTACACTTGTACACAAAGGCAACATCATGAAATACACAGAAGGCGCGTTTAAAAACTGGGGCTACGAAGTGGCTGAAGAAGAATTCGCTAACGAGACTTTCACATGGGGTCAATACGACCGCATTAAAGAAGCAGAAGGCACTGACGCAGCTAACAAAGCACAAAAAGATGCAGAAGCAGCTGGCAAGCTAATCGTTAAAGACGCAATTGCGGATATCGCGTTGCAACAAGTACTTACTCGTCCGACTGACTTTGATGTTATCGCTACATTGAACTTGAACGGCGACTACTTGTCCGATGCTCTTGCAGCACAAGTTGGCGGTATCGGTATTGCTCCGGGCGCGAACATCAACTACTTGACTGGACACGCAATCTTCGAAGCTACTCACGGTACAGCTCCGAAATATGCTGACCTTGACGTAGTTAACCCAGGTTCCGTAATCCTTTCCGGCGTAATGCTTCTTGAGCACCTAGGCTGGCAAGAAGCGGCTGACCTTATCTATAAAGGTATGGAAGCTTCGATCAACAACAAAACAGTAACTTATGACTTCGCTCGCTTGATGGAAGGCGCAACAGAAGTAAAATGTTCCGCATTCGCAGACGAAATCATCAAAAACATGTAGTTTTATAAAAAGTAGGGGGGCAGATGCCCCCCTCATCTTTTATTCTATTGCTTTTCGCACGGAGGAATGGCGTCCCGCAGGGGACACATTCTCTTCGCGAATAAGCGTAAAGCGTGTCCCAAAGGGACGAAAGCGATCCATGCTCAACAGTCGCTCAAGAGCGCCGATATCCCTCCTGCGTTAGTCCAATTGGCAGGTGTCCAGAGGGCGCAGCGCCCCTTAGGTCCTCCCTTGGAAGGGAGGATTTAGGTGGGTTCGACATCTCTTGGGAGGTTGGAAGTGAAAACAGGGGGTCAAAGGGTTCTCCCCTTTAACTAAAGTTACAGGAGGTTTACACCAGATGGCGATTAAGCGTAAAAAAATTACTGTAGTAGGAGCTGGCTTCACTGGCGCTACTACTGCACTTATGCTAGCTCAAAAAGAACTAGGCGATGTTGTTCTTGTTGATATCGCACCGCTTGAAAACCCAACTAAAGGTAAAGCACTTGATATGCTTGAAGCGACACCGGTACTTGGAGTAGATGCAAACATTATCGGTACTGCCAACTACGAAGATACAAAAGATTCTGATGTTGTGATCATCACTGCAGGTATCGCTCGTAAACCAGGTATGAGCCGTGACGACCTTGTTAGCACGAACGCTGGAATCGTAAGATCCGTTTGCGAAAACATTAAAGAAACTAGCCCTAACGCTTATGTTATTATTTTAAGCAACCCGGTGGATGCGATGACTTATGCAGCATTCCAAACGCTTGGATTTCCTAAAAACCGTGTAATCGGTCAATCAGGCGTCCTTGATACAGCTCGTTATTGCACATTTATTGCGCAAGAACTTAATGTATCCGTTGAAGATGTTCGCGGCTTTGTGCTTGGCGGGCATGGCGACGATATGGTCCCACTCGTTCGCTACTCAAATGTTGGTGGCATCCCCATTGAGAAGCTTATATCAGCAGAACGAATTGAAGCAATCGTACAACGCGCTCGCGTTGGCGGCGGCGAAATCGTAAACCTGCTCGGCAACGGCAGCGCGTATTATGCGCCTGCAGCTTCGCTGGTTCAAATGACAGAAGCCATCCTTAAAGACAAAAAACGTATTATTCCAGTTATCGCTTTGCTTGAAGGCGAATACGGTTATAATAACTTGTTCATGGGTGTGCCAACAATCATTGGCGGTGACGGCATTGAAAAGGTGCTTGAGCTTGATTTGACTGCTGAAGAGAAGGCTGCACTTGATAAATCTGCTCAATCCGTACGCAACGTTATCCAAGTAGTAACAGGCTAGCAAGCAAGCTCAATTGCTGCTTTTATAAATGAATGCGTTTGGGAGGACCCTGACAGAATGCTGCCAGGGTCCTCTTGTTTATTTTCAAGGTACAAAAGAAAAGGTTTACTATGGGAGGGGAACAGGTTGATCGAACAAGCAAGACAAGCCTTGAAACAGGTATATGGCTATGATTCTTTCCGTAAAGGACAGGAAGACATAATATCGGGGATTATGAATGGACGCGATACACTAGCTATTTTGCCGACCGGCGGCGGAAAATCGATTTGTTATCAAATTCCATCCATGCTTTTGCCGGGAACGTCTCTTGTTATTTCGCCGCTCATCTCGCTCATGAAGGATCAGGTTGATGCGCTGAGGCGAGTCGGGGTATCTGCAGCGTTTCTTAACAGCTCGCTAGGAGCAGCTGAATATCGAGATGTGATGCGAAACGCGATGATGGGAGAATATAAGCTGCTGTATGTTGCGCCTGAACGACTTGATGCGCCGATGTTCCAATCGTTATCTGAGACGCTCACTATACCGCTCATTGCGATAGACGAGGCTCACTGCGTATCGCAGTGGGGGCATGACTTCCGTCCCAGCTATCGTCAGCTGGCAGGCTGGATTGCTCGAATGAAAGATCGGCCGCTCGTTGCGGCGTTTACAGCTACAGCTACAAACGAGGTAGCGCTTGATATTTCAGAAATGCTCAAGCTGCGTGAACCTAGCATTTTTGTAACGGGATTTGCGAGACCGAATTTGTCTCTATCCGTCGTTACAGGCGTGGATAAGAAAAAGTTTCTTGAGAGCTTCATATCAGGGCGTAAGGATCAATCAGGCATTATCTATGCAGCAACTAGAAAAGAAGTAGAGAATGTATATGAGCAATTAACACGCAGAGGCATTCAAGCAGGCAAATACCACGGTGGGTTGTCGGATGCTGAGCGCGCTGACACGCAGGAGAAGTTTCGATTCGATGAGATTCGTGTAATGGTTGCAACGAACGCTTTTGGAATGGGCATAGATAAACCAAACGTTCGTTATGTGCTGCATTGGCAAATGACTAGCGATATTGAATCCTATTACCAAGAAGCTGGCCGTGCCGGCCGTGATGGAGAGGAGAGCGAATGCATTCTCTTGTTTGAACCGGCTGATATGCAGGTGCAACGCTTTCTGATCGAACAGGGCACTGGGGATTCAGATCGTAAATCGATTCAGCTATCTAAGCTCCATACCATGATGAACTATAGTCGGACACAGCGTTGTTTGCAGCAATTTATCGTTGATTATTTCGGAGAGACGGATGTTGTGGCATGCGGGAAATGCAGCAGCTGTCTCGATAAGAGCGAGCCGGTTAACCGGACGGAGGAAGCGAAGATGGCGCTCTCCTGCGTTGGTCGAATGAGAGGGCGTTTCGGTGTAACGATGGCAGCTAAGGTACTAAAGGGATCGCGTGATAAACGGCTCCTTGAATTTGGGCTCGATCGTTTGACTACTTACGGTTTAATGCGGCATTTGCCCGAGAAAGAGATAGCGGATTGGCTTTATTGGCTCGTGGCTGAAGGATACTTAAAGCTTAGTGAAGGGCAATATCCAGTCGTCTCGCTAACTGCGAGCGCACTGCCGGTACTGGAAGGCCGCGAACCAATTATGCAAAGAGTTAGAGCAACGGTTCGGCAAGCAGCCTCTTCCGATTCAGCAGCTGCTTCACCTCTATTCGATGCGCTCAAGCAATGGCGCAAAGAAAAGGCAGCTACAGAGGGTGTGCCTCCATTTATGTTGTTCTTTGATGCAACGCTGCGAGAAATCGCGATGGCTCGTCCGCAAAACGAGAATCAATTGCTTAGCGTGAAGGGAATTGGTGCTGCGAAGGCGCAGAAATATGGAGAAGATCTGCTTTCGATTATTCAATCGTTCGGAGGCGAAGGTCAAGCCGAAGGAATGATTACAATTGCGGCTAGAGAGCCGTCAGTCGTCAAGAAGGCAGCATCGAATGATGAACAGCCAAGCCACTATGCTACGCTCGAGCTATTTCAAAGTGGGCTGGAACCGGATGAAATAGCGAAGGAACGCGGATTAACGAAAGTAACCGTTGAAGGACATATCATACGGTGTGCAGATGAAGGTGAAGAAATCGATTGGAGCAGAATCATTCCAGCAGAATATGAGCAATTGATCGTCCATGCGATTGGCGAGCAAGGAATCGATAAGCTGCGTCCCATAAAGGATGCTTTGCCTGAGGAAGTTACTTATTTTGCAATTCATGGGGTTATGAGTAAATACGGCTTTAAAGCTTAAAGCCAAGCGAAAATTGATTAAAATGAGCTTTCTAATTAAAGTGTGAAAATTTAGGGAACGAATTCGGAGCTAATTCAACAAAAAAAGGTATAAAACCTCGGTTCAGGAGCATAGTCATTTGAAAAAAATCTCGTTTCTGATAAACTATTTATAGAATTAATTTTGGCAATTGCGAATCAATGAATGGATGATTACGCTTCACCAAAACAGGAGGAGTTAAAATGTTTAAAGTAATGTTATTTTTGCACGTGATTGGTGCAGTAGGTATGGGCTTCTATATCGTTCTTCCAATCATGCTGGGTAGAGCTACTAAGCTTGCCGGAGTTGGACAAGGCGGATTAGCTGACGGCCTGCGTTCGGCAAACCGAATTGCGCAATATTTTCTAGTTTTGCAGCTGCTAACAGGTGGATATTTGATGTCGCAAGCGGATTACAAGGTGGCATGGATGGTCATTATTATTTTGCTGTTCCTGGCAATTGCGGCACTAGGCGGAATTATTTCCAAGCCGCTTAAGCTTGTAGTAGCTTCCATTCAAGAAGGCAAAAGCGCAACTGCACACATTAACAAAGCACGCGTGATGAGCATCATCGTATTGGTGCTATATATCGCTATTATCTACTTCATGAAGTTTCCGATGATCTAAAGCTAATATGGATAACGCCGATTATATAACGCTATAGGGGGATTTTTACGTGTTAGAATCATCGCCGCAAATTGTTACGTTTGGCGAATCAATGGCTTTGTTTATGCCAGAGGAGCATAAGTCAATCGAACGCGCCGCTACGCTGGAACAAAGCTTTGGCGGAGCGGAAAGCAATGTCGCAATAGGACTTGCACGTCTAGGCTCCTCTGTTGGATGGTTTGGCGCTCTCGGCGACGATCCGTTTGGCAAAATTATTTTGAAGACGCTGCGGGGCGAGGGTGTAGACGTATCTCGTGCGCAGCTTAGCTCGGAAGCTCCTACGGGCATGATGTTTCGTGAGCATGTAGCAGGTAGAACAGCCGTTCATTATTTCAGAAAGCATTCGGCAGCTAGTCGGATGCTGCCTGAGCATCTTGACGAGAATTATATTCGTGGTGCTAAACTGCTTCATGTAACCGGTATCACAGCTGCACTTAGCGAGGATTGCCGCAAGACGGTTCGTCGCGCTATCGATATTGCGAAGGAAGCTGGGGTGCTTGTCAGCTTTGACCCGAACCTGCGGCTTAAGCTGTGGTCAATCGAAGAAGCTCGTGCAGCACTGCTGCCGCTTGCAGCAGATGCGGATTACTTTTTGCCAGGATGGGACGAGCTTAAGCTATTGTACGAAACAGACGATTATGAGCATATTAAAGGCCAGCTAAATCAATTAAAAGCAGTGTCGATCATTAAAGGCAGAGGCGACACGACGATTGTTCTAAACAAAGGGCAGGAAGAAAGCTTGCCTTTTTATCCGGCTGAGCAGGTTGTTGATACTGTAGGCGCGGGTGACGGCTTTTGCGCTGGTTTCTTGGCAGGAATTATGAAGGGCTTATCCCCTGTAGAAGCAGTACGCCTTGCAAGTATTAATGGATCATTAGTCGTTCAAATGCGTGGCGACTGGGAAGCTTTGCCGGAATGGAGTGTCGTCCAACAGCGGATGTCCGCCAAGGCTTGGGTGGAGCGCTGACAATGGCTGAATTGATCGGTAACAAGGGTCAGCGTCGACGTGAAGCTATTCTGCAGCTTTTGAAGCAGCAGGGCAGGGTGACGATTTTGGAAATGGTTGAGCGCTTCGGCTGCTCTGAGGCGACGGCTCGAAGAGATCTTGAGCAAATGGAAGCTGATTATCCGGTTATTCGGACAATTGGCGGTGCGATGTACGATGGAATGAATTCAGTTAGGGATTTGCCTTTTGCGGAGAAGGAAGGTTTGTCGATTCTAGAGAAAGAGCATATCGCGGAATTAGCTGCTTCTTTAATTTTGGAAGGCGATGTGATTGGTCTCTCTGGCGGTACAACAAATTTCCTTATTGCTAAGATGATCAAATCGAGGCGAGGCATCACGGTAGTAACCAATGCGGTTAATATCGCGATGGAGCTGGCAGGCAGCGATATTCAGGTTGTCGTTACCGGCGGCATTATGCGCCATAACAGCTTTGAGCTTTGCGGCCCTCTAGGTGAGGGAATGGTCGCTCATTTGCATATCGGAAAGATGTTTATCGGTGTTGATGGTATATCTGCTGCTGGAGGCATCACGACCTACTCCGAGCAAGAAGCGCAAATTGCTAAAGCACTCATTAAGCGTTCACAAGCGGCTTATGCCGTATTCGATCATACGAAGACAGATCGCACCTCGTTATTTTCCATTGCATCCTTATCCGAGCTGAAAGGCGTCATTACGGATGTTCCGCTCACTGAAGAGCTTGCAGCTGAAATGAAGCAGCACGGTATTTCCGTATACGTGACGGATTAACAAATAATAAAAAGAGGTTCCGTGTTCAAAGGTTTTCTAACCTTTGAGCACGGAACCTCTTGCATTTTTTACGCTTGTTTAGCTTCGTATATGGAACGGCCTTGCGCCCAAGTCTGTTGAACCTGCATTTGCGAGTCAATCCATACAAGATCAGCTTGTTTGCCGCTCGTAATTGTACCGGTACGGTCACTGATGCCAAGCTGTTTTGCTGCATTGCCGCTAGCCAACCGACTAATTTCAGAAAGCGATAGGTTGGTATGCTCATGGATAAAGCGTACGGCACCAATCATCGTTAAACAGCTGCCTGCTAGGGCGTTGCCATCTTTTAATCTTGCTTCGCCGTTTTTTACGATGACGGCTAAGCCTCCGAGACTATATTCGCCTTCCGGCATGCCTGCTGCTGCCATCGCATCTGTGATCAGTATAACCTTATCTGAAGGTTTAGCAGCGAGCACCAAACGAATTGCAGCTGGATGCACGTGAATACCATCGGCTATGAGCTCGGCCACAATACGGTCATCGGTCAATACAGCTCCTAGCGTTCCGGGTTCACGGTGATGCAGACCACGCATTGCATTATAGGTATGAACAGCCTGCGTAAGGCCAGCATCAGCAGCAGCGATCACTTCATCATAGACAGCATCCGTATGCCCGCAGGCTGTGACGATCCCTTGCTCAGCAAGCCAAGCGATGGTCTCAATCGCACCGCTTTTCTCAGGAGCCAGTGTAAGCTGACGGAGAAGATCGGGCCACTTGGCATGCCATTGCTGCATCCATTCCAACTGAGGTGTTTTAATATAAGCTGGGTTTTGAGCGCCTGGCCATGCCTCGCTTATGAACGGGCCCTCCAAATGTACGCCATACAAGGCTGCGTAAGGCATTTCACTGCTGCGGTAATCTGCAACGGCATGCAATACGTCTTCAATTGCTTCCTTAGGAGCAGTCATCGTTGTAGCAAGCATGCCTGTCGTACCTTGTGAGGCATGGAATTTAGTAATGGTGTCAAAGCTTTCACGGCTAGCATCCATAAAATCCGCACCAAATCCACCGTGAACATGCACATCAATAAAACCAGGAAGCAGCCAGCCTCCTTTTCCGTCTATAGACAACTGTACATCTGAAGCCTCGTTTGCTGCCTCTTTGTCATCTTGGGCAACAATTTTTGCAATTTTCCCATCTTGTACAAAAACACTGCCGTTAACTATCCCATCTTCAAGCACGATATTTACGTTGTGGATGAACCAGTTTGCAGAGTTTAGGGTCATTTAACTTAACATCCTTCCCGCCTCGCGGTCTAGTAGAACAATGACGCGCGCATGAGTTTGCAGCAATGAAGCCGGTACGTTAGTCGTAATTGGACCAGTCAATGCTTCTTTTACAATTTCTGCTTTGTCAGCACCACGAACAGCCAGCACGATCGTATTAGCTTTTAAAATAGAGCCAACACCCATCGTAATTGCATACTCAGGTACTTCATCCATAGAATCGAAGAAACGAGCATTTGCTTCACGCGTTTCCTCTTTTAATTTAACAACGTGAGTGCCGCCAGAAAGATTAACATCAGGCTCATTGAATCCAATATGACCGTTGTGGCCTAGACCAAGCAATTGAATATCTACTGGTCTTGCTTCTAGCATTGCATCGTAAGCATTCGATTCCAGCTCAACATCCGAAGCCATGCCATTTGGCAAATGGATTTGGTTCTCGGGAATATCGATGTGCGAGAACAGATGCTGCTTCATGTAGTAGGCGTAGCTTTGGTCGTTATCAGGCTTGATTCCGACATATTCATCCAAATTGAACGTTGTCACATCTTTAAAGCTAACGTTGTTTTGTTTATGCAGTTCTACTATTTTGTCATAAATTCCGATGGGTGTCGATCCTGTTGCAAGGCCTAGTACTGCATCTGGTTTCTCTTTAACGATACCTACAAATAATTCCGCAGCATAAGCATCTAATTCCTGTTGTGTATCAAATATAATCATTTCCATGTTTAGTCCCCCTATAAGGCTTTTGTTAGTTATATTTTATATGAATTTCGACGGTTTAACAAGATAAAATGATTGTAAAATTCAAATAAATGATTGTAAAAATCATTTATCTACTGAGCTAGCCGTCGCTTCTAACTCATCGGTCAGGCTCATATTTTTAGGATTGGGGTTAGTCTCTTTATAATGCCACATTTATTAGAAGAACTATTCTAGACGCCAGAGCGCATGCATCAGAATGGACGGATCAGCTTATGTGTCAATGTCGTGGAGTTGAGAGCGTGAATCAAAAAAATGTGCTAAACTAGTACATAGTTACTACGCTGAAAAGGTTATGAAGTGTAAAGTGCAAGCAGGCCTAATGGATACATATATGTTCAGCTTATTGATGAGGAAATTCACAAGTTGTATACGCAGGAATAGAAGATAGAGAAGCGAAACGTGAGCGGCGCTGCTATAAAAGGCGTTGGCCGTTTAAGCTTGGGAGGAACAAGCATGTCAGTAGATCAGCAAGCAGCAACTGCAAAGCGTAAAGGAGAACATATACGTATTTGCTTGCAGGAGCAAGTAAACAGCGTTGGCATTGAAACGGGCTTGGGGCGGTACCGCTTTAAGCATAATGCACTGCCTGAGCTTTCCTTCGCTGAAGTAAGCCTAAATACAGATTGGTTCGGCAAAAAGCTTGGAGCCCCACTGCTCGTTAGCTCCATGACTGGAGGAACGGATGAGGCAGGGGCTATTAATCGTCGATTGGCGGTTGTGGCAGAAACGAGGGGCTGGGCGATTGGGCTAGGCTCCATGCGCGCCGCAATAGAAAACGAACAGCTCGCAGCTTCGTTCTCCATACGGAAAGATGCACCTACCGTACCGGTTATTGCTAACATTGGTGCGGTTCAGTTGAATTATGGTTTTGGTGTAGAATCATGCCGCAGAGCTGTAGACATTGCTGAAGCGGATGCGTTAGTCCTGCATCTCAACAGCATGCAAGAGGTGTTTCAACCCGAAGGAGATACCGATTTCCGCAATTTATTGGTTTCGATTGAGCAGGTTTGCAGGTCGCTTAATGTGCCCGTTGGGGTAAAAGAAGTAGGCTGGGGCATTGATGCGGAAACGGCAGCAGCGCTTGTGGGTGCAGGCGTTTCCTTTATTGATGCTGCTGGTGCGGGTGGAACTTCATGGAGCCAAGTCGAGAAGTTTCGCTCCACCGATGATTTAAGAAGGCAAGCTGCTGAAGCATTCGCGGATTGGGGCATACCGACTGCTGAGAGTGTGACGGAAATTCGCGCTGCGCTTCCCGAGGCTAATATTATTGCAAGCGGAGGTTTGCGTACGGGTGTTGATGCTGCGAAAGCAATTGCGCTAGGCGCAAATCTTGCTGGCTTTGGACGCGTATTGCTGCCGCAAGCGGCTAGCAGCAGCAAGGAAATTTCGCAGGAGCAATTGCTGCAGCAATTCGAACGCATTGAGTTTGAAATGCGTACGGCGATGTTTGGCATTGGCGTTGGTACGGTTAATGAGCTGCGTCAAACAAACCGATTGATCCTAAAATAATAGTTAAATATCATTCGAGGTGAGCCAGAAGCAACAAGCTTCTGGCTCACCTCTTTTGTTTGTGGTGCTAACCCTATTTGATAATACCTGTACCTTCAATTTTTATATTGGCATTTACGATAAATTTAACGTTTGGGTAGATGGACTGCCACTGCTGCCAAGCCTCCTTACCAGGATGGGTAGCCCGATAGCGCAGACCGAAACCTATAGGGTCTACATTTGCTTTTTGGATTTTTTTGAGAAGTGCGAGGCAAGATTCAGCATATTCCTTATTTAAATTTTGCTCAATCGGCTGCCACTGATCTTCATATATGCCTTTTGGCGCTTCCTCAAATACGACCCTGATCTTCACATCAAGCGTGATCGTGTCTTGGCCGTTTTGCTTACCGAGTCGGAAATTTGAGTGCATATCCGTAATCGCAACGACTAAATCCAAGCCTTCAAACATGCCATGCATCGAAGATTTGGTGAAATCTTCCGCGAGCTGATTGTAAAGCTGCGATTCAGCTGGAGACAATATAAGCTTGACCTTTGTTTTGTCCAGCAGCGCTGTTCGGTTGATGACGAAGCTCTTTTTACCATCCTTTGTAATAACAGGCATCAGCGGATCGAGTCCTTCCTCGGAAGCACGCCTAGCGAAGTCTGATAAAGTTTCTACGTAAGTATAGGATGACTCGGTTCCGTCAGCTCCAAAGCTTAAAAAAAGCGTGTTGCCCGGATAACGCTCTGACACAGGCTTTATTTTCAGCAGTGATTCCGCGTCCGGTTTCCCGATAGCAATATCGGCGACACTTTGGATATCTCTTCTCCGCGACATCCATTGCAATATTTCCGTATAGTTTTGGCGGGCAATCTTCTCACCAATGAGAAACACTTTGCAATGCCCGAAATCCAGCTCCTTGTCGACGTAGGATTTCAACATTCGAATGCCTTCTGCGACGGTTTCTGTATCAATGGTCTCGATCTGCGTTTTCGATGCGCCAGGCTCGATCTTTGGAGACGGAACAGCAAGCAGCAGGGAAAGACGAAACGGTTTTTTCTCATTATCTGAAGCATCTATGCCAAGAGCGACCACGAAGAATCGTTTGTCGATATCCTTGAACCCGCAGCCGCCAAGCAAACCAAGAGAGAGGATTAACAAAAAGACTCGAAAGGTGATGCTCATACGGCTTTGGACCTCCTTTTGCTAAGCACGAACACCCAAACGACGATTAATATTTCCACGAAAAATCGGACAATGAGCCAATAGGTAGTAATGATCATGTTCATCTTTTCGTTCGTCAGCATGAGATATAGGATGGAGAGCAATGCAAAAATGCCGACGATGACATAGTTGGACATCGGTGTTTTGAGACTATCAAACTCCGGCCTATAGCTTGGAAAACAAGATTTCACAAACTCCATCGCCTGATGCCAGCCGGACATCGTATAAACGAGAGTTAGGTTCAAAAAAACGATTAGAAAAAGAAACAACACACGTTCAATAAAGCCGTATTGCATAAGCAGGGAATCAGCGGTCTGGCTCCAGATGTAAATGTATTGGTTTACGCCTTCCGTTCCATGAAAACCAATGGGCACAAAAAATGTAATCAATAAAATAACAGCGCCGGCTATCGGATAGATAAAGCGGAATTTAAAACGGAAATTTGGTGGAAATAGCCGATTGAACAATGAAAGATTAATATAACCGGTAAAAATGAACGTAGAGGCTGCAATGCAGGTCAATGTAGGCATTTCCGTTATGTAGTTGGCTACGACATGAATCGCATCCCAATTAAGCTGATTGCTTCGTACGGCTTTAAACAATATAAAGATGATGATTGGAGCATTTACGATCATGCCGATTTCAACGATGAACATTACTGAGAGGGTTGAACGTGTGGCAGCATAACCGCAGGCAATGACGAGCATGGCTAGAATAATATTCGCATCCGCGTCTGGATTGAAAAAACGATTAATAAGTATGGCGTAGGCAACAACAACGATAGTCGTTGCAAACCACCACATAATTGAAAAAAATAACATAGAAATCGTAACCAGCCACTGCGGAGAATGCAGTTTTAATATCTCAGGCAATCCTTTTCCCGGATAACGAGCCATTGCACTTGTATACATATAGACGAGTATCGTACCAATAACAATCCCGACCACAATAGAAGATACGGCACCGGTATAGCGATATTGAATAAGGATATGTGGGACATACAGCAATAGATTAATGAAACTCACGAGAATAAAGTTGTAATAGAAATAACGGTTCATTTAATCTTCACCTGCCCCACATCGCCTTCTAACGGCCTTAGTTTTCCGAAAATACGCATATATGGCTTGCCAAAGCTTCTTAGGCTGCATAAATAAGTGATATAGATAAACAAACCAACGGCAACTCCAGTGATGCCAAAGAAAATAGAGATTCCGATTAGCGGATACTTTAAAAAACGGACAGCAAATGACAGCGAATTGACAGGAATAACGAAATTCGAAATAGCTACGACTGACGTTACAATAATCATAATGCTGCTTACGAGACCGGCTTGCTGAGCGGCTTGTCCAAGAATAAGTCCTCCAACGGTAGTAGCCGTGGAGCCGATGTACCTGGGCAAGCGAATGCTTGCCTCGATTAGTGTTTCGATCATAAAGAGCATAATAAATACCTCTATGAACGATGGATAAGGAACAGCAGAACGGCTGCCTGCAATGGAGAAAGCAAGCTGCACGCGAAACAGCTCTGGATTATAGGAGACTACGGAAATATAGAGAGCAGGCAAAGTGATTGTGAGCAAAGTTGAAGTGTAACGAAGGAAGATAAGAAAACGAGTCATCCAATAGGAGTCGTAATCATCCTCTACGGCGTGCATGAAATCAAAAAAAGTGGACGGCAAAATAAGAGCGAACATGTTTCCCTTTACGAGAATGATTATTTTCCCTTTGGAAATCGCACTGGTAATGCGGTCAGGACGTTCTGTAATAAGAATAGTTGGAAACAAATGCTTGCGATTGCCGACTAACAGCTTCTCAAGCTCACCCGCGGATTGAAGCATTTCCACGTTAATCGTTGTTAACTTTGTACGTACATTATCAAGAACGGTAGGATCTACACGTCTCTGATCAAATAAGGCGAACACGGGTGTTTGGGACAATGTTCCAATTGTATGCTCTTCTACCGAAAGATCGGGGGAAGGGTACATGCCGCGGATCAGATTGAGTGATATATTTATATTTTCGCTTAATGCGATCTGAGGGCCCTGAATAGCACTTTCCACTTGTGTTTGTGAATTCTCAATACAGATGACACGTTCAGCTTTGAATGAATAGACGACTTCATTTGCTTGAATCAGGACATGCCCGCGCAGAAGAAGACTTTGCCACATAGCGACATCTTCCAGTATTTCATAATCGGGATTTGTATCCAGCTGAGCTTGAAACGAATATTCCTCTTTTATAAAAGGGACGATAATGAAATCGCTTATTTTTTTCTCTTCGCATAACGGTTCGATATAGGCGACTTCGATACTCATTTCGCTATTTTTCAAATTTTCCAATTTGATATCGATGGCTTCTGCAAATAATAAACGAATACGTTCATTCATGCCGGTTCCTCCCTTCAAATGATGCTGAGCTGCAAAAAGATCTGGATAAGCTTCCATAGTTTGCACGTATAATTTGAAAACTATCCTTATTTGATTCGATTTTGCCAGTAAGTTGGAATTCAAGTACAATAAAGTGATCATCATTCGCAAGCAATTCGCATGACCATGATGAAGGAGAGCATTAATATGAAACCATGGTACGAACAGAGCTTCGGCTCCGATTATATGCTTGTCTACAAACATCGCGATTGGGAAAATGCAAATAAAGAAGCTTCCAAAATGATCGCTTGGCTAGAGCTGGCGGAAGGTTCTCATGTACTTGATATAGGCTGTGGAATGGGAAGGCATTCACTCGCTTTAGCAAATCTTGGTTACACCGTTACAGGTATGGATTTATCGACTGCATTGCTTGATGAAGCTCATCGTCATGATGAAGATGGACTTGTTGAATGGGTTAAAGGGGATATGCGGGAGCTGCCGTTTGAGGCGGAGCGTTTTGACGCGACTGTCAATTTATTTACCTCATTTGGCTATTTCACAGCAGAGGAAGACAATGTGAGCGTGCTTCGGCATATTCGGAGAGTGCTGCGTAAAGACGGTTGTTTTTTAATCGATTTCCTTAATCCTATTTATGTGGCTCAAACCTTAGTGCCCCGATCGGAACGTATTGATGAGGAGACAGGTCTGCTTATACAAGAGGCAAGATCCATTGCAAACGGTTGGGTGCAGAAGGGCATTTCAATTTTCAATCCGGACAAAGAAGAGAAGCCAAGACAGTATTTAGAACAGGTAAGGCTGTACAACCTAGAATGGTTCGAAAACAATCTAGATGCTTGCAGTCTTAGAATAGACAAGCTGTACGGCAATTACGATGGTTCGAAATACGATCCAGAGGCTTCTCCGCGAATGATTATGACAGGGAGAGCTAAAAGATGATATTTGAAAACAAGGATTCAAGCAGCATGCCGTCTTCAAATGAACAGGAGTCTTTACATACGGTTTCGTGGCAGGAAGGATGGCTGCAGGTAAAGGTCCCGGTTCCCTTTTCCCTCAAGTGGGTTAATAGCTATCTTATACCCGAAGAACAGGGATATACGCTCATTGATCCGGGACTGCGAACGGACGAAGCCATTCAGGTATGGGATAAAGTCTTGCAGCATCATAACCTGGAGTGGAGCAATGTTACAAGAATCATTTTGACGCATCAGCATCCCGATCATTATGGCCTCGCTGGTTATGTGCAAGAGAGAAGCGGGGCGCCTGTATTTATTTCACGCAGGGCACATGACTATACGATTAGGCTGTGGGGAGAAAAAAGTGAGTTCGGCGAGCAGCTGCAGGCTCTATATGCGAAGCATGGTATGCCGATTCAGCATAGAGAGGCTATTGCGCAAAATCTTGAAACCTTTGTGAAGATGGTATCCCCTCAACCAGAGGTAACCTATATCGAAGCGGGAGATCAAATCATAATTGGCGGAATGAGCTGGCTTCTAATTGACGCGCCTGGTCATGCAAATGGTCAGCTATGTTTCTATCAGAAAGAACGCAAATGGATGGTATGCGGAGATCAGGTGATGCCTCATATTACCCCGAATGTGAGCATAGTGCCCGGTGAGGATGGCGATCCATTGGAAGCATTTCTGGGCAGCTTGCAGGAGCTTGCTCATTATGAGGTTCAATTGGCTTTTCCAGGACATCGGGATCCTTTTACCGATTTCCATGGCAGGATATTGGAGCTGCAGCAGCATCATATACGGAGGTTAGACAAAATGGTTCGGATGCTCGAAGAAGAGCCCCGCACCGCCTATGGCATGTGCGAGGCTCTATTCGGCAATCGTCTGAACGGGAATGCGCATCAGCTGAGATTTGCAATGTCGGAGACACTTGCGCATTTGGTATATTTGGAGCGTCAAGCTCGAATCTCTTCTACTGAAAAAGATGGCATTTATAATTATTTTGCGATCACCGCTTAACGATCACGGAATTCCTGCGGGGTAATGCCGTATCGATCTTTGAACACCTTTATGAAATAACTCGTTTTCAAATAACCGACTTTAGCTGCTATCTCGTAAATTTTGTCTGTTGTCGTGCGAAGCATATGCGCTGCCGTCTCCATTTTCAATCTGGATAAGTAGTCGCTTATGCCTTCGCCGGTTTCCAGCTTATATATTTTTGACAAGTAGGACGGATTCAGAAATACATGGGAAGCAATCGATTGCAGTGAAGCGTCTTCTAAATGGCTTGAAACATATTCTTGAACCTTCTGAATCGTACTGGAACGAGAATGCTGTACTTTGCTAGTCATATGGCTTCTATAGTTATCAAGTATGCCAGACGTCCAAGTGCGAAGCTGTTTAATCGTATGAAAGTGGGGACCGCTAAGCAGTTGATTGAACTCAGATCCCATAATGTCGGACATCCACAGTTTGTTTTTATGAATGGAGAAACTTAACGAGCTTGCAATCATGAAATAGGTTTCCAAAATATGCTCATGCGACTCGCCCCATTTAAGCTCCAGCTCCTCAAACGCAAGATTTAGTTTCTCCTCGATCGCGTCCCATTGTCCTGCCTCAAGCAAATGAATAAGCAGCGGCGGATTGTATAAATGAGAGAGGGAATTCGCTTCTCCTTGCTGTGATTCCTCTGTCAGTGTGAGGAGAAATCCGCGTTCACTGCCAATGCGCTGTCTAAAGTTGATAAGCGAGAAATCATAGGTTTCACGAAGCTCAAGCGGAAATACATCCTGCTTCGTAATGACTAACGATACGGTCCCCTTTAAATACAATTTCACATAATGCTGAAGCTGTGCTGCTTTTTGCTCAATGAGATGCAGCATGGAAGCTTGCTCTTGGCGTTGATTTTCTTTGCCCATAATGAGAAATACAAAGTAGCCATGCTCGTCCTTCGTATGCCATAACCTATATTCCTCTGTAAATATTTCCTCCGCGATGTTGCACACGGCGTATTCAAGCAGCGAGCTGTCACGTTCGCTTTGCTCATAGAAGTAGTCCTCCATCCGCATAAGCATCATACAATATGGCTCTTTTGGATGAAAAGCGAGGTTCAGAATGTCGAGCTTTTCTTTTAATTTTTCGTCGCTGTAGGCCTGTCCCTTCAGAAGTGAGAGCAGAAGATGATTTCGTAAAATAGGGACATTTTCTTTCAAAGAGGTTAGCGCGCTTTGATGCGAGCTGACCTCCTTCCAATGTTCTTCCAGCTGGGAAGCTGCTTTCCGAACGGCTTGCAGCAGCTCTTCGTCTTCAGCGGGCTTGAGCAAATAGTCGCTTGCTTGGAACTGAAGTGCTTTTTGGGCATACTCAAAATCATTATAGCCGGACAATAAAATACATTTCACATGGCTCCATGATGCTTTGATTTGCTCGATTAAATCAAGGCCGGAGAGGCCGGGCATATGAATATCTGTAATGACGATATCAATAGACGTAGCCTGCATAATATCAAGCGCTTCCCGCCCAGAGTGTGCCTGATAGACGGAATCAATGCCAACTGAGCTCCATGGCAAATTACTGGCTAAATCCTCTACAAGATCAGGTTGGTCATCGACAATTAAAAGTTGATACATGGTGAACAGCTCCTATTCATTCATCTAGTTGGCATAGTTTTCATGCGGCCAAGACAGGTACACAGCAACGCCACCTTCTTCGCGAATTCGGAAGCTGATTGAAGCCTCAGATCCAAATTGGAACAGCATCCGCTGCCTAATATTCCACAGCGCGCAGCCGCTCGTATCATCAGGCGGATTGATAATTTTTTTCTCCAGCTTTCGAAGGGCTTCGTCCGTCATCCCCATCCCGTTATCTTCTACTATAATCGTGTGATAGCGATCATTGCTTTCACCGGAAATGGTGATGAGCCCATCACCGTCAAATCGTTCAATTCCGTGCAGCACCGCGTTTTCAACGACAGGCTGCAGGAGCAGACGCGGAATCTGAGCACCAAGCATCGAATCGGGCACTTCTATGCGGTAGGACAAGTGCTGGATATGAAATTGTTGAATTTCCAAATAGCTCTCAACAAGCTGCAGCTCTTCCCTCAGCGTTGCGGTCAGCTTCTCGACCCTTGTCGTATAGCGATAATAAGTAGATAAGTGCATGGCAAGCCGCATGACAGAATCCTTCTTATCCAGCCTAGCAAGGCTGCGTATGAGCGCGAAACAATTGTATAAAAAATGCGGATTAATCTGGGATTGCAGCTGCTTTACATTGGCTTCACGCCTGCGAAGCTCCTCCACATAAACCTTCTGAATAAGCTGTTCCGTATTCGCAGCCATATCGTTAAATCTTTGAAATAAATAAGTGAATTCATTTTTGGGGTTTACCGTTATTCTTGCGGAATAGTTGCCTTCCTGCAGCCGTTTCACACTCCGAATAAGCAAACCGATTGGGCGCTGTACGTTTCGATAAAGCAAATAACCTGCGAGCAAGCTCATAATGAGCAGCAAACCGACGGAGCCGTAAAATAAATTTTGGCTTTTGACGATTGGTTTTAAAACATTTGCGAGCGGTACGTAGTCAATCAAATACCAATCCAACGTTTTTACATGCGCAGAGGTGACGAGAAAATCATCCCCATTTATCGTCATAATTTGATTGGACGCTTCTGGGACGGTCATTTTTTTGAGCAGCGCTTGAATGCTCTTGGTCATTTCTTTATCGGCCGTTTTATTTTTAATCATGCGCCCATCGGAATGGACAAGAAACGGATCGCCTTTGCCTGCCAGCTTGAACGTATCCAAATCCTTTATGAGATGCTCCTCTGGAAAAGAAATCTCAACGATGATACCGGCTTTCTCAATATCGGTGATTTTGCTTTTTGGCTTGACGATATGGCGTACGAAACGATTTTGCTTTATGTTTTGAATCGTCATTTCCTCGTACTTCCAGGTCGGGGTCAATATTTTTTTGATCGATTCGAGATCATACGAGAGATACGTATTTGTTGAGACGAGCTGCTTGCTTGCCGGCGCTGTAATGCTGTATTGCGTGTCCCAGCGCTGTGCGACATTGAGCAGGCGAAGCCTCTCGAGAATGCGCAGCTTCTCATCGTTTCGCTGGTAAGTGCTTTCAATTAAATGTAAATTTTGCAGCTGCTGGATATGGATATCTTCGCTGAGCAGAAAGCCAAGCGTCGATAGCGTTGTTACGCTTTTATCAACCTCGCTCGCTAGAAATGTAATGTCCTTCTGCTTCAACGATTTCATTTCTTCCGTGATAACTCCGATGCTTGTCCGTATAGAAAGCGTATACAAAATAATGATCGGGATAAGCAAAAGGACGATCAATGTAATCATTTTGGCAAATGTGTTTTCTCTTAAACGCATGCTGGAGTCCTCTCTTTTTATGAAAATAATGATACATAAGTAAACAAAATGGCATGCTTCCAAAGATCGTGGTCTATAGAACAGGAGAGACTGCTGGTAAAATTAATCATACAGGAGAGATGAAAAAACTCAAATCAAATTTTGTTTGGAAAGGGGCAGAACAGTGGAAAGTGCGCTAAACAAACCGCTGCAGCAAGAACCAGAACAAAGACAACAAAAGGATAAAAGAGCGAGAGAACTATTTAGCCGTACTTGGCCCTTGCATCTCATGCTGCTTCCGGCGGCTATTGTTACCTTTATATTTGCTTATGTACCAATGAGCGGGTTAATTATGGCCTTTCAGGATTTTAAACCTTATAACGGCATGTTTCATTCTAAGCTTGTTGGACTGGAGCACTTCCGCTTTATGTTTGAGTATCCAGACAGCAAACAGGTCATTTGGAACACGTTAATCATTTCGGGCTTAAAGATCGTTTTTGGCTTAATCGTGCCGTTCACGTTCGCGATTCTGCTTAATGAGGTTCGAAAAATGCTGTTCAAGCGAGTGGTACAAACTTTGGTGTACTTGCCGCATTTTATATCATGGGTAATTTTAGGTGCGATCCTTACTGACATGCTGGGCAGTAAAGGAATCGTGAATCAGACGCTCAACAGTCTCGGCATAGATTCTGTATTCTGGCTTGGGAACGGGGATTGGTTCCGTTTTACCGTTATCGTAAGCGATATTTGGCAAAACTTCGGTTTTAACACCATCGTGTTTCTTGCGGCATTGGCGGGTGTAAATCCTTCATTGTACGAAGCGGCTGAGGTGGATGGCGCCACGCGCTGGAAGCAGACGCTGCACATCACGGTTCCGTCGATGATTCCAATCGCGGTTGTCGTAGGCACATTGTCCCTCGGCAATATTTTGAACGGGGGCTTCGATCAAATTTTTAATCTATACAATTCGCTTGTATACGATAAGGGAGACATTATCGATACGTTCGTCTATCGGACAGCGATATTGAATGGTCAATACAGCTTTGGAACAGCTGTTGGTTTGTTTAAATCTCTAATCGGTTTGATCATGATCGTCTTCTCTTACCGAATGGCATACAAATACGCAGGTTATCGAATTTTCTAGGAAAGAGAGGGGCGAGAAAAAGCATGTATCACAAAACAACAGGTTATAAAGCTTTTTCAGTATTTAACTATATTTTGCTCGCGGTCATTTGTATTTCTTGTATTATTCCGCTCGTTCATATTCTAGCTGTAAGCTTAAGCGCCAGCTCGCCAGCCAACGCGAATCTGGTCAAGCTTTGGCCGATCGGCTTCAACTTTGAAGCCTATTCCAAAACGCTGAATAACGATAATTTTCACAATGCTCTTTTTGTAGGTTTTAAGCGTACGGCGCTCGGCACGCTCGTCGGCATGACTTTGATGATTCTAGCGGGTTATGCATTATCCAAAGATGGACGGACATTTAAGAGCCGTTCGGTCTATACGTGGTATTTTCTCTTTACGATGTTGTTCAGTGGTGGTATTGTTCCTTCGTACATGCTTATTCGCAACTTGGATTTAATGAACTCGATTTGGGCGCTTGTTCTGCCAGGGGCGATCAACGTATTTAATATGGTGCTTCTAATGAACTTTTTCCGGGCAGTACCGAAGGAGCTGGAGGAAGCTTCGCTCATGGATGGAGCAGGACAGTTCCGAACGCTTTGGAGTATATTTTTACCCATTTCAATGCCGGCATTAGCTACGATTTCATTGTTTACCATGGTTACACATTGGAATTCATGGTTTGATGGATTGTTATATATTACAGATTATAGAAAATATCCATTAGCAACCTTTTTGCAAACGATTATTGTACAGCAGGATTTTAATAAAATAAATCCCGATGTCAACGAGCTTAAGCATATCTCGCAGCGTACCGTTAAATCCGCGCAAATCTTCATTGGTACATTGCCGATACTGCTTGTATACCCCTTTTTACAGCGATATTTCGTGAAAGGCATCATCATGGGGGCTGTCAAAGAATAGTGCTAGAAAAAGGCATCAATAACAAAATTATGGTCTTTCGGAGCTGTAAAGCGAGCTGTATATTGGTAACAAGCGATATTACAAATATCGTTAATAATAACAAAAATTAACTTACGGGGGTAAAGGCATGAAGAAGTGGTTTTCGGTCTTATTGGTACTATCATTTATGCTCGCAATCGCAGCTTGTTCTGGAAACAACACGAACAAGGGGACTAACAGTCCGGCAGCAACAAACAAAGCGAGCAACGAACCAGCCAAGGTTGAAGAAGGAAGCACTGAAGGCTTTGCGGATGGCAAGTATACGACACCAATTACGTTAACGACAGTTTGGGGTCTTAACCAAAATGGTTCAATCTTCAAAGAAGGCGAGTCCATTGAGGATAATGTTCATACTCGTCTTATCAAAGAAAGACTTGGCATTGACATTAAATACAACTGGGTTGTAACAAATACGAATGATGCATACAAAACAAAGCTTCGCCTTATGCTGTCATCAGGTGAGGAAATGCCGGATGTTGTCACTTACCGCGGAGATATGGAAACGGTTAATATGTTGATCGACTCCGGTCAATTTATGCCGGTAGGCGATTTGGTCGACAAATACGCGAACGATACTTACAAAGCAGGCCTTGATCTTGATCCAACCATCTGGCTGCCAATTAGCCGGGGCGCTGACAAAATGGCATTGCCTATTCTAGATTATGCCTACAATGCAGATCATGTCATGTGGATTCGTGAGGATTGGCTGACAAAGCTTAACCTTAAGGCTCCAACAACGCTTGCAGAAATGGAAACGGTTATGGAAGCATTCGTTAAGAATGATCCAGATGGAGACAGCAAAGCAGATACAATTGGCCTTGCAACGGGCTTCAAAAATGGCTTCGCTAACTGGATGACTGATATCGGCTTCGTGTTTGGTGCTTATGGCACAATGCCTGGTCAATGGAATCAAGCAGCGGATGGATCTTTGGCACATGGTTCGATCAATCCAGCAGCTAAAGATGCATTAACAAAATTAAAAGAATGGTTAGACAAAGGTTACATTTCACAAGATTCAGCATTGCTTGATGAATCAACGGGCTCGGAATTGTTTACTAAAGGCGAAGCGGGAATTATTTTTGGACCAAACTGGCTTCCAGCATGGCCTTTCCCAGATCTTCTGAACAACGTTCCTGGCGCAAAATATAAAGCGTATCCAATTCCTGCTGGTCCAGACGGCAAAATTGGTTCCGCAGGCGGCAACCCGCCAGCAAACGGTTATGTATTTGTAAACAAAAAAGCTAAAAATCCTGAAGCTATTTTGCACTACTATAACTGGTTCTTCGATAATATGGCTAACCCGCAGCCGGGCAGCGAATTCGAGAAGGGCTTCGCAGAAGGTTATGATTATGCAACACTTCCAGACGGCTCTATTACTGCGGATATTGCAAAATACCCAGACCTATTCCCTGGTTTGAAGGATCAAACAGCACCACCGCTCTACTACACGCTCACTTTTGAAGGCGCTCGTATTCCTACTCTTTATGCAGAAACGCATGTTAAGCTTGCAGGCGGCGCAGAGCCGGCAACGCCATACGAGAAACAAGAGTTTAATACACGTCTAAAAGAGAATACAGATGCCATGAAAGTGGTTATGGACCAAAATTCGATCCGCATGAAAAACTACTACATGGGTCCTTTGACGGAAACGATGCAAAGCAAAAACGAGCTTCTGAACAAGCTGCTTAATGAAACGTTTAGCAAAATCGTATATGGCCAACAACCGGTAGATTCGTTCGACACGATGGTTGAAAACTGGAAAAAATCAGGCGGCGAGCAAATTACAAAAGAAGTTAACGATTGGTACAACAGCGTAAAATAAGGAGTTATTTTCAGCTGAGGCATCATGTAAAAGTATAATAGATAGAGAAAACAGTCTGTCACGTTGCAGTTTATCATTTAGCTGTAAGGGGCAGGCTGTTTCCTTGAAAAGACAAGTAAGCGTTATCATTTTATTTCATAATCCGGAAAGGATGTAGGAGAAGCATGAATAAACGGTTTATCTCCATAATATTGGTGTTCATGATGCTCACAAGCAGCTTGCCGGCTGTCAGTGCGGCGACAGCCACAGATGAGAAGGGAACGGCGCATTGGGGCGAGAAAGTGCTGGAAAAATGGATTTCTAAGGGGATGCTTAGCGGATATCCGGATGGGAGCTTGCAGCCTGATCGTCAAGTGACGAGATCTGAATTTACAAAGCTGGTCCATGCTATCTTTCAGTTTGAAGCTAAAGGCTCGAATACCTTTACAGATGTAGCCGCTGACGCATGGTACAGCAAGCAGGTTGCTGCTGCGTTGGAAGCTGGAGTGATTACCGGTTACCCGGATGGCAGCTTTAAGCCTGACGCACCACTTACGAGGCAGGAGGCTGCGAAAATAATAGCCGAACTGTTTAAGCAGGCTGAAGTAGATGGGAATCAGCTATCTAGCTTTACAGATTATAATCAAGTACAAGCTTATGCAAAAGCACCGTTAGAGCAGCTGCTGGCAGGAGGATACATAACGGGTTATCCGGATCAAACCATTCGGCCGAAAAAACCGATTACTCGTGCAGAGGCCATCACATTGCTTGACCGAATTGCTGGTGAAATCATTAATGCAGCCGGCACCTATGAAAATTTGAAAATAGCCGGAAATGCTGTCGTAAATACAGCGGGAGTAAAGATCAACAAAACTGTTATCGATAAGGATTTGTTCTTAACGCAGGGAATTGGCGAAGGCGATGTCTTTTTAACGGATGTGGATGTGAAAGGAACGGTCTACATCAATGGGGGCGGAATCAACAGCATTCATTTTATAAATTCGAAGCTGAATAAGCTTATTGTGAATAAACCTGCTGGAAAAGTACGCGTCGTACTCACAGGCTCTTCGCAGGTGCAGCAGCTTATTGTGGAAAAGGGATCTAATATACAAATTGATGCTGGAGCAAGCAGTCAATTACTTACGATTTCGGATACAGCTGAAGGAACGACAATTCAGGTAAATGGTACTGTAAATCAAATAGTTAATACAGGTTCAAGCACGACATTAAATGGCAATAGCTTAGGCAAAAGCAGTGATATCACTGTTCAGAACGGAATTGTAAAAACAGGACAACAGACTGGCTCAGGTCAAAGCGGTGGTGGCGGTCAAACGACTCCGCAACCAACTCCAACAGCAGCACCGACAAACTCACCGACACCTTCGCCTACCACAGAACCGACGGCGACACCAACAACAGCACCTGTGGATGAATGGGAGCTTGTATGGAATGATGAATTTGATGGAAGTGGCGACAACGTTGATACAAACGGCGTTAACCTCGACAAATGGGCTTATCAGTTAGGCACGGGCTCTCAATATGGCCTTGATGGCTGGGGGAACAATGAAGAACAGTATTATCGGTCCGAAAATATTAAGGTGGCGGACGGGAAATTAACGATCACCGCTGACGATGATGGTTTTGGCGGAAAGAAATATACATCAGGCAGACTATATACAGAGCCTACCTTTAATAAAACGTATGGAAAATTTGAAGCTCGCATGAAGCTGCCGGTAGGCAATGGCATCTGGCCTGCCTTCTGGATGATGCCAAAGGATAGCGAGTATGGGGTTTGGGCTTCATCTGGAGAACTCGATATTATGGAAGCGCGCGGCCGCTTACCGGAAAAAGTCGGCGGTGCCATTCATTACGGTAAAAACTGGCCGGCAAACAAGTCAAAAAGTGCAGATTACATTTTTGGAGAAGAAACGGATATTACCGACTATCACACTTACGGTGTAGAGTGGGAGCCTGGTGAAATTCGCTGGTATGTTGACGGACAATTATTCCAGAAGCTTAATAATTGGGATAGCTGGGGAGCAGATCAACCTGCAAAATATGCGTTTCCCGCTCCGTTTGATAAGCCATTTTACATGATTTTGAACTTGGCCGTTGGCGGTAATTTTGACGGTGGGATAACACCCGACTCATCACTGCTGCCAGTGAAAATGGAAGTCGACTATGTTCGTGTCTATGAACTAACTGGCAGACCGTATAAGACGCCTGTAGAGCCTAGCGTCGACTCAGAGCCATATCCAGATCAATATAAAGAACCGATTGCAGGTAATTTTATTCATGATAATAGCTACAGCAAGCCGTTCACAACCATTGCTGAGGCGAATCAAGCTTTAGATACGAATTATTGGAATTTTGTACATGTAAGCACATTCCAAGGTAACGGCTCGATTTCTGTTGAAGCTTTAAATGGTGTAAATTATGCCAAGGCGGATATTACGAGCAGCGGGAATGCCATACATGCGGTTCAACTCATTCAGAATGTAACGCTTGGTAAAGGCAGATGGTATAAGCTTACTTTTGACGCTAAATCGAATGCAAATCGAAATGCGACCGTCAAATTTGGCGGTGGGGAAACACGCGGCTGGACGACTTACTCCGATATTATGGATGTAAAGCTGACAAACAATATCCAATCCTATGAAATGATATTCCAAATGGGTGCCGAGACGGATACGCTGGCTAGACTCGAATTCAACCTTGGACTAAGCACGAATCCGGTCTGGATCGGCAATGTGAAGGTTGAAGAAACCGCCTCCCCAGATCCGTTTCATGATAACGACCCTAAAGAGCCGTTGAACGGCAATCATGTGTATAACGGCAGCTTCGACCTAGGTCGAATCGATCGTCTGACTTATTGGAATTTCAATAAGGCTGGAGGCAACGCTGCAGCATCGGTGAATGCTGAAACTAGAGAACTTAAAATATCGAATCTTGATGGCGAAACAGAGCCTAAGTCGATCTCGCTTACGCAGTCGGGTATCAATCTACTGAAAGAAAACGATTATAAGGTAACATTTAAGGCTAGAGCAGCTACTGCACGCACCATTCAGATTGGTGTGTACAAATCAGATGGTACGGCCTATGCCGCTCCAGAGATGATCTCGCTTGCATCCGAGATGAAGGAGTATACATTTCAGTTTGCGATGGAGCAGTCCAACGATAGTAATGGACAGTTGGTATTTTTATTAGGCGGCCATCAGGCTGACATTTATTTAGACGATATTAAGATGATTCGATTGACTAACAACAACACGGGCGAATTGGCGCTGGCAGATCAATTTCCGGTGAAAAATGGCGACTTCTCGAGTGGCAAGGTGAGTTGGAGCGAGCATGTGCAGGGACGTTATGACGGATGGGGCTCAAGCGCGGACTTTAACGCTCAGAACGAAGAGATGAAGATTGCGATTGCGAGCGAAGGTGTTAATCCTTGGGACGTCATGCTGATGCAAAATAATATTAATCTATTTAAAGGCAAAACGTATACGGTAACGTTAGATGCAAGTTCATCCAAAAACCGTGAAATGGAAATTGTTATTGAAGTAGGCAGCACGCGTTATTTGTCCAAAAAGGTGCAATTGACGCAGACGAAACAAACGTTCAGCTACGAGCTGCTTGTTCAGAGCGACATTACGCCGACGTTTAAGCTGCTGCTAGGTAAACTGGACGGTGCAACTGTGATAGGCGAGCATGATGTATTTGTTGACAACATACATGTGGAGCAGCAGGATGCACGAAGTAAAGCCTTCTTGGTCAAAAATGGATATTTTGATGCAGGAATGCAGGATTGGAGCACACATATTCAGGGCATTTATGATGGCCCCTCGAGAGCAGCCATTACAGATGACAATGGTGCGGTGAAAGTCGCGATAGCGAACGCTGGCTTGAATGCGTGGGATATTGTTTTGCAGCAGGGCTCATTGGCGCTAGTTAAAGGCAAAACGTATGTCGTTACCTTTTTGGCCAGAGCAACTTCGCCGCGAACCATTGAAGCGGTTGTTGAGAACAGCGCTTATAATCGTTTCTTAAATGAAAAGGTGCAGCTTGATACGGTTACTAAAAAGTACAGCTACGAGTTCACTATGGCCAAGGATGACAACGCAACCTTTAAACTGCTTTTTGGAGTGCAGCCTGATGCTCCTACTGCAGCACATGACGTATTTATCGACAATGTGCATCTTGAATTGAAAGGAGCTAAGGAAGCAGCAGGCGAGAAGGCTCGCAGCTCAAATGATATTATGCTGCTGCTTCCTCCAGTAATTTCAAAAGATGTATCCGATAATGAATTGGGTCAAAATATCGACATTACCTTTAATGATAATGAGGCTTGGAGAAATGCGATAACTGATGTATTTGTCGATGAATCGAAGCTTCCTAAAGAAGCGTATCAGCTTACCTCAGGAAAGCTAACAATCGATAAGACCCAATTCAGTGCAGTTAAATCATACACCATCACGATTAGGTCAACTGGTTATGAGCTTACTCAAGTGATCCAAAGTATTCAAGAGAAAAACATATGGAGTCTCGTATGGAATGATGAGTTTGACAGCGTAGGAGATAATCTGGATACAAACGGTGTCGATCTTGACAAGTGGGCGTATCAGCTTGGCAACGGCAGTGAGTATGGCGTAGGCGACTGGAGCAATAACGAGCTGCAGTTTTATAAGAAAGAAAATATAAAGATCGAGAATGGCCAAATGATTATCAAAGCCAAAAAAGAGAATTTTGGCGGTAAACAATATACGTCAGGCCGGCTTTGGACCAGTCCAACCTTCAGCAAAGCTTATGGCAAATTCGAAGCGCGGATTAAGCTCCCTGCGGGTCAAGGCTTATGGCCGGCGTTTTGGATGATGCCGAAGGACAGTGAATACGGCGGATGGGCTTCCTCAGGTGAAATTGACATTATGGAAGCTAGAGGACGAGTGCCAGGTGAAGTTGATGGTACCATTCATTTTGGCAAAAATGCTCCTAATAACAAAATTACCGGTGCGCAGTATGAATTTCCCCAAGGTGAGGACATCACGGGTTACCATACTTATTCTTTAGAGTGGGAACCAGGTGAGCTGCGCTGGTATGTGGATGGGAATTTGTTTCAAACGCTTAATGATTGGAATAGCTGGGGAGCAGATCAACCCGAAAAATATGCTTTTCCAGCACCATTTGATAAGGAGTTTTACATTATTCTCAATCTAGCTGTAGGAGGCAATTATGACGGCGGGTTGAAGCCTGATCCTTCCTTGTTGTCAGCTCAGATGGAGATTGACTATGTGCGTGCTTATGAGCTTACTGGCAGACCTTACAAGGTGCCTGTTGAACCGATGCTTGTAAAGGATTCGTTCCCGCAAAATGGGAAAGCGGCTGTAGATGGCAATTTCATTTATGATCCTGCTTATACTCATGGCGTTAAGAACATCACAGTAGAAAATCCGGTAATAGATATGAATTACTGGAATTTCCTTCATGGGGCTGAATTTGGCGGAGCGGGTGAGGTTTCGGTTGATCCGATTGACGGGTCACCATTTGCCAAAGTAGACATTTCGAATGGCGGGAATGTGCCATATTCCTTGCAGCTTGTCCAGTATGTAACGCTTGTTAAAGGCCAGGCCTACAAAATTAGCTTTGATGCAAAGGCATCAGCGCCGCGCAGCATGAGCTTGAAGTTTGGCGGCGATGCGAACAGCGGCTGGGGAATTTATTCCGACAACTTTGAAGCATCCTTGAAGGATCAGGTCGGGAATTATGAGTATCGCTTCCTCATGTCAGACAAAACAAATGCTGCTGCGAGGTTGGAATTCAATTTAGGTCAAAACGTAAATGATGTGTGGATCGGAAATGTTCATTTAGAGGAAATCGATGAGTTAATTGAACCAAGTGCTGCAAAAGCTCCACTGAATAACGGCAATCACATTTACAATGGAGGTTTTGATCTAGGGACGATGGATCGTCTGCTCTATTGGAACACAAAAATAACGGATTCGGCTGCTGCTGACATCAGTGTAGATCCATTATTGCGCAGGTTAAACGTTAATATTTCTGATGGTGGTACTAATGCTTCGTCTATAAAACTAACCCAACAGGGCATTAATCTGCTGCAAAAGGATTCGTATGAGCTGACTTTTGATGCAGAAGCTTCGGCCGCTCGGACCATTACCGTACAGCTTAAGAGAAAAGACGGATCAACGATTTATTCAGGTCCACACGCGATTCAGCTAGATACATCGAATAGTTCGCATAAGCTCTCATTTACGATGCCTCCTAACGTAACAGACGAGGAAGCGCAGCTTGAGTTTTTGTTAGGCGGCAGCAACGCTGGGGTTCAGCTGGATAACATTAAGCTTATTCGCACAACAAATTTGAATGTTGATTTTACAGGCGTCGATTTGTTTCCGCTTAAGAATGGAGATTTCTCCAATGGGCTAAGCGGCTGGGAGCCGTTTACGCAAGGAGGTACAGCAGCATTCACGGAATCGAATGGAGCTGCAAAAATAGCGGTAACAAACGTAGGAGGGGAAGCCTGGAACGTGATGTTTAACCAGTCGAACCTTAAGCTTTCCAAGGGGATGACGTATTTGCTCTCTTTTGATGCGAGTTCGACGGTAGCACGGGACATTGAAGCGGCTCTCGAAAATGCTGGTTATACACGGCGTTTTTATACGGGACCTTTGATGCTGACGCCTTCGATGCAGCATTTTGAATTTACATTTAAGATGATGACCGATGATAATGTCGCTCTTAAATTTTTACTTGGCAAAACTCCAAAAAGTGCAGCTGCACCGCATGACATTTTCTTTGATAATGTTGTGCTGGAGGTGAAGGATGCGCCAATGCTGCGCCCGCCAACCTTAATACCAGATAAAACGGATAACCTAGTAGGGAGCGCGGTAGAAATCCGTTTTGTAGATAACGAAGCCTGGAGAACGGCGATTAGTGCAATTGAAGTGAATGGAGCTGTATTTGCTGGTGCAAATTATACGCTTCAGCCTGGCAGCATCATGATTGATCCATCTGTTTTTGCAAGCGATCAATTATATACGATTAATGTCAAATCGACGGGCTTTGCGGATACAAGTGTTAATCAATTAATGCTTGCAGCAGATGGAAACCTTGTACTAAACGGTGGAATGACGAATGGGTCAGCTAACTGGGTGCATTGGTTTGGTGATGGAGGAGATTCGAAATATACACCTAAAGATGGTGTTGCCCAAATCGACATCTATTATAATGGGGGGATGCACCCAGAATGGAATGTTCCTGTCGGCTGGTCCACACAGTTTAACCAAAGCGGAATCAAACTAGAGGCAGGCAAATCCTATGAGCTTTCCTTTAACGCATGGTCATCGGTTAATCGTCCGATAGCATTGGAGCTTGGTGGATATAACAACACTGAAAGCGTACATTTTAATCTGACTGGTGATTCAGCTGCTGTTTATAAGAAAAGTTTGCGGCCAAATAGCAACGTGGATATGACTCTTAAGTTTTTGCTTGGCAACGTCGTAAATGGTGCTATTGTTACGCCTGATGGTGAGCATACGATTTACATTGATAATGTCGCTATTCGTGAAGTGGCAGCACCACCGGTATTAGCAGCCGATTCGACTGAAAACAAAGTCGGACAGACAATTGAGCTGACATTTGCAGACTCCCCTGCTTGGCGTGCCGCAATTACGCAGCTTACGATTGACGGTGCAGCTGTACAGAGCAGCAGCTACACGGTTGAGGCAGGAAAAATCATGCTTAATGCAGATTTATTTACAAGTGTCAAAACGTATCTCATCACCGTTGCCGCAGCTGGATACGGCATCGGCGAGGTGCAGCAGCAGGTGAAGACGGCTGCCGCAAACATTGCTCTTCATAAAGCTGCTACTGCATCATCAGGCAATCAACCAGCAGCTAACGCTGTAGATGGAGCGGGCAATACGAGATGGGAGTCGGAGTCAACAGATCCTCAGTGGCTTTCTATTGATTTAGGCGCAGTCTATAAGCTGGAAAGTGCTGTTCTGAGCTGGGAGGGAGCATATGGAAAAGCCTATAAGCTGCAAGTATCCTCGGCGGCAGCGCCTGGAGAAAGCGACTGGACGGATGTATTTACAGAAGCCGCAGGCAATGGCGGTCTCGATAACATTACATTAAACGGGCAAGAAGCAAGGCATATTCGAATGGTTGGATCTGCTAGGGGCACCAATTACGGTTATTCCCTGTGGGAGTTTGAAGTGTATGGCACATGGGTAAGCGGCGGCGAAGGAGGAGGAAACGGAGGCAATCCGGATCCTGGAACCACTCCAAATCCAGTGCTAGTGAACTTAGCGCTTAACAAGCACGCTGTTGCATCAAGCTTTAATACCGTTTTTCCTGCTCATTTGATAACAGATGGCGATAAGGGTACACGATGGGAAGCAAAATGGAGTGACAATAATACAGCTCCGTATCATGCAGAATGGTTCTATATTGATTTGGAAAAAGTTCATTCCATTAATAAAATCATTTTGACTTGGGAAGCTGCATATGGAAAAGCGATCGATATTCAAGTTGCTGCAGCAGGAAGCGACTTATCGGCAGCAAGCACAGATTGGAAGACGGTACATTCCTTGAACAGAGAATTGAGAGCGGAAGACTTTGTTGAAACGATCACCCTTGCAAGCAGTGCGGAGGCTAGATATGTTCGTATTTTAGTGACAGAAAAAGGTCTTCCTCCATATGGTCCATCACTTTTTGAGATTGAGGTTTATGAATAACTGTTTTATTTAGAGTGATAAAGAGAGCATGCTTTTACAGGGAATCCTGTGAAGTATGCTCTTTTGTCTTTTTGACGTACGATGGTTGCTCTTAAGGTAAACGTTTGTTTATTAATGATGATTTAATGAAGAATAGTAAATATATATTGCGACATATATAAATATATGTTACATATTAAATAACGGAAATGACCTCTACATGTGTTCTAATTATTTATTCCGTCATATGAAAGCAAAGGGAGACTGGATCATGGAGAGAGAATTAGCATTAGAGCTTGTACGTGTAACGGAACTGGCTGCGCTCGCATCGGCGCCTTGGATGGGAAGAGGCGATAAGAATAGCGCTGATGGAGCAGCAACATCTGCGATGCGCTCCATGTTTGATTCAGTGTCCATACGCGGTACTGTCGTCATAGGCGAAGGGGAAATGGATGAAGCGCCGATGTTGTACATTGGGGAGGAAGTAGGAAGCTTGAACGGCCCCGAGGTTGACGTAGCGGTTGATCCGCTGGAAGGTACGGAAATCGTAGCCAAAGGACTTAACAATGCAATGTCCGTGCTTGCAGTCGCAGGAAAAGGCCAGCTTTTGCATGCTCCTGATATGTACATGGAGAAGCTCGCTTTCGGTCCTGCTCTTGTTGGCAAGCTGTCGATAACTGATCCGATGGATGTAACGCTCCGTAAAGCGGCTGACGCTTTAAACAAGAAAGTTTCGGATTTAACGGTTATGATTTTGGACAGGACGCGACATGAAGCGATCGTCAAGGTGCTGCGCCGCGTGGGTGTGCGTATAAAATTTTTGTCGGATGGTGACGTTGCAGGCGCGATGGCACCTGCATTTCCTGAAGCAGGTATTGATTTATATGTAGGCTCAGGAGGAGCGCCAGAGGGTGTACTGGCTGCGGCAGCGCTGAAGTGTTTAGGCGGCGAGCTGCAAGCAAGGCTGATGCCGGCGGATAGCAATGAGTACAATCGCTGCGTGAAAATGGGAATAGAAGATCCGTATCGCGTGCTTACGATGGAGGATATGATTGGAACTGGCGATGTTTATTTTGCAGCAACAGGCGTTACGCCAGGGGAGTTTTTGGGCGGAGTACAGTATTTTCCTGACGAGAGGGCAGAAACGCATTCCATCGTAATGCGCGCTAAGACCAAAACGATCCGTTTCGTACGTGCTATGCACTATTTGCCGAATAAAACATTTTTAAATAATGATAAATAACTATGAATGGTGTGGTCGGCCGCTAGGCCGACCACCATAGAAATAACATTCTAATAATGCAATGAGCAGAAAGAATATAATTCAGCTGATTGGAAATTAACGGACATCAGATCCGTTATTTGCTTGAAATCCCCGTATTTAAAGAGCTATCGGACATACAGTCTCTTATTTGGTCTCAAAAGCCATGAATGTGCTTCAATACGCGTAAATAACGTATCTGATGTCCGATAGAATTGTATTTGAGCTATATTTACCATAATAGCGGAACCTATGTCCGTTAGAGATGCGCGCGAGCTTAACCTGTCAAACTTGGTCTAACCCCGTCAACCCCGTCAACCCCGTCAACCCCGTCAACCCCGTCAACCCCACCTAAAACTAATATTGATTTCGAGCTGGAAACGCTCCTATTAACCTTTATTGCGAAAGCGTTCCTCATAGAGGAATTAACGGACATCAGATCAGTTATTTGCTTGGAATCCCCTATTTTTAAGGATCTAACGGACATACAGTCTCTTATTTGGCTTTAAAAGCCGTGTTTACGCTTCAATCGCCATAAATAACGTATCTGATGTCCGTTAGAATTCAATTTGAGCTGTATTCACCATAATAGCGGAACCTATGTCCGTTAGTGTTGCGGGCGAGCTTAACCTGTCAAACTTGGTCTAATCTCGCTAACCCCCTGACCCCAACGCCCCCCGAACCCCCACCTAAAACTAATATTGATTTCGTGCTGGAAACGCTGCTACTAACCTTTACTGCGAATACAAATCTGCTTAGGAATTAACGGACATCAGATCCGTTATTTGCTTGAAATCCCCGTTTTTAAAGAGCTAACGGACATACAGTCTCTTATTTGGTCTCAAAAGCCATAAATGTGCTTCAATACGCGTAAATAACGTATCTGATGTCCGATAGAATTGTATTTGAGCTATATTTACCATAATAGCGGAACCTATGTCCGTTAGTGGTGCGAGCGAGCTTAACCAGTCTAACCACTTTAACTCAGACAAACTCGTCCCCCCCAACACCCCTCTAAAACTAATATTGATGATGATATGCTGGGTAAACTCTAGTCACTCATCATTCGAAGAGCGAGGTGGCATATTACTGAAAAAACTCCCGTCAATTCGAGTACATCCTCTCCTTAGAGTAGATGTTGTCGAATAAGCGGGAGTTTTTTTAAATTAACCGATATGAAGTCTGTCACTAATGAGATTTGCGGAAGGTTTTCCTGTTAGTTTTCCTGTGAGGTGGCTGCTTACTTTTAGTGCTTCATTGTCTGTAAATGCTCTCACATCTGAATGGGACTTCTTCCGTAAAAGTAACTCAAATGCTAAGTAGAAGTGCTAATGTTGACTATGAGTACGTTAGTTGCCGCCTGGTATGAACTTTTTCAACCAAGTTCCAAAGCTGGATGGATTGCGAGTTTGAATCAGCACGACACCTTCACCGCGGAAGCGGCATACGAGACCTTCGCCGCTCGTAATGCTGGATAACCAGCCTTTAGACGCTTTTTCTATCGTATAGTTCATATAGCCCGGCCAAGCAACTAAATGACCGTTATCGATGATGACTTCTTCGCCATGGCTCAAGTTTAGAGCATGGATCGCGCCATATGAGGAGAGAAACACCGTGCCTCGGCCGCTGATTTCTACAATAAAGAAACCTTCGCCCGATAAGAGCCCCTTGCCTAGGTTTTGCATTTTTGTATTGACCTCTATGCCGCTGGTGCCAGCTAAGAAACCATCCTTTTGCACATAAAGCTTATAAGAGCCGTCGAGTTCAATCGCTTCAATATCACCGAGAGAAGGAGGGGCAAGGTGGACTTCACCTTGACCCCGATTAGCTGTCATCTCTTGGAAAAAGAACGTCTCTCCGCTTAACATTCTTCCGAGTCCGCGCATAAACCCGCCGTCTGTTGTCCCTTTAAGATCGATGGTAGGGGACATGGACACCATTGCACCCATTTCGGCTTTTACGCTCTCGCCGGGATTGAGCCTCACCTTCAGCATGGCAAAGGCGCCTTTATAAAAAATATCATAGTTCATGTATTAACCTCCTCAAAGGTTTTACCTAAGCAATATCTACTTCGCATCCATCGCAACAAGCTCGCGATGTAAAACTACGCTTCGCATCCATCGCATCAAGCTCGCGATGTAAAACTACGCTTCGCATCCATCGCATCAAGTTCGCGATGTAAAACTACGCTTCGTAAATTCAATTTAGTCAAGCGGAGGCTGTGTCACACCTTCGCGCTCTGCTTGTCTGCGATGAGCCATCCGACTTGCTGCAGATGCAGCGATAGCCCCAACGATATCGTCCAAAAATGTATGGATTTCTCCATCGGTTTTGTCGTTCAGCTTGACCAAAATGCCTGGCTTCAGCTTATCGACATATCCGAAATTCGTAAACCCGATGCTTCCATACACATTGACAATGGACAATGCCAAAATTTCATCGCATCCATAAAGACTCTCGTCATGCTTGATCATATCCTGCAGTGGAGCCATAAGCTTGCCTTCCTCGGCGAGGATATCAAGCTGGATGCCGGTCAAAACGGCATTTTGCACCTCGCGCTTCGATAGGACGGCATCAATATGGACGATACAATCCTCAGGCGTTAAGCCAGGGAAATAGTCTTTTTGCAAAAAATGTACGAGCTCGGCGATAGCCAGCTTTGTTACTCCGCGTTTGAGGAGCCATTCGTCTGTAGCCTCAGCCACTTTGCGGCTGTTGAGGCTATAAGTTTCGGGATTGGACATGTTTTTGTTCCCCCTTAGGATTTTATGGACAAAACTGGTCTAAAAAAGGGAAGGGCTCGTATACATAGTACTACAAATAAGGAGTTGTACAAAGCCGCTAGGCAAAACTTGATTAGGGAGGAAAGGTCAATATGATTCAAAAAAGATGGATTAGGGGTGCTGTACTTTCGGGGGTTCTCGTGCTGCCCATTCTTACTTCGGGTTGTGGTCTGTTTTCCAAGCAGACAAGCCAATCAATCGATCCGCCGCAGGTTGAGGTTAAGGATGGAGTAGAAGGTGCAGAAACTGGACAGGCAATCGGAGTTGGTGAAGAAGCGCAAATGACAGTATACCTTGAAGATCGTAACGGTTATTTGGCTCCAATCTCACTTCAGACCTCACTCGGAGCGAAAGAGCAAGCCGCACAAAAGGCACTGGAAATGATGGTCGAGAATGGCGCGTACGCGAATCAGCTGCCTGAGGATTTCCGCGCAGTTATACCGCAAGGCACTCAAATTAAATCGTATAAATACGATAAAGAGCAAAAGCTTGCTAAAGTAGAATTTTCTGAGCCGTTCAGCGACTACAATCCACAGGACGAACGTACCATCGTTGAAGCGATCACATGGACTCTGACTGCTATGCCGGGAATTGAAGGCGTAGAGATTTGGTATGAAGGCGCTAAGCTGCCAGAAATGCCACAAGACGGCTTCCCGCTTGACAATACGCTGACACGTTCAGTGGGCATTAATATCGAAGCGGCAGACGGTGTGAACTATGCGCAATCAACGCCTGTAACGCTGTACTTCTCCGCCCAAACATTAAACGATGAACAATATTATGTGCCCGTTACTAGACTAGTTGCTCGCTCGGAGACTCCGACGAAAGCAGCGCTGGAACAGCTCATTTCGGGTCCGCTTAACAAAAAAGAGTTGACCAGTGTAATCATTCCGGATGTACAAGTGAAGGATGTTGTACAGGAAGGTGATGTTGTCACTGTAGATTTGCAGGATGAAGGGTATCAGCAAGGTCAGAAGCTTCCGTCAGAAATGCTTCAGGCACTCGTTCTTTCAATCACTGAAAATACGAAAGCAGCAACGGTTCAAATTAAAGTAAATGGAGAATCTAACTTTACGGACGAAGCGAACAACTCCTATAGCGAGCCTGTAGGCAGACCGCATCACGTCAATGCTATTAAGTCATAAGAGATAACTCCGGAATGTACAAAGAGGCCGATCAAAAGTGAACGCTTTTGAAAAGCCTCTTTTGTGCATTTATTAGCATGTATTAGGTCTGAACGGTTTATTTTAAGCAGAAGCAAGCATGCAAAAAACTTCCACTGATCAGCTGAATTTGTACATTCATGACCGCTTCACTTTTCTTTTTCACGGGCAGCGGATGCAATTCACAGGTTACTTTGTTAAAATAGGAAAGATTGCAGGATGGGATACTTTTGTTTTCTAATCGAAAAACGCTAGCACTCAGGAGGAAATTAGAATGAGAAACGATGGTCGGCAACCGAACCAGCTTCGGCCGGTAACCATAACGACAGGTGTCAATAAATACGCAGAAGGATCGGTTCTCATCGAGGTTGGAGAGACGAAGGTCATTTGTACAGCGAGCGTGGAGGATAGAGTACCTCCATTTATGAAAGGGCAAGGCAAAGGCTGGATTACAGCTGAATATGCAATGCTGCCTCGCGCAACACATACACGCAATATTCGTGAAGCGGCTAAGGGGAAGCTGACAGGACGGACGATGGAAATTCAGCGCCTCATTGGTCGTGCATTGCGTTCGGTCATTGATTTGCAAGCACTAGGTGAGCGGACTATTACGCTTGATTGTGATGTCATTCAAGCCGATGGCGGTACTCGCACGACATCTATTACGGGTGCGTTTATCGCGCTTTCCATTGCAATTAACAAAATTTCCGAGAAGGTTCAATTTGCAAAATATCCGATTACAGATTTTTTGGCGTCGGTAAGTGTAGGCGTCATCCAAGAGAGAGCGCTGCTTGATCTAAACTACGAGGAAGATTCCAAAGCTAAGGTTGATATGAACGTTGTTATGACGGGCAGTGGCAAATTTGTTGAGGTGCAAGGAACTGGCGAGGAAGCCCCATTTTCGCGCGATGAGCTTAACCAATTGCTGCAACTTGGAGAAGAGGGTATTCTCGAGTTGATCAGCAAGCAAAAGGATGTTCTCGGTCCTTTGGCGGCGCGAATCGGAGGTTAGTATTCTGATGAAAAATTCCATATTAAATCATGCTGTTATTGTTGTAGCTACAAAAAATGCAGGTAAGGTGAAGGAATTCGCGCATGCGCTTCAGAAGCTTGATAAATCGGTAGAAAGCTTGCTGGATTATCCGCAAATTCCGGATATCGTGGAAGATGGCGATACGTTTGCCGCCAATGCTCGCATCAAAGCTAAGACGACGGGAGACATTCTTGGCGTTCCTGTGCTGGCTGATGATTCAGGCTTGCGCGTTGCAGCGCTGAATGGTGATCCAGGCGTCTATTCCGCTCGTTATGCAGGTGAGAATGCGACTGACGGTGAAAACAATGCCAAGCTCATTCAGGAGCTTCATCAACTAGCTGATCATGCAGAACGAGAAGAATTGCAAGACGGGTCCAAAATACTGAGCAAAGCGCAGTTCGTATGCGCGTTAGCGCTGTATGATCCTGTGACCGGTTTGTTTCTGGAATCGGAGGGTACAGTGGATGGCGTTATCACGGATAATCCTCACGGCAATGGAGGCTTCGGTTATGATCCGCTGTTTTGGCTTCCTAGCTTGAATCGCGGGATGGCCGAGCTGTCTAAGGAAGAGAAGCAGCAGATCAGCCATCGCGGTGATGCATTAAGAAAGCTCCTTCCCTTGCTTGAGCAAGCATAATAAATGAAAAAGCAACCCTATCCAAGAGCAGCTGAATGCAGCGGCTTTTAGCGGATGGGGTTGCTTTTTTTGTGATGAGAACAAAAACATTATCCTTGTCAGCTTATGATATGACGACCTTATATTCCTTTAACCATAAATTGACCTGATATAGATAAGCGAATAGCTGCGGACCAGACATCAATTGACCAAACCAAGGGGTATTCGAGCTTGCGGATTCCGACTCGGTTAGCGCTCTAACCTTTTCCACATTAATTAATGGAAGGAGCGGAGAGCTGGAATCGTTCAGTACATCTAACAAAAGCCCTTTGACTGCGGCCAAATAGTTCGGATTATGCGTTTTAGGATAGGGGCTTTTTTTACGAGTCAATACGTCCTCAGGCAATACACCGCGCAGCGCCTTGCGCAATATTCCTTTTTCGCGATCGCCGGATGTTTTGATCTCCCATGGGATATTCCAAACATATTCAACTAACCGATGATCACAGAAAGGGACACGGACCTCAAGGCCCGCTGCCATGCTCATTCGATCCTTGCGGTCTAGAAGCGTTGGCATGAAGCGGGTGATGTTCAAATACGACATTTGACGCATCTTCCGCAGCTGCTCAGATTCGCCATCTAGATGAGGAACCTCTGCTATCGCTTGGGAATAACGATCACCAATGTAGTCAAGCGGTTTAATCCATGCGGCAACGTCAGGTGCGAGCAGATCAGCACGCATAACTGAAGCAAGCGACCAAGGGAAGGTATTGGCATTTAAAGCCTCTTCGCGATGAAACCAAGGATAGCCGCCAAAAATTTCATCGGCAGCTTCGCCTGATATCGCTACGGTAGCATCTTTTTTTATTTCATGGCAAAAGAGCAGCAACGAAGCATCCACATCGGCCATGCCCGGAAGATCGCGAGCAAAGGTGGCTGCTTTTAATGCGCCGACCAAATCAGGTGTATCAAACTGTATAGGATGATGAATTGTGCCCAGATGCGTCGTCATTCTCTCGATCCATGGCGCATCACTATTAGGCTGGAAGGCATGTGCCTTAAAATGTTTATCGTTGTCCGCATAATCAACAGAGTACGTGTGGACATTCCCTTGCCCGTTCTCATTGTAATAATTGACAGCGAGTGTAGTTAGCGCACTGGAGTCAAGCCCGCCAGACAGCAGGGTACATACAGGAACGTCTGAAACGAGCTGCCGCTCAACGGTATCTTTTAGCAGCGCTCCTACTTGTTCAGCTGTTTCTTCTATATTTTGCCCATGAGGGCTGCTCTCAAGCTGCCAGTACGTAATCGTCTTCACGCCCGTGTGATTGACGGTCATACACTTGCCAGGTCTAAGCTCATTGATTTGCTTATATACACCATGGCCTGGAGTGCGTGCTGGTCCTATAATAAAAATCTCAGCAAGCCCTTCCGCTCCAACCTCCGGCTTCACGGCAGGGTGTGCCAATATACATTTTTGTTCGGAGCCAAAAATAAACAAACCGTCCTGTGTGCTATAGAACAGCGGTTTGACGCCAAGCCGATCACGTGCCAGAAATAGTTCTTGCTCTAATACGTTCCATATGGCAAAAGCAAATATTCCGTTAAAACGCTCTACGCAAGACTTGCCCCATTCCATAAAAGCGACCAGCAGCACTTCTGTATCACAATTTGTCGTAAAGATTCTGCCCCTGCTTTCAAGCTCCTTGCGAAGTTCTGGTGCATTATACAATTCCCCGTTATAGACAACGACATATTTGTCGTCGCCGGTATGTCGAATCATTGGCTGTGCCCCGTTCTCCGGATCAATGACGGATAAACGTCGATGGCCTAAAGCGCAATGAGCTGATATCCACGTACCGGAAGCGTCGGGACCGCGCGGTGCAAGGGTGTCTGTCATCTTCTCTAAGCTTTCACTTTGCTTAGTCAGATCACGGTTCCAGTCGATCCAGCCGGTAATTCCACACATTGATCTCATTCCTCTCTTTTGCTGGTCTCAAAGTAGCGATAATATCAGTTATATGCAGAATAAGGGATAAAATGTCTGTCCGACGGGGGATGCTAGAAGTGGCTGAGAAAAGTAATAAATGCAGGAAGGAGTGTGCGATTGATGGCAGAGCAAGAAGCAGGCAGTGAAGAACGCAAGCATTATTTCGTTTCTGTTCAGGCGGGACAAATATTAGAGGATCCGCAGGCAGCTGCGTATGAGCTTGAGATTATAATGAACGAAAATGAGTATACGAAGCTTAGAGAGCTGTTTGATGAGCTGTCTAGCATGGATGAAATGGAGATGTTTCATTTCTCGTACAGTCCGTTTGGCTCAGCAAGCGATGGCGAAATCAATGCTGGTTACGATCAGTTGATTGAGCGTATTTACAGGCAATTGTATGAGTTAGGAACGGACACGACGAAGCAGCATATCGAATCGATGCAGTTTTTTTAATAAGCGGATAAATAAGCATAAACAGGGTGTTGCAGAAGCTGAATAGCAGAGGCAACATCCTGTTTTTTTATAAAACAATAAAATAAATATAAAACGATTGATACTATAAAAATGAATAAGAGTGTTTTTTCCAAATCATATCGCTGCTTTTACGTAATCATTTCTATTATATTGCTGCAAAAAATGATATACTTCTACAAAAAATAGTGGAGGGTTTTCGTTTTGCAAAAGTTAGTTTTTTTTGTCGGAGTAGCGGGGACGGGCAAAACAACGGTAGCTAGAAAGTTGTCTGCTCGCATTCCAGCTGCTTTTCTTGACCGGGATACGATAGGCGGTCGTTTTGTTGAGGCTATATTGGAGTTAAAGGGCCTTGATAAAAGAGATCGGGATTCTAATTATTACAAAAAGCATTTGCGTGATTTGGAATATGATACGGCGAAGGACGTATGTATCGAAAATTTGGCTGCTGGTCAAAACGTATTTATGATTTCACCTTTTACGGCAGAACTGAAAAACAAACAGTGGATCGAAGAGGTAGTTGAAGCAGCAGGCCTCACGATGAACGAGGTAGACGTTAAGGTGGTTGTTGTCACGCTGCTGGATATGGAGCTGCAAAAAAATCGGATCATCGGGCGTCAAACAGAGCGCGATCAGTGGAAACTGGACAACTGGGGCGACTTTGAGAAACGGATAGCATTTGTTCCGCAAATCAACTGGGTTATTCCTAACTCCTCCATCCTCGTGTTTGATAATAGCGGAGAGCTAACGGAAGAGAAAGCCGAGCAATTATTCCAATTTGTTAATGAAAAGCAGACAACATTATCCGTTTAATATAATAAGAAAAGGCGGCTTCATTTGGGGAATTTCCCTATGAAGCCGCCTTTTTATTTGTGGTTTTGTGATTAAACGGTTTTCAAAAATGATTTCAATTGCTGGATAAAGGCTTGTGCTGCAGCTTTAGGCTCACGTGCTTTATGTGTAATAATGCCATGCGTCAATAGGAGCTCTTGGTTCAAGGGCAATGACAGCAGCGTACCTGCGGCTACCTCATTAGCTACATTTGATTCTGGTACGAATGAGATGCCCATTCCGCAAGCAACCGTCTGCTTAATGAGCTCAACACTGGAGAAAGACAAATGATCAGCAAGCTCAACATCAACTTCTCTCAGCATATCGCGTCCATAAGTGTGGTAGATACACTGATCCCCGAAGCTAATGAAGGCGTTGTCGTGCAACGCTTGCCATCCGAGCTGCGCGAAGCGCTCTTCCAGCGCAGGAGCACAGATCAGCAAGAGCTTCTCTTCTATTAAAGGTGCAAATAGAAGGTCGTCACGTTCCGGAGCCTTGGGTACGATGCCGAGGTCAACGCGATGGTTTATGACATGTGCGGTAATATCATGTTGCAGGCCAGGCGTTAAATGCAGCTTGATCTTGGTGTATTTCTGGAGAAAGCCGGTTAAAAAATGCGGTAGATGAGAGATGGCAAACGACTCTAGAGCTCCGATTCGAACGATACCTGACGGCATGCCAGGCTCCGAGAACGCATCCTGAAGCGAATGTCCAAGCTGGATAAATTGATATGCATAGGGAGCTAGCAGCAAGCCTGCTTCTGTTGGCTCTACGCCGCGCGGCAAACGGTGAAAGAGCTTTTTGCCGCTTGCTGTTTCCAAATGTCGAATATGTGAGGTTACCGTCGATTGAACGTAACCGAGACGATCAGCGGCACCGCTGAAGCTTTTCTCCTCCAGCACAGCAGTAAATGTAACAAAAAAACGACCTTCCCAAGACTCCAGCATGTTAACTCCCCTTAGGTATCGGAATTTGAAATGGGTTCCATTGTAAACATTCAATTCTCGAATGATTTCTCTTATGATAGCATGATGTCATAATAAGAGAAACGGGGAATGAGAAATGCTGAGAAATAAAAATTGGAAGCCGCTGGCGGCGGCGGTTGTTGGCACCGTTGTTATCGCATTGCTGCTGACCATGGGCGATTTAATGTCGATTACGCTGATGATGGCTCCATTTGGGGCCAGCTGTGTTATCGTGTTTGTTTTGCCAGATAGTCCGCTTGCCAAAGCCAGAAATGTTGTTGGAGGCCATTTGATCAGCACTGGAGCAGGTCTTGTGATGCTGCATCTGTTCGGAGATTCAACATGGTTCATTGCACTATCTGTTGGATTGTCCATCCTTCTGATGCAGCTCACAAGAACAGTTCATCCACCCGCAGGTGCTGATCCGCTTGTTGTTATGCTAAGCCATGCGGGCTGGTCCTATCTGTTTACTCCGGTCCTATTCGGAGCGGTGCTGATCGCGCTTGCCGCTTATGGTTATAGGAAATTATTGGCGACCAAGTCAGCTGCTTTGAAGTCATAGAAATAAAAAAAAGGGCTGATCCAGTTGGTAAATACCGGGATCAGCCTCTTTTAAATAGATCAGTATATAATAAAAAAACCACCTGAATAGGCGGCGTTAATGGATAATAATATGGCGTCCCGGAAGAGATTCGAACTCCCGACCGACGCCTTAGAAGGGCGTTGCTCTATCCAGCTGAGCTACCGGGACACAAGAAATAATATAGCACACATCATTAAAATATTGCAAGCACTTTTTTGAATTTATATTCTTTTTATTATAAAATAAGATTTATGAGTTGTCGGAATACTACATTTGTTTTTTCTTTTGATTGTACATGGTATAATCGTACGCAAGATTGTCCGAATGAACAAAAGGCGCGACCATAAGGCGGTGTTATCATTACAACTCCCAATGACACACAAGGCGACAACAAGGATAACGTTTACTTGTTCCCTAGCATGCTGGACCATTATCAGGTACAGTTAACCCGTATGCTGGAAGCGGAACAATACGGGGAGGCCAAGGAGTTGCTGCGCTTTTTGCTGCAATGCCAGGGCGAGGATGCTCGCCATTATGAAGAGTGGGACAGCTTACTTACGTGGCTTGACATGGCTTTTCCTGGAGAAGGAAATGATGGAGAAGATTCGGGATTCCTATCGGCCAAGCGAGAGAAGGAAGAGGACGAGGCGACTATGCGCGAGCAGCTTCTTAATCCTCCTGATCAAGATGAAGCTTATGTGAACCAAGTGCTCTACATCATGCAAAAACATCCGATGATCGATCAGCAAATTCTTGCTCTTGAACGCGCTGCTTATATTCAGACTCCAGAAGTGGATGATTCCATTAAAAATTGGCTGGTAACCCAGCAGGTTCACCCTGTCGTTCAGTTTAAGGCACTGCAATGCTTGCGCAAGCGAGGTGCTGCCGGTTTACTGACACTGGAGAGACTTGGTGAAACCGTAGAGCTTGATTTGGAAGCGACGCCTCTTTCTATGGATGAATTCCCTTCGCCAATTATTAGGATAATGGAGCGGACAGAGCAGGTTGCCGAGGTCGATGATCCCACATTGCCGCATTTTGCTAGAGAGCTTTGGAAGGAAAGTTTACAGTTTTTGTATGGTACGGCTGCTTATCATTGGATGTTGAGAGAAGACGAGGATACAGTTGATTATTTTGCAGCTGCGCTGCATTTGACGCTGCTTCTTACCGTTTACGGCTCGGCAAACGATGACGATATTCGTGATACATACGGCATTACCGAAGGTTTAAGGTTCCGTTATGAGCAAGCATGCAAGGCGCTTAGACAGGTTGCCGTTTTGCAGCAATCGGGAGAAGATGAGCCAGAGTCTTGATAATCTGGGCTAGCTTGTTTATAATAGAATGGTTTATGAAACGTGATAACTACTGATGCATGAGCATTTTCGGAGGGGAAGGCATAAAATGAAAGCAACTTGGGAAAAAATAGACAAGAACATCGTGTCGATCGACGTGGAGGTAGGGGCGGAGAAAGTCACTGTTGCTCTTGATCAAGCATTTAAGAAAGTCGTTCAAAAAGTAAACGTACCTGGATTCCGTAAAGGTAAAGTGCCTCGCGGCATGTTCGAATCCCGTTTCGGTATTGAGAGCCTGTACCAGGATGCAATTGACATTCTGTTGCCAGATGCTTATTCCGATGCAATCAAAGAAACTAATCTTGAGCCGGTTGACCGTCCTGAGATTGAAGTTGAGCAATTCGCAAAAGGCGAAACATTCAAATTCAAAGCAAAAGTTATCGTTAAGCCAGAAGTTACACTTGGCGAATACAAAGGCTTGGAAGTTGAATCCGTTGTTTCTGAAGTTACAGAAGAGGAAATCGCAGCTGAACTTGAGCGTTTGCAACAGCGTCATGCTGAGCTTACTGTTGTTGAAGAAGGCGCAGCGGCTAACGGCGACATCACAGTTATCGATTTCGACGGTTATGTAGACGGCGAAGCGTTCGAAGGCGGAGCAAGCGAGCGTTATTCACTAGAGCTTGGTTCGAATTCCTTTATTCCAGGTTTCGAAGAGCAAGTGGTTGGCATGCAAATCGGAGATTTCAAGGACATTGATGTTAATTTCCCTGAGAGCTACCATGCAGAGCACCTTGCAGGCAAACCAGCTGTGTTCAAAGTGAAGCTTCACGAAATCAAACGCAAAACCTTGCCAACGCTAGACGATGAGTTTGCAAAAGACGTAAGTGAGTTCGATACGCTTGAAGAGTACAAGCAGGATCTCGTTAGCAAACTTAAAGAGCGCAAAGACCAAGAAGGCGAACAAGCTCGCGAAACAGCAGTTGTTGACAAAGCTACGGCAGCAGCAGATGTTGAAATTCCAGAGCCAATGATCGTGACTGAAACGGATTACATGATCAAAGATTTCGAAAACCGTCTTAAAATGCAAGGCATGAACATGGACCTATACTTCCAATTCTCCGGTCAAAACGAATCTGTTCTTCGCGATCAAATGCGCGCAGATGCTGAGAAACGCGTTCGCAACAACCTTGTGCTTGATGCCATTGCTAAAGCAGAAAACATCGTTGCAAACGACGAAGATTTGAACGAAGAGCTTGAGAAGCTGTCCAAATCATACAACCGTCCTTCTGCTGAGCTTCGCGACATTTTTGAGAAAAACGGAAATCTTAGCAACTTGCAGGAAGATATTGCACTTCGCAAAACAATTAAGTTCTTGCTTGAAAACAGCAAAGCTGTTTAAAAGCCACATACGAATAATTGAATAAATGCTTCACTCAGGATAAGGCACGTCGTTGATACGTGCCTTATTTTGACCCTACATATGGAAATGTGCTTGTTTTGGAGGCTAAACTCCGTACATATCGAACGGCCGGCGTCGTATAATGTATTAGTGGAAAAATGACATGAATACGATGACGTGTTACAATAAGTAAGTAACCAAAGTCATAAACGAAAAGAGGTTGGTCGCATGAATCTAGTACCGATCGTAGTCGAACAAACGAATCGCGGGGAACGTTCTTACGATATTTACTCCCGTTTGCTGAAGGACCGTATCATTTTCCTTGGGAGCGCAATCGATGATGATGTTGCAAACTCCATCATTGCACAGCTGCTGTTTCTGGCGGCCGACGACCCAGAGAAAGACATTCATCTATACATTAACTCTCCCGGCGGCTCCGTGACTGCGGGAATGGGTATTTTTGATACGATGCAATATATTAAGCCTGAGGTGTCCACGATTTGTATGGGCATGGCAGCAAGCATGGGTTCGCTGCTTCTTACAGCGGGCGCGAAGGGCAAGCGTTTTGCGCTTCCTAACGCTGAGGTTATGATCCATCAACCACTTGGCGGCGTACGCGGTCAAGCATCTGATATCAAAATCCATGCTGATTGGATTTTGAAAACGAAACAAAAGCTAAACCAAATTTACGTAGACCGCACCGGACAACCTTATGAAAAAATCGACCGAGATACCGACCGTGACAACTTCATGAGCGCGGAAGAGGCTCTTGCCTACGGTTTGATTGACAAGGTGATTACTGCACCGGTATCGACGATTTAATCGAAGGGGTGATTACATGTTTAAATTCAACGACGAAAAAGGCCAGTTGAAATGTTCTTTCTGCGGCAAATCGCAGGATCAAGTACGTAAATTGGTTGCCGGTCCTGGCGTCTATATATGCGATGAGTGCATTGAGCTTTGTACCGAAATTGTTGAGGAAGAACTCGGCAATGAGGAAGAGCTTGATCTTAAGGATATTCCGAAACCGAAAGATATCCGGGCTATTCTGGATTCTTATGTCATCGGTCAAGAGTTTGCGAAAAAATCGTTGTCTGTAGCGGTTTATAACCATTACAAACGGATTAATTCCGGAAGCAAAATCGAAGACGTAGAATTGCAAAAGAGTAACATTTTGCTGCTAGGTCCTACGGGCTCAGGTAAAACGCTGCTAGCTCAAACGATGGCTAAAATTTTGAATGTTCCATTTGCAATTGCAGATGCAACTTCGCTAACAGAAGCAGGTTATGTGGGCGAAGACGTTGAGAACATTTTGCTTAAGCTCATTCAAGCTGCAGATTATGATGTGGAAAAAGCGGAACGCGGCATTATTTATATCGATGAGATCGATAAAGTAGCTCGCAAATCGGAAAACCCATCCATTACGCGCGATGTTTCTGGTGAAGGTGTTCAGCAAGCATTGCTCAAAATATTGGAAGGTACAGTTGCATCCGTTCCTCCGCAAGGTGGGCGCAAGCATCCGCATCAAGAATTCATTCAAATCGATACAACGAATATTTTGTTCATTTGCGGCGGCGCATTCGATGGCCTCGAATCATTGATCAAACGTCGTATCGGTAAGAAAGTTATCGGCTTTAGCTCTACAGGCGAATTGCAGAAGGATCTTAAAGCTGGTGAATACCTCACGATGGTATTGCCAGAGGATCTGCTCAAATTCGGTTTGATTCCGGAGTTTGTAGGCCGTCTGCCTATCATTTCAACGCTTGAGCCGCTTGATGAGCCTGCACTCGTTCGGATTTTATCCGAGCCGAAGAACGCGCTTGTAAAGCAATATCAGAAGCTGCTTGAAATGGACAATGTGAAGCTTGATTTCGAACCGGCTGCACTTGATGCTATTGCGAAAGAGGCAATTAAGCGCAACACCGGAGCTCGTGGCTTGCGTGCGATTATTGAAAGCATTATGCTGGAAGTTATGTACGAGGTACCATCACGCGATGATCTAAGTACATGCCTAATCACTGAGCAAACCGTTCAAGAAAAAATCATGCCTGAGCTTACCGCTAAGAAAAGCAAGAAGAAAGAAGAGAGTGCGTAAGCCAGCACTCCAATATAAGAAGCTATAAGTCTAGGCTTATAACTTAACTTATATATGACCGCGAAACGAGCTGTTTCCGCTACATTGTAATGGAATGGGAGCAGCCGTTTACGCTTGACTACCGTCATTGTTTCCACCCAGCCGCGCGGTTTCTAAAACCGCCAGTCAAAGGGTGGACTTTGCCGTTCATGGGAGAGATAAGCTTATGTACTTACGTCAAGATACGGTACCGGTTAAAGTCGGCAATCTAACGATTGGCGGCAGTAACGAAGTGATTATTCAAAGTATGTGTACGACGAAGACTGCTGATGTCGAAGCTACTGTTGCGGAAATACTAGGACTTGAAGAAGCTGGCTGCCAGCTTGTCCGGGTTACTGTCAACAACAAGGAAGCGGCGGAAGCGATTAAGGAAATCAAGAAACGCATTCATATTCCGCTAGTTGCGGATATTCATTTTGATTATCGCTTGGCACTGCTAGCTATCGAGAACGGCATCGACAAAGTGCGGATTAATCCGGGCAACATCGGTCGCCGCGAACGCATCGAAGCGGTTGTTAAGGCTTGTAAGGAAAAAGGCATCCCGATCCGGATTGGCGTCAACGCCGGTTCATTAGAAAACCATTTGCTAGAAAAGTACGGTTACCCGACGCCGGAAGCAATGGTAGAGAGCGCATTGTTCCATATCGGTATTTTGGAGGAGCTCGATTTCCACGATATTATCGTATCTCTTAAAGCATCGGATGTTCCAATGGCCATTGCTGCTTACTCGATGGCGGCAAAAGTCATTAAGTATCCGCTCCACCTAGGCATTACAGAAGCTGGAACGCTGCACACAGGCACGATTAAGAGCTCCGCTGGTATTGGTGCTTTGCTCGCGCTTGGCATTGGCAACACGCTGCGTATCAGCCTTAGCGCTGACACGGTAGAGGAAGTCAAGGTTGCTCGTGAGCTTCTTAAAACCTTTGGTCTAATTACAAATGCTGCAACACTCGTTTCCTGCCCTACTTGCGGTCGTCTAGATATCGATCTGTTTTCGATTGCAAATGAGGTAGAAGATTATATTTCAAAAATTAAAGTGCCAATCAAGGTTTCTGTGCTTGGTTGTGCGGTCAATGGTCCAGGCGAGGCTCGTGAAGCGGATATCGGTATCGCTGGCGCTAGAGGCGAGGGCATGCTTTTCCGTTATGGGGAGCTCATTCGCAAGGTGCCAGAAGCTGAATTGCTGTCTGAGCTAAAGAAGGAAATTGACGAAATCGTACGCGTTTTTGAAGCGACGGGCGAAATACCTGGCCGCAAGCATCATACACCTGCATAATCATTTATGAAAAGGTTTATTTACGTCATTTGCAGACGTGAGTAAGCCTTTTTTTTGTTGATAAAAAGGGGGGAAGTCGTGTTTTAACGCTTCCTATGATGAATGTGATGTTAGGCTTATATTGTATTTTATACTTTTCGTGATAATTGGATATTCCTCTAAGTGACGAGCTTCGCTAAAGTAATTTCCCCTTTCCCAAGCCGAGGTTTCAAAATAAAGAGAATTGCTTGTGAAAAATAACAGCATTAACGGTTATTACCACATCGTAGAGGCAATACTATTTTATACGCATGTTTATTAAGGATAGCTATGCACATTGAAATCAACGAAGCAGGTCTAAGTTCTTCTCTTAAGCCTTCTTGTAGTTACATGATTAGCTAGAAAGGTATGAAAATGAAGCAAGGTATTTAATTAATATTTCCATTTAAGGATTATATTCCTGCGGAAATGATCGTCACTATTCAAATGGCTACAGCCGTTTACGCTTGAAATATAAGAATGAAAATAGATGATCATTTTCATAAAAGCTTATATTTCTACGCGAAATGAGCCTACACTATTTCATCGGCTTCAGCCGTTTACGCTTGAAATATAAGAATGAAAATAGATGTTATTTTCATAAAAGCTTATATTTCTACGTGAAACGAAGCTTACACTATTTCATCGGCTACAGCCGTTTACGCTTGAAATATAAGAATGAAAATAGATGATCATTTTCATAAGAATCTTATATTTCTACGCGAAACGAGCTTACACTATTTCATCGGCTACAGCCGTTTACGCTTGAAAGGAGCGGATTACTAATGAGTTTAAGTGTTGTATTAATGTTGATTCAAGTGTTTTTTGCAGTTGTTATCGGCTTGTATTTCTGGAATTTGCTGCGCAATCAGAAGACGAACCGCTCGGCCGTTGATCGCGAGTCTCGCAAGGAGATGGACAAGCTTAGAAAGCTTAGGAGTGTATCGCTTACGAAGCCCTTATCGGAGAAGACAAGGCCGCAAGCGATGCAGGACATCGTTGGCCAGCGTGACGGTCTGCGTGCCTTAAAGGCGGCGCTGTGCAGCGCAAACCCTCAGCATGTTATCATTTATGGCCCTCCAGGTGTCGGGAAGACCGCTGCGGCGCGTGTCGTGCTGGAGGAAGCCAAAAAAAATCCTTCCTCGCCGTTTTTGCCTGAAGCGAAATTTACAGAGATCGATGCGACAACCGCTAGGTTTGATGAGCGCGGAATAGCTGATCCGCTAATCGGCTCGGTTCATGATCCTATTTATCAAGGTGCAGGTGCGATGGGTGTAGCAGGTATTCCTCAACCTAAGCCAGGTGCTGTGACGAAGGCGCATGGCGGGATCTTGTTTATTGACGAAATAGGTGAATTGCATCCGATTCAAATGAATAAATTGTTAAAGGTACTGGAAGATCGTAAAGTGTTTCTGGAGAGCGCGTATTATAATTCGGAGGATTCGAATATACCAGTGTATATTCATGATATTTTCCAAAACGGCCTGCCTGCTGATTTCCGTCTAGTCGGTGCAACAACACGGTCGCCGCAGGAAATTCCGCCAGCTATCCGTTCGCGCTGCATGGAGGTGTTTTTTCGTCCGCTGCTTGCTGAGGAGATTGGCTTAGTAGCAGAAAACGCAGTGAAAAAAATTGGCTTTGCACCTTGTCCTGAAGCGATCGATGTCGTCAAGCGATATGCGACGAACGGACGAGAAGCGGTTAACGTCATTCAGCTAGCTGCGGGTGTAGCTCTATCCGAAAAAAGGGACAGCATCGCTGCGGGCGATATTGAATGGGTTGTAAACAGCAGTCAAATTCCACCGCGCCCTGATCGCAAGGTGCCGGATGCACCGCAAATCGGTTTCGTAAATGGCCTTGCTGTGTACGGTCCAAATATGGGCACGCTGCTCGAAATCGAAGTAAGCGCAATTCCTGCTGCTTCTGGCAAAGGTCTGTTTACAATTACAGGCGTTGTAGACGAGGAGGAACTTGGCGGAGGATCGCGGACGCTTAGAAGAAAAAGTATGGCAAAGGGCTCAGTCGAAAACGTAATTACAGTTTTGAGACGTATCGGGCTTAATCCGCAGGATTTTGACTTGCATATTAACTTCCCTGGCGGTACGCCGATTGATGGCCCTTCTGCCGGTATTGCGATGGCAACAGCTATTACATCAGCAATAAAAGGCATTCCAATTGACAATAAACTGGCCATGACAGGTGAAGTTGGCATACATGGAAACGTAAAACCAGTTGGCGGCGTATTAGCTAAAGTTGAGGCAGCTTTCCAAGCTGGCGCTAAAACAGTCATTATTCCGAGGGAGAACTGGCAAGCGATTTTTGCAGACTTGGAAGGTCTTAAGGTCATTCCTGTCGAAAAGGTGGAAGAAGTGTTCAAGTTTGTGTTTCCAGATACTGAAGTGTCCCCTGTGCGGGTCGAAGCTCCGCTTGGAACCGATCTTTTTATCGCTTCAGCCGTTCCGTATTTGCAGGCTGATTCCGTAGAATGATAAACTAGGGTAGACGTTAACAATTGGAGGTGCTGGTGTGGGACCTAGTAAATCGAAAGGTCGTCGGCTGCCCTTGCTTCCGCTTAGAGGGCTACTCGTTTATCCCAGCATGGTGCTCCACCTTGATGTGGGTAGGGACAAATCGGTTCGAGCGTTAGAACGCTCGATGGTCGAAGATCATATGATATTGCTTTGTTCACAGTCTGAAGTGAACATTGAGGAGCCGACTGAGGAAGATATATATAAAGTTGGCACCATAGCAAAAGTAAGGCAAATGCTGAAGCTGCCTAACGGCACGATCCGTGTGCTGGTGGAAGGCGTATCGCGTGCTGAGATTTTGGACTATTTGCCGAACGACGAGTTTTATGAAGTATCTGTAAAAGAATTGCCGGAGCAGGAGACGGATGATCCTGAAGTCGATGCGCTTATGCGCTCTGTCTTGAACCAATTCGAGCATTATATTTCATTATCGAAGAAGGTTACGCCTGAAACCTATGCGGCGGTTTCCGACATTGATGATCCGGGCCGCCTTGCGGATGTCATTACGAGCCATCTTTCGCTGAAAATCAAGGATAAGCAGGATATTCTTGAAACCGTAGATGTCGGAGCTCGACTAGAGAAGCTGCTCGACATCTTGAACAACGAGCGCGAAGTGCTGGAGCTCGAGCGCAAAATAAACCAACGCGTCAAGAAACAGATGGAAAAGACGCAAAAGGAATATTATTTGCGCGAGCAAATGAAGGCGATCCAGAAGGAGCTCGGAGAGAAGGAAGGTCGCGCCGGCGAGGTCGAGGAGCTGCGTGCGCAGCTGGCCGAGGCAGGCGTGCCTGATCTCGTGAAAGAGAAGATCGAGAAGGAAATTGATCGACTCGAGAAAATGCCGTCCACCTCTGCAGAAGGCGGCGTCATTCGCAATTATATCGATTGGCTGCTTTCTTTGCCTTGGAGCAAGACGACCGAAGATGATTTAAGCTTGAGCAAAGCAGAAGCGATTCTTAATGATGACCATTATGGTCTAGAAAAGCCGAAAGAGCGGGTGCTTGAATATTTGGCGGTTCAGAAGCTAGTCAAGCAGCTAAAGGGTCCAATCCTTTGCTTGGTAGGCCCGCCGGGTGTTGGTAAAACCTCGCTTGCCCGTTCAATTGCCAAGTCGCTTGGTCGTAAGTTTGTGCGTATCTCGCTTGGCGGGGTGCGAGATGAAGCGGAGATCCGCGGTCACAGGCGGACTTATGTAGGCGCTATGCCAGGAAGAATTATTCAAGGCATGAAGACGGCAGGTTCTTCAAATCCTGTATTTTTGCTGGATGAGATTGACAAAATGGCGATGGATTTCCGTGGAGACCCAGCTTCAGCGCTTCTAGAAGTGCTCGATCCAGAACAAAACAACACGTTCAGCGATCATTATGTAGAAGTGCCATTTGATCTATCTAATGTGATGTTCGTAACGACCGCGAATGCGATGCACAATATTCCTCGTCCGCTGCTTGATCGGATGGAGGTCTTGTATATTCCAGGATATACGGAGCTTGAGAAGCTGCAAATCGGTAATCGTTATCTATTGCCGAAGCAGAAAAAGGAACATGGCTTGACCGAGGAACAGCTCATTGTCTCGGAAGACGTATTGCTCCAGCTGATTAGGGAATATACGAGGGAGTCCGGCGTTCGTAATTTAGAGCAGCAAATTGCAGCAGTGTGCCGTAAGGCAGCGAAACGATTTGTTGCAAATGAGCAAACGGAATCCACCGAGCCATTTGAAGTTACGAGTGAGGAGCTCAAGGAATTGCTGGGCCCTTCGAAGTTCCGTTATGGCCTAGCTGAGAGCGAGAATCAGATCGGAGCGGTGACTGGTCTTGCGTGGACTGAGGTAGGTGGAGATACGCTTGTCATTGAAGTCACAGTAATGCCGGGTAGCGGAAAACTAACGTTAACTGGTAAACTAGGTGATGTCATGAAGGAATCTGCTCAAGCGGCATTCAGTTACACTCGCTCGAAAGCGATTGAGCTGGGCATTGACCCAAGCTTTCATGAGAAAAATGATATTCATATTCATATTCCAGAGGGTGCGATTCCAAAGGATGGTCCATCAGCCGGCATTACGATTGCAACAGCGCTTATCTCCGCGCTTACAAACCGCTATGTGGATAAGGAAGTAGCGATGACGGGCGAAATTACGCTCAGAGGCCGCGTGCTTCCGATTGGCGGTTTGAAGGAAAAGTCGCTGGCAGCACATCGTGCAGGCATTCGCAAAATATTGTTGCCGAAAGAAAATGAACGGGATCTAGGGGATATTCCCGATAGCGTACGACATGATATGCAATTTTTTCCTGTCAGTCATATGGATGAAGTGCTGCAGCATGCGTTGCTTCCGGTTCAAACGGAAGAGAAAGCAGGTACAACGATTTTATGAAAATTACACAAGCAGAATTCATCATCAGCGCAGTAAAACCACATCAATACCCAGAGGACGCCTTGCCAGAGATAGCTCTGGCAGGGCGTTCGAATGTCGGAAAATCTTCATTGATTAATAAACTTATTTTACGCAAAAACTTAGCTAGAACGAGCTCGCAGCCCGGCAAAACGCAGCAGCTTAATTACTACCGCGTGAATGACCTTATTTATTTGGTTGATTTTCCGGGGTATGGCTATGCTAAGGTTTCGAAAACTCAGCGCTTGCAGTTTGGCGAAATGATCGAACGTTATATCCGTGACCGTGAGCCGCTTAAGCTTCAGCTGCTGGTCATCGATATTCGCCATGAGCCGTCTCTGCTCGATCAGCAAATGTACAAATGGCTGAAGCATTATGAAATCCCAACATGCGTCGTTGCGACCAAGGCGGATAAAATTCCGAAGTCGAAATGGGACAAGCATATTAAAATGATCAAAAAAACGCTTGAAGTCGACCCAAGCGATTCCGTCGTATTATTCTCGTCTGAATTAGGGCTTGGACGCGAGCAACTATGGGACATCATAACCGAAGCGATTGCTACATGAGGTAGCAAGACCAGCAAGTTATTCTATAAAGCAGAGGATTTAGTGAAATAGTCGGCTTTCCTCGTGAATTCTACCGTTATTTTGTGGAATATGCGAGAATATCGGGGATGAACGACAGGAATAAAATGATAAGATCACGTATAATATACTTAAGCAACAAGACCAAAGTTAAAGACCAAAGCGTGCAAGTTCAAAGAATTGAGGAGATTTTTATGGCTAAGCGGCTAGCCACAGAGTATGTAAATGCCAAACTGCAATTGACGAATGAAGAGATGGCTGAGTTTATCCGTTCATTTGAAGAGCAACAAATACACCTTCAGGTGTTGGTGCTTGACAATGGGAATCAGGAGCTCGTTCTCGAAGATGTAGCAGGGAGGGAAGAAGTCCGACTGACCTTTGAACGTCAACAAGACTATTACGTGTGCGTATTATCTTGCCGTCTTGTGCAACCGAGGCTGACCAATGCTATGCGAAAAGCTCTTTCAGCTTTCCGTGGCAACGCGATCGTCAACCGAATCTACAGTCATTATACGATGATCTATCATTATAAGAATGGTTCCGTTCACCAAATTGTCGAAAGCTCGAGCACAGGGGAGCGCATTGTATTCGAATTCAAGGATACACTTGGCCAACTGGAGCGTGTGTTCCAAAGTCGTTTGATCGAGCGGGAAATCGGATTGTTAAGCAATGCAGTCAATGAATTGCTAGATCTTCGCAACCAAACAAAGGATGCTGAAGAGATTAGTAAAATCGATGAGCGTTTAACCGATCTGACTCGCAAACTCTTCATCCTTGAAGCTTAAAACATTAAGAAAATCTTGATTAAAGAGGCTGCTTTCGCAGCCTCTTTTTTTTGTTTTCAAAATATTGCATCTATGAACATTGCAACATTTTGCGTGTTTAAGCAGTTAGTATCAGGGTAAGGCGAGTGAGTGGCATCTTAGTATTTTTATACAACAAGGAGATGAATAGGAATGAATCAAACCAAACGATTTAAACAGTTTGCTATCGGAATATCATTTGCGATCGCCTTATCTTTAACAGCGTGCAGCAATAAGGATACAGGAGCAGATCAAGTGCCGCCGCCGGCAACAGAGATGCCGAGCAATCAGCCAGAGACAAGTACACCGGCCTCACCGGACACGAGGCCAAGCGTCCCGCCTTCTGAACAGCCTAATGAGCAACCAGGCGGCAATGGCGCTGAGGAGCCGTCTAGCGGCTCTGAGGCCGGAGAAACGATCAGCTCAGTCTATGCGCTTGCGAAGGAAGGCAAAGTTCCAGGCTCCGATTATGCTGCCCATATCGCATTATATGATGATATAGAGAAAAAATGGGGAAAGCCTGATACCAACGAATCCGCTGGGAAAGGGATGTACGCTGCCTACAAAGATAAAGGGATTACATTTGGATACAACAAAGGCATGCTTGTTTATGATGTGAGATCTTATTCGAAAAAGCTTCAAGGCATTACATTGAAAGACATAGAGATCGTGCTTGGGTCTGCTGATGAAAAAACGGTTAACGGTACGGATGACATTTATACGTATGAGGTCAATAAACAATATCAGCTTAAATTTATTTTGGCAGAAGCAACCGGCAAGGTGGATCACATCTCTGTATACAGTCCGCAGGACGCAAAAAATAATATGGCGGGATGATCGCACAGCCCATTGCGAGATAAGCTTCAACGTCATACATTGAAAACGGGGCTGGCAATGAAAGGTTATTTCCATCCTTTAGAAAAAAAGTATTGCAATTATCCCGGATAGATGTTATTTTTATTCTCGTTGAAAAGATTGTTGATGTTAATAATAGGAACCAGGATTCACTCAGGACATTGTTATGTTGCGAGAGATTAATCCCTCGAGAAGTGAATGACGTAGGTCCTAGCGGATGAAATTTTTCAAACATTTTATTCCTAGGAAGGGGGAACCGGAAGATGGAATACTCAACTTTCGGAAGACACGTTGCTGTTGATACTTGGGGTGTAGACTTTGATCTACTGAACAGCGCTGAATTTTTGCAATCACACATGGTAGAGGCTGCAGAGGCTTGTGGTGCTACTGTATTGTCGGTTCAAGCCAAACAATTCGATCCTCAAGGCGCAACTGTGCTCGTGCTGCTGTCGGAGAGTCACCTCTCGATTCATACGTATCCTGAGAGAGGTTTTGCTGCGCTTGATTGTTATACTTGCGGCGAAACTGTAGATCCTCAGCTTGCGATCGACTACATGCTCGCTGTACTGAAGCCAAAAGCGACGTATGCGAAGAAGCTTGTACGCGGTATGGGCGAACTGCAAGTAGAAGAGCCAAAAATGAAACAAACTGAGCTCGTTTAAGAGCTTTAAAACTTATTGCTCATAGCGAAATAACCATGGATGGTATCCATGGTTATTTCTTTGTAGTAAAAGGGAATAATGAGTCTGTACTTTTCAAATATTATTCATAAATGAACATTATCTGAATGTTTTACTATGCTATAATTATCGATAACATCAATGCTTGATCGCTTAAAGAGAAGGAGGCAGGTGACCGCGCATGCACATTATCGCAGTAGGACTGAATTACCGAACGGCTCCCGTAGAAGTAAGAGAACAATTTGCGTTCGCAGAACGGGATTTGCCGGAAGCATTAATACAGCTCATTCAGACACAAAGCATAATGGAATGTGTCATAGTAGCGACCTGCAATCGGACGGAGCTTTATGCAGTTGTAGACAGGCACCATCTATGCGGGCATTACATTCGAAGCTTTATGGAGAAGTGGTTTAAGCTGCCTAGGCAGAACTTCACCAACCATTTATATATGTATGAGGACGAGAAGGCGATTGATCATTTATTCCGTGTAACGAGCGGACTTGATTCCATGGTCATCGGCGAGACTCAAATTTTGGGACAAGTAAAAACAGCTTTTCAGCTCGCGCAGCAGCAGAAGACGACAGGTACAGTTTTTAATATGCTGTTTAAACAGGCGGTTACGATGGCCAAGCGTGCCCATTCCGAAACGTCGATCGGTGAATCTGCAGTTTCTGTGAGCTATGCTGCCGTTGAGCTTGGGAAACGGATTTTCGGACAATTCAACAAAAAAACGGTTATGGTCATTGGTGCGGGTGAAACGGGCGAACTGACTGCCAAGCATCTGTACACGAATGGCGCAGATCGCGTCGTTGTTGTAAATCGCACCTATGAGCGAGCAACACAGCTGGCAGACAAGTTTAATGGAATCGCATGGTCGATGGAAGAAGCAGTGGATAAGCTTCATGAAGCAGACATTATTATCAGCTCCACTGGCTCGAAAGAATACGTGTTAACGCGCAAACAGGTTGCAGAAGCTATGCAGCGTAGAAAAGCGAAGCCGCTCTTTATGATTGATATTGCGGTACCGCGTGATTTGGACCCTTCGATTGCTGCCGTTGATAATGTATTCTTGTACGATATTGATGATTTAGAGGGCATCGTGGAAAGCAATCTCGCGCATAGGCGTCAAGAGGCTGCCAAAATCGAAGCGATGATTACCGAAGAAATTGAAGTGTTCGAGCAGTGGTACAAAACGCTTGGCGTTGTTCCCCTTATTCGAACTTTGCAATCCAAAGCAGCAGGCATTCACGAGGAAACGATGAACAGCTTGACGAATAAATTGCCTGATCTCGGCGAGCATGAGCTTAAAGTAATCCGTAAGCTTACAAAAAGCATCGTTAACCAAATGATGCAGGATCCTATTTTACGAATTAAAGAAATGGCTGGCGAGAAGCGGGCAGACGAAGCGATGGATATGTTCGTTAAGCTGTTTGCACTCGAGGAAGATCTTGCTAAAGCGCGTCAAGCGGAGCTTGAAGCGGCAACAGATACTGTCGCTGCTGCAAAAAAGAAAAATGTTCAACCCCATGCAGCTGCGGCGGTATTAGCACCTATTACAAGGTAGAGGGCTGCTAGGTGGAGGAGCTATGGAGACGCAAAACTTTTTATATGATGCGATACTTTATATTTACGCCCTGAGCCTGCTGTTTTATTTCTCCGACTTCATGAATGCAAGTCGGAGAGCGAAACGGATGGGTACAGGGCTGCTTATTTTTGTTTGGGTATTACAGACTGGTTACCTTGTTACTCGCATCGTATCTCATTTGCAAATGACGGAAGTATCAACCTTTGAATATTGGTTAGGCTTTTCTTGGCTTTTAGTTACCATTTCGCTAGTGATCAGTCGATTTATTAAAATTGATTTCATTGTGTTTTTTGTAAATGTTGTTGGTTTTGCGGTGTTGGCGCTTAACCTGTATAGTGACCCTGGAAATGGCGAGTCGCTTAAAGTTTGGGAAACAACAAGAGAGCTATTATACATTCATATCAGTCTCGTTTTGCTTGCGTATGCTGCATTAACCATAGGCGCTTTGTTCGCCGGCATGTATTTGTTTTTGCATAATCAGCTGAAACGAAAGCGCTGGTCAAACTTTGTGCGCAGATTGCCAAGCCTCGATATGATTGAGCGTTATGGAGATCGAGCAGTCATTGTTGGCGTTCCATTGTTTGCAATGTCGCTTGCGATTGCGGTGACGTCTATACTTGTCGAAAGACGGTTTGCGTTGTTGATTGACTGGAAGGTACTGTCTTCCTTTGGAACCTTAGTCATGTACATTATTTATGTGTACCAGAGAGCGATGCTCAAACGTCCCGGATTGCAATTGGCCCGCTTTTATATTATTTCGTTTGGTTTGCTGCTTCTGAATTTGTTTACTAATTATTTCTCCTCCTTTCATTAACGAGAATTGACTGCTGGAGGCAAGGACGGCAATGAATGGTTTATATCCAATTTTCATGCAGCTTAAAGGCAAACGCTGTGTTATTATCGGCGGCGGAAACGTGGCGCAGCGAAAGCTGCAAGGGCTGCTGGCTGCTGGAGCGGATGAAATATGGGTCATCAGCCCGTCATTAACTCCTCAAATCGTGAGTTTGGCTTCAGACGGGGAAATCAACTGGTTCCAGCGAGAATACAATGATGGCGATCTTGCTGGAGCATCGTTAGTGTTTGCGGCAACAAACGATAAACGTTTAAATGCGGAGATTGCGGCCGCCGCCGATCGGCTTGGCATTTTAGTAAACGCGGTGGATGATGCGGACAAAGGCTCGTTTATTTCACCTTCGATTGTCAGGCGTGGAGATTTGCTGCTGGCGGTTACTGCTTCAGGCGCAAGCCCGGCGTTGTCTCAGCAAATAAAGAAAGAGCTTGCAGCGCTTTATGGCCCGGAATACGAAGAAATAACTATAGTATTGCGAAACTTTCGGGAGAAAGTGTTAAACAGCTTGCTTGATGAACAGGAGAGACAATCCGTGCTGAAGCTTGCGGCCGAAGAGGCAGCGACGCTAAAGCGGATCAATATTGATATGGATGAATGGCTGCAAAGCTTGCTTCATCGGATAGACAGGGGGCTTACATAATGGCAACAACAAACCAAGGACAACGAATTATCGTGGTAGGAACAAGGCAAAGCGCACTTGCGCTTACACAAACGGGACAAGTGATCGATGAACTGACACGCATAAGTGAGAAGCATGGGTTTGATTATAAGTTTGAAGTGAAAAAAATAGTAACAAAAGGTGATCGCATACTTGATGTTACGCTGTCTAAAGTAGGTGGAAAAGGGCTGTTCGTTAAGGAAATCGAACAAGCACTTGCAGACGGTGTAATTGATTTGGCTGTTCACAGCATGAAGGACATGCCTTACGAGCTTCCGGAAGGGTTAATAAATGGGGCGATTCCAAGACGCGTCGATCCTAGAGATTGCCTTATCACTCGTGAAGGCGGCGGATTGTCTGAATTGCCTCTAGGAGCGAGAGTGGGAACGAGCAGCCTGCGCAGATCCTGCCAGCTTAAAAACGCGAGACCTGATCTTCAACTTGAGTCCATAAGGGGCAATATAGATTCCCGTATTCGCAAATTAGAAACCGAAGGTTTCGATGCGGTTGTGCTTGCTGCAGCTGGACTGAAGCGCATGGGATGGGAAGATCGCATATCTGCGAACATTCCTGTTGATGTATGCTTGCCTGCTGTAGGACAAGGCGCACTTGGCATTGAATGCCGCGAAAATGATGAACAAGTTCGAGAGCTGCTTTCCCTTCTTAACGATGATGAAACCGAGGTTACGGTACGAGCTGAGCGAAGCTTCCTTGGTTCACTGAATGGTGGATGTCAGGTGCCGATAGGCGCATATTGCACATTAGGTGATGAGCTCCCGGGCCAAAGCGGGAAACATGAGCTTATCCTAACGGGCATGGTCGGATCGCCGGACGGAGCAACGCTGCTGAAAGAAGTGATGAAGGGAATTGATCCTGAACAGCTTGGCCGTGATGTTGCGGATGCACTCATTGCACGCGGCGCAGACCGTATTTTAGCTGAAATTGGGGGATGACGGCCTTGGACAAGGGGAAGGTATACTTAGTTGGCGCCGGACCGGGAGATCCGAAGCTGATTACTGTGCGCGGACTGCAATGCTTGGAGGAATGTGAGGTTGTCGTTTACGATCGCTTGGCAAGCCCGAGATTGCTCCGGTACGTGAAGCCGGGAGCGGAGAGAATCTACGTCGGCAAGCTGCCGGACCGTCATACGATGAAGCAGGAGGAAATCAACCAGCTTCTTGTCGATTTGGCGCTGCAAGGCAAGATCGTTACACGTCTGAAAGGCGGAGATCCTACGATTTTTGGACGAGTTGGAGAAGAAGCCGAGCTTCTTTATGATAACGGAATCGAGTTCGAAATCGTGCCAGGCATTACCTCGGCAATCGCAGTTCCCGCTTACGCGGGCATTCCAGTCACACATCGTGATATGGCATCATCCTTGTCCATTATTACGGGTCATGAGAGTCCGGATAAGCTTGACCGCTCCATTCATTGGGATAAAGTTACGAATGCTACGGGAACCCTTATTTTTCTAATGGGTGTCGCCAAAATAGGATATATTTCTGATCAGCTCATGAAGCACGGCAAACCGCCGCAAACGCCAGTTGCGCTTATTCGCTGGGGAACGAGAGTTGAACAGCGTACCATTGTTGGCACGCTGGAAACCATTGAGGGGATTGTCAAAGCAGCGAATTTTCAGCCGCCTGCCGTCATTGTGGTAGGCGACGTTGTACTGCAGAGAGAGAAGCTGAAATGGTATGAGAACAAGCCGCTATTTGGCTTGCGTATACTAGTTACACGAGCTAGAGCACAGGCAAGCGAGCTAGCTGAACAGATTGAAACGCTTGGCGGGGAGCCTTGTGAGTTTCCAGTCATTGAAACGATTGAACCAACGGACCCCGTTGTTGTAGCTAACTTGAAGGAACAGTTGGAGCAGGCAGAACAATATGAGTGGCTAATGTTTACGAGCGTAAACGGCGTGGAGTACTTTTTTGAATGGCTGCGTAAATTTAATATCGATATTAGGAGATTTTTTGGTGCGAGAATTGCAGCAGTTGGTCCTAAGACAGCTGAGGCGCTTGCAAAGCGCGGCTTAGTAGTTGATGAGCTGCCTGTAAAGTTCCATGCGGAAGGCTTGCTGGACAAGCTGGCGCCGCAGCTGAAGGCCGGAGAGCGAGTGCTGCTGCCTCGAGGAGATCTTGCACGCGAGGTATTGCCTCGCGTGCTGAAGGCAATGGGACTTGTGCCAACGGAAATCGATGTTTATGAAACGGTCATTGTCGATGAGCAGGATGAGCTTGCCCTCGAATGGATTCGCGAAAAAGAAATTCATATGATTACATTCACTAGTTCATCGACGGTGACCAATTTGCTTGAGGTATTGAGACGCAAGGGCATTTCAGATCCAGTACAACTATTAGCGGACATTCCCATTGCGAGTATTGGCCCGCTTACAACGAAGACTGCACTAGAAGCAGGCTTGAAGGTTGCAATTGAGCCAGAAGATTCAACGCTGGATAGTATGCTTAAAGCAATCGTTGATTATCAGCAAAAACAACTTGCTAAGCTAGTCGAGGAGGAATACTAAGTGATGAGTTTCCCAACAGTAAGAAATCGCAGATTACGCAAAACGTCTGCTCTTCGGAGCATGGTAAGAGAAACCGTGCTGAGTGTAAATGATTTTATATATCCGATCTTCGTTACGCATGGTGTAAATATAAAAGAAGAAATTCCATCTATGCCGGGTGTATACCATCTGTCCATGGATCTTTTGGAGCAGGAGATTCGTGAAGTGGTGGCTTGCGGCATTCAATCGGTGCTGCTGTTCGGCCTTCCTGAATATAAAGATGCTTTAGGATCTTCGGCTTATGATGCGAACGGTATCGTTCAACAAGCGATAAAAGCAGTGAAGAAGTGGGCGCCGGAGCTTGTTGTTGTCGCTGATACTTGTTTATGCCAATTTACCGACCACGGTCATTGCGGCATCGTACATTTGCATGAGGAAACAGGCATAGCGGAAGTGGATAATGACTCCTCGCTTGATCTGCTCGTACAAACGGCTGTATCGCAAGCGGAAGCAGGAGCAGACATTATCGCACCTTCCAATATGATGGACGGCTTTGTGCTTGCTATTCGTGAAGGTCTTGATGATGCTGGCTTTAGTGATGTTCCGATTATGTCTTACTCTGTTAAATTTTCTTCGGCTTACTATGGCCCTTTCCGTGATGCCGCACATTCGGCTCCACAATTCGGCGACCGCAAAACATACCAGATGGATCCAGCCAACGTACGCGAGGCGCTTCGTGAAGCAGAGTCAGATATTGCTGAGGGTGCCGATATGCTAATGGTCAAGCCTGCTTTAGCTTACTTGGATATTTTGAGGCTGCTTAAGGATAAATATAATTTACCGGTTGTCGCTTATAACGTCAGCGCCGAATACTCGATGGTGAAAGCCGCTGCAGCTAATGGCTGGATCGATGAGCAATCGATCGTTCTAGAAACCTTGCTAGGCATGAAGCGTGCTGGTGCTGATCTCATTATTACGTACCATGCAAAGGATGCGGCACGTTGGTTGAAGGGAGAGGGGTAAGCAGATGAGTGAACAATCGAACCTTAGAAATGATGCGCGCTCAGTAGAAGCTTTCGAAAGAGCGAAAAAAGTAATGCCAGGCGGTGTAAACAGCCCGGTTAGAGCATTCAAATCAGTGGGCTTGAACCCTGTCTATATGGAGCGGGGAGAAGGCAGCCGCATTTATGATATCGATGGCAACAGCTATATCGATTATGTAGCATCATGGGGCCCTCTCATTATGGGTCATGCCCATCCTGAAGTGATCGAAGCGATTAAACGTACAGCAGAGAAGGGGACAAGCTTCGGCGCCCCAACAGAGCTTGAAACATTGATGGCTGAGCTTGTTTGCGAGCGAGTACCTTCAGTTGATATCGTTCGCATGGTTAACTCCGGTACGGAAGCGACGATGAGCGCCATTCGGCTTGCTCGCGGTTATACGAAACGAAGCAGGATTTTGAAATTCGAAGGCTCATATCATGGTCATGCGGATAGCTTGCTCATTAAAGCAGGCTCAGGCGTTGCGACGCTTGGCTTGCCTGACAGCCCGGGTGTACCGGAGCATGTAGCTTCGCATACGATTACGGTACCATACAACGATATTGAATCGGTAAAGCTTGCTTTCGAAAAATTCGGTGAGGAAATTGCTTGTGTCATCGTTGAACCGGTAGCTGGCAACATGGGCGTTGTTCCGCCATTGCCCGGTTTCTTGCAAGGGTTGCGCGACATTACAACGCAGTACGGTACGGTTCTTATTTTTGACGAGGTAATGACGGGCTTCCGTGTTGGTTATAACTGCGCGCAAGGACTTTATGGTATTACGCCAGACCTTACTTGCTTCGGCAAAGTTATTGGCGGCGGATTGCCAGTCGGCGCATACGGCGGCAAACGGGAGCTTATGGAGATGATTGCACCGAGCGGACCTATCTATCAAGCGGGAACCTTATCAGGCAATCCGCTTGCGATGGCGGCAGGTTATGCAACATTGAATCTGCTAACCCCTGAAGTGTATGAGCATATGGAGCGTCAAGCGGTTAGGCTGCAGCTTGGTTTTGAAGCGAATGCGCGCAAACATGGCATTGCAAATACGATTAACCGTGTTGGATCGATGGTTTGTCCGTTCTTCACGGATACGTTTGTCATCAATTTCGAAACGGCAAAAACATCCGATCTAGAGCGCTTTAAGGCTTATTTTGCGGCGATGCTTGATTTGGGTGTAAGCATTGCTCCTTCACAATTTGAAGGCATGTTTGTTTCCGGGGTTCATACGAATGAGGACATAGATGCGACAATCGAAGCGCATGATATTGCGTTTAGCCGCTTGTAATATTGCTGTATTTTGAAATGAAGGCAAGAGGCTCGTAAGGAAGCGAAGTTGTTTTTTGCATCGTTTACGATTGGGAGGAACGTTATATGATTGATGGTCAGATGAAGAGGAATGGACAATGGCTGGAGCTAGACTGGCTTGCTCTTGGCGCTGCGTCCTCTGATACCATTAATCCTGAATCGGAAAAGGATCCGGCAGCATCGCCGGAGCTTGCGCAGCCGCGGGCTGGCAGTCATCCGCACGTTGTGCGTCAGTGGCTGCTGGCCCGTTCCTTTTTTCCGCAGAAGTGGATTAATCGGTTGTTTTCAATTGGAGGCATTCAGTGGAACGGGGAGCATCTGCAGCTCCTTGCTTTCCCGCCAGTAGATCCGCGCAGTGATGCTTCATATCGTCACCTGCGCAGGGATACTAAACTAAATATGCCAGATGTGTTATATGAAGACGATTTCTGCATCGTATTTGACAAGCCAGCTGGCATGGCAGTGCATGGATCATCTCCCGGTCAAAGCGGAACGCTGGATGAGGCGGCGGCATGGCATCTTTTGAGCCAAGGCGATCCGCTGAATATACGTCATATCCACAGGCTGGATGATGATACGTCTGGTCCCGTTTTATATGCAAAAAATGATTTGGCCCAGTGGAAGCTTGATGAGGCGATGAGAGCGAAAGCGATAGACAGACAATATATGGCTGTCGTTCAAGGCCGAATGTCAAAGCTTTCGGGTACGATCAATATGCCAATAGGGAAGGATCGACATCACCCGGCAAGGCGCAGAGTTTCAGAAAACGGCGATCTAGCAATTAGCCATTACGAGGTTGTGGCAGCAAATTCTCGATCGTCACTAATACGTGTAAAGCTTGAGACGGGACGAACGCATCAAATTCGGGTTCACTTAAGTCATATTGGACATCCGCTGCTTGGAGACGGTCTGTATGGAGGCAGCACAGCACAGTTGAAGCATCAAGCGCTGCATGGGGAAAAGCTTGTTTTTCCTCATCCTCTGACCGACTCGCTAATAGAAGCAGCCTCGCCTTGGCCGCAATGGCTGATGCAGCTTTCAGAAGAGATGGAGTTCCGTTCAAAATGATAGTCATGCTCCTGCCCAACCTACCATATAGATAAGTAGTGAATGTAACGTTAGACCAAGCATTCAGTATGAGAGGGGAGGATTTAGGCGTGTCGGATCAAACGAACGGATTACGTTTTGATGTGTATGAGCGCGTCCACTTGCCCGATGATGTTGCGGCAATTGACGAGTTGGAGGAAATTGAGCTTGTTCCTCGTATTCAAGTTATCGATCAAGGGGACCATGCGGTGCTTAGAGGGCAGCTTCTGCTTAGCGGGGTATATAGGAGTCAAACTGATTCCGAAAACTCCCTGACGCTGGAGCACTGGATACCGGTCGAAATAACGCTGCCAATGAACCGCATATCACGGCTGGATGATATTTCGATTGAAATTGACAATTTTGACGTCGATCTTTTGTCTGCTCGCACATTAAACATTACGGGTGTTCTTTCTTTGCGCGGTATTTCTGCTCAGCCTATTCAGGAGCCGGAGGACATTTGGCGAGAAGAACCTTTTACTGTCATTCATCAACGGGAAGTTTATGATGAACGAGCCGTGGAAGCTTTTAATGGGCAAAATGCCGCTATTGAACAATCGTACATAGCGGAAGAACTTGAGCTTGCTGCGCAAGAGGAGATTTCAAACGAGCAAATAGCCGATGCATCGGATGAGCCTGAGGAAGCAACCGTAACAATCTCTTCCTCATCTTCAGGTGGAGGCTGGTCATCTTCGCAGTTATTCGCATCTCCTGCTCCGCAGGAAGAGGATGTGGAGAGCCAAGAAGATGAGAGAGAAATTTCACTATCTTCTCAGCAAACAAGCAACGAGGGCTGGTTAGCAACATCCTCGCCGTTTGCAAATGATTCCGCAGTGATTCCACCAGTTGAAGCAGCAAGCGAGCAAGTACTGGCGGAGGAACGTGAAGAGCCGGTACAAATCGATGCTCCAATAGCTCAAATAGCTCCAGTAGCAGAGGCTTTCCCGCAGCAGCAGATTCCTGTTCCAGAGCAGGAAAAGCAGGAGCCGCGTATCGCAATTACAAACAAGCAGCCGCAAGAGGGTTCTGGTTTGGCAGGAGATGTCGGCATTCTCACGCTGCTTCAGACGAGTCGGCGTGAACAAGCAGCACGTCAGGCGGCAGAACAGGTAGTCGCTCAGCAGCGGGCAGATGAGGAAGCTAGAGTACAGGCTTCTGGCGATGAGATTGAGTGGAAAAACTTATTTCTGGGCAAACGCTCGGAAGATAAGGAATTTAAGAAAATTCGGATGTGTATTGTGCAGCGGGACGAGACGCTTGATGTCATCGCTACACGCTATAGCATGAATCCGAGGGAAATTGTAATGTATAACCGATTGGACGACTCAAGTGTGTCGGAAGGACAGCTGTTATACATTCCATAGAGGCTTCTGTAACGAAAATGCCCTTATTGCTCATTAATTTGAGCGATAGGGGCATTTCTTGCTTCTGCCGAGGTTGACTCAGGTCAGCAACAAAGGTATGATAAAAGTATATATGTGTTATAACGACATTGATGGGGAATAGTAGGCAGCAAAGCCTTCAGAGAGTGGAACCGTTACGCTGAGAGGTTCTGCAGGAAGTGACTGCTACGAGTCGCCCCGGAGTTGCCTGAGCCAAGTAGGAGCAACCTGTGCTCTACCGAAGTCAGGCCGGCCGCAGCCGTTATCTGTTTGAGTGCCATGCGGATACATTTCGCGTGGAACAAAGGTGGTACCACGGAAGCTTAACCTTTCGTCCTTTATGATAAGGGCGGCAGGTTTTTTTTGTTTTTGTAGATCGATTTATGGAGGATGGACGAATGTCAGAAAATCAAACGACAACTGCAATGCCGACAACTTATGATCCTAAGGCAGCTGAGCAGAAATGGTACGATTACTGGATGCAGGGAAAATTTTTCGAGGCAGGCAAACGACCGGATGCACAGACGTATACGATTGTTATTCCGCCTCCTAACGTTACCGGAATGCTGCATATCGGGCATGCGTTAGATTTTACCCTACAAGATATTTTAATTAGAACGAAGCGTATGCAAGGTTTCGACACACTATGGGTGCCAGGAACTGACCATGCGGGCATCGCGACGCAAACAAGAGTTGAGCAGAAGCTGCGTGAGCAAGGAATTTCGCGCTACGACCTAGGTCGTGAAGCATTCCTAGAGAAAGTATGGGAGTGGAAGGATGAGTACGCAAGTACGATTCGCGATCAATGGTCGAAGATGGGACTTTCCCTCGATTATTCGAGAGAGCGGTTCACTTTGGATGAAGGCCTCTCCAAGGCTGTACGCGAGGTTTTTGTTAAGCTGTATGATAAGGGCTTGATCTATCGCGGCAAAAAAATCATTAACTGGGACCCTGCTGCTCGCACAGCTCTTTCAGATATTGAGGTAGAGCACAAGGAAATCAATGGTCATTTGTATCACTTGAAATACCCGCTTAAGGACGGTTCAGGCTTTATAACGGTTGCAACGACACGTCCAGAGACGATGCTCGGCGATACAGCTGTAGCGGTTCATCCAGAGGATGATCGTTACAAGCACTTGATTGGGCAAATGATCGTGCTTCCAGTCGTTGGGCGCGAAATTCCGATTATTGCAGATGAGTACGTCGATAAGGAATTTGGTTCAGGTGCCGTAAAAATTACGCCTGCACATGATCCAAATGACTTTGAAGTTGGCGAGCGCCACAGTCTGCCGCAGATCATTGTGATGGATGAGACAGGTACTATGAACGCTGAAGCTGGTCCTTATCAAGGTCTCGACCGTGCGGATTGCCGCAAGCAGCTCGTTAAGGATTTGCAGGAGCAAGGTGTATGCGTGGAAATCGAAGATCATGTGCATCAAGTTGGTCACAGTGAGCGCAGCGGCGCCGTTGTTGAGCCCTATTTGTCTACACAATGGTTCGTTGCAATGAAACCTCTAGCTGAGGCTGCAATCGCAGCTCAAAAGGCTGGCAAAGGTGTCAACTTCGTACCTGAGAGATTCGAGAAAATATATTTGCACTGGATCGAGAACGTACGCGATTGGTGTATTTCGAGGCAGCTATGGTGGGGTCACCGCATACCGGCTTGGTATGATGAGACGACAGGTGAAACACATGTCTCCCGTGAGAATATGGAGGGCGATCACCTTACCCAAGATAATGACGTGCTTGATACGTGGTTTAGCTCCGCATTATGGCCGTTCTCTACACTAGGCTGGCCGGATGAAACGAATGACCTGAAACGTTATTACCCAACGGATGTACTCGTAACGGGTTATGACATCATTTATTTCTGGGTATCCCGAATGATCTTCACAGCTCTTGAGTTTACAGAGCAATCTCCGTTCAAGGATGTGCTGATGCACGGACTTGTTCGTGACTCCGAAGGACAAAAGATGTCCAAGTCGAAGGGCAATGGTGTCGATCCGCTTGAGGTTATCGAGAAATATGGTGCAGATGCTATGCGTTATATGATCTCGACAAGCAGCACGCCAGGACAGGATTTGCGTTTCCGCTGGGAGAAGGTTGAGCAATCGCGCAACTTTGCGAACAAGATTTGGAATGCATCACGCTTCGCGCTGATGAATCTTGAAGGGGTTGAAGCAGCTGATATTGATATCACTGTTAACCTCGGTACAGCGGATCGCTGGATTTTGCATCGTCTGAATGAAACGGTTCGTGATGTAACTCGATTAATTGACAGCTATGAGTTCGGTGAAACTGGACGTCTATTGTATAATTTCATTTGGGACGATCTTTGCGACTGGTACATTGAATTCGCTAAGCTTAGCCTTTACAGCACGGATGAAGCAGCTAAAAAAGCTACGCAATCGGTACTTGCTTATGTGCTAGACCGTACGCAGCGCCTTATTCACCCGTTCATGCCATATATCAGCGAAGAGATTTGGCAGCATCTGCCTCATGTTGGCGATACGATCACTTTGGCAGAATGGCCGGTTTATGATACTGCGCTTGAAGCGCCGGACGCTGTGAAAGAGATGGAGCTCCTGATGGAGATGATCCGTTCAGTGCGCAATATCCGAGCAGAAGTAAATGTTCCGATGAGCAAAAAGATTGAAATGCTAATTAAGCCTGCTAGCGAGGCTGAAGCTGCTATTATGTCCCGCAACGAAGAATTTATTAAACGTTTCTGCGGTACGTCAAGTTTGGAGACTGGCCTGCACATTAGTGCGCCGGACAAAGCAATGACTGCGATTTTAACTGGTGCTGAGATTTATTTGCCGCTTGCCGGCTTAATCGATATTGCTCAGGAGATTGCTCGTTTAGAGAAGGAACATCAGCATTTGAATACCGAGGTAGAGCGGATTGAGAAGAAGCTCAGCAATGAAGGCTTTGTGGCAAAAGCGCCAGCTAAGGTTATCGATGAAGAACGCGCCAAAATGAACGATTATGCAGATAAACGCGACAAGGTACTAGCTAGAATTGCGGAATTGCGCGGATAACGCTGCAAAACGGAAGAAGGACGATTAGTATGGCAGAACAACAAATAGAGCAGCGGCCTGCAGGGCCGCTGCAATCCTACCGGGAAGCGGTAGATTGGATTACTGGGCTAATTCCATTCGGTATTCGTCCAGGTCTTGATCGGATCGAGGAATTGATGGAACGGCTGGATAATCCGCATCGCAGATTAAAGTTTATCCACATTGCCGGGACAAATGGGAAAGGGTCTACTTGTGCATATTTGACGAGCGTTTTGCTGCGCGGCGGATATGATGTAGGCACATTTACATCGCCATATATAACGAAGTTTACGAATCGTTTTCAATATAACGGCATCGATATCGAAGAAGAGACGCTGCTTAGACTTGCCAACGAGCTAAAACCTCATGTTGATGAGCTTGCTCAGACAGAACTAGGCTCGCCTACGATGTTTGAAGTATCTACAGCGCTGGCTATTCTTTTTTATGCAAAGGTCACTTATCCCGATTATGTCGTGTGGGAGACTGGACTTGGCGGCAGGCTTGATGTGACGAATATCGTTCAACCGGTTGTTTCCGTCATTACAAATATTGGCCATGACCATATGGATAAACTCGGTGATACGATTGCTGCAGTTGCGAGCGAAAAAGCTGGCATTATTAAAGCAGGAATACCGGTTATTAGTGCGGTTACTCAGCCAGAGGCAATTGAGGTTATTAAGCAAGCAGCTGAAGGCAAAAAAAGCACGCTTTATTTGTTAGGCGAACAGTTCCATGAAACGGCAATCTCGGTTCGCGAGAATGAACAAACTTTCCGCTTCGACAATCTATTCCGCAGCATCGAGCCTTTGACAATCACGCTAAATGGTGCCCATCAACGGACGAATGCAGCGGTTGCTGTCATGACGCTTGAGATACTTCGCCAATATAATGCACTGGTCATCGAAGATGATGTCCTGGCGGAAGGGCTTCAAAAGGCTGCGTGGCCGGGACGACTTGAGATGGTTTCTGATCAGCCTCGTATTTTGGTCGATGGCGCACATAATCCAGAAGGTGCAGAGTCACTCGTGGACGCTTTAAAAAATACTTACAAATATGATCGGTTACATCTTATGATGGGTATGCTGGAGAATAAGAATCATCAGGATGTTCTTCAGCATATACTACCAATAGTGGATACGCTTATTGTGACCGAGCCTGACTATCGAATGAAAAAAGATGCCTCTGCTTTGGCTGATTTGGTACGTGAAATGCGTCAGCAACAGCCAGATCAGTACGCTTTCGAGCTTGTAGTGGAATCAAACTGGCAAGCAGCATTACAAAAACTACAACAGTTAACCGGGGAAACAGACCTTGGAGTCGTGACAGGCACGCTATATTTAATTGCTGACGTTCGCTCCCGCATTTTGTATGACTCGGATTCTGAAAAAGGTTGGTGAACCGTCTTTGAATACGGCAGAACACGTTCATTTCATCGGAATCGGCGGTTACGGAATGAGTGCCATTGCCCGCGTTATGCTGGAAATGGGCTATAAGGTGACCGGGTCCGATGTCGCACGTCAAGAATTAACAGAGAAGCTTGCAGCAAATGGTGCCAGCATTTATATCGGTCATCAGCCCGAGCATGTGAATGGAGCGGACTTGGTCGTATACTCTACGGCACTTTCCAAAGATAATGTTGAACGGAAAGCAGCTGAAGAGCTCAACATCCCAGTTTTGCATCGATCGCAAATGCTGGCTAGATTGATGAATGCAGGCAAAGGAATCGCAGTAGCCGGCGCACATGGCAAGACGACGACCTCTTCAATGATCGCGCTTGTTATGGAATCTTGCGGTGCGGATCCAACCTATATTATCGGTGGCGAAATCGTTAATGTAGGTACAAACGCAAAAGCGGGCAAAGGTGAATACGTCGTAGCGGAAGCGGACGAGAGTGATGGTTCATTCCTTCATTATCACCCTACGCTTGCTATCGTAACGAATATTGAGCCGGATCATCTTGAAAATTATGATGGCGATTTCGGCAAGCTGAAGGCTGCTTATGTGCAGTTTTTGCAGCAGGTGAAAGCGGACGGCAAGGCGATTGTATGCGCGGATGACGAGACGGTTAACGAATTGATACCGCAAGTATATCAAGGCAATATGAACTCATCGCAGCTAGTGACTTATGGCATTGACGGCGATGCAGACTATAAAGCTCAAAATGTTGTACTTGGAGACCGGAAGGTAACCTTTACAATGACGCATAAAGGGGCATTGCTTGGAGATGTGGAGCTGTCTGTTCCTGGTCTTCATAATGTGTACAATGCAATGGCTACTGTAATTACTTGTCTCGAAGCAGGCTTGTCTTTTGACAAAATTGCTGTCGCGATTCAATCATTTAGAGGCGCGAAACGCCGCTTCCAGGTGCTTGGGGAAGTTAATGACATATTGGTCATTGATGACTATGCGCATCATCCAACGGAGATCAGAGCGACAATCAGCGCTGCAAAAGCAACAGGTAAGCGTATTATTGCCGTTTTTCAACCACAGCGTTATACGCGGACGTTTTTCTTATTCGAGCAATTCAGCCGCGCATTCCCAGAGGCCGATGAGGTAATTATTACCGACATCTACTCGCCGGCAGGCGAACTGCAAATCGAAGGAGTAACATCCCGCAAGCTGGTGGAGCTGATCAAAAGCAACAGCAACGCGAACTCCGAGTATATTCCAACCAAAGAAGAAGTGCTTGCATACTTGACTGAGCGGGTCGCACCAGGCGATCTTGTTATCACCATGGGAGCAGGCGACATTTGGAAGGTAGCGGATTCGTTAGCGAAATCGTTAAAATCAAACCAATAAGCAGCTAATGCCCGGGATTCCATATCGGAATCACCGGGCATTTTGTATAAGCATAGGACTTTTCGTAAGAAAGGTTCTAAATAAGCCCACATAAAATTAGCTTCAAAAATCGATAAAGTTGAATCTCACTAATCCAATTCCCTGTCCCCCAATTCAATTGCCTGTACTCACTACCTAATAAACCTCTCACTCTTTACCTCACTCATTCACTCACTCATTCACTGATCTAATCAACCCACTTAAACTAGCACTAGCTCATTAACCTTATAATTCAACAACCCAATAACCTATGCTTTAAAAAGCCTCCACAGCCTCCCAGCGGGACGGAGTGCACTAAACCTCATAATCTCTACAATCAAAAATTACGGACCCTTAATAATCCGTTTACGGGTCTCAGAATACGCATCAAGGTTTTAAGAAGCACCGAGCGAATCCAAGCGGGACAGGCTTTTGTTAGTCCCATTGCGAGTCTTAGTGGATGCAGTAAGGTTTGTAGAAACTTCCAGCGTGTCTAAGTAGGGACGAAGCTCACTCCAAGCGACATTTGCTTATTAACGCTAGTTGCAGACTTTTAATATTTCAATTGGGAGTCTCAGAGGATACAGCAAGGTTTTTAGAAGCTTCCAGCGGGTCCCAAAGGGACAAAGCGCTCCAACGCCGCATGAACTGTTGGACGCCGGATGTGGTTGTACGTTAGTTGAGTTGCGGGTGTCCAGAGGGTGCAACCCTTGGGGCCCTCCCTTGGAAGGGAGGGTTTGGGTGGGTTCGAAAATGTTTTAATCTTTTAAGTTTGAAATTGAAGTTTGAAATTGTAATCTCTTTAATTTAAAACCTTTGAAGGTTTGGTAGACAACCCTCTAAGGGCATGGGTCTAAATCTCTCAAATGTCTCATAGATTAATACTAGATGAAAGGGACAAGGAGTGGATGAAATGACTCAGAAAAACCGTATTACTTATCGTTTTGACCGCAATGGCAATGGACAGTCCGTTAACGAAGAAAGCCGCAGCAATGACAATCAACAAGAGGCTCTCGATCATAAAGCAGCATCAACCAACAACTCTAATAACAATGCGAATAAAATGATTTCCAAGAAAGTTGTTCCTCTATACCCATCTACAGAGAAGCATTCCGTCAGCGAAGTGAGTCCATGGAACAGTCCGTTCCAAGAGGATATTGGCGCATTGGAGCAGCTTATTAGAGATGCTGATTCGAAGCCAGTATCCACTCCAAAACAGGCTCAGCCCAATCCTCCAAAAGAGAAGAAAAAAACGATAAAACCAACTATTATTGATGATCCCTATGAGCAGCCTGAGGATCTACAGACACATGTGGATAGGTACTCAGATAGGGAATATATGCAGGAGCCGATTCAAGCGTATGAGGAAGAATTCGTTGATGACGACATCAGTATAAAAAGAGTGAACTATGCGCGAGCGAAACGTAAGGCGGGAGCGCCATCATGGTTTAATGTATTTTTGTCAGTGACGGCTGCGCTTGCTACTGGAGCGCTGTTTGGTTATTTATTGTTGTCATTGTTTACGGGGGCAAGCATTTGGCCGGGAGGAACTGGCAATAAGCCTGATTCAGTGCCCGTGATTGGAGATTCTGTCCAAGAAGGCACAGGCAAAGAACCGGTTGCAGGTGTAGGTGAGGAAAGCAAGGAAGCGGGAGTTGAAAATAAAAATGACCCTGCAGCAAAACCAGATCCGAATACTGCGATGGCTGCACTTAAGGGGCTGGATCGTTCTTATTATTTGCTGCAATTTGGCGTGTTTAGCAATACAGAGGGCAGGGATGCCGCAATGGCGCAATTGGCCGAGAAAGGGCTTGCTGGTGCTGCTATGACAAGTGCTGCTGATTATCGCGTATATGTAGGCATGGGTACAGATCGAAAAGGAGCTCAGGTTATTCGGAATATGATGCCGGAAATCGATCTTTATATCAAAGAAGTAAATATAGTAAATCCAGGAAAAATACCGTTTAAAGGCGATCAAAAAGCAGCACAATCTTTCTTCGATCAAACGGCTGTAGTCGTCCAAATGTTGGATGAATTAACAGTAGCCCAGCTGGAACAGCCGACCTTATCGCCGCTTGGGGATGTTGCAGCAAATTCGTGGAAATCCGAGCATCAAAAATGGACAGAAAACGCGGAAACGCTGCGAATAGGTATAGTAGATGCGGAAGGTAAGGCATATTTGGATAAAATCAATCAAGCGATGAATGCGGCAGCAAAGACGATGGCAGAGTACGATAAAAAGCCTTCTCAAGCACAATTGTGGAAGACACAAGCGGAAGTTATGAAAGTGATCATTACGCAAAAAGAATGGTTTGAGAAGATCAGCGCATTGTAAACGAATAGGTTCATGCGTATAATAGTCTTAGGTGTCATTTCATGGCGAGAGGCGTTGAAAGATGAAGAAAAACGGCTGGATTCTTCTCATTTTTATCATATTTGGATTGTTGGCTGGTGCTCTAGTAGCGCGATGGCTGACTCCAGTTCCAGGCATCTCTTTTTTAACGAAACCAATCGAAACATCATGGTCACCTGCTGTCGATCTATATGTGCTCAGTTTCAACCTAACGCTTCATCTGCAATTCAGCTTGTTTAGCTTAATTGGAGCCGTAATTGCAATATGGTTATACCGCAAAATGTAGAGCAGCAGACATTGACGCATGAAGGAAAGCATGAAGGAGCGCAGCATTCAATTTATGGAATATAAAAAATTACGCAACGAAGCGATTAGCCAGCTAGTACTGGCCTCTTCGTCACCGCGCCGGAAGGAACTGGTCGCATCGCTGGACCTTTCTTTGCCGGTTTATATTTTGTCTACTGATACGGATGAAACGATTGAAGCAGGCTGGTCGCCATCGGAAGTTGTAGAGCAGCTCAGCCTGCGCAAAGCAAAAGCAGCCATACCCCTGCTGCAACAAAAGCAGGAGGTACCAACGTCTTTAATTATTGGTGCGGACACCATTGTCGTGCTTGACGGAGATGTGCTTGGCAAGCCTGCTGACGACGAAGAGGCAAAGTCTATGCTTAGACGCCTTCAAGGCCGCTCCCATGAAGTGTATTCAGGAGTTGCTTGTGTTCTCTCTACAAGCGGGGAAGCATTGATTGCCCATCGCAAAACGAAGGTAATGATGAAGCCGCTTAGTGAGGATCAAATTGCTAGGTACGTTGCTACCGGCGAGCCGAGGGACAAGGCGGGCTCTTATGGCATACAAGGACTTGGAGCGACGATTGTAGAGCAAATTGACGGCTGTTATTTTAATGTCGTTGGCTTGCCGTTATCGCTTCTCTCAGACATGCTCGCTTCCTATGACATTGCTGTTTTTTAAAAGGTAACTTAATTGATTTCAATCGGATTTTTTTTCATGAATGTGGCAGGATATGAATAATTCATTTTTTCGAAGAGGCGGGATTGGGACATGTTGCCGCAACCTATGATTTTGCGTGAAGTCCCCCATGAAGAACGTCCAAGAGAGCGCATGATGAAATATGGGGCAGAAGCACTTAGCCATACCGAATTGTTAGCCATACTGCTGCGCACAGGTACGAAGCGGCAATCCGCCGTACATTTGGCAGGAGCGGTGCTTAAGCAATGCGGCAGCCTGCGTAATTTAATGGATATGAGCATGGAACAATTAACAGCCATTCGAGGAATTGGTCCGGCAAAGGCGATTCAGCTTCGTGCTGGCATTGAACTGGGAAGAAGAATTTCCCGGAGTCAGCTTGGTGAGACGGTTATTGTGCGCAAGCCGCAGGATGCTGCGGAATATGTGATGGAAGAGCTCCGCTATTTGAAGAAGGAGCACTTCGTATGTTTGTTTTTAAACACAAAAAACCATATTATTGCCCGCGAAACCTTATCTGTCGGTACGCTTAATGCATCGCTAGTACATCCTCGAGAAGTATTTCGTGCAGCTATTTCACGTAACAGCGCATCTATCATTTGTGTTCATAATCACCCAAGCGGCGATCCTACGCCAAGCCCAGAAGACATTGCGTTAACGGGACGTTTAGCGGAGGCTGGACAGCTAGTCGGAATAGAAGTTCTTGACCATTTGGTAATCGGTGACGGAAGATTCGTAAGTTTGAAGGAACAAGGTCATATGTAATATAATAAAGTGATGTGGCAATTAGAAGGGAGCAAGAACATGTTTGGTGGTTTTTCGAAAGATTTGGGTATTGATTTAGGAACAGCGAATACGTTGGTATTCGTCAAGGGAAAAGGAATTGTGGTAAGGGAGCCTTCTGTGGTGGCCCTTCGTACAGATACAAAAACAATTGAAGCAGTAGGCGAGCAAGCCAAAAAAATGATCGGTAGAACGCCCGGCAACATTCGTGCTGTTCGTCCGATGAAAGATGGCGTTATCGCTGATTTTGAAACGACTGCTACGATGATTAAATATTTTATTCGCCAAGCTCAAAAGCAGCGTTCTTTATTCCCTCGTCATCCAAACGTTATGGTTTGTGTGCCGTCAGGCATTACAGCGGTTGAGAAACGCGCGGTCGAGGATGCGACTAAACAAGCCGGAGCTCGTGAGGCCTATACGATTGAAGAACCATTCGCAGCAGCGATTGGCGCTGATTTGCCTGTATGGGAGCCGACAGGCAGCATGGTAGTTGATATTGGCGGAGGTACAACAGAGGTTGCTGTTATTTCATTAGGCGGAATCGTTACGGCGAGATCCATTCGTGTAGCTGGTGACGAGATGGATGAAGCGGTTATTCAATATATTAAAAGACAATACAATCTCATGATCGGGGAACGTACATCCGAGCAGCTGAAGATGGAAATTGGTTCAGCACTTCCACTGGATCGTCCAGAAACGATTGAAATTCGTGGACGCGATCTCGTATCGGGATTGCCTAAGACACTAGCGATTACATCCGATGAGATTACAGAAGCATTAGCAGATACCGTTAATGCCATTGTTGACGCGGTGAAAGTAACGCTGGAGAAATGCCCGCCGGAGTTGTCTGCGGACATTATGGATCGCGGTATCGTGCTCACAGGCGGCGGCGCCTTGCTGCGCAATCTGGACAAGCTGCTTCAAAGAGAGACAGGCATGCCTGTTATTGTTGCCGATAATCCGCTTGATTGTGTTGCGATCGGTACTGGCCGCTCGCTCGATAATATTCATTTATTTAAAGCAAGAAGCTCATCTCGTTCGAGACGCTAAGTTAGGTCCGATGGGGAAACGGATATGAAATGGGCAGGTGGTCGAGCTGTTTAAGCTAATGAGAAATAAGCGTATGTTTATGCTTATGATCGGGTTTATTTTATTCATAGCGGTCATCGGCTTCTCGCTAAGCGACCGCAAGGAATTATCGTGGCCGGAGAAATTTTTGAAGGATTCGGCAGCATACGTGCAGCAATGGTTCTACAAGCCCGCTGGTTATATAGCGGGCTTCTTCGAGGATATTAGTAATTTACGTACGATTTATGAAGAAAATGAGCAGCTGCGCCTTACAGCTGCAGCTTATTCTCGTGACAAGATTAATTACAATTTCGTAGAAAAAGAGAATGAACGTTTAAAGGCAGAACTCTCGTTCACACAGCGTCAGAAAGAGATGTACAATTATAATTATTTGATCGCACAGGTTGTATCGATCAGCAACGATGCGAATAACCGCACGATGACGATTAACCTAGGTTCCAGAGATGGCATCAAACCGAATATGGCCGTAACAACCATAGAGGGGTTGATCGGTCTTGTAAGTTCAGTAACCCCCAATTCGGCAGCTGTTACTCCAATTACAGAACTTGACGAAGCATCACCAACGTTCAACTCCATTGCTGTGACGATTATGGGTCGTGAGAATGAATCATTTGGTGTTCTGAGCAGCTACAACAAGGAAACGTCAAGAATCGTTATGACGAAAATCGCCGAAGACGATAAAATGGAATTTCAAGATACAGTTATTACATCTGGCCTTGGCGGAATTTATCCAAGAGGACTCGTTGTCGGAACGGTTGAAAACAAGCAGCTTGGCGACTTCGGCCTTACATATACAGCATCGGTCAAGCTATCAGCAAGTTTTGATCATCTGACTGAGGTATTTGTTGTTCAGGTCCCTGAAATGGAGGAAGCCGAGAAATGAGCTTGAACCGAATCATCCTGCTCATGTTGCTCTTGTTTGTTATCGAGGGAGCAGTGATGCCGTGGATTATTCCAGCCGGCTTCGGTCAACGGATCATTCCTCACTTTGTATTTGTAATGGTCATCTTCTCAGGTCTATATAGCAGAAGGCATCTTGCACTCATGCTTGGCATAAGCTTCGGATTGCTTCAGGATATTGTATACTTTGGTCATCTGCTTGGAATTAATGCGTTTATTATGGGTTTAATGGGTTACTTTACTGGCGTATTGCTGGAGCATCGCCGTTCAACGCTTATGATGGCGATTTCTGTTGTGGGTTTTGCCTGCATTCTATATGACAGCGCCATATATTTCATTTACAAGGCATTTCGAATTACGAATGAAAGTTATGCATGGGCTCTTATCGATCATATCCTTCCTAGTTTATTTTTACAGCTGGCGTTTGCACTCTTGTGTTATGTACCGGCGCGAAAATGGTTTGAAGGGCAGACATTGGTCAAAGCAGAGAAGGATGAGGAATAAAATATTGCTGCAGGCAGGATTTTGCCCAGCTTAGCAAGAATCCATTAGGTTGGGGAGGGACGAACGTGACCGATAAGCAGCATATTATTATTAAGGGTGTAAAAGAAGGTCTCGTGTTCCTTCTCGACGATAAATGTGAATTTGCGACGCTTCTAGATGAATTGCAATACAAGCTGGAGAAGACGCATCAGCAGTTGCTCACAGGTCCCCTTGTTCACGTTCAGGTGAAGCTTGGATCCAGGCAGATTTCTGATGATGATAAAGATCGCATCAAAAACGTGATACGTTCACAAGGAAACCTAATGGTTCAATCTGTTGAGTCTGAAGCGCCTAAGATCGATCCTCAGCTCGGACAGCAACCTAATCTGCAAGTGCTCACGTCTATTATACGCTCAGGCCAAACTTATGAGCATGATGGGGATTTACTTTTAATCGGCGATTTGAATCCAGGCGGTACTTTAATGTGTACAGGTGACATATATGTGCTGGGTGCATTGCGCGGAACCGCGCATGCTGGGATTGGCGGGAGGACGGACGTGATTATAGCGACTTCACTCATGCGGCCAACTCAGCTCCGCATTGCGGATGTAATCAGCAGACCGCCAGAGGAATGGATGACCGGCGATGCCTCTATGGAGTTCGCCTTCTTAAGTGAAGGTAGAATGCAAATTGATAAGCTAGCGCAATTATTCCGCATACGGCATAATCCTATAATGTTTAAAGGAGTGTAGAATATGGGAGAAGCGATTGTTGTAACATCAGGGAAAGGCGGCGTCGGCAAGACGACCACTTCGGCGAACCTGGGTACCGCGCTAGCTTTACTTGGTAAGAAGGTTTGCATGGTTGATACAGATATTGGACTTCGCAATCTGGACGTGGTTATGGGACTTGAGAATCGAATCATTTATGATTTGGTTGATGTTGCCGAGGGCCGCTGCCGCTTGAATCAGGCGCTCGTTAAGGACAAACGCTTTGAAGAGCTGTACATGCTTCCTGCCGCACAGACGAAGGATAAGGATTCTGTTACGCCTGAACAAGTTCGAAATATGATTTTAGAGCTCAAGAAAGAGCATGACTATGTTATTATTGATTGCCCAGCGGGGATTGAGCATGGCTTTCGAAACGCAATTGCAGGTGCCGATCGGGCTATCGTGATTACTACACCTGAGAACGCTGCAGTGCGGGATGCCGATCGTGTAATCGGACTGCTGGAGCAGGAGAAAATACCAAGTAAGCTAATCATTAACCGGATTCGTCAAAATATGATGAAAACCGGGGAAATGTTGGATATCGATGAAATTTGTCAAGTGCTGGCAGTCGATTTGATCGGAATCGTACCTGATGATGAGAAAGTTATTTCTGCTGCAAACAGCGGAGAGCCGACAGTTATGAATCCGGCTTCACGTGCCGCAATCGCCTACCGGAACATCGCACGCCGCATACTTGGCGACATGGTTCCTCTCATGCTGCTTGATGAGAAGGCGGGAGCGTTCAAACGTTTCCGTAAGTTCCTCGGAATAGGATGATTACGACTTGCTTAACAAATTAAAAAAGCTGGATTGGGGAATTTTGATAATCTTAGTTTTCCTTATGATTATCAGTATCGTACTTGTCTATAGTGCAACTGCAAATAATCCAAAGTACGCCGGTCATGAGATCAAACAGCTGAAGTTTTACGGCTTAGGCTTTTTTGTAGCTATCGCAGCCACCTTATTTGATTATCGTATCGTTCTCAAGAGCTGGCATGTCCTTTATGGCATAGGGGTTACATTGTTGATTCTTGTTTATTTCTTTGGAGCGGTAATCAATGGGGCTAGAGGATGGTTTCAGTTTGGAGCCTTATCGTTTCAGCCTGCGGAAATGGTCAAAATTATACTCATTATCGGTATCGCTTATATTATGGGACGACGGCAAGGCGATCGGCTGACGTTCACACAAGACTTGCTTCCGATTGCAGCATTTGCTTTATTGCCGTTTATGCTCGTAATGATTCAGCCGGATCTCGGCAATGCGATCATATACGTAGTCATCGTGTTAGGGATGTTATGGATTGGGAATGTCAAATATTCTCATGTCATTACAGGGATTACCGTCGTTGTTGTAAGTCTTGTCCTTTTTGTTTCTCTGTTCAATACATTCAATCAAGAAATTTACAATTACTTGAAAGATAATGAAATGGGACATTGGCATAAAAGGATTAATACATTCATTAATCCGGAGACGGCAACTGCAGATGATAAACATCAATCGGAAAATGCACAAATTGCAATCGGTTCAGGCGGTTTAAACGGTGACGGTTATATGCAAGGCGATATGAAAAATGGCGGTTTTGTACCTTATCCGTATTCTGACTCGATTTTTGTTGTTATCGGCGAGGAATTTGGTTTTCAAGGCGCAGCCATCTTATTGCTTCTGTATTTCTTGCTCATATATCGGATGATTATTATTGCTTTTAAGTGTTATGATTTGCGAGCCTCGTACATTATTATTGGCATCGTGTCCATGTATGTGTTCCAGGTGTTCCAAAACATCGGAATGATGATTGGAATTATGCCAATTACGGGAATTACGCTGCCGTTTATTAGTTATGGAGGCACATCTCTACTGCTTAATATGTTGTCAATCGGACTTGTATTCAGCATTAAGGCACATCAAGAAAAATATGAGATGGCTGACTAAAGGTTAGCCAAGTTAGAAAGCTGCTTCTGAGACGGATGTTATCCGATCTTGGGGTGGCTTTTTTTTATGATCAGCTGCGCTCGCATACTTGTCTCAATCCCCACATATCCATGTATAAAGGAACAAGCTGTCCCAAGGACGATGGAAGCGGGGGAAAAATGAGATGTTAATGAAGGATAATGAGAAGCGGCGCAATCAGCATAAAAATCAAAATACAGGGGATCGGAACTCTGTGCCTTTACAAGAAGAGGACATATATTCAGACCCTCGCATGCCATACAAGCACGAATATTTTGATGAAGACGAGGCGGAGGAGCTTGATCCAGAGGTCGTTTGGAAAACCAATCCTAATCCATGGGCAAATTGGAACGAGGACAAAGGGTATGTTGATAATAGAAGATTTGTAAAAGGGCCAGTTGTATCGAATGGGAACGATCCGAGATCAGGCGGCGGGAAAAATAATTATACTTTCGGCAAGGAGCTGAAATGGAAGCTAGCAGTAGCATTGCTGTTATTTGGCGCGGTATGGGCTATGTTTCGCTATGATACGGAATACACGCTCAAGGGACAAGCGCTTGTGAAACAAGCGCTTACGGATGAGATTGATTTTGCAGCTGCGGCTGCTTGGTATAAGGAAACGTTTGCCGGGGCTCCATCCTTTATTCCTATTTTTCAGGACAATCCTGAACCTGCGGTAGGCGCGGATGGAACGGTAAAGCTGCCTATCGTAACCCCATTGGAAGGAGGATCGCTTGTTCGAACGTTTGCGGAGATGCTTAATGGTATAGAGCTTGCTGGAAGCTCTGAAGCAGAGGTTGTTGCGGCAGAGACGGGGCGCGTATTGCTATTATCAGATCAGAGCACGCAAGGTTCGACTATTGTTATCCAGCATGTCAATCAGCGCGTAACCGTATATGGGATGCTTGGGAAAACGAATGTTAAAGTAAATGACTGGGTTGAGGCAGGGGATTCTATCGGCAACCTGCTGAAAGCTGAAGGTACGCAGCCAAGCCTGCTATATTTTGCTGTTAAACAAAATGATTTGTATATCGATCCCGTGGGCGTGATACCGATTGATTAAATGGAAAGGAATCCTATGGTCGGTCCATCCGTTGTTCGTTATCATTATGCTTGGGTCGGTCATGACAGGATATTTTGCCGAGCTGATTACCTTGTTTTTACTCGTGCTTGTCCATGAAATCGGCCATGTTATTGTAGCTCGGGGCTATGGCTGGACGATAAAGGAAGTAAAGCTGCTGCCCTTTGGCGGTGTTGTAGAGGTTGAGGAAGCCGGCGGTGTACCTGCAAAAGAAGAAGCAATTGTAGCGATTGCGGGTCCCTTGCAAAACGTTTGGATGGGACTAGCTGCTTGGGGCTGCGGGCAGCTTGGCATATGGGACTTAGCATGGGCGGAGTATGTATGGAAAGCAAATCTAATGATCGGCTTGTTCAACCTGCTGCCTATTCACCCGCTAGACGGAGGGAAGCTGCTGCAGGCGGCATTAAGCTATACGGTTAACTATTATAAAATGCTTATTTGGAGCGCGCGAATCAGCTTGTTTTTTAGTGTGCTGATGATCATCGTCTCCTTGCTTCCATGGTTAGTGTATAAGGATGGCATTCAACTCAATCTGCTCATTGTCGGCATATTTCTTGTGATGACGAACTGGACATATTATCGTAATGTTCCATATTTGTTTTATCGTTTTCTGATGTACCGGGAAAGGATCACGCTGCAGGCGCTGAGGCTCGGACACATTGCAAGTCCTATAATCGTAAGCGGCAAGCAGTCAATCATCTCGGTAGCAAGGCTCTTTCAAAGGGAGCGATATCATTTGATATACATGGTGGAGTCGCACAGCAAGGAGGTCAGAGTGCTTCCGGAGCAGAAAATTGTAGAAGGATGTTTGTCCGAAAATAATCCGAATCGTGCAGTGTCGGAACTTTTCAGTTAAAATAGATGAAAAGCGTACGGGCAGGTGATATTCAGGAATGAAGCAAATGTTGATGCACGTTAACGGTGAAATGCTGCAAACCGCTGTACTGGAAAATGGCCGCCTAGTCGAATTTTTTATGGAAAAATCAAAAGCAAGCAGTTTGGTTGGCAATGTTTATAAAGGTCGTGTCGTGAACGTGCTGCCTGGCATGCAGGCGGCTTTCGTAGATGTAGGACTAGCTAAAAATGCATTTTTGTACATTGATGAGCTGCTCCACCCTCATTTGGAAAAACAGCCAGCTGAAAAGCCGCTCATTCAAAATATGGTCAAGCCTGGACAGGAATTGCTCGTACAAGTTATGAAGGAGCCGCTGGGTGGCAAAGGCGCCCGTGTCACTACACATTTTTCACTGCCTGGCCGGTTTCTTGTTTATATGCCAAATGCCGATTATATTGGCGTTTCCAAAAAAATCAGTTCCGAAAGCGAGCGGTCGAGATTGCGAGCCATAGGCGAGAAGCTGCGTGAGCTGGAGGAAGGCATTATTTTAAGAACGGCGGCTGGAGCTGAAAGCGAGCTGTCTTTGCATGCCGATGTCGCTGGGTTAAGAGAGATTTGGCAAAGCATTTCGGAACGAAGCGTGGAAGCGAGTGCGCCAAGCGAGCTGCACAGAGAGGCAGGTCTCATGCGGAGGGCTGTACGAGACACGCTTACGATGGATATGGATGAAATATGGATAGACAATGCGGAGAGGTTTGAGGAAGCGTCAGCACTGCTGGAGGAAATGACCCCTCAGCTTCGTGAGCGGTTAAAATGTTTTGAATCAAGGCAAGGCAATTCTTTATTTGATACGTATCGTGTGACGGAGCAGGTAACGAGAGCGTTCGAGCGCAAAATTCAGCTTACCTGCGGAGGGCACCTCATATGGGAAGAGACGGAAGCTCTGACGGTTATTGATGTGAACACAGGCAGATTTATTGGGACATCTGGCCTTGAGGACACTGTGTTTCGTACGAATATGGAAGCAGCAGACGAGATTGCAAGATTGCTCCGAGTTCGAGATGTAGGCGGCATTATTATTATTGATTTTATTGATATGGAGCAGGACAACCATCGCGAGCAGGTTATGCAAAGACTCGTAGAGAAAGCGCGCAATGATCAAACCAAATGTACGATTTTGGGCTGGACAAAGCTCGGATTAATTGAAATGACGCGTAAAAAGGCTCGTGAGAATGCAGTCCATCAACTGATCGAGCGCTGTGAGAGCTGCGGAGCGCACATAAAATGATCAGAGTTGTATAAATAGTTTAAATTTTCTTGTTGGATGAATTGATATAGCTTGCATAGTATGGTACAATCTTTGGGTGTGTGTCTCGTACCTCATTGGAATGGGACGTACAAGTACCGCTCCGATTGGGTAAACAAGCGTTTGCGGCGCATGCCGTGAGCCACCTGAATTAGGCGAGTCTTCGAAAATAAGGAGGTGCACCAACAATGTTCGCAATTATCGTAACTGGCGGCAAGCAATACAAAGTTCAGGAAGGCGATGTAATCTACATCGAAAAACTGGATTCTGAAGCAGGCGAAAGCGTAACGTTTGATCGTGTTTTGGCGGTTTCTAAAGGTGACGGTCTTGTAACTGGAACTCCGGTTGTTTCCGGCGCTACAGTAACAGGCAAAGTCGAGAAACAAGGCAAAGGCCAAAAAATCATCGTTTACAAATACAAAGCCAAAAAGAACTATCGTCGTAAGCAAGGTCATCGTCAACCGTTCACAAAAGTAACAATCGAGAAAATCCAAGCGTAAGAGGAATTTCTATGATAACAGTTACCTTTGTACGAAGAGCCGCTGACAGACGTATCGTATCATTTGCGGTCGAAGGACATGCTAAATATGCGAAGCCCGGCAAAGATATCGTTTGTGCGGGTGTATCAGCCATCTCGGTTGGTACCGTTAACGCGATCGAAGCTCTAGCGGGAGAGGAGCTCCCTGCCAAGATGAAGAACGGCTGGCTATCGTCGGATATTCCGACGCTTGCAGACGAGGCTTCAGACGGCCGGATGCAGCTGCTGCTGGAATCGATGGCGGTTATGCTTGACACTATTGCAAAATCATACGGCAAGCATGTCGTTATTCATGAACATCTTAATGCGTAAGCATTCGGTGCAGGTTTGTTTTACAAGCCTCTAGTTCATGCTTACGGTGCAGCTTTGCTCACCAATCCTTTAGAAGGAGGGAATAACTATGTTGAAACTGAATCTTCAGCTCTTCGCTTCGAAGAAAGGTGTAGGTTCCACTAGAAACGGACGTGACTCACAGTCGAAACGCCTTGGCGCTAAACGTGCTGACGGTCAAACCGTATCTGCTGGAAGCATCTTGTTTCGTCAACGCGGAACAAAAATTCACCCAGGAACTAACGTAGGCATCGGGAAAGACGATACGCTTTTTGCATTAGTAGAAGGCGTAGTGAAGTTCGAACGTTGGGGACGCGACCGCAAAAAAGTAAGCGTGTATCCAGCTGTTCTTGCTCCGGTAGCTGCAGCAGTAGAAGCTTAATACAACCTTATATATGCAACAAGCCCCGGCCTGCATCGCTTGGCCGGGTTTTTTTATTCCATGGCTGATGACCGTAGGACGGCTGCGTGATATACTGGATAAGCAAGCAAAAATGCCTAAGGCGTCTTGGACGCTGAAGCAGCTTTGACGGGGAAATATAATATATTCGTTGTTATATTTTCGGGAAATACGAAGAAAGTAGGTTTAATCGATGGGACGCTTAACAACGGTGAAATATTACGCGGCGGCAACCATTTTGTTGCCATGCGCCGCTGTACTTATTTGGCCCAATCAAGTGTGGTTAACTGCTGTCTTTCTCGTTTGGCTTATAGCTGTTGCGACTTACTGGATACGAACGGAACGGAAAGAGCACGCAGAGCGGACTGCGCGAACGATTCAATCGTTGCAAAACTCTGCAATACGAACTCTCAATCATCATCGTCATGACTGGATGAACGACCTGCAAGTCGTGTTTGGCTATATTAGGCTCAAAAAGCTGGATAAAGCCGCCGAGTATGTGGAGAAAATAAGTGAACGGATGGCTGTGGAGAGCAGTATATCCAAGCTAGGGGTTCCATCACTGATTAGTTATATTCAATCGTTTCGTACGATATCGAATTCGCTGGAGTTACAAATTGTAATTAAAGGTGACATTCATTTAAACGAAATAACGGCAGATGCCGATCAAATAGCCGAAACGCTCATTCATACGATTAACGCATATCGGTTTGCGGCTAAGCCTGGCTATGGTAATGCTGCTGTTCTTACGCTGGAGCTATCGCTGGATGAGGATGCACTGTATGCAGCCTTCTATTATGATGGCGAACTAATGAATGAACAGCAATGGAAGCAAAAAATACAACAGCAGTTGGAAGGCGCGCCAATGCAGCCGATCAACTTCGAGCAGCCGTATGCAAAGGTGTTGCTGAGGGCGGAAATGCGCGCATGAACGGGGGCACATCATGTTTGTCGATAAAGCGAAGATATTTGTAAAAGGCGGCGACGGAGGCGATGGTATCGTTTCTTTTCGCCGTGAGAAGTATGTAGAACAAGGTGGTCCTGCAGGTGGCGACGGAGGCCGAGGCGGCGACTTGATATTTCAAGTTGACGAGGGTCTGCGCACACTGATGGACTTCCGCTATCAGAAGCATTTCAAGGCTGATCGCGGCGAGCGCGGAAAAGTAAAAAGCATGCACGGAGCGGGTGCTGATGATACAATCGTACGGATTCCACCCGGTACAATAATCGTTGATGACGATACGCAAGAAATTATTGCGGATATGACTCGTCACGGTCAACAAATCGTTATTGCAAAAGGCGGACGCGGCGGACGCGGCAACATTCGCTTCGCTACGCAAAACAATCCAGCTCCTTATATTTCGGAGAATGGTGAAGAAGGACAAGAGCGCTGGGTTGTTCTTGAGCTTAAAGTAATGGCAGATGTAGGTCTTGTTGGTTTCCCAAGCGTAGGCAAATCAACCCTGCTATCTGTCGTATCTGGCGCTAAGCCGAAAATTGGCGCTTATCACTTTACGACCATTACACCGAATCTAGGTGTCGTTGACGTTGGGGATAGCCGCAGCTTTGTAATGGCTGACTTGCCTGGGCTTATCGAAGGAGCGCATGAAGGCGTTGGTCTAGGTCATGAGTTTCTTCGTCACGTAGAGCGGACGAGGGTTATCGTTCATGTCATCGACATGTCAGCGTCCGAAGGACGCGATCCTTTTGATGATTGGGTGAAAATCAACGAGGAGCTTGTTCTCTATAATGAGAAGCTAGCAGATCGTCCGCAAATTATTGCTGCAAACAAAATGGACATGCCGGATTCTGAGGAGCAGCTTGAGTTATTCAAGCAAAAGCTCGCAGAAGTTAGCGGTGATCGTCAATATGAAATTTTGCCAATCTCCTCGCTAACGAAAAAAGGCGTACAGGAGCTACTATATAAAGCAGCTGATATTCTTGATACGGTTTCAGAGGAAGTTGAAATCGCGGATGTGAAAGATGTTGCTGAGCGTAAAGTTTATACGTACGAGAAGCGCGAAGAAACGACTTTCACCATCCATAAGGAAGATGAAGTGTTCGTTATTGTTAGTGCTGGCATTAGCAACTACATGAAACGGATGAATTTGACTTCCTATGATGCAGTTATGCGTTTTGCACGCACGATGCGCAAAATGGGTGTCGATGCCGAGCTTCGCAAGATGGGGGCAAAAGACGGCGATATGGTTCAAATCGGCGACTTTGCTTTTGAATTCTTCGAGGGCAGCGACTATAATCCGAATGGCTAGAGCATTCGCACATATTAACAAATGAAGACGGCGAAAGCCGTCTTTTCTTGTTTTGCCTATTGCCCCAAACTGTATATTTCGATATAATGTCCACTATAGGTGAACAATTGTCTTTTTGAGGAGGACGTATAGTGACGAAACGCTATTATGTCGTTCGAGAGGATATTTTACCGGAAGCGATTATGAAGACGATACAAGTGAAGGAGATGCTTGGCCGAGGAGATGCGGCAACCGTACATGAGGCGGTTGAACGTGTTGGACTTAGCCGAAGCGCTTTTTATAAGTATAAAGATGGTGTCTACGCGCTAAATGAGCTGGAACGAGAACGTATTGCGACCATTTCTATGGATTTGGAGCATCGTTCAGGCGTACTCTCCAACGTACTTAGCATGGTGGCGAGCCAAGATGGCAATGTGCTGACGATGAATCAGTCCATTCCGCTCCAAGGTTTCGCTAATGTCGTCATTTCGGTCGATATTTCGCAGCTTTCCGGAGAACTGTCATCGCTGGTTGAAATGCTTCGCAGTCAACCAGGCGTGCGTAAAGCTTCGGTCATCGGACAAGGATAACAGAATTGATAATGGAGGGTATATATGAAGCCGGTTAAAGTTGGTTTATTAGGTCTTGGTACAGTTGGTACAGGTGTAGTTCGAATTGTTGAGGGACATCAGGATGATTTGGCAAGTCAGGTCGGTTCGCCGATCGTAATTGAAAAGGTACTCGTTCAAGATAAAAGCAAATCGCGTAATATTGCAGTGGATGCAAGCAAGCTAACTGAGGATCCTTGGGAAGTCATCCGCCATCCTGAAATTGATGTTATCGTTGAGGTTATGGGCGGAATTGGGCTTACGAAAGAATATATACTAGAAGCGCTGTCCCTTGGCAAACATGTCGTAACGGCAAATAAAGATTTGATGGCAATGCACGGTCCTGAAATATTGGCCAAAGCCAAAGAAAACCGCTGCGATGTTTTGTATGAAGCAAGCGTAGCCGGCGGTATTCCGATTATTCGTACACTTGTCGAAGGTTTCGCCTCCGACCGCATTAATAAAATTATGGGCATTGTGAACGGCACAACGAATTTTATTTTGACAAAGATGAGTCAAGAAGGCGCTTCGTATCTAGATGTGCTTAAAGAAGCGCAGGAGCTTGGTTATGCGGAGTCAGACCCGACATCAGATGTCGAAGGACTTGATGCAGCGCGCAAAATGACAATTCTCGCTACGATCGGATTCCGTGCCAATGTTGCGCTTGAGGATGTATCCGTTCAAGGCATTTCATCGGTATCCAAAGAAGATATTTTGTACGCGAAGCGTCTTGGCTATGAAGTGAAGCTGCTTGGTATCGCAGAGCGCCAGGATGATTTGATCAGCATCAGCGTTCAACCAACGATGGTGAAGCAATCGCATCCTATCGCATCGGTAAACGGCGTGTTTAACGCGGTTTATGTATATGGCGAAGCTGTTGGTGAAACGATGTTCTATGGCGCAGGCGCGGGTGAGCTTCCGACTGCTACGTCGATCGTATCCGATTTGGTGGCCGTTGTGAAAAACCTGAAGCTTGGTGTGAACGGCATGCAAGGAAGCCTTGCTTATAAAGAGAAGAAGCTCAAGACTGACGAGCAGATCTCATCTAAATATTTCATTCTGCTTAAAGTGGCAGATCGTGCCGGCGTTCTTGCACGCATAACGCAAGTATTCGCTGACTTTGAGGTCAGCTTGGAGTCGGTATTGCAGCAGCCGACACCGTCTAATCCGGAAGCTGAGATCATCATCATCACTCATGACGCGAACAAAGCGGCTATCCAGAAGGTGCTTGCTAAGTTTGACTCACTGGATGTCGTTCATAAAGTGAAAAGCGTCTATCGCGTAGAAGGATAAATCTTATGAACAATCGCAGAGTAATCGTAAAAATACCAGCAAGTACAGCAAACCTCGGACCAGGATTTGATACGCTGGGGATGGCTCTTTCGCTATACGCTTGGATTGAAATGAGCATCTCTGAACGAACGGAATTCCAGTTTTACGGCGATCAAATGAATGGATTGCCAAAGGACAAAACGAATTTAATCTATAAGGTTGCGCAGCTTGTGTTCAAAGAAGCAGGCGTATCCGTGCCAGAGCTCTCGATTTCGATGCATAGCGATATTCCGCTCACTCGTGGACTAGGCAGCAGCGCGTCTGCAATCGTAGGCGCTCTGGTTGCTGCGAACGCATTGATTGGCAGTCCGCTCACGGATGATAAGCTGTTTCAAATGGCAACAGCGCTGGAAGGCCATCCGGACAATGTCGGCGCGTCACTATACGGCGGCATTGTCGTCTCGGCTTGGGATGGGGAGCGAGCAGATTATGTTAGAATTGAGCCGCATCACAAGCTGAAGACGCTTGTCGCGATTCCAGCCTTTCAGCTGTCGACGGAGAAGGCGCGTCATGCGCTTCCGTCTACAATCAGTATGGCTGACGCCATATTTAACGTCAGCCGCAGCTCTTTGCTCGTCGCAGCGCTTGCTGGCGGCGAGCTAGGTATGATTCGCCATGCGATGAAGGATCGGCTGCACCAGCCTTACCGTGCAGCCCTGATTCCCGGCATGGCAACTATACTGGAGCGTGCGGTAGAGCACGGCGCGCTTGGTGCTGCGCTAAGCGGAGCAGGGCCGACGCTGATTGCATTTGTTGAGGATACGGAAGCCGGTGCTGCACACAGCTCGGGCGAATCCATGCTTGAAACATTTCTGCTTGATACGCTAAAGCAGGAGGGCATTGAAGCAAATACGCTATGGCTGTCGCCAAGCGCTCAAGGTCCTCAAATTACGATAGAGGATATTTCTTCGCAGCCTGCGATTCCTCTTCCGGATCGAATTAAAGGAGATATGAAGCGATGAAGACGATAGCGGTTTTACCTGCTGGCTCCGTATCGGATGAGGCAGCAAGACATTTATTCCGCGGTGAAGAAATAAACTGGAAGCATCATCGGCTAATATCCGATGTGTTCCTGTCTACTGTCAATGGAATAAGTGATTACAGCATCATTCCGATCGAGAATACGATTGAGGGTTCTGTTAGCCTTCATATGGATTGGCTTGTACATGAGGTTGATATTCCGATTCAAGCGGAGTGGGTTTATCCCTCCATTCAAAATTTGATCGGCCGACAATCTGAACTGTTAAACGATAATGGGGAAATGGACTACTCACGTATTACTAAAGTGATCAGCCATCCTGTAGCGATCGCACAGTGCTTGCAATTTCTGCGTACACATCTTCCGCATGCGGTTACAGAACATGTCAGCAGTACAGCTGAGGGCGTTAGAATCGTTCAAAACAATCCGAATGCCGGTTTGGCAGCTATTGGCACGATGACTGCTGCTGCGAACGAGAAGCTTGATGTTCTCGCAAGTGAGATTACAGATCATGATAATAATTACACTCGGTTTTTGCTGGTCGGATCAGAGCCCTATACCGATCGTAAATCCGATAAAATAAAAACGAGCATCTTAATTACATTGCCAGAGGATTACCCGGGAGCGCTCCACCAGGTTCTTTCTGCTTTTGCATGGCGCAAAATCAACTTGACCCGAATTGAATCGCGCCCGACGAAGAAGAAGCTCGGCAATTATTATTTCTTCATCGACATTGATATGGCTCTTGATACCGTTTTGCTTCCATCAGCCATTCAAGAAATTGAAGCAATCGGATGTCAGGTTCGCGTATTAGGAAGCTATCCAAGCTTTACTGAATTCAAGAAATAAGCATAGCTGGTTGTGCGTTACATCTTAGGTTTAATCGATATTGGAATAGAAAGCCGAGTTCACTCTGTTGGGTGAACTCGGCTTTTTACTATTTTTTTTGTGAAAGTGGAGACACCTGCCCATATTCTGCATAGGATGTAAGGATTGATAATAGGCATTAGCAGTGCCTGGTTATTCAGAACGTGACAGGAGGTTAACAACGAGTGAAAATCCATATTGTGAAGAAGGGCGAGTCGTTATACTTTATCGGCCAAAAGTATAATGTTTCGCTCGAAGAGCTTTTGAAGCTGAACCCGGGTATTACGAATCCGGACGCCATTGATGTTGGCATGAAGCTGAAAATTCCTTCAAGCATCGCGGGCGGCGCAGGAGGTGGAATGGACATCATGCATCAGCATATTGTGAAACAAGGTGATACCCTTTGGAAGCTCTCGAAAGCTTGGGGCGTGCCGCTCGCGGATATGATTAAAGCGAATCCGCAGCTCAAAAATCCGAATGTATTGCTTACTGGTGAAGTTGTGAATATCCCTAAAGTAGGCGAAACCATGACTGAAGGAACTGGTGGCCAAGGTACTGGAGGTACTGGACAACAAGCTGGGCAGAGCGTGGCACAAAACACAGGAGGTCATCACGCCCTTCACCCAAGCTCAATCATGCAAGGGGTACAGGGCTGGGTCGGAAAGCTTTCTACTGCGCCTATTATTGGAAAAACACCAACAGCTCCAATTGCAGGCAAGACGCCAACTGCGCCTATTGCACCAGCACCGGTAGCCCCTGCTCCTGAAACGCCTGTTGCACCTGTTCAAGAGAAAAAACCAACAGCACCTATTGTGAAGCCAGTAGAACCAGCTCCTCTTCCTGCCCCTAAGGCGGCAGCAGTTGAGCCAGCCAAAAAGGCGCTGCCGATCGAAAAGCCTGTTGAGAAAAAGCTAAAACCGATTCATTCCGAATACAAGCCAAATGTTGATTTATTCAAGCAATATGGCATCCCAGCAACCGAAGCATTATCCTTGTATGATTTGCCAAAAGCACCTGAAGCAATCTCGCCAGCTGCACAGCAGCCTACTTACGGAGGATATGGGCATCATCAGCCAATGATGACTATGCCGGCACAGATGGGATATGGTTACGGTCAACCGATGACCATGCCAATTCAGTCGGGGTATGGATTTGGTCAACCAATGACCATGCCTGCTCACATGGAACATGGCTACGGTTACGGAGATTGGCATCAACCTGTGCCATTCGGAAGTACGGTAAGCCCAATGCATGAAGGCATCGAGGCGCCATTTGAGTGTCCGCCGGGGATGGTATTTGTCGGCAGTTACCCATCTCCATCCAGCATGCCAATGGGCGTTGGCCCTGAATGGGGTTATGGTTATCCCATGATAAATCCACTCCACCATGGCATGCAGGAAAGTGGTCAAATGGTAGCCGGAACTTCTGCTTTCCCGAACCAAAGCATGGTATCGCCGCTGGCAACACAGCCGAACCAAGGCATGGTATCGCCGCTGGCAACACAGCCGAACCAAGGCATGGTATCGCCGCTGGCAACACAGCCGAACCAAGGCATGGTATCGCCGCTGGCAACACAGCCGAACCAAGGCATGGTATCACCGCTGGCAACACAGCCGAACCAAGGCATGGTATCGCCGCTGGCAACAAAGCCGAATAAAGGTAAGGTGTCCCCTCAAGCGACACAGCCAAACCAAGGCAGTGTATCACCGCTGGCGACACAGCCGAACCAAGGCAGTGTATCACCGCTGGCAACACAGCCGAACCAAGGCGCGGTATCGCCATTTGCGACGCAACCAAACCAAGGCGCGGTATCGCCATTTGCAGCACAGCCGAACCAAGGTGCGGTATCGCCATTTGCGACACAGCCGAACCAAGGCGCGGTATCGCCGTTTGCAACACAGCCAAACCAAGGCGCGGTATCGCCGTTTGCAACACAGCCAAACCAAGGTGCGGTATCGCCATTTGCGACACAGCCAAACCAAGGTGCAGTATCGCCGTTTGCAACACAGCCAAACCAAGGCATGGTATCGCCATTTGCAACACAGCCGAACCAAGGCATGGTATCGCCGTTTGCAACACAGCCGAACCAAGGCATGGTATCGCCATTTGCAACACAGCCGAACCAAGGCATGGTATCGCCGTTTGCAACACAGCCGAACCAAGGGATGGCTTTCCCATCGAGCATGCAGCCTGAATATGGTTATGGCTCCGGCTATGGTCATGGCGGGCATGGGAATGTAATGCCGGTTCAAGTGCAAAATGATGGCGGTTATGGTTATCCTGTAGCTGGTTTCTCCCCATACGCACAGCCGTTTCCATCTAATCAAGGCTGGCCTCAAACAGCCGGTGTAGGCAATATGAATCAAGACGATTGCGGCTGCAAAGGAAATCGTTCTGATCAAAACACTGCAAAGGCGGCTGACGTACAAATTGAAAAACCAGCAAAGATAGTTGTACCAAAGAAATCGAACAAAAAAGCAGTTATTCGAACAGTTTCCACACGGCCTAATAAACCGAAAAAACGTGGAAATCAGCCTTGGATCAATCGTTAAATGAATGTATGCTGCCCCAAAGGTCTACTATCCTTTGGGGCTTTCTTTGTTATGAATACATAATGCTAGTCATTTTTTTGAAAAAACAGGTATCGGACAAGCAGCTTAAACTATGGATTCTTACAAATAAATCGTTTTGAATATTTATGTAATTATGGCGCATACTATCAAAAAATATAAAGAAGGGGTCTTCCCTATGATGGAATTCAGCCTTTGGAAAAACTTAAAGAAACGTTTAAAGAGAAAGCGGCGTCCCGTTTGGATGTTAGGCGTTATTATGTTTTGCTTGCTAGCAGGTTGGCTCTTTATCGCTAATAAAAATGTTGTCACAGCTGCACCCAAGCCATCAGCGAATCAAACGAGCGTTATTCAAGAGCTTGAGAAGCTTGATGGAGCGCTATCTGCAAAGCTGCGCCTCGTATATGTGTGCGGCGAAGAATCGAAGCTTCTGGGTCAATTGATGAGTAAAGAGATTGTTCAGCTAGTGCTTGCACATCCGGAGTGGAAGGTCATGTTGAATCAAGAACAGGGCACCGTTCAGTTTGAAGAGCGTATTGAGGATTTGTCCGAGCATTGTAAAGCGAATGCGTATATGGGCGTCGACAAGAAAGGGAATCTTACCCTTTATGACGGTGCTCCAAAAAAAGAAAAGGTTGTTCGAACCTTTTTCCAGCTGGACGTTCGCTATATGGAGAGCAGTTTGCCGCAGGATAAGCTGGACCAGCTTACCAAAGGGATTCGGATAACCGACATGGAAGAATATAATAGTGTTCTATCCACCTATAGCGACTATGCTATTGAGCAAAATCAGAAAGTAATGAACCCAGCCTATCAGCAAGAGTAAGTGACAAAGGAGATCGCACATCATCGTGCGGTCTCCTTTCTTTATGTCTAAAGGCCGAAATATCAAACGCGCGTTCTCATTCACGCCATCTTTTGCTATAATGGATGAAGCAACTTTCAGTGAGTATGTGGAGAAAGCAGTTATTTTGAGGAGATGACCGTTTGCGCGTTCTTGGAATTGACCCTGGTTATGCGATCGTTGGATTTGGTTTCATAGATAAGATCGGACACAAGCTTACGCCCGTGCAATACGGTGCGATTCAGACGGAAGCTCATACGCCTTCAGAGCAGCGTTTGCTGCAAGTTTACGAGTCTGCGGGCGCTTTAATGGATAAATATAAGCCGGATACTGTGGGCATAGAGAAACTATTTTTTAATCGAAACGTGACGACGGCTTTTGATGTGGCGCAGGCTAGGGGCGCTATTATTTTGGCTGCTGCGCAGCGCGGATTGCCTATTGGCGAATATACGCCGCTTCAAGTAAAGCAGGCGGTTGTTGGTTATGGCAAAGCGGAGAAGAAACAAGTACAAGAAATGGTTAAGGTTTTTTTGAAGCTTTCGGCAGTGCCGAAGCCCGATGATGTTGCCGATGCGCTCGCTGTTGCGATCTGTCATGCGCACTCGGTCGTACTCAATCAGAAAATAAATGAGGTGAAACGTTCATGATCGATTTTTTAAGAGGCAATGTCGTCCATCTAGAATCCGAATATATCGTTCTGGACGTAAGAGATACCGGCTATCGTGTATTTACTCCTAATCCGTATGCATTTGCAAAAAAAGAAGAACCTGTCGTCGTCTATATTCATCATAACGTACGCGAGGATGCTGTTTTGTTGTTTGGCTTTGAGACGAGAGAGGAGCAGACGCTGTTCCGCAAGCTGCTGGAGGTATCCGGCATTGGTCCGCGCGTCGCTTTGGGCATTTTGTCAGGTGGTCGACCGGATGCGGTTATAGCCGCTATTCAGCAGGAAAATATAGCGTTTCTCATTAAGCTTCCGGGCATAGGGAAAAAAACCGCACAACGGATGATTTTAGATCTAAAGGACAAGCTGATCGGGGCGGGGCTGGATGGAGGTCTTTTGACTGCGGCAGGTGTTGCGCTTGATCTCACATCGAGCAGGCATTCAGGTCAAGGCGCAGGCACCGCTTGGCAGGAAGCAAGGGAAGGGCTTGCTGCGCTGGGCTACACAGCAGCGGAGCTTGATAAAGCATGGAATGGATTGCAGCATAGCGTTACGGCGGAGGAATCAGTCGATTCTTTGATGAAGCGGGCTTTGCAGCAGCTATTTAAAGGTTAAAGTAGGGAGATGAAGGCAGATGGATGATAGAATCATTTCCGCCAACCTGATGATGGAAGATCAGGCAGTTGAGCTCAGCTTGCGTCCCCGTTATTTAGCCGAATATATTGGGCAAACAAAAGCCAAGGAAAACTTGAAAATATATATTGAAGCAGCAAAATTGCGCAAAGAAGCGCTTGATCATGTACTGCTGTATGGTCCTCCGGGCCTTGGTAAAACGACTTTGTCGAACATTATTGCCAATGAGCTCGGAGTGAGCCTTCGCACGACATCCGGACCTGCGATTGAACGTCCTGGTGATCTTGCTGCACTGCTCACAAACCTGCAGGAAGGCGATGTACTCTTTATTGATGAAATTCATCGCCTTCATCGCACGGTAGAAGAAGTATTGTACCCGGCAATGGAAGACTTTGCACTCGATATTATGATTGGCAAAGGGCCGAGCGCTCGATCGGTTCGACTCGATTTGCCGCCTTTTACCTTGATTGGCGCGACTACAAGGGCAGGGCTTTTATCTGCGCCGCTTCGTGATCGTTTTGGAGTAGTGAGCCGATTAGAATTTTATACAATGGATGAGCTTGCGTTTATCGTGGCTAGAACAGCAGAAATATTGAACGTCAGCATTGTAGGTGAAGCGGCTTCTGAGATTGCAATGCGGTCTCGAGGAACACCGCGGATTGCGAATCGTCTTCTTAAACGAGTGCGTGATTTCGCGCAGGTGCGCGGCGACGGAGTGATTACACATGACATCGCGCGTTCGGCGCTTGAGCTGCTGCAGGTAGATAAAATGGGACTCGATCTCATCGATTTCAAAATGCTGCAAGCGATGATGACTACTTTTGCCGGCAGGCCAGTTGGCCTTGATACAATTGCAGCAACGATAGGCGAGGAAAGCCAAACGATTGAGGATGTCTATGAGCCGTATTTAATGCAAATCGGTTTTTTACAGCGAACGCCGCGAGGCCGGATTGCTACGGAAAACGCCTATCGTCACCTAGGTCTACCGATACCGGGGAGGTAGTACGCCATGAGTTCCAGAGCCAAAGGTGCCGCTGAGAAACTTTATGTTATCTATGATGGCCATTGCAATCTGTGCCTGGGTTCCATTGCGAAGCTGAAGGAGCTTCACTCTAAAGCGGATTTGCATTATGTTCAAATTCAACAGTTGGAGGCAGCAGGCAGTACGGAACAGCTAATTCCTTCCGTTGGTTTGTTGAAATTTGATGAGTTGTATGAGAAAATGCATGTTGCTGATGAGCAGGGGCAGCTCTTTGCTGGTGCGGATGGAATTGTTCGTATATTAAGAACGGTAAAGGGCTTTCGCTGGCTGTCAGTAATTTATCGAATACCTGGTATGAAAAGCATAGCTAATCGTATGTACAAATTTGTAGCCAAAAGAAGATATGAATGGTTTGGATCTACAGAACAAAGCTGTTCCGTTAATGGCTGCGATTTGCCGCAGAAGAGGGAGGAGAACTAGGAATGTCAATTAAACGGAATATGAAGCGTTATTTAATTATGACGATCGCAATTGTACTGCTTGCTACAGCATGGACAGGCTCTCCATCACAGGCAGCAGTACCAAAGCTCGACAATATCCGAGTTGCTTTGTTCATGCAATTGCCTGGGAAATACGATGATACGACAGCAGCTGCCACATTTTCATCAACGGGTGGAATGAGCATCGGTGTAAGGCAGCCTGATGGCATCAATAATTGGTTTAATGTAGATGGAGCAGCTACAGCTCGATTCGCAGTTGACAGCTTTAAAGTCAAAGTGTACGAGAGCTCAACGTTTGCTTCAGCTCTAGCTGTACAGAAACGTTTGCAAGCTTTGAAGGGGACTGCTTTTATAACCTCCCTTTCAAAAAATGGTGCAATCATCTATCAGGTCATTGAAGGTACATACAAAACAGTTGCAGAAGCTGTTACTGCGCAAACGAAGTGGAAGGGTGACAGTGAGCTGTCTAAGCTAGTTGGCGGCTCGAACTCGGTAGTTCAAGGCCCACTTCATTTGGAGAGCGGTCCTTTGACCAGCAAAGCGGATGCAATAGCAGCAGCCAGCGGCTTCGGCGCAGTTGGCCTCGATGCCTATGTTGCTATTCGTTCACAGCAAAATGGATCAGCGTACTACTCGGTAATGGTAGGGGCGGCTGTATCAGCTGCTGAGCTGCAAATTGTTAAAGCAGCTGCCGCAAATGCTTCAGGCGGAGCGGCGTTGAAGGAGGCCGATGCTAGTTCGGCTTACTTGCTCATAAGAAATGATCATACCGTAACTGTCAAAGCAGAAAGCAGTACTGAGCTGTATATGTTTGCTGGCAACGATACGAAGGTTACGGTGTCTCCAAACGGGAATGATCCAATTAAGCTAAACGAGCGGAGCGCTCGCAGCTATAGAGGACTATTTGAGCTTAGTATATTAAATGGACGGATGGCAGTCGTAAATGAACTTCCATTTGAACAATATTTATATTCCGTTGTAGGTGTGGAAATGTACCCTACATGGCCTATCGAAGCACTTAAGGCACAAGCGGTTGCTGCACGCACTTATGCTTTAAATCGAGGATTTGGTTTCCAAATCGCACATGTCGTGGATACGACTTTAAGCCAAGCTTATTACGGTGTAGGCTCAGAGCGGCCATCAACCATTGCTGCCGTCGAAGAGACAGCAGGCGAAGTTGCATTGTACAATGGAAAAGCAATTGATGCGATCTATTCAGCCAACAGTGGTGGATTTACGGCTGATGCCAAAGAAGCATGGGGCAACGCAGTTCCTTATATGCAGGCTGTCAAAAGCCCGGACGCTTCATCGGAGGTAGGTTTGAACAATTGGTACCGCGTTGTTGTCCCTAGCGGAGCTATTGGTTATATTAGAGAGGATTTACTAGCCGAGACAGGAGAAACGACAGCAGCAGGAAGTCGTATCATGCTAGTAAATACAAACGGAACAAAAGTGCGCAAGCATCCACTTATACAGGATACGATCCCTGTCATTGCAACGGTTGACAATGGAACACGGGTCGTTGTGCTGGATAAAAGTGTAGAATCCAATTCAATGACTTGGATACGTGGTCCTTACAGCGCACAAGAAATGTTAACAACGATTAACGGCAAAGTGAAAACTCCCGTCTCAGGTCCGCTCAAATCACTCGAAGTGAGCCAGCGCGGCGCTTCAGGACGTGCGACAGAAATTACAGCAAATGGACAAAAGCTAGCTGTTACTTATCCAATTGATTATCGTGCTGCACTAGGAGTACAAGGGTCCTTGCCTAGTACGTTGTTCCAGATTGAGGAAACCGCGAAGGTTGCTATGCTTGGTGCTGGAGCTACAACACGTACGAAGCCGTCGGATTCGAATCCTGTTTACATGATTAGTGCCGGAGGTACAAAAACAGAGGCGGTTAACGCTAACTTGTTTATATTAGATGGCAGCGGTAATATTCGCGCAGCTACGAAGGAGCCTTCATTCCGTTTTGTAGGGTCTGGCAACGGACACGGGGTCGGATTATCGCAATACGGAGCATTAAGCCTAGCTCAGCAAGGGTATGACTATCAATATATTTTGAAATACTACTACAAAGATGTCACCATCGCTAAGGAATGATTGAATCGATATGAACGTAGAATGGTTTGATTTTGAATTACCGGAACATTTAATTGCTCAGACGCCATTGCTTGACAGAACGGCCTCGAAATTGCTTGCATTAAACAAGCAAACAGGCGAATTGACACACAATAGATTTACGGATTTAGAGCAGTATGTTAAGCCTGGAGACGTTCTAGTTCTAAATGACACTAGAGTTATTCCAGCCAGGTTGACGGGGATGAAGAGCGATACGGGTGCTAAGATTGAGCTGTTGTTATTGAAGCAGCTCGAGGATGGCAGCTGGGATGCGCTCGGAAAACCGGCTAAACGTTTAAAGGTCGGCACCGCACTATCCTTTGGAGATGACGGTGCAGGCAATCCGCTGCTGCGCGCTGTTGTTGAGCAAGAAGGCGAAATGGGCGGACGTACGATACGTTTTGAATATGAGGGGATATTCCAGGAGCTGCTTGACCGTCTTGGAGAAATGCCACTGCCTCCGTATATCAAGGAAAGGCTTGAAGAACGCGAGCGATATCAAACCGTGTATTCCAAACATGCGGGATCAGCTGCAGCACCAACGGCTGGCTTGCATTTTACGGAAGAATTTCTTAAGCGTCTGCAAGCGAAGGGCGTTAAGCTCGCCTACGTAACACTGCATGTTGGACTAGGCACATTCCGTCCAATGTCCGTTGATCTCGTTGAGGATCATGAAATGCATGCAGAGTATTATGAGCTGAGTGAACAAAATGCCGCAATAATTAATGAAGCCAAACGGAGCGGAGCACGTATTATCGCTGTAGGGACAACCTCATCTCGCACGCTGGAAACTGTTGCTGCTCGCTTTGAAGGAAAAGCAATCGAAGCTTGCAACGGCTGGACATCTATTTTTATTTTCCCAGGTTACGAGTTTAAGCTTGTCAATGCATTACTCACCAATTTTCATCTACCAAAGTCAACGCTCGTTATGCTTGTAAGTGCGCTGGCTGGACGAGATGCTGTCATGCACGCCTATGAAGAAGCGATTGCTCATGAATATCGATTTTTCAGCTTTGGCGATGCCATGTTTATTTACTAATTAGGAATAGGAAGCGTGAATTGTGGCTGTAAAATATGAATTAATCAAACAATGCAAACAATCAGGAGCAAGACTAGGACGTGTACACACTCCGCATGGTGTGATTGAGACGCCTACCTTTATGCCGGTAGGAACACAAGCTACTGTGAAAACGATGGCTCCAGAAGAACTGAAAGCGATGGATGCTCAAATTATTTTGAGCAACACCTACCATTTGTTCCTAAGACCGGGACATGACATTGTAAGAAATGCTGGAGGATTGCATAAGTTCATGAACTGGGATCGTCCAATTCTAACAGACAGCGGCGGATTCCAAGTTTTTAGTCTTAGTGAAATGCGTAAGATTACCGAGGAAGGCGTACACTTTCGTTCCCATCTCAATGGCGACAAAAAATTTCTTTCACCAGAAGTAGCGATGGAAATTCAGAATGCTCTTGGCTCTGATATTATGATGGCATTTGATGAATGTCCGCCATTTCCTGCCGAGCATGACTATGTGAAGAAATCGTTGGAGCGTACGACACGTTGGGCAGAGCGCTGCCTTAAGGCTCACGCAAGACCGCATGACCAAGGGCTGTTCGCTATCGTTCAGGGGGGGATGTACAAAGATTTGCGTATTCAAAGCGCAAATGATTTGACTTCCATGGATTTCCCGGGGTATGCTATTGGTGGACTGAGTGTTGGAGAGCCTAAACATCTGATGTATGATGTGCTCGACTATACGGTTCCCATTTTGCCAGCGAATAAACCACGCTACCTTATGGGAGTTGGATCGCCGGATGCATTAATTGAAGGGTCTATCCGCGGTATTGATATGTTCGATTGTGTTCTGCCAACGCGTATTGCTCGCAATGGGACAACCATGACAAGCCAAGGCAGACTCGTCATCCGTAACGCGAAGTACGCTGAGGATTATGGTCCTCTGGATCCAGAGTGCTCATGCTATACATGCACAAATTATTCCAGAGCTTATATCCGGCATTTAATTAAAGCGGATGAGACGTTCGGTATGAGGCTGACGACTTATCACAATTTGCATTTCTTGCTACAACTCATGCGGGACGTTCGGCAAGCGATCATGGATGACCGGCTTTTGGATTTCCGGGATTCCTTCTTCACAAGCTACGGCCTGTTCGATAATGAGAAAGGGTTTTGAAAGGAGGGATTTCGATGTTGCAAGCAGCAGGTGAAGCAGGATCAACAAATATCCTACAAATGATTTGGCCTTTTGTGCTTATGTTTGCGGTTTTTTATTTCTTGCTTATCCGTCCGCAGCAGAAGAAACAAAAGACTCGTGCAAGCATGCTTAACCAATTGAAGAAAGGCGATAAAATTTCAACAATTGGTGGATTGCATGGCACAGTCGTTGAGCTGAGTGACGATACGGTTGTTATTCGTGTCAACGACACAACTAAAATGACATTTGAGCGCAGCGCAATTAATACAATTATCAACTCCGCACCAGCGTCGGTTGATTTAGAGAAATAATTAAAAAAACCGACTGACATGCTTGCATGTCAGTCGGTTTTTTTTTTTTTTTTGTAAATGTTCATTTCTTCATATTTACGCCAATCATACCGCCAAATGCGCCTGATAGGAGAGCAGCGCCTAGAAGAAGGATGCTATGTACGGATAAGGAAGCATTTGATGCAAGAAAGCTGATAATGATAACGATTACGCCATAAAGCAAACCGAGCAATGCGCCATTATACCAGCCTTTATTCTCAGAGCGTCTTCCTGATGTAAAGCCCCCCGCCAGTGCTGCGAAACCGTGAACCAGCATGGCGTTAGAGGGCAAACTGCTTTCCTTCATTGCCGTAAAATGCAAAAGCAGTGAGAGCAGCAATGCGCCTACTGCTAGCCAAATGATTGAAAAAAGCACTCCGGCAAGCAAAGGTGAAGCGATTAAAGGCGGCTTAGGTGCTTGTTTAACCGAACTCATCATATTCCCCCCAGCGTTATGAACGTATTACTTATCCATATGGTCAAGCTAGGTAGAATAGTACAGGAATTAGCTTGTCAGTATGTATTTATGAGCAGCTTATTCCGCATTGCCATATATTCGTATAAACAGCAGGAGTATGATGTTGTAACACGTAGGTCAGAATAGCTTTACGGACAAAACGCAGCTGGCATCAGCTCGAATGATAAAGACGAGGAGGCGGTTTCCTTTGGAATTTTGGGGCCTGTTGATCCGGACGATAATGATTTATTTCGTCGTATTTCTGATCATGCGTTTTATGGGAAAACGAGAAATCGGTAAACTTTCCGTGTTCGATCTCGTTATTTCAGTCATGATTGCTGAGATTGCAGTCATTGTTATTGAAGACATGGAGCGGGCGATGTGGGAAGGCATCTTACCGATGGTCGTTTTGATGATTATTCAAGTAGGCAGTGCTTTTATGACGATGAAGAGTCGAAAGCTAAGACTGCTGTTTGATGGCAAACCAAGTGTAATTATTGACAAGGGCAAGCTGAATAGTGACGTTATGCGCAAGCAGCGGTACAATCTGGATGATCTAATGCTGCAGTTAAGGGAAAATAAAATCAGTGCTGTATCGGATGTTGAATTTGCGATTTTGGAGACGAGCGGCAAGCTGTCCGTCATACCCAAGGAAAATGCTGATGAGTCTGAAGAGGGCAGTAATGAAGGTCAGGAATCAGAGCGATCCGACCAAAAGCTGAAGCAGTACAATCAAACGAATATTTTTCCACCGAAATATCGCTTTGAGATATTGCCTGTCCCGCTTATTATGGATGGCAAGGTGCAGGACAAAAACTTAGAAAATCTTGAAAAGACAAGATTTTGGTTAAAAAATGTTTTGCAGGAAAGAGGCGTCTTCGATTTTAAGGACGTGTTTTTTTGTACGATTGACTATAAAGGGAAGTTGTTTATTGATACGCATGATAAAAAACCGCGTTAAAGAGAGGGCGTATCCCTTTCTTTACCGCGGTTTTTATCATTCGATGACCTTACCATTGTTATTTAAACCAAGCTCCGAACAATGGTAAACGCGCCATATCGTGGCGATCAATGATTTTCATTACGATCATCAAAATTAAATAAATGATTACGCTAGCTGCGCATGCAAGAAGTAAATTTACCCATTCCATGGAGAGCGGTTTATGATTCATCGTAAACCTGGCGGCAGCTCCCATAATAATCATAGCGGTTCCAACTTTTACAAAATCAAGCACTTTCATATGGAAGCCAATGAACCGCAATACGCTAATGCCGTGCAATAATGTGACGAGTACGATATTGACATTAATAGCGATTAAAGCACCGTATATTCCAAAATCAGCATTCGATGCAAGTTGAACGATGAGAAATAGCTTGACCACCGCACCAATTAATGTGTTAATTAATGCCGTTCCCGGTTTATTTAGTGCTTGGAGTGCTGCTTGCAGGGGAGCCTGCAGATAGATGAAAATGCCAACAGGAGCGATGAGCTGGAGCATCGGAGCTATTTCGGCATGGTTATAAACGATACGGCAAATCGGTTCAGCTAACAAAGCCATAATAACAACAAAAGGCGCCCCTGAAACAAGTGCAAGCCTCATCGATTGATGCAGTCGTTTGTGAATTAACGCATGATCTCCGCGAGCAGCCGCTTCGGATAAGGAGGGTACCAGTGAAACCGCAAGAGAGTAGGTTAATGCAGTTGGCAATAAAAGCAGCGGTATGATCATTCCTTGCAATGCTCCGTATTGCGCAGTGGCGATGCCTGTTGTAATTCCTGCCGCTGCTAAACTTCGGACGGTAAAGATGGATTCCAGCAAGTAGGAGAAGGAGCCGACCAATCGACTGCCTGTCACGGGAATGGATAAGCTAAGTAATTTTCGCAATACAGGAATGTTTTTGTTTGATTTTTCATTTGTCTGATTGAGAGCTTTTTGTTTGATGCGGGATTTGTCTCTGTAGTATTTCCAAAGCAGTACGGCGAGGCCCCCGATCTCTCCAAGCACGGCTCCAAGCATGGCGCCAGCCGCCGCCCATTCAAGACCATAAGGCAGGAGCATGAAAGAAAATGATAGCGATGCAACAATGCGCAGCAAGGTTTCTACGATTTGAGATACAGCGGTGGGAATCATGTTCTGTTTGCCTTGGAAGTAACCTCGATAAACCGATGATATGCCAATAATGAGCAGCATAGGAGTCATAACCATAAAGGTGCGGTATACGCGGGCATCCGGCAGCACATGCTTCGTTATCCAAGGTGCAAAAAGAAGCATGAGAGCGGTCAACAATATGCCTAGCGAAGTTACGAGGAGCATAGCTGTTCGAAAAATATACTTTACTCGTTTGGAATCACCTTGCGACTCTGCTTCAGCAATCCATTTGGCAACGGCAAGCGGAATGCCTCCTGTGATTAAGGTTATCATGACCGTTAGAAACGGATAGCTCAGCTGGTATAATCCTACACCCTCTGCCCCCATAATACGGGGGAGTGCAATGCGAGGAATGAAACCAAGCAGCCTGTTAATTAAACCTGCGGCAAGCAATATCATGGCGCCTTTTATAAAGTTTTGCTTTGTTTGATCCGATCGTTTTGTCATTATGATGAACCCTCTTCTCTATCATGGAATAACCAAATGCTGCCTTCTACTGATGTGAGTCGAAGTCTTTAGACAGGCATGTACTATCATCTTTATGCGCGGCATGTCCAGTTCCATGTCAGTGAATTTATAGATTAGCAGTGAAGCGGGCAGGAAAAAGGCAGAGGAACAGCGAATAGATGGGATACAGCTTTATGTCATAAGCTTTTGGGAGGCGCAGCATGGCAGACGAAGAATTAAATCGTATGATCGAGGAGCTATGCAACAGCAAAGCGGAGGAATTTCATCTCATTGGCTACGAACATGTAACGGGTCAAGAGGTTTGGGAATGCGTTAGCCAGAAATATAACAAGTCGGGACAGCCCGAACTACATGAATTAGTAAATGATATTTTATCTTTAAAAGTTATGAAATTTATGAATTTCATGACGATAAGCGCATACAAAGGAACCCAATTTTAAATTGACGGTTTCTTTTTTTTTGACTCGATTTTGTCCCGTCTGTATAATAGGAATATTGAGATCATAAGGGGGATTTAGACGTATGTTCGGGAAGAGAATAATTGCCTTCCTTGCGATCGTAGTCATTATGTTTGGCGTTATCGCTTGGACAAGCCCATCGCTAGTGAAAGACGTAAGGCTAGGCCTTGATTTGAAAGGCGGATTTGAGGTTTTGTACGAAGCTACGCCGCTTGAAGGTGGAGAAGCTGTAACACCGCAATCACTAAAGGAAACGGCAAAAAGCTTAGAAAAGCGGATTGACGAACTCGGTATTGTAGAGCCGGAGATTACAACTGAAGGCTCAAACCGCATTCGTTTGAGACTTGCAGGAGTTGCGAACGAGAATGAAGTAAGAGACATTCTTGCCAAACCAATTAATTTAACGTTCCGCGGACCTGACGGCAAGATCGAGCTGGACGGCAGCGATTTTAAGCAAAATGGTGCAGGTGTTGGTTATGACAACTTAAGCAAACCTTTTGTTACAATCGAACTTAAGGATGCGAAAAAATTCGAGGAAATTACGACACGGTTGATCGGTTCGTATTTAGCGATCTATCTCGATGATAAAGAGCTTTCCAGACCATCCGTAAGAGAACCGATTTCAGGTGGATCAGCTACAATTACGGGTGAATATACCGTAAATGAAGCGAGAGATATGGCCGATATGATTAATCTCGGAGCATTGCCTCTCAAGCTCACTGAGAAATATACGCAAAGCGTTGGCGCTAAACTAGGACTAGCTTCCTTGAAAGACACCGTTGAGGCGGGTGTTATCGGAACAGTCATTATTTTGATATTCCTTGTTATTTTGTTCCGTATTCCAGGCATTGTAGCTGGTATTACAGTAATTACTTATACTTGGCTCTTGATCGTAGTATTTAACTTAATGAATGCGACCCTAACACTCCCAGGAATAGCCGCCTTTGTGCTAGGTATAGGTATGGCGGTTGATGCGAATATCATCATGTATGAGCGGATTAAGGAAGAGATTCGAAGCGGGAAAAGCTTGCTTTCATCGCTTAAAGCTGGATCGAAAAACTCATTCCGTACCATTATGGATGCGAACATTACGAACATCATTTCAAGTGCAGTATTGTACTTTATCGGTAATGGAGCGATTCGTGGTTTTGCATTGACGATGATTTTCAGTATTTTGGTAAGTATGCTGACAAACATCTTCTTGTCCCGCTTTTTAATTATGCTCCTTATTAAGAGCAACCTGTTTACAAAACCAAGCTACTATGGTGTGAAGGAGGCAGAAATCCGTGAACTTTAATACAAAAATTCGTTATGATTTCATCGGGAACCGCAATAAGTTCTTTCTGTTCTCGATCACGTTAACCGTAATCGGCATCTTGTCTTTGCTTTTTTTCAGCCTTAATTTCGGTGTTGATTTCAAGGCTGGTACGAATATGGATATTTCAGTAGGCAAAGCAGTAACCCAACAGGATGCGAAAGAAATTCTTGTGAAAGCAGGAATCGAAGGCATCACGCCTACAGTTGGTGGTACAGGTGAAGAACGTGTAACGGCTCGTTTTGACGAAGTGCTTACACAAACCAAAATCACTGAAATTCAAGACTTATTTAAAGCGAAGTATGGTGATCAAGTATCGGCTGAGGTTAACGTCGTATCGCCGGACATGGCGCAGGAGCTTGGGATCAAAACGATCTGGGCAGTACTGATTGCCAGCGTAGCCATTATGATTTATGTCATGATTCGTTTTGAATGGCGCTTTGCACTAGCTGCGAACATTGCGATTTTGTATGACGCCTTTGTCGTTGTCGCGTTGTTCTCGATATTCCGTCTGGAAGTTGATCTTCCGTTTATTGCGGCGGTGTTGACAACGATCGGTTATTCTATCAATGATAAAATCGTTATTTTTGACCGGATTCGTGAAAATCTTCGGTTTGGTCAATATAAAAACCGTGAGCAGCTCGCTGAGATGGTTAACGCAAGTATCTGGCAAACAATGGCGCGTAATATCTATACTGTATTAGCAGTGCTTATCGTTGCAGTTTGTTTGTTCATCTTCGGAAGCGAGTCAATCAAGCTATTTGCCCTTGCAAAAATCATTGGTCTTACAAGCGGTGCGTACTCGTCCATTTGTATCGCGAGCCCGCTATGGCTAATGCTTAAAGGCAGACAAAAGCCAAAGGCTGTTGTTAAGAAAACAGCTTAACTATAAGCAGTTGAATGCTTACGAAGTGGTTTTGCATGCGCAAAACCTAAGTAGATGCTTACGAAGTGGTTTTGCATTCGCAAAACCTAAGTACATGCTTACGAAGTAGGTTTTGCATTCGCAAAACCTAAGTAGATGCTTACGAAGTGGTTTTGCATGCGCAAAACCTTTAGGAGGTATAAATGTCAACCACACAGCGATATGTAAAAGCAGAGTCCGCAAGCTGGGCCGGCTTATGGGGAAACATGCTGCTGGCTCTATTTAAAGGTGTAATAGGATGGTTGTCAGGAAGCAAAGCGCTGCTCGCGGATGCATTTCGAACAGCGGCTGAGGTCGCTGCAGGAGTTGTTGCCCTTTCAGGTTTGAGGGCAAGCCGGCAGCGGAAAATGGCAAACCCGGGTGCCAAAGCGGTACCAGTAGATTTAAGAGGAGAGACGGCGACAACGATATTGTTGTCAGTCGTCCTTCTCATCGTTGGGCTCGAAATCGGTATATCTGCCATTAGAGACCTTTCTGATCGTGTAACGACCGCTCCGCACTGGAGTGCGGCAGTGGCCATCGCGCTTGCTCTAATCGTTCAGCAGCTGTTTTTTTCATCGAAGGATCGAATGACAGGACTTTATTGTTCAGTCGCAGCATTAGTGGGCGCAAGCGGAGCGATTATTGGCAAAATGCTGAATGTGCCGGTGCTCTATTATTTTGATCCGGCGGCAGCGATCGTTATTGCGGTCATTGTTATCGTAAACGGCTACAGAATGGCTACAGTCTTTATGCGAAAAGATGAACATAGCAAGACTTCAGAGGAAAATCCGGATGAGCTGATGCAGCTTATTCAACGTGTTGATGGAGTCATTACTGTGCAAACCTTGCGAGCGAAAGAGCATGGTCATTATGTCATTGCAGAAATGGTTATTAGTGTAAATCCACGCATTTCTGTTCTTGAGGGTCAAGAGATTGCCAAAAGGGTAAAGCAGCTCGTCATGAAACGTTTTATACATGTCATGGATGTATCGATTTTCGTTGAGCCTTATGATCCTGGTTATCCTTATAAGTCTAATCATGATCCGAATCAGGAGCAGATGCCGACACTGCTGCAATAAGAACAGCAAACAGCAGGAGAGGAGCAAGCAGCATGATTCAAAGGAAGACAAGATGGGCTGTAGCGCCATGGTCTGCGGACGACGAAGCAAAAGCGAAGGATTTGGCAGCGAATCTTAGTTTGCCGCCGCTAGTAGCGAGACTTCTTGTGCAGCGCGGCTTTGATGATACCGAAGCGGCTGAACGTTTTTTGCGAGGCGGGGTGGAGCATTTTCATGATCCCTATTTATTGCTTGGAATGGAGGCTGCCGTTGCACGCATAAAGCGAGCAGCAGCCAGCAATGAGAAAATAAGGATTTATGGCGATTACGATGCGGACGGCGTTTCAAGCACATCTTTATTGGTACATTTATTCCGATCATTAAATTATGAATTTGATTATTATATTCCTCATCGTGCTTTGGAAGGTTACGGATTAAACAAAAAAGCGATTGAGCTGGCTGCTGAAGAGGGCATCGGTTTAATTGTTACGGTTGATACGGGCATCAGCGCTGTTGAAGAAATTGATTATGCGAAGCAGCTCGGGATTGATGTTGTTGTTACTGATCATCACGAGCCGCCAGAGCAAATCCCAAATGCTGCAGCAGTCGTTAATCCGAAGCAAGAAGGCTGCACTTATCCGTTCAAAGGGCTTGCAGGCGTAGGCGTTGCATTCAAGCTGGCACATGCGTTATTAGAGCGCCCTCCGCTTGAGTGGGCCGACATTGTGAGTCTTGGAACAGTAGCAGATTTAATGCCGCTTAAAGACGAGAATCGTATTTTTGTTCGCTGCGGCTTGGAACGATTGAAGAATCATGCAGGAGTAGGCTTCCGAGCGCTGGCAGAGGCTGGCGGCATTGAGCTGGACAGCATTACTGCGACAGGCATTGCTTTTGGAATGGCACCGCGCATCAATGCAGCTGGAAGGCTCGACCATGCGAAACGTGCAGTCGAACTGCTCACAACCGACGATTATGACAATGCGATTTTGACTGCAATCGGACTGGACAGTTTAAACAAAGAACGGCAGCGCGTAGTGGAGAGTATCGTGAAGGAAGCCGAGCTGCAGTGGCAGACCAAATGCGACGATGCTGCAGCCGCGAATGCATCACCTCCGCCAGTTATTGTGCTCTCAGGTGAAGGCTGGAATGTTGGTGTCATCGGTATCGTTGCCTCCAAACTGCTTGAACGCAATTATAAGCCTGTTATTATACTTGGGATAGATGAGCAGACAGGGATGTGTAAAGGCTCTGCGCGCTCCATAGAAGGCTTCGACCTGCATGCAGCCCTTACAGCTTGCGACGAGCTGCTCGATCATTACGGAGGACACCAGGCCGCTGCTGGAATGAGTCTTCATCGCGATCGACTATCTGAATTTGAACAGAAACTTGGCGAGCTGGCTGCTGAATGGCTGAGCGCTGACGATTGGATTCCCAAAACGTCTGTTGATCTTGTATGCTCGGTTAGCGAAGCCACTCTCGATACGATTACCGAGCTTTCACAGCTTGAGCCGTTCGGGATGGGAAATCCATCGCCAAGATTGCTGTTTCAGAAGACGGAGCTTGCAGATCGTCGTACGATAGGCAAGGAGTCAAGACACTTAAAGCTATCTCTAGGAAGCGGCCGTCGTTTATTAGACGGTATCGGCTTCAGTATGGGAATACTAGCAGAAGGATTAAAGCCGGGCAGCAAAATAGATGTTGTCGGTGAATTATCTGTTAATGAGTGGAATGGGCAGCGCAAACCTCAGCTTCAACTGCATGATGTGCATTTTGATCCTGCTGCTGTCGAATTTCCAGAGCGCGAGCAATTCGGCAAAGTGTATCAACTGTTGAAACAGCTGGGGCAAGTTCCGCTTCAAGGATTAAATGCTCGCTTATCGAAGCAAAGTGGTTTATCCTTAGAGACGGTTGAGCTTATGCTGGCAGTATTCGAGGAGCTGCAATTTATTAACCGAGACAATGGTTTGATGCAGGCAGCACCCTCACCTCAGAAACGTGATTTAGCTACTTCTGAACGTTACCGAGAAGCAAAAGCACAATTTGAAGCAACACAAATTATAATGAATAGTTAGAAATGGAAAGGGTTGACCTCAAGTGTCCAACACACAATACAACTTCAAAGATTACATCCGGGTAATTCCTGATTTCCCGCAACCAGGTATCCGTTTCAAAGATATTACGACGCTTCTGAAAGACGGAGGAGCATATCGTGCTGCGATTGAAGAGATGCGAGTTGCTGTTCAGGATATGAAAATTGACGTCATTGCAGGACCAGAAGCTCGCGGCTTCGTAGTAGGCGCACCGCTGGCGATTGCGCTAGGCGTAGGTTTTGCTCCGATTCGCAAAAGCGGCAAGCTGCCGGGCGAGACGATTACAGCAAGCTACGACTTGGAGTATGGACAGGATAAACTGGCTATGCACAAGGATGCAATCACACCGGGCCAACGCGTACTCATTGCTGACGATCTGCTTGCAACAGGCGGAACGATCGCAACATCGATCAATTTGATTGAGCAGCTTGGCGGTGAAGTAGTAGGTGCAGCTTTTCTAATTGAGCTTGCATACTTAACTGGCCGTGAGAAGCTTAAAGGAATCGACGTATTCTCACTAATGACTTACTCATAATTCAAGCAGCAAGATTGCTCTATAAAATGACCGCCTATCCCCCTTATTCGCATTTTGCGAGAAGGCCAGGCGGTTTTATTTTATTGCTGGAGGTCTCTGGTAGTTGACGCGGTACTGTGATTACAGGCATAATATTATAAAAACTCGGAAAACGCATGAATGGGATCCGCCAGGAGTGTAATCAGAAAGGGACGTTTCATGGGCATTGAGCATTTACTCGAGAAGGCATCCGCCTATATGAAAGAGCAGGACCTTATACGCATCCAGGAAGCCTATGACTTTGCGGAGCAAGCCCATCACGGACAAGTACGGAAATCGGGAGAGCCATATATTCTGCACCCCGTAGCGGTGGCGGATATTCTTGTTGATATGCAAATGGACGTGCTGTCCATTATCGCAGCATTGCTCCATGATGTCGTTGAGGATACAACTGTTGATTTGCAGACGGTGCGTGCGAAATTTGGCGAAACCTGTGCGATGCTGGTAGACGGTCTAACGAAGCTCGAAAAAATTCAATTTCGTTCTAAAGAAGAGCAGCAAAACGAAAACTATCGTAAAATGTTTGTCGCCATGGCTCAGGACATTCGCGTCATTTTGATAAAATTGGCTGACCGGCTTCATAACATGCGCACGCTGAAGTTCCAATCGGAAGAAGCACAGCGTCGTATCGCTTATGAAACGTTGGAAATATTTTGTCCGATTGCTCATCGCCTCGGTATTTCAGCTATCAAATGGGAAATGGAAGATATTGCTCTTCGTTATTTGAACCCGCAGCAATATTACCGTATCGCCAATCTGATGAAGAAGAAGCGTGCGGAACGCGAGCAGTTTATTGACGATGTCATCTCCCGGATTACCGAGAAGCTCGAAGAAATGGGTATTGAAGGTGATATTTCTGGTCGCCCTAAGCATTTGTACAGCATTTACAAAAAAATGACCGATCGCAACAAGCAGTTTACGGAGATTTATGATCTGCTTGCTATTCGTATAATCGTTGATAATATTAAGGACTGCTATGCTACGCTCGGAATTATTCATACGCTCTGGAAACCGATGCCTGGTCGCTTTAAGGACTATATCGCGATGCCGAAGGCGAATATGTATCAATCGCTGCATACGACCGTTATAGGGCCAAATGGAGAGCCTACAGAGGTACAGATTCGTACTTGGGAAATGCATCGCACCTCAGAATACGGAATTGCGGCACATTGGGCTTACAAAGAGGGTTCGCTTGTACCAGGCGGCAACTTTGAAGATAAAATGTCATGGTTCCGAGAAATCTTAGAGCTTCAGCATGAAGCGCGCGATGCGTCGGAGTTTATGGAGTCGCTAAAAATGGACTTCTTTGCCGATCTCGTATTTGTATTTACGCCTAGCGGTGAAGTCATTGAACTGCCAGCTGGTTCTGTACCGCTTGATTTCGCCTACCGGATTCATACGGAAGTGGGCAATCGAACGATTGGCGCGAAGCTGAACGGTCGAATTGTGCCGCTTGACCATAAGCTCAAAACCGGGGATATTGTTGAAATATTAACGTCGAAACATTCTTATGGACCAAGTCAGGATTGGGTGAAAATTGCGCAGTCCTCACACGCTAGAAGCAAAATTCGGCAATGGTTCAAGAAAGAGCGTCGCGAAGAAAATGTAGCAAAAGGCAAGGATCTGCTTGAGCGTGAGCTGAAGCGTTTAGGACTTGAGCCTTCCGCATGGCTGCAGGAAGATAAGCTGCAGGAGGCTGCCGCGAAGTTCGCATTTAACGATATTGAGGATATGATGTCCGCAATCGGCTTTGGCGGAATTACGGCTGCACAAATTTGCACGAAGCTTACCGAGAAGATGCGCAGAGAGGCCGAACTGGCAAGCCAGATTGAGCTTACAAGCGAAATCAAGGAAATAAAATCGCCGGGCAATCGCAAATCACGTCCGAATCAAGGCGTGACTGTGAAGGGCATCGACAATTTGCTCGTTCGTTTTGCACGCTGCTGCAACCCTGTACCGGGAGACGCGATTATCGGGTACATTACCCGAGGGCGCGGCGTTTCAGTCCACCGAATGGATTGTTTGAACATTCCTTTCGGCGATCAGGGCGAAGAGGGCGAACGCGTAATAGAGGTAGAGTGGGAAGATAATATTGATGCCAATTACAGCGTCGATATCGAAATAACCGGACACGATCGCAGAGGCCTTCTGAATGAAGTGCTGCAGGCGGTATCCGAAAGCAAGACGAACATTTCAGCTGTAACCGGACGTTCTGTAAAAAACAAAATGTCGCATATTCATATGACGGTGCTTATCCGCAATGTCGAGCACCTTACTTCGGTTGTTGAGAAAATCAAACGAGTGCAGGATATTTATTCTGTTCAACGGATTATGCAATAAACGTTTTGCTCTTGCGGCATCGAGATCAAAACGAATATCGGAGGTTTTTGAGCAGTGAAGGTTGTCGTACAACGCAGTAAACAAGCAAAGGTAGTCATTGAGGGTGAAATAGTAGGTTCAATTGACTCGGGGCTTGTGCTTCTTGTAGGCATGACGCATGAGGACACAGAAGCGGATGTCAAATGGATGGCTGATAAGGTAGCTAACCTGCGTATTTTTGAGGATGAGTCAGGCAAAATGAATCATTCTATTTCAGATGTTGGCGGGCAGCTGCTTTCGGTCTCTCAGTTTACACTGTATGGAGACTGCCGGAAAGGCAGACGCCCTAACTTCATGGCAGCCGCCAGACCCGAGCAAGCAGAGCAGCTGTATGATTTGTTTAATGAGACGCTTCGTTCCACCGGATTGGTCGTGGAAACGGGGCGTTTTGGTGCGATGATGGACGTGGAGCTCGTGAATTCCGGGCCTATAACGTTAATTTTGGATAGCCGTATTTAACTAAGGCAACGCGGGAAACAATATAGTGTAGGCTGTGCACGCATCATTAGAAGCTTGTACAAGCAGTATGCCATATTGGAGGTAAACCGCGAATGCACCAATCACGCAAGGAACAAGGGATGGAACGATCATCTCGCAGACTGCTTCATTCCGATCGCAGAGAAGCTAAAATTTTTGCAGAGCTTGAGGAAGATATGGAAGCAGCGGAGGAGTGGGCGGGTTTCCCGCAGCACCCGCGCCGCGAAAATTCGGGTCAACTATAGCATAAGCATACCGCCGCCCAAGCCGAGAGCTGGGGCGGTTATCTTTTGAAATAAACAAATGGAGAAAATAGCATCTACACAAAGTATCCATTAAAACGCTTTCGAAATTGTAATATTACTGTAATCAATCTCTAACTTTTTTTTAATATCATTGACCTATAATAGTACTCGACCCCCTTTTTAAAATATATTTTACTTTTGGACCTACAAATACGTTTTGTAGGTTTTTTTCTGCCTATTTTAAACAGTATGGCGTTGCTTGGGCAGTTCGATCTTGACTTTAATCTTAGTCAGAGGTAAAATTAGTCCTCAGTATAGATATGGATTCGTTGATGGGACAAAGTAATTCTACGCCTTATATTCAGAGAGGGACGTCACTTGGCTGCAAGCGTCCTTATATTGGCAGAATGAACAGACTTCCCGGAGAACAGACGGTGAACGGCAGATGGCAGCAAGCAATTAGGCTTGCAGCTAATGCACAGTAGCTGGACTGCGGATGACGGACGTTAACCGTCTTTGAGCGAGCCGAACGCATAGGATGCAGGCTCGAAATGTGGGTGGTACCACGGGAGATTCACTCTCGTCCCTTATGGCGCAAGCTATTAGGAACGGGAGTTTTTTGCGTTTTCCGAAATTTAACCCGTTTATTATGAGGGCAGGAGGGGTTATTCAATGGCATTTCAGAAAATGCCGGGCACACAGGATATTTTGCCTGGCGCGGTAGAGAGATGGCAGTATGTGGAGCAGAAGGCTCGGGATATTTGTCAGCGTTATAATTTCCGAGAAATTCGTACGCCGATATTTGAATCCACTGAGCTGTTTCAACGGGGCGTCGGTGAAACGACCGACATCGTTGAGAAAGAAATGTATACCTTCACAGACCGCGGCAATCGCAGTCTGACGCTTCGTCCGGAAGGAACTGCAGGCGTAGTAAGGTCTTACGTAGAGAACAAGCTGTACGGCGAGCCAGACGTGTCTAAATTGTATTATATCGGTCCGATGTTCCGTTATGAGCGCCCGCAGGCAGGCCGTTATCGCCAGCTGCATCAATTTGGCGTTGAGGCTATCGGTTCGGTTGATCCAGCTATAGATGCAGAAGTCATTGCACTTGGCTATACCTTTTATACAGAGGTGGGTCTAAAAGGTGTACGCGTAGAAATTAATTCCGTCGGCACACCGGCTGTACGTGCGGTGTTCCGCGAGCGTCTGCTTGCTTTCTTAGAGCCTAAGCGTGAGCTGCTCTGCAAGGATTGCCAATCACGGATGGATCGCAATCCGCTGCGCGTGCTTGATTGCAAGGTCGATCAAGAGCATTTTACGGATGCGCCGTCAATTTTGGACAGCCTGGACGAGGAATGCCAAATTCACTTTGATAAAGTAAAAATGTATTTGAGCGACATGGGCATTCCTTATGAAATCAATCATCGCCTCGTTCGCGGACTCGACTACTATACCCATACGGCCTTCGAATACAAGGCAGAGGGTATCGGTACGATCGATACTGTCGGCGGCGGCGGTCGCTATAACGGCCTAGTATCAGAAATCGGCGGTCCTGACCAGCCGGGAGTCGGTCTTGGCTTAGGTCTTGAAAGAACGATTTTGCTGCTTCAGCATCAAGAAACAGAATTACCGGTTTTTAATCAAATCGATGTGTATGTGGTTGCGCTTGGCGAAGCTGCAGAGCGTGAGGTAACTAAGCTCGTTTACCAGCTAAGACAGCAAGGCATACGTGCAGAGCGCGATTATCTTGGTCGTAAAATGAAGGCGCAAATGAAGTCGGCAGACCGTCTTCAAGCCCGTTTTACCGCTATACTAGGCGACGATGAGCTTGAGCGCGGCGAGATTTCCTTGAAAGACATGACAAAAGGCGAACAGCGTGTTGTTGCACTGGATAAGCTCGCTGAAGAAATTAATAGTTCGTTTGCTACACAAAAATAAATCTAACTAAACGAGGAGAATGAACACAATGTTGTTAAAAACACATCACTGCGGCCGCTTAACGAAAGCGGACGTTGGTCAATCAGTTATTCTAAACGGCTGGGTACAACGTCGCCGCGATCTTGGCGGTGTCCTATTTATCGATCTTCGTGACCGTTCTGGTATTGTACAAACGGTATTCAACCCAGATTTCTCTGGTGACGCACTAGCGATCGCTGACCGTGCTCGTAATGAGTTCGTCCTTGCCATTCAAGGAACAGTAGTGGAGCGCGATGCTGAAACTTACAACGCTAACCTTGCTACCGGTGAAATTGAAGTTCGTGTTACAAAAATTGAAGTGTTGAACGCTGCCAAAACGCCTCCATTCCCAATTGAGGATGGCGTAGAAGTAGACGAGTCGCTTCGCTTGAAATATCGTTACCTTGACCTGCGTCGTCCAGAAATGCAAAAAACGTTGTTGCTTCGTTCGAAAGCAGCAAAGGTTTTCCGCGATTTCCTAGACGGAGAAGGCTTTATCGACGTAGAAACACCAATTTTAACGAAGAGCACGCCTGAAGGCGCGCGTGATTACTTGGTGCCAAGCCGTGTGCATGAAGGTGAGTTTTTTGCATTGCCGCAATCGCCGCAAATCTTTAAGCAGCTTCTAATGGTTGGCGGTATTGAACGCTACTACCAAATCGCTCGCTGCTTCCGCGATGAGGATCTTCGTGCAGACCGTCAACCGGAATTCACGCAAGTCGACATCGAGACTTCTTTCCTTTCGCAAGATCAATTGCTTGCTATGATGGAAGAGCTGACAGCTAAGCTTCTGAAAGAAACAGTTGGCGTAGAGCTTGAGCTTCCGTTCCAACGTATCACTTATGCAGATGCAATGAACAAATACGGCTCCGACAAACCGGACCTTCGTTTTGACCTAGAAATTAAAGATATTACCGATATCGTTTCAACTAGCGATGTAAAAGTATTCGCAAGCGTTGCAGCAGGCGGCGGCGTTGTTAAAGCGTTGAACGCTAAGGGCTGTGCAAGCTGGAGCCGCAAAGAGCTTGATGACTTGCAGCCGTTCGCTGCTCGTTACGGCGGTAAAGGGCTAGCTTGGATTACGGTGAAGGATGGCGAATGGCGCGGGCCGATCGTTAAATTCCTTAAACCGGAAGAAATTGCGGCTCTTACAGAGCGTCTGCAAGTGGAAGACGGAGATTTGCTGACTTTCTCTGCTGATAAGAAAAAAGTGGTTTGCGATGTACTTGGCAACCTGCGTTCTAAGCTTGGTAAAGATCTAGGCTTGATCGACGAATCGAAATTCAAGTTTGCTTGGGTTGTAGACTTCCCATTGCTTGGATGGGATGAGGATGCGAAGCGTTATGTTGCAGAACACCATCCGTTCACGCGTCCGAATGAAGACGACCTTCATTTCTTCGATACGGATCCAGGTCAAATTCGCGCACAAGCATACGATCTAGTTCTGAACGGTTATGAAGTTGGCGGCGGCTCCATGCGTATCTACAAGCGTGAAGTACAAGAACAAATGTTCAAAGCGCTTGGCTTTAACGCGGAAGAAGCACAAGAGAAATTCGGCTTCTTGCTGGATGCATTTGAATATGGAACGCCTCCACACGGCGGTATTGCTTTTGGTTTCGACCGTCTGGTGATGCTGCTTACAGGCCGCACGAATTTGCGTGAGACGATTGCATTCCCAAAAACGGCAAGCGCAACAGATCTTCTCTGCGATGCGCCGTCCGAGGTCGAGCTTTCGCAGCTTGAGCAATTGCATATCCGTACAGTTCTTAAACCGAAGCAACCAGTTGCAGCAGCAACTGCAGCAACAGAAACTAGCGAAAAATAAGCAATCAATACGAAGGAGGCGGCGGCCGGATGCTTCACCAATTTTCACGAACAGAGCTGGCTATTGGGCCAGAGGGGCTAGCGCTAATGAAGGGGAGCACGGTTGCCGTGCTCGGCATCGGAGGCGTTGGCGGCATTGCAGCTGAGGCGCTTGCACGCACCGGAGTTGGACGTATTATACTCGTTGACAAGGACGTTGTAGATATTACGAACGTTAATCGTCAGATACATGCGCTCACAACAACAGTGGGGCAAGTAAAATCAGAGCTAATGCGCGATCGGATTAAGCTGATTAATCCTGAATGTGATGTCATTGCCCTGCGTATGTTTTATACGGAAGAAACATTTGAACAGTTTTTCGAGTACCCGCTTGATTATGTTGTGGATGCGTCCGATACGATTTCGTATAAGATTCATTTGATCAAGCAATGTCTCGAAAGAAAAATTTCGATTATTTCTAGTATGGGCGCAGCAAATAAGATGGACCCGACGAAATTTCAGGTTGTCGATATTTCGCAGACACATACCGATCCTTTAGCAAGGGTTATCCGTACTAAGCTTCGTAAGGAAGGCATCAAACGCGGCGTTAAGGTAGTATTCTCAACGGAGCTGCCAATGAAGCCGCGTGAGGATGTTACGAAAAAAATCGTTCCCGAGAATGCGCCTGACATTCGCAAAGCGAAGCAGCCTCCGGCCAGCAATGCATTTGTTCCGCCGGTAGCGGGGCTGATCATGGTTAGTGTCGTCGTGAAGGATTTGCTTGCTGCTGGCGGCATTGAGGTGTAAACGATAACTGTCGGTAAGCTGGTGAGAGGCCATAGATCTCCACTCGACAAATAAGAAGCAAAACAATAGCCGATTTGAAAAAAAGCGTATTCAGCTTTTTTACGAATCGGCTATTTTATATGATGCTAGCATAAAAAGGAATGAACTTGCTTCCAATTTGTCTGAAATACAAAATAAATCGATTCAACACTTTACATAGCAACAGAAAAGACAGCGAAGCCGTGGACGCTTCGGCGATTAGCATACAAGCACATCATTTCTGGCGAACAAATGTGCTTGTATGCTATGATCGGAGTAACAGATGGCAGAAGGTTGGGGAGCAGAATGGATTTATTTTCATATCAAGAGGAAGAAGCGCCTCGCGCCAGGCTGCTTGCAGATCGCATGCGGCCGCAAACATTAGACGAATATATCGGGCAAGAGCATATAGTAGGAACGGGTAAGCTGCTGCGGCGGGCTATTGAAGGCGATCAAGTGTCGTCAATTTTGTTGTATGGTCCGCCGGGCTGCGGTAAAACGACGCTTGCACATATTATATCTTTGCGGACAGCAGGCGAGTTCGTGAAGCTGAACGCGGTAGATGCGTCGGTAAAAGATGTACGTGAAGTTATCGAGCAGGCTCGTACCAACAAAGCGATGTACGGCAAGAAGACGACGCTTTTTCTAGATGAGGTGCATCGCTTTAATACAGCTAGGCAGGATGCGCTGCTTCCTGCTGTCGAGCAGGGCATTATTATTTTTATAGGGGCGACAACAGAAAATCCATTTCATCATGTGAATGGGGCTCTATTGTCACGTTCAACCTTGTTTCAACTCGAAGCGCTTGGCGAGGAGCACGCCTATGAGGCGATGATAAGAGCACTAGCCGATCGTGAGCGGGGTTTAGGCTTTATGGATTTGCAAGTAGATGAGGATGCGCTGCGGCATATCGCTGCAATGGCTGGCGGAGACATCCGCAGGGCGCTTAATGCGCTTGAGCTGGCTGCGGTGACAACGCCGTCTGAGATGGATGGTTCTGTCCGGTTGACGCTTGAGGTGGCTCAAGAGTCCATAAGGAAGCCGTCCATTCGCGCAGACCTATCTACACAATATGATGTGCTGTCGGCGTTTCACAAAAGTGTAAGAGGTTCAAGCGACGCAGCGTTATTTTGGTTTTTATATGCTGTGGAGAAGCTGGGCATGGACCCGATGACGTTTATCCGCAGGCTGATTGTGGCATGCAGCGAAGATATTGGACTTGCTAATCCACAAGCAATGATTCAAGCGGTTACAGCGATGGATGCCTATCATAAGATAGGCTGGCCTGAAGCGAAATATAACATCTCACAAGCGATTCTGTTCGCGGTAGAGAGTCCTAAGTCGAATGCTACTGCCATTGCAATCGGCAATGCAGAGGCGGCAATCGAGCGAGCAGGCGGTGCAGAGGTACCGCTGCATTTGCGCGACACCCACTACAAAGGGGCGCAGCAGCTTGGCCACGAGGGGTATCAATATCCGCATGATTTCCCGAACCATTATGTAAAGCAGCAATATTTGCCGAATACGCTTGGGGGAATGACCTTTTATAAGGCTACCGAGCAAGGGATGGAAGATAAAATAAGGCAAAATCAGCAAAAACGCCAAGGTAAATGATAAGAAAATTAATAAAAAAAACTCCTGCTAATTTGATGGAGGTAAGCTCATTCCTAAGCTTACCTCCATATTAGCAGGAGTTTTTCTTGTTATTCTTTTAAGCAATCGCAAACATCAGGCCGAAATAGCCGAATACCACTGTCAAAATACCCATTACAAAAGCTGGCATAAGCTTATTTACGCGATACATCCAAAGCAGACCGACCGCCATTAGTGCAGCTGCCGCAAGCATAAGCAGGCACTCCATGTTCAGCGTGAATTTCAAGCTGATGTCAGGGCTGAAGTTTCCTTTGTAAATTGAAGTGAAAAATGGAGAAGGTGATTCCGATTGCAGTGTCTCCTTCACCTTATGCGGTGGTGCTTGCTGACCAAGCACACCTGTGGCTGCAAGCACGAGCAAAGCAATGAAGCTTTCTGCTTTTAGCCAGCGTCTTGGATTGAAATTCGGATTGGTTTTTGCTATTTTTTTGTATCCGAAGCCATTTGAGAAAGCAAACAGCAGTAGAGGCAAAATCAGTAGATGTTTAATCAGCAGCATCTGACCGTAGGGAAGCATCCATGAGTTTACATATTCTGGAGTTGTGAATGACATAAGCGTAATGCCGGCAAGAAGAGTTACAACAACAGAAACGATGGCTACTGGCGAAAACCAACGCAGAAATGCATTCCAATTGGCATCGTCTTTGGAAAACCAACTGATCACAAACAAAATGCCGATCCATACGCTGACTGCGAGAAAATGAGCAGAATGTGTAATTAAACCTTTAAATCCATACAAGGATGAAGCATGTCCTGCATAACCCAGCCACACAATTAGCAAAAAGGTAACAAACAAAGCTACCTTAGGCATATGCTTATCGCCCCGGAATGCTTTAAGCCCTAGTAGAAAAGCGAGTCCAGCTGATCCGATGGTTGTCCATACCCACGCTTTGCCTGTATTAACATCGAGCAGGATGCTCTTTAAAATAGCGCCGTAGCTCATGTCAAAATCTTTGGCAAATACGATAGCAAGCTTATGAATAGGAACGTAGGATAAGAACGGTATTGCTACTGCGCATGCGAGCAGCAGGCCATGCGGTACATGAACGGAAGGCCTTCTGTCCTCCGGTACAAGCCGCAATAGAAAGGTGCCCGTTAAAATGGCGAAGCAAATGTATAGAAGGCCTTCGCTGATATAGATCATTATTTGCGCCTCCGCATGAATAAGAGAACTGCTGCTACGATAATGACACCGATAACGACATAAGGAGTATAGTTTGTCCCAGCATCATTAGTTGTAGCTTCACTGCTTCCTCCGTCAGTATTAGTGCTAGCATCAGGAGAAGGAGTAGGAGCCGTTGTCTCTGCTGGTGCTTCAGTAGCTGTAGCTGTTGGTTCTTCGCTTGGTTGTTCAGTAACAACAGGCGCTTCTACAGTAAACGAATAATCGCCTTCCACCGAATGACCATCCGCTCCGATAATGACCCACTTAACTGTATAAATACCATTAGGCAAAGCATTAGGTACTGATCCGGTCATTGTCATGCCGTCAACCTCGACCTTTTCTTTTTCCATTTCCTCGCCAGCAGCATTTAATATTTTAAAATTACTAAGCTTCTCGATCTTTGTGTTAAATGTCATCTCTATACGCTCTGGTGAGGCAGCGACCGTCGCATCTCGCGCAGGCACCGCGCTTTCTAGTTTGGAATGGGCCATCGCTACGCCCGGAACGAGCCATAGAGCGGCAAGAAAAATAAGCAATATTCGTTTCATTTTTAAACCTCCTACATATTTTTGTAACGAGCCTACTTAGTAAGCTCATTGCATTATAACAGATTCCAATTCGCTGTTGCGCCAAATAAAATGATCAATTCATTGCGGCTTAGTGAACATTTGTTGAAGATCGTTTGATGCTTCCTATAAAAAACGCTTAGAAAGACTGGAAATCCGCGTATAAGTGCTAGCCTATGGCGAATAGACATAATTACAGTCTTGAGAGCGGTATGGCTCGTATGCTTTACCGTTTGACGCGGCGGTTTGTCATCTAGGAGAGATCTCACACTACACAAAGATTGCCGTATCTTTGTTCCAAAAGGAGGTGCACCTGTCATCGCATCCCGTTTCATTTCTTGCGGAGGACAGGAATCCAGTGATTGACCCATTACCGACCAGCTTGTCTCTGCTGCTTATTTTTGTTTTTATCATGATGAACAGTTTTTTTGTTGCTGCCGAGTTTGCAATGGTGAAGGTAAGAGGAAGCCGCTTAGATACAATAATCGCAGATGGTGATTCGAGAGCAAAGCTTGCCTCTCATATGACAGGCAATTTAGATGCTTATTTATCTGCGTGCCAGCTTGGTATTACGCTTGCTTCGCTTGGCCTCGGATGGGTTGGCGGTCCAGCTATTGCAAATGTGATCAAGCCTGCTATGGCTTTCATCGGCATTCGCAGTGAATGGTTTGTTCATACCTTTTCATTTTTGCTTGCCTTTATTCTCATTACGATGCTGCAAATAGTACTTGGAGAGCTGGCGCCAAAAACGATTGCAATCCGCAAAGCTGAATCCATTACGCGATTGACAGCGTTGCCGCTCGTTTGTTTTTATAAGATTATGTTTCCCTTTATTTGGTTATTTAACGGGGTAGCCAATTTGCTTCTTAGAAAAATTGGAATTGAGCCTGTGACCGAGAAGGATTCGGCGCACACGGAGGATGAAATTCGGATTTTGATGAAGGAGAGCCACAAAAACGGTTTAATAGATAATATGGAGCTAACGCTTGTTGATAACATTTTTGATTTTGCCGAGACGAATGCGCGTGAAATTATGATTCCTCGAACAGAAATGATATGCCTGAATACAAGCTGCACTTTAGCCGACAATAAAAAAATTGCGCTGGAGCAAATGCTGACGCGTTATCCGGTTTGTGAGAATGACAAGGACAATATCATTGGGTTCGTGCATATCAAGGATTTACTGAAGGACACGATGCACAATCTGCAGGATATAAGGCAAATTACGAGACCGATTACGACAGTACCCGAATCGATGCAAATTAGTACACTACTGAAGCTGATGCAAAAACGAAAGTCGCAAATTGCTATTTTGATTGACGAGTACGGCGGCACTTCCGGCTTAGTAACGCTGGAGGATATTATGGAGGAAATCGTCGGCGAAATTCAAGATGAATTTGACGAGGAACGAGAGCCTCTTGAGAAAAAAGACGACAATACCTACTCCATTAGCGGTCTCATGCTGATCGAGGAAGTCAACAGCTTCTTCAATCTCGATATCGAAACGGATGATTATGATACAATCGGGGGCTGGATGTATTCCAAAATAAACATACCTCCTGTCAATAATCAGCGTGTCGATCACGCTGGAGAATATGAATTCATTATTGAAGAGACGGATCATCTTCGGATCTCCAGGCTTCTGATTCGAAAGATTGGCGAGAGAAAAAAAGGACAGAACGGCCAATATTTTGGCTGAAAATGAACGTTTTAATCAAAAAAGCTGCCTAATGCATCATTAGCGGATGCTTCAGGCAGCTTTTCGTGTTGTTATGCTCGCTTTGCAAAATCAGCAGCAGGATCGACTTTCTTAACTTTATCGATCGTGCCTCCGCCAAGGCAAACGTTGACGTCGTAGAGTACGACAGCTTGTCCAGGTGTAATGGCTTTCTGAGGCTTGTCAAACACGATATGCGCGTTTCCATCTTCGCCAATCGTTACGCTGACGCCTTGATCGGGCTGGCGATAACGGAATTTGGCGGTGCAGCGAATGGTATCTCCGCTTTTTACTGGTAGAATCCAGTTCATTCCAGTTGCCGTCAAGCTCTCAGAGTAAAGGCTGGCATGCTGCTCTCCCTGTACAACATAAAGAATGTTTTTCTCCAAATCCTTGTCCGCTACGAACCAAGGCTCGCCGGAACCTGATCCGCCAATGCCAAGTCCTTGGCGCTGGCCGAGCGTGTAATACATCAGTCCGTCGTGACGACCTTTTTTCTCGCCGTTTCTAATATCAATCATATCGCCGGCTTGAGCGGGAAGATAGCCGCTAAGGAAGGTTTTGAAATTGCGTTCCCCGATGAAGCAAACGCCTGTGCTGTCTTTTTTCTTAGCGGTATAAAGGCCAGCTTCTTCAGCAATTCGGCGTACTTCAGGCTTCGGCAGATGCCCAATCGGGAACATCGCTTTAGCCAGCTGCTTCTGATTAAGAGCACTAAGGAAGTACGTCTGATCTTTATTTGAATCGACTCCGCGAATGAGCTTCGTTGTGCCATCCTCGGTACGTTCTACTTGAGCATAATGGCCTGTTGCCAAATAATCCGCTCCAAGCTCCAAGGCGCGCTGCAGGAAGTCGCCAAATTTAATCTCGCGGTTGCACATAACGTCTGGGTTAGGCGTACGCCCGCGCTTGTACTCATCTAGAAAGTAAGTGAATACCTTGTCAAAATATTGCCGTTCAAAATTCACGGTATAGTAGGGAATGCCAATTTGTTCACATACGCGGCGTACATCTTCAGAATCCTCTTCCGCCGTGCAATGACCGAATTCATCGGTATCATCCCAGTTTTTCATAAAAATGCCGACAACGTCATACCCTTGCTGCTTTAGCAGCAGTGCAGTGACGGAGGAATCGACGCCGCCTGACATCCCGACGACAACTCTTGTCGAAGCTTTTGGTTTTTCCATCGTAAACACCACCTTGCTTGAATCAAACATTTATTATTGTAACATAGGCTGCAAACTTTTTCATGAAGATGTCAACCTTTTTGCACACTCCGCCCGCTCGATATGTTAACATATAAGTGAAATGGGAATACAGAGAATTAACAACCAATGAGGAAGACACAATCATAAATCAATACTAAAAACAATAAAAGAGGTGCCACTTTGAAAATATCGACGAAAGGCCGTTATGGCTTAACAATTATGATGGAGCTTGCGGCTAAATTTGGTGAAGGCCCGACTTCGCTCAAGAGTATCGCTGAACGAAATCAGCTTTCCGAGCACTATTTGGAGCAATTAGTAGCACCCCTTAGAAATGCTGGTCTTGTGAAAAGTATTCGCGGAGCTTATGGCGGTTATATTTTATCGAAGGATCCGGAAACAATTACGTCTGGGGATATTATTCGAATTCTTGAAGGCCCGATTTCGCCTGTAGACTTTACAGAAGAAGACGATCCGGCTAAACGTCAGCTTTGGCTGCGCATTAGAGACAGTATTGCAGAAGTATTAGATTCGACTACGCTTGCAGATCTAATTAATTTCGAAGATGCTGGCAAACCTGATAGCTATATGTTCTATATTTAAGGAAGCCGACCTATGACAAATCATTATTTTGATCATGCCGCCACTACACCTATGCATCCGAAAGTCATCCAAGCGATGCTTGAGGTAATGCAAGGCTCCGGCGGCAATTCGTCTAGTATGCATGCTTTTGGAAGAGCGGCCAAGCATCAGTTAAATCGATCACGAGATCTCATTTCAGCAGCAATAGGCTGCAAGCCGGGACAATTATTATTTACCTCAGGTGGAACGGAAAGCGATAATGCCGCTCTAATTGGGGCTGCTAGAGCACAGCGTAAACGAGGCAAATCACATATTATAACTTCAGCGGGTGAACATCACGCTGTTCTTCATACATGCGAATGGCTGGTTAAGGAAGAAGGTTTCTCCCTAACCGTACTACCTATTGATAGCTTTGGACGAACATCACCAGAGCTTGTTCAAGAAGCCATGACCCCAGAAACAGGCCTTATTAGCATCATGCATGGAAATAACGAGGTTGGAACGATTCAGCCGATTGAAGAAATAGGGCGCATAGCTAGAGCTGGCGGTGCTGTTTTTCATGTGGATGCAGTTCAAGCTTTGGGCTCATTCGAGTATAGGCTCAATGAGCTGCCAGTTGATTTGATGAGCTTCTCCGCCCATAAGATCAACGGTCCTCAAGGTGTTGGCGCACTTTATGTGGCTAACGGTACGCCGATTGACGCTCTACAGCATGGTGGATCTCAAGAGAGAAAGCGGCGTGCAGGGACAGAAAATATTGCGGGGATCGTCGGGTTTGCTGCCGCAGTTGACATTTGTGTGAACGAGCGAGAAAATAAGCAACTTTTTATGGACGAGCTTCGTAAGAGATGGATAGAACTGCTTCACAACCATGTTGAAGTGCCTATCGTTATAAATGGCTCGGAGCAGCACTATTTGCCGCATATCGTAAATATCAGCTTTATTGGTGTCGATACGGAAACGATGCTCATGAATTTGGATATGGAAGGTATCGCAGCAGCAAGCGGTTCTGCTTGTACCTCCGGCGCGCTTGAACGCTCACATGTACTTCGAGCAATGCAATTGCCCGAGGAACAAATTAATTCTGCTGTAAGATTTAGCTTTGGTTTGGGGAATACTTTGGAGGAATTAGAAGATGCCGCACAAAAAGTTGGAACAATCGTGAGGCGTATTCGTAATAACTACTAGGAGGACTCCAGCTAAGCGTGATCAAACTTCAACGGCTTATTGGACTACCCGTAATCGTTATCCATTCCGGCAAACTTGTTGGAACTGTCAAGGACGCCTGGTTCGATGAGCATTGGCAGCTGAAAGGGCTAATACTCGATTGTCCCAAGTGGTTTGCTTCCTCCGTAAAAATAGTGGAGTGGACTCACGTGATATCTTGCGGAGAGGACACCGTTATTATAGCAAGTGAAGCAGCGATCGTTCGGATGAAGTCGAAGCAATTGCTACGTTCTTATGACACAGGATTAGTGAAATTAAAGGATCTGCCCGTCGTAACTGTACAAGGTATTCAACTTGGCAGAGTGTCGGATGTTTATTTTTACCCAAAAGAGGGTACACAAATAATAGGCTACGAGCTTACGGACGGTTTTGTTTCGGATCTGATGGAAGGGCGCAGATGGCTGAAGGCGCCGAGTGATCCGGATAGCGTATTACTCGGGGAAGACGCGATTATTGTTCCTGCTGTCAGTGAAGCGGAATTGGAGCCTGTCGCAGCTTCCAATTTCAGAGGATAGGGAGAAATGAAAGATGATGAGATGTCCGAATTGTAATTCGAAAGATATCGGAAAGATCGGTTCCCACCAGTTTTATTGCTGGGGCTGCTTCATTGAACTGACGGTTAACGGCGACAAAATGTCGGTTTACCAAGTGGAAGAGGATGGCACGTTAAGCTCACTCGACGACTTGTTCTTTGAGGAAGAAATTACACAAGTTCACGTCAACTGACGTGCGTTGCTATAAACTTGAATATCAAAAGACGGTCTTCGGCCGTCTTTTTTTTGCTGTTATAGGATGATTTAGGGCGCTTGTACATATACTGAACTAGTTCGGCTTGTCTTGCTAAGAGCGAAGCGGATAAAGAAAGTTCGGGGGTGAGGACGGTGGAGCGCTTTACGAAGAACCGTCTGTTTGTCTGGCTGGTTTACATCATATTGGGTCTGCTTGCGATTTATCTTATGCTGCTTATAAAGCCGCTTATTGTGAACGTATATGTGTTTGTAAAAGCCGTTTTTGCTCCATTTATAATCGCGATGATAATTTCTTATGTGCTGAATCCGATCGTTACGATGCTGCATGACCGGAAGGTTCCTAGGACGATTGCCGTGCTGCTCATATATGCAGTGTTTTGTGCAGTCATTACGGTGATTCTCGTTAACTTGATTCCAATGTTCATCGAACAAGTACAGGAAATCAATCGTCATGTGCCTGAGCTTTCCATGCGTGCTCAAAATATCGTCACGGACATTAACAACACTTCTTTTTTACCGGAGAGTATTCGAAGCGGGCTTAATAAGTCACTTTTGCATATGGAAAAAAAGCTGTCGGAGAGTTTGTTCAACTTTGTTAACAATATTGGGTCCATGTTAAATGCAGTGTTTATCGCGTTCATTATTCCGTTTCTCGCCTTCTATATATTAAAGGATTTTGATGTGTTTGAAAGAACGGTCATTACGTATGTACCCAAATCACATCGCAAAAACACGGTCAGGCTGCTTAAAGATATCGATACGGCACTCGGCAGCTATATTCGCGGACAGTTTTTGGTTTGTATTATCGTTGGCGTGCTTGCTTATTTCGGGTACCTGTTGATCGGTATGCCTTATGCGCTGCTCCTTGCCGGCATCGTTGCGATAACGAATGTCATTCCGTATCTCGGTCCTTTTTTTGGAGCCGCACCTGCAATACTAATGGCATCTACGGTTTCCATTAAGATGGTCATCCTTGTCGCGATTATCAACACCCTGTGCCAAATACTCGAAGGCAACGTAATATCTCCACAGGTGGTAGGCCGTACGCTCCATATGCATCCCTTGTCGATCATTTTTGCATTGCTGGTCGGAGGGGAGATTGCAGGCATTGTTGGCATGATTTTGGCGGTTCCTATTTTTGCAGCCTGCAAAGTGATCATTCAGCATATGTTCGCCTACTACGTGCGAAGAAAGATTATTTGACAGGCGGATAGGCTGTGGCTATAATTTTAAAATAATCAAGTGTCAATTATAAGGGAATAAATCGTTGATGAAATGAAGTAAGCCAATGCCCGTTAGCCAGAGAGAAAGCTTCTTCGCATTTGCTTTTCGATAAGCAGCCGCGTCGGTTGAGAGAGCTTTTATAACGAAGAGTGGCCGAAAGCTATTTTCGGAGTGTGAATGAACTTCACCGGTTGGACCCGTTAATGTCTAATGAAGGCGATTGCTCTAGCTGTTTGCAGCGAGGCAATAACCAGGGTGGTACCGCGATTCTATTCGTCCCTGTCAATGACAGGGGCTTTTTTTGTGTTTTATCATTTGAAGGGGGCTCATCCTAATGAAAGCTAGTGAAATTCGTGCAAAATGGCTTGCATTTTTTGAAAGCAAAGGCCACAAAATTGAACCAAGTGCATCGCTTGTACCGCATAATGACCCGTCCTTGCTATGGATTAATGCAGGTATGGCGCCGCTAAAGGCTTATTTTGACGGACGCATCGTTCCAGAAAACCCGCGTATTACGAATTCACAGAAGTGCATTCGTACGAATGATATCGAAAACGTAGGCAAAACCCGCCGTCATCATACGTTTTTCGAGATGCTGGGCAATTTCTCGATCGGTGATTACTTCAAGGAAGAAGCTATTACTTGGGCATGGGAGTTTCTGACTGAGCCAAAATGGATTGGTTTTGATCCTAATCGCTTGTCGGTAACGGTATATCCAGAAGATGTAGAAGCATTCGAGTTCTGGAATACGAAAATTGGCCTTCCTGCTGAACGGATTTATAAGCTGGAAGAAAATTTTTGGGATATTGGCGAGGGCCCTTGCGGACCTTGTACAGAAATTTTCTATGACCGCGGCGACAAATATGGCGATCTTTCGGACCCAGAATGCTGGCCAGGCGGTGAGAACGAGCGTTTCCTAGAAGTTTGGAACGTTGTATTCTCACAATTCAATCATAATAAAGACGGCAGCTACACGCCGCTTCCAATCAAAAACATCGATACAGGTGCAGGACTTGAGCGTTTTGCTTCTATATTGCAGGATGTGGATTCGAACTTTGATACGGATTTATTCCGTCCAATTATCGACCGCACTTGTGAAATTGCGAAAGTAAGCTACAAAGTGAATGAAGAGCATGATGTTGCGCTTAAAGTTATTGCCGATCATATTCGTACAGTAGCGTTCGCAGTAGGTGATGGCGTAATGCCTTCTAACGAAGGCCGTGGCTACATCATTCGCCGTTTGCTTCGCAGAGCTGTTCGTTACGGAAAAACAATCGGAATCGACCGTCCGTTTTTGCATGAGCTGACTTCAATTGTTGGCGAAGTTATGGGCGTTTATTATCCAGAGGTTGTAGAAAAGCGTGAATTTATCGAGCGGGTTATCCGTACGGAAGAAGAGCGTTTCCATGAGACATTGTCCGATGGACTATCTATGCTGTCTGATCTGGTAGCTGCTGGTACGAAAGCTGGCCAAAAAGAGATTAATGGCGATGATGCATTCCGCTTGTATGATACTTACGGCTTTCCTTTCGATTTGACGGAGGACTTTGCTTCAGAAAATGGAATGACGGTTGATCGTGCTGGATTCGACGCAGCCATGGAAGCACAGCGCGACCGTGCCCGCGCAGCTCGCCAAGATACTGGAAGCATGAAGGTTCAAGGCGGACCGCTCGGCGATTTCACGGTTAAAAGTGAGTTTGTTGGCTATAATGAACTGGTAACTGAGTCCAAAATCATTGCCATTGTTCATGAGGATCTGTTGGTTGAATCGGCTCCAGAAGGCAGCAAAGTCGTTGTAATATTGGATCGGACACCTTTCTATGCAGAAAGCGGCGGACAAATCGGAGATACAGGAACGATTACGGGCAACGGCTTTACGCTGCAGGTTGAAGAAGTAACCAAAGCACCGCACGGTCAAAGCGTCCATCATGCTGTTGTTACCTCAGGTACTGCTCGTACAGGTGAAGCAGTAGAGGCGAGCGTTGCTAGAGCTGTACGCGATGACATTATCAAAAACCATACGGCAACGCATTTGCTTCATAAAGCGCTCAAAGAAGTGCTTGGCGATCATGTCAATCAAGCGGGCTCTTCGGTAGAGGCTGAACGCCTGCGCTTCGACTTCTCGCACTTTGGCAGTATAACTGCTGAAGAACTAGTGACGATTGAACGCCGCGTCAATGAGCAAATTTGGCTCGGAACTCCAGTATCCATCGAAACGAAATCATTGAATGAAGCTAAAGCGATGGGCGCGATGGCGTTGTTCGGCGAGAAATACGGCGATGAGGTTCGTGTGGTTCAAGTTGGCAGCTATAGCTTGGAGCTATGCGGAGGCTGTCATGTAAGCAATACATCGCAAATCGGATTGTTCAAGCTGTTAAGCGAGAGCGGTATTGGGTCGGGTGTTCGAAGAATTGAAGCCGTTACGGGTAAACATGCGTATAACTATTTAGATGGTCAGCTTGACCTGCTTAAGCAATCGGCTGCACTTCTGAAATCAAATGCAAATGATGTGCCAAAACGGATTGAAGCATTGTTCGGTCAAGTGAAGGAATTCTCTCGCGAGAATGAATCACTTCAAGCGAAGCTGAGCCGGATCGAAGCAGGATCACTTGAGCAAAACGCGAAAATAGTGAATGGCATTACTGTCCTTTGCGCAAAAGTGAATGCTCCTTCAATGGACGCGCTTCGCGGCATAGTTGATGAATTGAAGCTGAAGCTGGAGTCAAGTGTTATCGTGCTTGGTGCGATTTCGGATGACAAAGTGAACCTTGCAGCTGCCGTTTCTGCAGATTTAATTAAAAAAGGTTTCCATGCGGGCAAAATTGTAAAAGAAGCTGCAATTCATTGCGGCGGCAGCGGCGGCGGACGCCCAGATATGGCGCAAGCAGGCGGAAAAGACACAACGAAGTTGGATGAAGCATTGAAACTTACAGAAGAACTAGTTCTTAATCAAACAAATGTGATATGATATGAGTGTATATCTCATTGAAATGCGGTTTGGAAAGCGAGGTGCTGGCGATGAGTTCCATGGACAAAACAATGAAATTTAACGTGAAGGCGGAGGGGGTTGAATCTTCTCAAGACATTCTGCTATCCGTGCATGAAGCGCTTCTAGAGAAAGAGTATAATCCGATTAACCAGATCGTTGGGTATTTGCTGTCCGGAGATCCCGCGTATATTCCGCGGCATAACAACGCCAGGAGTTTAATTCGCAAGAAGGAACGAGACGAATTAATCGAAGAGCTTGTCCGGTTTTATCTAAACCATAAGAAACAACAAGCGTAAACGGCTAAAGCCCCCCTTAGGAGGCTTAGCTATCGTTTCGCAGAGAAATATAAGCAGTTTATAAGCAGATAAACTTATAAATTCTTATATTTTAACTAATGAGGCAGGAGCCGGACAAGACATGAGATTGATGGGACTTGATTACGGTGACCGCAACATAGGAGTTGCTGTCAGCGACGCTTTTCGTTGGACCGCGCAAGGAACTGGTGTTATTGAACGAAGGCGAGACCATAGTGAGTTTGACCGCATTGCCGATCTGGTTAAGGAGCATGAGGTTAGTGAAATTGTTGTTGGTCTTCCAAAAAACATGAATGGCACCATCGGTCCACGTGGAGAAATTTGTATAGAATTCGCAGAACAGATTAAGCAGAAACTAAACATACCTGTTCACCTTTGGGACGAAAGGCTGACAACGGTAGCTGCCGAACGAACGCTTATTGAAGCGGACGTCAGCCGGAAGAAGCGAAAGCTTGTAATAGACAAAATGGCGGCAACGCTTATTTTGCAAAATTATCTCGATTCTAAAGCGAAAAGGTGAGGGTAAACATGACAAATGAAGAGTTGGAATTCGAAGAGCCGGAAATTATTTATATCCCGGATGAAGAAGGAAACGAAGAGGAATTCGAAGTCATCATGAAATTTGAAGTTGATGGTTCCGATCAGAAATATATGATGGTAGTTCCGCTTCATGGAGAAAATGACGAGGAAGATGAAGTATATGCTTTCCGTTATGAAGAAGAAGGCGATGACCTGAAGCTGTATACCATTGAAGATGAAGAAGAATGGAATATGGTTGAGGAAACGTTCAACACTCTCCTTGGTGAGATGGAGGAAGAAAATTAATGTCCGGCACAGAGCATGAAGCACCTAAGAAGCTGAATACGCTACGAGCGGCATTCGGCAATGAAATTGAGCTTGAAGCAGATGACGGCAGCGTAGAGGTATACGATATTAAAGCTGAGTTTCAGCTAGGGGATCGCATTTATGCAGCCCTGCAATCGGATCCGATGCGTGGCGAGGATGATGTTGAGCTATTCCGCGTCATTCAAGTCGATGGTGAACCGCAGCTGGAAAACATCGAAAACGATGAAGAGTGGGAAGCTGCATCAGAAGCGTACGATGATTTATTGTTTGCTACTGACGAGCGTCCATAAAACGTCGTCTAATGTATATGCATCTAACGAGAGAGCGGCCAATAACCGCTCTTTTGTTCCATGTTTAGCGTTAATTACTCAAACATGCGGTTGTAATTCTCTTCATTGACCTGTTTAACAGCATTTTCAGCTGAGCCACCATAGGATGGTCTCAGCCATTTCGCCTGCGCAAATCGATATACCGAAAATGATGCATTATAAAAAAGGGGGTCTAATTTTGGACAAGTCATCACAGCACCTTGAGCAACAATCATCATCGGGACCGAGGAAAAGCCGCATTACATTATGGGTTATTTTAAGCTTGTTAGGAATTATGATTATAGGTGCTGGAAGCGTTGCTTTATATGTGTGGAGCAGCTTGAAGCCAACAGCTGCTGGTGCGGTTCAGAAGATTGATATTCCAAGAGGAACATCAGCGAATGAGGTTGCAGAATTACTGGAAGAGCAAGGGATTATTAAAAATGCATTTATATTTAAATATTACTTGAAGCTTAAGGATCAAGGCGGCCGCTTTCAGGCGGGACTTTATGAGCTGAACCCCGGCATGAATAATGAAGCCATTATAGCCAAGCTAAATGCTGGCGACACCGTAGAAGCAGAAACGATTCGATTCACGATTCCTGAGGGCTTTACCGTATTGCAAATTGCTGACAAGCTTGCTCAAGAGAAATTGATCAACAAAGAAAAGTTTATTGGATTAATTGCATCGGAAAACAATTGGGGTGATGCGGAGGCTGTTCGCTCCATTCCCAATAACGATAAGCTGCATCAGCGTCTTGAAGGTTATCTGTTCCCTGAAACGTATGAGATGAAAAAAGAAAGCACAGAAGAAGATATTATTAAACGGATGGCGCTTGAACTCGACCGGAAGCTTGCTGAGCTTCCAGAGGGCTGGATGGAAGTGCTTGAAGAGAAAAAAATGTCCTTTCATGATATGCTGACAATCGCGTCGCTTGTAGAGCGTGAAGTCGTTGTGGACGAGGAAAGAGCTCTCGTATCGGGCATTATTTACAACCGGATTGCCGATGGCATGAAGCTGCAAATTGATGCTACCGTTCAATATTCATTAGATAAGCCAAAGGAACGTCTTTACGAGAAGGATTTGCTCGTAGACAGTCCTTATAACACGTATAAGGTAGAAGGTTTGCCGCCTGGACCTATCGCAAGTCCAAGTCTTAAGTCGATTGAAGCGGCTATATATCCGGAAGATACGGAATATTTTTTCTATGTAACCAAGAAGGATGGAAGTCAGACTCATTTGTTCGCAAAAACATATAAAGAGCATTTGAAAAACATCGAGAAAAGTAATCAGACGGCTGGGTAGTCATAACGATTAGATAGGAAACGAAGCTTCACGGTGTTTTTAAGGAGGATCAAGTATGGCGTACAAGCCGGAATTGTTAGCTACCGCTGCATCTATAGAAGAGCTGGAGAGGCTCATGGCAGCAGGCGCGGATGCTTTTGTCATTGGCGAAGCACGCTACGGTATGCGATTAGCAGGAGAGTTTAACAAAGAAATGATAGCGCAGGCCGTAAAGCTCGCTAAGCCTAAGGGTGTGAAAATCTATGCTGCCCTTAACAATCTTATGGATAATGAAGCAGCGGATTCATTAAATGATTATGTATCCTCGCTTGCTGAAGCTGGCGTTGATGCACTAGTATTCGGCGACCCTGCGGTCTTAATGGCTGCTAGGTTGCATGCCCCAGGCATGGCGCTGCACTGGAATGCCGAAATGACCTCAACTAATTATGTTACAGCTAATTATTGGGGCCGCAGAGGTGCGACTAGATATGTGCTCGCACGCGAACTCAATATGGATCAGGTTTGCGAGACAACGGCTAGTACAGAACTTGAGGTTCAAGTACATGTGCATGGGATGACGAATATTTATCATTCAAAGCGTTCGCTTGTAGAGAGCTATATGGAGCATCAGTCGGAGACGGATCGGCTTCCGGAGAAAGACAAGGATCGCGGGCTTTATGTGATGGAAGCGGAGCGGCAGGACGAGCGTTATCCAATCTACGAAGATGCGAACGGCACTCATATTATGAGCTCGGATGATGTTTGTATGGTAGAGAACCTTCATGAGCTGCTGGATGCTAAAGTAACCAGCTTGAAGATTGAGGGATTAATGAAATCTACCGAGTACAACGAAATTGTTGTGCGCTCATATCGGCAAGCAATCAATGCCTATTTGGCTGATCCAGAGGGCTACATTTTCCAAGAGGAATGGCTTGACGCGATTAAGAAAGTCCAGAATCCGCAGCGAGAGCTGAGTTTTGGCTTCTTCTTCAAAGAGCAAGTCTATTAATATGTTAATGCTTACGAAGTGAGTTTTGCTTCGCAAAACCAAAGTTAATGCTTACGAAGTGAGTTTTGCTTCGCAAAACCAAAGTTAATGCTTACGAAGTGAGTTTTGCTTCGCAAAACCAAAGTTAATGCTTACGAAGTGAGTTTTGCTTCGCAAAACTTAGGAGGTACACATAGTGACAACAATTGAGAAGACGACACCTCGCTATCAAGGCAAACGCCATCGGCTGGACAAGCCGGAGCTGCTCGCACCAGCCGGAAATTTAGAGAAGCTGAAATTTGCGATTCATTACGGAGCTGACGCGGTTTATATCGGCGGTCAAAAGTATGGCTTGCGCTCCAATGCAGACAATTTCAGCTTTGAAGAAATGAAGGAAGGCGTTGAGTTCGCCAACCGCTATGGTGCAAAGGTGTTTGTCGCGACAAATATATATGCGCACAATGAGGATGTAGAGGGACTTGAAGACTACTTGCGCAATCTAGAAGCAGCAGGAATCTCAGCTATCATTGCCGCAGATCCTGCCATTATTGAAACGGCGCAGCGAGTAGCTCCTAAGCTTGAGGTTCATTTGAGCACGCAGCAATCTACGCTGAATTGGCAGGCTGTGCAGTTCTGGAAGGAAGAAGGCTTGCCGCGCGTTGTGCTGGCCCGTGAAACGAGCTTTAAAGACATTGCAGAAATAAAAAAAAATGTTGATATTGAGATCGAAGCGTTTATTCATGGTGCGATGTGCTCATCTTTCTCTGGTCGCTGCGTGTTGTCTAATCATTTTACGGATCGTGACTCCAATCGTGGAGGCTGCTGTCAGTCATGTCGCTGGAAATACGATTTGTTTGTTGACGATATGCCAATGTACCCGGAAGAAGAAGATAAGTTCACAATGGGCTCTAAAGATCTATGCATGATTGAATATTTGCCGGAGCTTATCGAAGTTGGCGTTGACAGCTTCAAAATCGAAGGACGAATGAAAAGCATTCACTATGTGGCGACAGTCGTTAATGTTTATCGTCAAGCGATTGATGCGTATTTCGCTGATCCTGAGCATTTCGAGCTGAAGCAGGAATGGGTGGATGAGATAAATAAGGCTGCCAACCGTCCGCTAAACACTGGATTTTTCCTTGATACACCGGGTGCGGAGGATCATATTTATGAGCCAGAGGAAAAAGCAGCGCCATATGATTTTGCTGGAGTAGTCGTAGATTATAATGATAAAACGGGTTTTGCGATCGTGCAGCAGCGCAATCACTTTAAACTAGGACAAGAAATCGAATTTGTTGGTCCGAAGGGTACTTTTTTCAAGCAAACAGTAACCGAAATTACGGATACAGATGGCAATGCGCTTGAAGCGGCTCGCCATCCTTTGCAGCATATTCGCATTCGTACGTTAAAGCCGGTTAAACCGATGGATATGATGAGAAAGAAGATCGGGAAGAAGTAAATAGGCAAAACATGACTAGAGTCTTATTTTTTTAGAAAATAAGACTCTTTTTTTTGTATTTATTATTATGAAATGACAAGAATGTGTCGATATAAAATAATATACTGTAAATCTACTGTAAATACATATTTCGGCAAGATGCGCTAGCAGCAAACGTACTATTTTGGACTTACAATATTAAAGGCGGTGTCTTCCCTCATGGAAAACCAAGAAGAACAAAAAAAGAAGAAAACAAAGAAACAGAAACAGGAAAAAGAGCAAAATAGCACAAACGAAATTAAGTCAGGTACAAGTATGAAAGCGTCATCAAAAATGCAATCTTTATCACAAGCAGCAAAGGCAGCGACGTTATCTGTAAAAAGCACAAAGCTGTCAAGCCCGATTAAATCAGTAGGAACGAAGCTGTTTACGATTATCTTTTGCAGCATTATCGCGTGTGTATTGACAGTAGGTCTAATGGCTTATTCAAAGTCGAAGTCGATTATTGAAAATAAAGTTTCAGAAGCGAGCTTTCAAACGATCAATCAGGTTGCAAACAATATGGACGTTATTTTCAAGACGTATGAAGATTTATCGCTGCAAATATTAATTGATAAAAGCTTCCATGAAATTGTAAGGAAAATGCTTGACGGCGATGACGATTTCAGCAAGTTTGAGGCATCGCGTAATTTAAGCGACAAAATGCAATCTTACGTTATGGGTAATAATACGATCGTTTCCATGATGCTGCTGCCTGTAAATCCGAAATTGACGGTTGTAACATCCGGCCGGGCAACCACCGGCACTGCGGAGAAATTAATGAAAACAGCATGGTTTATGGAAACTGTCGAAAATGCGGGGAAAACAAACTGGATTCCGCCACAGCCTGAAGGCATGTCAGATCCAGCGGGTGCGCCAACTATAGGCTTGAGTCGACTCATTAAAGATATAACTTCAAGTGAAGCATCTTATGTACTGCTGCTGGAGGTGCAAGCCTCGACGCTTGCGAAACGCTTCGAAGAAGTTAACCTTGGTGAAGGAAGCCAGCTTTCAATCGTGAATGCAAACGGTGAATATATTACAAATAATGATCCAGAATTGGTAGGCAAGCCAGCGAGTATTACATTCCCAACCGAAGGCGATAAAGCGCTTGAGGATTCGTCGAAAATGAAAACGACAAACGGTGCTGAGGTTTTGGCTACATACAAAACATTCGAAACGATGAACTGGAAGCTGCTAGGCACGGTACCGGTAAAAGAACTAGTAAAAGATGCTAAAGCGATTCAAAATTTGACATGGATTACGGTAGTTATCGCAGCACTTATTGCAATTGCAATCGGTATTCTCGTAATTATGACGATTGCACAGCCACTGGTTAAGCTTCGCAACCTAATGACTGAAGGAGCAAGCGGCAACCTGACCGTACGATCTGTCATGAAAAAACGCCAAGATGAAATTGGTGAGCTAAGCGACAGCTTTAATCTTATGATGACACAAATAACTGCTCTTGCAGTACAGACGACAAGATCAGCTGAGGATGTACTGGTTACAGCTACTGAGCTCGGAGATGCTTCTCGGAAAACAGCTATTTCTGCTAAGGAGATTGCAGTCGCAACAGAGGAGATCGCGGGAGGAGCAACAAGCTTGGCTGTTGAAGCGGAGCGAGGTTCTGACCTTACAGGAAACATCGATGTTCAAATGAAAAAAGTTATTGCAGCCAACGAACAAATGGTGAACTCTGCGCAAGCCGTTGAGAAGGCAAGTGAGCAAGGAACAAACTATATGGGCGTACTTATTCAAAAAACGAGCATGACAGAAGAAATGACCCGTTCTATGGTAGAGAAGGTTGATGCTTTGAAGGAAAGCACGGGCTCAATCGTAAAAATCCTAGACGTGCTCAACAGCTTAACGAAGCAAACGAACATCTTGTCATTGAATGCGACGATTGAAGCTGCTCGCGCTGGCGCAGCAGGAAAAGGCTTTATGGTCGTTGCCGATGAAATTCGCAAGCTGGCGGATCAAAGCCGCCAATCCATTGACGTTGTTGGTCAAATCACGGAGAAAATTAGAGGCGAGATTGACGAGACCGTTCATGTTTTGTCCGATGCTTATCCGTTATTCCAAGAGCAAATCGGTTCTGTAAAAGAAGCGAATCAAATTTTCTTAACCGTTTCTGGCCAAATGGGAGAACTAGTTAAGAAGCTGGATCTTGTTACGGATTCAATCGGGCAATTGGATGAATCGCAAGTCGTATTAGGCGAAGCGATGACTAACGTGAGTGCAGTAGCTGAAGAATCTTCCGCTACATCAGAAGAAGTCGCATCACTTAGCACAGAACAGTTAAGCATTAGCGACGGTATGGTGCGCTTGTCGGAGAAGCTGGATACGGTGTCTCGTGAGCTCAAGGATTCACTTTCTAAATTTAAAATTAATTAGCAATCACGGTATCCTATTAAATTGATAATTTTGAAGGAAGAGCTATTCAGGCAGTTAATGCTGAACAGCTCTTTTTTTTGTTGTAGAAAATAGAATGGATGTTTGAAGGAGAGCCGCGGAAGGAGATAATGAACGTATAACAACGATTCCAGCGCTCATTAAACATTAGGCAGCATTAAAAAGGAGCTTTCGCAGGATGAGAACAGGACATGATTAAACGAATAACTATGGCTGCTTGTTTCATTAGTTTAATAATGATGTTTTATATTGGCCGCTTAGCTTGGATTCAATTGATCCCTGGAAGCTCTTCTTCAGCGGTCCTTTCTCCACTGGCAAACCGGGGAGGATGGCAACGGCTGTCAGTTCAGCAGCGTCAACGAAACTTGGTGCTGGACACAGGCAGAGGTGACTTTTATGATCGCTATGGAAAACCGATAACAGGTGAAACTTACTCGGCCGTTGCCTTATTTCCCGTACGGGCAGAGCTACGTGGTCAAGAAAAGAGTTTAGCTGAGCTTAGCCGCTTACTAGGCGTAACCACGGAGCAGCTGCAGCAGAAATGGGATGCTGTGCGAGAGCCTGTGTTTTGGAAGGCTGATGGGATGCAAGCGCCTTTGCGACTGACAAATGATCAAATTACCCGCCTAAAAAAACTTGAGCTAAACGGTATACGTGTGCTTCCTTATCGCAATCGCTATTTGCCGGATTTTGATGCGAAGCATCTGATTGGCTTTACAAGCCAGCATCCTGAGTGGCTGCAGACTAACCATGCGGAAGATCTCGTAAGTGGCAAAAGAAAGCTAGTAGATCAGGTTGGCGGGTCGGGTCTTGAGAAATCGCTGGACAAGCTGCTGCATGGAGTAGGGGCTACTTCTGTTTCCTACTTCCTGGATGGACGTAATGCTCCTATGCACGGCCTTGATATGCGGATTACGCAGCCTGGCAATCGATATTATCCTCTTAAAGCGATGACGACGATTGATTTGCAGCTGCAAAACGAAATCGAAGCGTATGTGGATGCACAAGGCTTGCAAGAGGGAGCAATCGTTGTGCTGGATGCGAGCAATGCGGATATTGTAGCGATGGTATCACGGCCGCAATTGAAGCCAGGACAGTTCCAAAGCTCCGACGGCAGCGAGTGGGCTAATCATGCAATCAAGGCAGTCGCTCCCGGCTCTGTGTTCAAGCTTGTTGCGGAAGCAGCTGCGCTGGAAGCGGGTGTAGTGAATCAGCATGAAACGTTTTTTTGCAATGGTGAATACGGCAAATATGGCTTATCCTGCTGGAAGGAAGGTGGACACGGCCGCTTGACACTCCAAGAGGGCTTGGCGCAATCATGCAATATTGTGTTTGCAACGCTGGCTGAGCGGCTTGAAGCTAGGCAGTTGAAGCGGACCGCGGGTTTGCTCGGGATAGGGCAGCAAGCGGGCTGGCATCGCGATGAAGCTTTTGGCCCCTTTACATCGCCTCTGAGACTGCTTGAGGAGGAAGATCGCGGACAGCTGTTTGCAGCCGTTAAGAGTAAGCTCGCTTGGAATAACGGCGTTGAGATGGGTGAGAATGAGCACGAGAGTGAACATGAGATTGGGAATGGGCATGTGAATGAGAATGAGAATGGCAGTGGCAATGACAATGAGAATGGAAATGGCAACGGTAATGGCAGTATTAATGGCAGTGGCAAGGGTAATGGCAGTGGTAATGGCAAGCGTAATGAGAAGCGGAGCGGGAAGTTTGACGCGGCGCAGCAAGCGCGGGAAGAAGCAGCCATGCTGGATGGCGTCGATGGCGGCGTGCTCGCGCAAAGCGCGCTTGGGCAGCGTGATGTAAGGATGTCGCCGCTGCAAGCGGCAAATCTGATTGTAACGCTGCTGAATGAGGGGCGCGTAATGGAGCCGCGCCTAGTGAGTGAAATCCGCTATGCCAACGGCCAGCGGATGGTGAAGCTGCCCGCGCAGCGCGCGCAAGCGATCCGTGGCCGGATTAAACCGGCCACGGCGCATGCGCTGCTGCGCGGCATGCAGGCGGTCGTCGACCATGGAACCGGTCGATCGATCCGCCAAGGGCTGTGGGCGATTGCCGGCAAATCCGGCACCGCCGAAACGACTCATGCCGGAATCGCCCGCAACCACCAGTGGTTTGCGGGCTACGGCCCGGTCAAAGCTCCACGATACGCGGTAGCCGTCCTCGTGGAGAACAAGCCGCCTGGAAGCTCGCACCAGGCGACTAAGCTCTTTCGCGGCGTCATGGATATCGCCGCACGCCATTCCAAATAAAATGAGCCACCCCATTGCAGACGAATCAACGTTCGTTTGCAATGGGGTGGCTCTGTTTTATTTGCGTATTATTGTTCCTTGATGTCCTTGTTATTTATTTTCACCGATATACTATCAGCGTCGTCCGGCTTGTCCGGAGGGTTGTCGTATTCCCCCTGCGGAGCATGAATCCAGCGGTGGAGATACCCTTGATCATACAGCGCTTTGATTAAGATCATAAGAATAGGTGATAATATGACACCTGCGACGCCAAAAAGCGATAAGGATACAATCATGAAAGCGAGCATTGTAAAGGCGGATACGCCTAAGGAGTCGCCTGTAATTTTTGGTTCAAGAATTTGGCGTGTAAGCACAACTGCGAGAAAGAGGACGGACAGCCAAATGGCAAGCGAGACTTTGCCGACAATAATTAAGTAAATAATCCATGGGATAAAAATAGTGCCTACGCCTAGCAGCGGCAAAATGTCGAAGATAGCGGATACGACTGCTATGACAAAAGCATTTTCTACGCGCAGCAGAAGGAGCGCGATCAAAATAACGACAAAGGTGATACTAATCATCTTGGCTTGCGCTTTAATATATAACGCGATTCCTTTAAATACATTGTTTCTAAGGAAGAAAAATGCCGTTTTGAAGGTGTTTGGCGTTTTGTCCTCGGCCGTCTTTTTCCAAGTCGTAATTTCGATGCTTAAGAAATAAGCTAATATAATCCCGACTACAAAATTAAAGATGAAAGTTGAGAAGGATGTGACGTACCCGATGATGCTAAGCAGTACAGTCTTTCCAAACAATGCCAAGGTTGAAGAAGCACCTTCAATGAGGTCTTTGGAGCGCTGAACCAAATCCAAATCTGCGGGCAGATTCCCAAATCTGGTTTGCACCTCTTCTGTCAGATTAGCGATTTGAACAGCGAGCATTTCTTGATATTTCGGGAAGTTGTTAACGAGCTCAGTTCCTTGCTTCGTAATTAGATAAGCAGCGCCTGAGAAGGCGGTAAGTAAAATTAAAGTGAATAGCAGAATCGAAATGCCGGAAGCGATCGATTTTTTCATGCCAAGCTTATTTAGACGCCTTGCCAGCGGCTCGATACATAAGAAAATGAGAAAGGATAAAAATATAGGCGTTGCGATTCGGTACAAATAGCTGAATGAAAACATAATTAAATAGACAGTTAGTGCAATGAGTGCGATGTCAAAGGCGGTTCGCCAATACTTTTTGTAAAAGGGCAGCATAATGTTTCTCCTTCTTTTTCCATATTCATATTTCCATAAAGATTGTACTATAGTTTTTAAAAAGATGCCTATTTTTAATTGCGTTATGCTACAATTAATACTACTGTTGTTGTTTTGTACCGCTATTTATTCGTCGACTAAATCATATAACGGTGGGGAAAACAAAATGGAAAATTTGCTGTTATGGGGATTATACGTAGCATCCTTCTATGCGTTTCTTCCTGGCCTCATTAGCCGTACTTTTGGCTTTCGTGTTTTTAAGAAGGGCCGTGTGGGAAACGAAATATCTTTAACGTTCGATGATGGGCCAGATGAGATCTATACGCCGCAATTGCTCGATCTTCTTGCCCGCTACAATGCGAAGGCAACCTTTTTTGTTGTCGGCTCACATGCCGAGGGGCAAGAAGAGCTGCTGAAGCGGATGAAGGATGAGGGTCACAATATTGGTGTCCATAATTACGTTCACAAATCGAACTGGTTAATGCGTCCGAGGACGGTTAAGCGCCAAATCGAGCGTACGCTTGACATTATTGAGCATGCTACGGGAGTGCGATCGACTTATTATCGCCCGCCATGGGGAATCGTAAATGTATTCGATTATGCGAACCTAGGCCATTTGCAAATTATTTTGTGGTCGGCAATGTTCGGTGATTGGCGGATACGTTTAGGGTCAGAACGATTGAAAAACCGGATGATGAAAAAGCTTCGGCCAGGTGAAGTCATTCTATTGCATGATTGCGGCATGACCTTTGGGGCGGACAAGGATGCACCGAGAAATATGCTTACGGCACTTGAGGCTTACTTAGAAGAAGGTACGAAGCAAGGTTTCCGCTTTGTTGGCATTGAAGAAATGATGAAGCGATCTGAAGCAGCGCGTGCTGCTCATACATCACTCTTAAAGAAAGCGATGATATCGCTTTGGCTGACATGGGAGCGTCTTTTTCACGTCGTTTTCCGTTTGAAGACCGTTGGTGATGTGAAGGATGCAGCATTTCATTACCGGGTGACCACATACACTGGTCAGGACATTGAATTAGCAGAGGGAGGACGCGTCTCAAAGGGAGACCGTATTGCAGAACTGCATTTTGACAACAAGAAATTGTCGATGATTGCAGCAACCTCAAAATCCCCTGTAGCTACAGGTATTCGTATGCTGCGTGAAGTGGAGCAAGCTCTTCCACTGCTCGCAAATCAGCTTGCTGAAGATACAGATGCGAATGACATCAAAGCGGTATATGGGGTTACAATGATCCATCGCGGGGCTGATCGATTAGGATTTGAAATATTTCAGCTGCCTGAGGGCTGGTTTGCCAGATCATCGCGTGTGTACTTGCGTGTATTGATTAAAGTATTAACGAACACGAAGCAGACTTCTCAGAGCAAGAAGAAAAGAGAACTGATCTCGCCGCGTATGCTGTTAATGCCCGTCGCAACGATTAGGTCCTATGCAACGGCACAGCTGAACATGATTCAAGATATAAGCCAGACAGTAGAGAGAACTTTAAACGCAGCAGCCGACGAAGCTGCGCAGTTAGGTACAAAAACAACAGCGATTTAATGTTGAGATATAAATGACATTTATCCAAATGAATGTTAAATAAATAAAGGAGTGCAGGCTGTTTCCAGCCTGCACTCCTTTTGTTTAAATATAAGAAAAGTTATCTATTGCTCCAACTTATCTTTTCGGTCAAAGCTGCTTCAGCATCCAGAGGATGCTGAAGGCGATAACTACATTTTCATTACGCCGCCCGTGCTGGCAGATGTAACAAGGTGAGCGTAGCGAGCCAAGTAGCCGCGCTTGATTTTTAGCTCGAAGCCTTTCCATTCGGAACGGCGTTTCTCGAACTCTTCGTCGCTAATAAGAAGATCCATCGTACGGTTGTTCATGTCGATCTCGATGATATCGCCGTCTTGTACGAAAGCGATAGGGCCGCCTTCAGCTGCTTCAGGAGAAGCGTGGCCGATGCTGATGCCGCGAGATGCGCCGGAGAAACGTCCGTCTGTAATGAGGGCAACCTTAGCGCCGAGTCCCATACCTACGATTTGCGAAGTTGGTGCAAGCATTTCTGGCATACCTGGGCCGCCGCGTGGTCCTTCGTAACGAATGACTACGACATGACCTTCTTTGATTTTTCCGTTAGCGATGCCGTGAAGCGCTTCGTCTTGGGAATCGAAACAGATAGCAGGACCTTTGTGGTAGCCGCCAACGGACTTGTCAACTGCACCTGTTTTGATAATAGCGCCGTGTGGAGCCAGATTACCAAATAGTACAGCCAAACCGCCGCGTTCTGTATGCGGGTTGTCGATGGTATGAATAACATCGGTGTCTTGAATTTCACAGCCAATAACATTTTCACGAAGCGTTTTGCCAGTAACGGTGATGCAGTCACCATGCAATGCGCCTTCTTTCTTGAATAGCTCATTAAGGACAGCACTTACGCCGCCTGCATTATGCACATCTTCAATGTGATAATCGGATGCAGGAGCGATTTTTGCCAAATGCGGTACGCGTTCAGCTACTTCGTTAATACGCTCAATTGGGTACTCGATTCCAGCTTCATGCGCGATTGCTAGCGTGTGAAGAACTGTGTTTGTTGAGCCGCCCATTGCCATATCTAGAGCAAATGCATTGTCGATTGTATCTTTTGTAACGATGTCGCGAGGTTTGATGCCTAGCTCGATGATTTTCATCAATTGGCGAGCAGCGTCTTTAACGAACTCTTTGCGTTCTGGAGAAACAGCAAGAATCGTGCCGTTACCAGGCATTGCAAGTCCCATGCCTTCTGCCAAGCAGTTCATGGAGTTTGCCGTAAACATACCGGAGCAAGAGCCGCAAGTCGGACAACCGAATTGTTCAAGCTCCATCAGTTGATCGTCATTGATTTTACCAGCTTGGTGAGCGCCTACGCCTTCAAATACGCTGGAGAGTGAAATTGAACGACCATCGGATGTTTTACCGGCTTTCATAGGTCCGCCGCTTACAAGCATAGTCGGGATATTGACGCGAAGTGCGCCCATGATCATGCCCGGTGTAATTTTGTCACAGTTTGGAATACAAACCATACCGTCGAACCAGTGAGCATTTACGACTGTTTCAATGGAATCGGCAATAATTTCACGGCTGGCAAGTGAATAACGCATACCGATGTGACCCATTGCAATACCATCATCAACGCCAATTGTGTTAAATTCGAAAGGAACGCCGCCAGCTTCACGGATCGCTTCTTTAACGAGCTTGCCGAACTCCTGTAGATGAACGTGACCAGGAATAATATCAATATACGAGTTGCAAACCGCGATAAACGGCTTGTCGAAATCTTCCTCTTTTACGCCTGCGGCGCGAAGCAAGCTGCGATGCGGTGCGCGGTCGAATCCTTTTTTGATCATGTCTGAACGCATTCTTTTGGCCGCCATGTAAGTTCCCCCTATATGCTTATTAAAATATCAATACTCTCGATTTTATCACAACGGACAGGCGTTGGCTATAACGTCAGCCGAAAGGCGTTTCGCAAATAAATGTTAAAAAAACATTAAAAATGGCTTAAACATTGTGATATTCCGTGAAACAATAGGACATGATGCAGGTTATTCATGTATAGTATGCTCATTGGTAACGATGAGAATAATTTGAAGATGAATAAGGAGGCGCTTGAAATTGGAAAGAAGAGTATTAATTGTTGATGATGAGCGGGAAATTGCCGATCTTATAGAGATCTATTTGAAAAATGAAGGGTTTATTACCGAAAAGGCGTATGACGGGGAGCAGGCGCTGCTTGCTTATGCGCGAGATCCGTTTGACTTAGTCATCTTAGACATCATGATGCCGAATATGGATGGGCTGGAAGCTACGAGGCGGCTCAGACGCGATCAATCGGTCCCTATTCTAATGCTCAGTGCAAAAGCAGAGGATATGGATAAAATTATGGGGCTGATGACCGGTGCAGACGATTATATGATCAAGCCGTTTAATCCGCTTGAACTTGTGGCTAGGGTACGCTCTTTACTGAGAAGATCCTATCAGTACAGCGGCCAAGCAAGTGCGAATAACGGGGCGCGACTAGATAAGGAACTTCGCCTTGGACCGCTGCGGATCGATAAGCTGAGCCATACGGCTGAAATAGACGGCAATCCGCTGCATCTAACTTCTACTGAGTTCGGCATTTTGCATTTGCTCGCTGGCCAGCCTGGTCGCGTGTTTAGTGCGGAGGATATTTTCCAGCAGGTGTGGAAAGAAAAATATTTTGATTCCAACAATACGGTAATGGTCCATATTAGCAAGCTCAGAGATAAGCTGGAGAAGGAGCTTGGAGATAAGATGATCATCACGGTCTGGGGGGTTGGCTATAAAATTGAAGGATAACATTGCATTAAAGCTTGTCTTCCGTTCGTTGCTGAATATCGCGATAAGCGCCGTGCTAGCGGCCTTTTCACTGTATATCCTATTAGGGTTCGGAATGTGGCTTATCGATAATGTAAGGCCAATGAGAGTTTTTTATCAATTCATTGATAGGTTTGATCGACGGCTTGTGTATGGTGCTGCGGGCATTGTAATGTCTCTTTTTTACTACATCATTCTCCAGTGGAGCTTATTTCATTATCTCGGTCAAATGAATAAGACGGTTCGCGGCATTGCTGACGGTACCTATGATATGGATTACAAAATCGAAGTGCGGAAAAGAAATATATTTGGTCCTATGGCAGCCAATATGAACAGCTTGGCAGGAAGGCTCCATCATGCGCTCGTGGAAGAGCGGAAGGCAGAGCAAACCAAAAACGAATTGATCACGAACGTTTCCCATGATTTGCGAACACCTTTAACGTCAGTGCTTGGGTATTTGGGACTTATTGAGCAGGATCGTTATCGAGACGAGGTAGAGCTGCGCCACTATGTTCAAATCGCTTATGAAAAATCGATGCGGCTGAATGTCCTCATTAATGATCTTTTTGAATATACGAGAATGAGGCATGATACGACTGCGCTTAAAGTAACGAATTTTAATTTAATCGAAATGCTCGGACAGCTGCTTGTGCAGTTTCGTTTGCCGCTGGAGGAAGCGGGAATGCAGAGCAAGCTGGTGACAGATAAAACGTCAGTCATGATCAAGGGAGATGCAGCCAAGCTTGTGCGTGTATTCGAAAACTTGATAGTGAATGCCATGAATTACGGCAGAGACGGCAAACAGGTCGTTGTGACTGTTCAGTTGGAGGGCAGTGCAGCCGTTATCGAGGTTATTAATTTTGGTGAACCGATTCCAATGATGGACATTCCTCATATTTTTGAACGATTTTATCGCGTAGACAAATCAAGAACACAGTGGTCTGGCGGTTCCGGCTTAGGGCTTGCCATTGTCAAAGGCATCGTTGAAAAGCATGAAGGTACGATTTCGGTTACGAGTGATTCGGAGCAAACGGCATTCCGTATAACATTGCCGATTATTAATTAATAATTAAGGGTTTCTTATGGTTTGTTTACGGTCTCCTTAAACTGACTCTCCTATACTTGGTTGTATAGAAGAGACAGTGAAAGGGGATCGTTTTTTATGCAGCAAGAAACGTATGGAAGAAAACGTGGAGGTACAATCTTGTGGCTTCTAACCGCAATTGGAGTGATCGTCAGTGTCTTTTACGTCATTTCATTAAAAGGCAGCCCATCTAAAGCTGATTTGCAATTGGATTCTAGCTCGGCTATTTTAATAGATCTCAATACAGGGGAAGTGCTCTACGAAAAAAATGCAAATGAAGCGCTGCCGCCTGCAAGCATGTCGAAGCTGATGACAGAGCTTGTCATATTAGATCTCACAAGTGAAGGTACGCTTGATTGGAAAGAACAAGTGAAAACCAGCGCTTATGCTGCAGAGGTGCCAGGTTCCCAAATAGGCTTTGCGGCGGGGGAGACCTATACGGTTAGAGAGCTTTTTGAAGCGATGGCGATTCATTCCGCGAACGATGCGGCAGTAGCGCTTGCAGAGCATGTTAGCGGCAGTGAGGCTGCATTTGTTCAATTAATGAACAATCGGGCTGCTAAGCTGGACTTGTCCAATCAAACCGTCTTTGCGAATGCAACGGGCCTAAGCCATGAGGATCTGCTTCCGTTCGAAGCTGCTTCCTCAGACAGGGATACCATGATGTCAGCTAAGGATACAGCAACACTAGCTGCCTATTTACTGAAGAAGTATCCTGAGGTAGTCGATGTTTCCAGCCGCAATAGCGTGAAGCTTGCGAGCACCTCGCAAAGATTGAAGACGACAAACATGATGCTAAGCGGCATGCCGTATGCATTTCCGGGCAATGACGGATTGAAAACAGGTTATACCGTGCAGGCTGGCTATTGCTTTACAGGTACTGCGAAGCAGGATGGCAAACGGCTTGTATCCGTCATTATGGGGGCGAAGACGCCAGAGCAGCGATTCACGGAAACAGGGAAGCTGTTTGAATACGGTTTTCAATTAAGCGGCTTGGAGAGCGTGATGGGGCATGTCCAAAGCAAACTAGGCTTTAAAGTAGGATAAATAATGTAGAGTTAAATCTATTTTTCTCGAATGATGCAGAAAATAGTCGATTATTCTCATCGCAATAATTGTGTTATTGTCATGTTAAGTCTAGGGCGAGCGCGAGTCGCTTTTTCTGGACTTTTTGTTTTTATGTCACAAAAACTAACATTAAATGATTTACGAACCCGTATTTGCTGTTTATAATAAAACTAATACAGATAAAGAGGTGAGTATATGCAATTGACCGAACGTGAAAAAGAAAAGCTGCTCATTACGATCGCTGCAGATTTGGCAAGACGACGAATGAATCGCGGCTTGAAGCTTAATTATCCTGAAAGCATAGCGTTAATCACCTCTGAAATTATGGAAGGCGCTCGTGATGGAATGACCGTTGCACAGCTAATGGCATTTGGAACAAAAATTTTGAATGCAGATCAAGTCATGACTGGCATACCGCAAATGATTCACGAGGTTCAGGTGGAAGCGACTTTCCCAGACGGAACGAAGCTTGTTACCATTCACGACCCGATAACCTGAAAACGATAAGTAAAACGGCTATGGGCATCATTTCATTTGATATAGAAAGTGGTATGTGAACGATCAGCTTTATAGGGGAGGAGAGAATGGCCTGTGATACCTGGACAATATCGAACGGCTGACGGTGAAATTGAATTAAATGCAAGGCGAATGACGAAGCAGTTAATTGTAGTAAATACTGGAGATAGACCGGTTCAGGTAGGCTCTCATTTTCATTTTTTTGAAGTGAATCGTGCATTGAGGTTTGATCGCGAGGCAGCTTTCGGGATGCGTCTTCACATCGCAGCAGGGACAGCGGTTCGTTTCGAGCCCGGTGAGGAGAAGCCTATAACCGTCGTTGAGCTGGGTGGTAAAAAGCAATCTTATGGACTTAATGGTCTCAGCCAAGGGAAAGCGGAGAACGGCAGGCTGCCAGATGTTGTTCGCGAACGACTTGCGGCTTGGGAGGGCGAAGGTAAATGACTAAGATGGATCGACGCAGCTATGCGGCCATGTTTGGCCCTACAACGGGTGATGCCATTCGGCTGGCAGATACGGAGCTATGGGCACAGATTGAACAAGATTACACGGTGTATGGCGACGAATGCAAGTTCGGCGGCGGCAAAGTTATACGCGATGGCATGGGGCAGTCGAGCGGCGCGCAGCGTGATGAGGGTGTGCTGGATACATTGATTACGAATGCCGTTATTATCGATCATTCCGGCATTGTGAAAGCGGATATCGGCCTAAAGGATGGATTTATCGTTGGCATCGGCAAAGCCGGAAATCCAGACATAATGGACGGCGTGCACCCGAATATGATTGTTGGCGCAAGTACCGAGGTTATTGCCGGTGAAGGAAAGATTGTAACAGCAGGAGCCATTGATTCGCATATTCATTTTATTTGTCCGCAGCAAATTGAAACGGCGCTCTCCTCAGGCGTCACGACGATGATCGGCGGCGGAACAGGTCCGGCAACAGGAACCAATGCAACGACGGTTACACCTGGCGCGTGGCATATGCGGCGCATGCTGGAGGCAGCCGAACATTTTCCGATGAATATCGGCTTTACGGGTAAAGGCAATGCTTCATTCACCGCTCCGCTCATTGAGCAAATTGAAGCGGGAGCCATTGGGCTTAAGCTGCATGAGGACTGGGGAACAACACCAGCAGCAATTGACGCTTGCCTGCAAGCCGCAGATCAGTATGACATTCAAGTTGCTATCCACAGCGATACGCTGAATGAGGCAGGTTTTGTTGAGGATACGCTTGCGGCCATAGGCGGAAGAACGATTCATACTTATCATACCGAGGGCGCGGGCGGCGGTCATGCCCCAGACATCATCATCGCGGCGGGTGAGATGAATGTTTTGCCGTCATCCACGAACCCTACTCGTCCTTTTACAATTAATACGATAGAAGAACATTTGGATATGCTGATGGTTTGCCACCATTTGGACAGCAGCATTCCTGAGGACGTTGCATTCGCTGATTCTCGGATTAGGCCGGAGACGATTGCAGCGGAAGATATTTTGCATGATATGGGCGTATTCAGCATGATTAGCTCCGATTCACAGGCGATGGGGCGCGTAGGAGAAGTTATTATCCGCACATGGCAAACGGCAGACAAGATGAAAAAGCAGCGAGGACCGCTCCTTCCCGACAATGAACAGCATGATAACTTCCGTATTAAGCGCTACATTGCCAAATATACGATTAATCCTGCGATCACGCATGGTGTCTCTCATCTGGTAGGTTCGCTGGAAGTGGGCAAATTCGCCGATCTTGTCATTTGGAATCCAATGTTTTTTGGCGTCAAGCCGGATCTCGTGCTGAAGGGCGGGAGCATCGCATTTGCGCAGATGGGTGATCCAAACGCTTCCATCCCAACACCGCAGCCTGTGTTCGGTCGGCCGATGTTCGCCTCTTTTGGGAAGCTGGTGTTTAGCAGCTCGATTACGTTTGTATCTCAGGCAGCCTATGACCTCGGGGTTGCGAAGGAGCTCGGACTGCAGAAACGTATTGAACCAGTAAAAGGCTGCCGCAGCGTAACGAAGAAGGATATGATCCACAATGATGCAACGCCTAAGCTTGAGGTTGACGCGGAAACCTATCATGTTCTGGTAGATGGCGAGCATGTGACCTGCGAGCCAGCTGAGGTGCTGCCGATGGCGCAGCGTTATTTCTTATTTTAGCTGCGCGCTGCGGCCATGGACGACAGGAGGGCGAGCGAAAAATTGAATGATGATATGAAATGGCTGGCTATGCAGCAGCTGCTCGATTCAGCGTTGCCGATCGGCGGCTTCTCGCATTCGTTCGGTCTTGAGACCATGGTTCAAGATGGCCGTATGAATCGTTCTGCTCAGCTCTATGATTATGCCTCAGCCATGCTTTTGCAAAGCTGGGCAAGCTCGGATGCGATGGTGATCAAGGCCGTATATAGAAATGCGCCAAAAGGGAATTGGGAGAAGGTGTGGGCGATTGAGCGGATTGTTCATTTGCAAAGGGTCGCATCAGAAACACGCAGCGGCGTAGAGAAAATGGGGCGTCGGCTGCTTCAGCTTGCAGCAGCTATACATCCGCAGCTGGATTGGTCGCCTTTACTGGAAGCAATGAAGGCAGGGAATTGTTTTGCTTCCCATCCTCTCTCGCACGGCTATGCCTGCTGGGTGCTTGGCATATCGGAGGAGAAAGCGATCCAAGGCTATTTGTATACTTGCATCGTAACTTGCGTCAACAGCGCTTTGCGGCTGATGTCGATGGGACAGACGGAGGGTCAATCGTTGATCGCAAGGCTTATACCGCTAACAACAGACGCTTTGGAAATCGTGCGTGCGACGGATCCGGAACAAGCCTATTCTAATATGCCGATGGCGGAGATGGCGATGATGCGCCACGAGAGGTTATATTCGCGATTATTTATGTCTTAATTATAAATTAATGGAGGAATGAAAAATGTGCCAAGGACAAGGACATACGCATCAGGAATGGGAAAGCCCGGCAATAGACAGCTCAAGGCCGATCCGTATCGGTATCGGGGGACCAGTAGGCTCAGGAAAAACAGCGCTTGTTGAACGATTAACGCGTGAGCTTCATACCAAATACAGCCTCGCTGTCATTACGAACGATATTTACACGAAGGAAGATGCTCGTATTTTGTTCAATACGGGTGTGCTGCCGGAAGAACGTATTATCGGTGTTGAAACTGGCGGGTGCCCGCATACAGCCATTCGAGAGGATGCATCGATGAATTTTGAAGCTATCGAGGAGCTGGAGCGGCGTTTTGACCATCTGGATCTGATTTTCATTGAGAGCGGCGGAGATAATCTTGCTGCGGCGTTTAGTCCTGAGCTTGTCGATCGTTTTATTTATATTATCGATGTTGCCCAAGGCGAGAAGATTCCACGCAAAGGCGGACCTGGCATTATGCGCTCGGACCTGCTTGTCATTAACAAAATCGATCTAGCGCCGTATGTAGGAGCGAGTCTCGCAGTTATGGAAGCTGACACAATTAAGATGCGCGGGGAGCGTCCTTTCGTTTTCTCTAATTTGTTTGGCGGCGATGGCGTGGATGAGATTGTGAATTGGCTTACACATGAGGTAGCACATGCGCGCGGAACGGAACACTCCCATGTGATCCAGCTTACGAGCATACCTGATGACAAGCGGCACACAGCTTCCTAATGAGGCGTGAGCAAAGCAGTGCAGAGGCTGCAGCCATTCGGCACGAGGATAATGCAGTGGGAGAGGTAAGGACATCCGTACTGCGTGCAACGTTTGCCAGCCGCCTCGGTCAAACGTTAATCGGCAATAAATATCATACCGCTCCGATAAAGATTGCCAAAGCTTTTCCACTGGATGGTCAGCTGGGCGTAATCGTAATGGATGTTTCACCTGGCCTGCTCAGCGGTGACCGGTATGAGCTGGAATGGACAGCCGAGCAGCACTCTCATGTCATGATTACGAACCAATCTTATACGAAGGTGCATCCTAGTTTACCTAACAGTGAATCTTCGATGCAGCAATTGTTCGAACTAGAGGCAGATGCAGTCGTCGAGCATATGCCGGAGCCCATTATGCTATATAAGGAAGCAGCCTTTCGAAACGATACTCAGGTTCGACTGCAAAAAGGGTCCGCTTGGCTGCAAGCCGACGTCCTTTGTCCAGGTCGCACGCTTCGCGGCGAACGCTTCGACTATCGCTCATACAGCAATTCATTAACCGTTCATTATGGTGAAGAGCTTATCTTCTCGCAGCGTCAGCGAGTAGTGCCAGGCAGTCAAGTTATAACTGCGCCTGGCAGCTGGGATGAGATGACGCACTGGGCTACCTTTTATGTGTTCAGTGATCGTGTCAACAGCAGCCATCTGGAGCAGCTTCAGGAGAAACTGGACAGCTTCGAAGCTCCCGAGGCTCATAAAGTAATTGGCGGAGCGTCTATGACCTATCGTTACGGTGTTGCGGTGTCCGCAGCATCAACGGCAGCATGGCCGCTGCAGCAATTAATGCAAGAGCTGTGGCAGACTGCGCGAATGGGACTGCTTGGCAAGCCGCCGCTGCGATTTTTGCAAGGATAGATCAAGCAGTTTTATACTTTTTCAGACAAAAAGGTCAACCTGCAACCTTGGGTTGGTCTTTTTGTGCTAAATCAAAAAGGTTTCATATTTATTTCGTGCAGAACGTTAGTTAAACAAAGAAAGGGAAGGTATAATATGAACAACAGTATGGACTAAAGAAAGTAGATAGGTTGGTGATCAATTGGAAGCTTCAAATATGGAAAGACAAGAATTAATGAGGCGGCTGGACGAATCATTTCGTCAAGTGAGAAGACAAATAAACACCGAATGGCACACCTATAATGTGCATGGCTTAGGCATGACCCATGGAAAAATGTTAATTATTTTAGGGAAATCAGGACCACAGAAAGCATCAGCTTTGGCTGAGCAGCTGCTCATCACTAGTGGGGGAGTTACTGGAATTGCTGATCGTTTGATAGAGCTTGGGTATGTGAAGCGCGAACGCGGCGAGAAGGATCGGCGTGTCGTGATGCTCGAAATTACGGAAGAGGGCTTGGAAATCATCCATTTAATTGAGACGATACGCTCGAAGCTGATGCTTAAGCTGTTCGATGGCATGTCGATAGCAGATATGGAGCAAGGTGTTCAGTTGTTTGAGCAAATGAGTCGTAATATGGAATCGGATGTTACAAATTCGTGACTAATTTCATATTTTATTATTATTGTGGATGAATTTAGTGTAGAATAAACTAGAAATTTGTCGAATCGAAAAAGATTGACAAAATCCGATAAAACAACTAGGATTAAAAGGAATTAATACATTCAATTGTTTAGGGGAGATTACGATGAAAAAGGTTTTTGCTTTGGCGGTATCGTTGTTTCTAATGGTTGCGATTGTTGCAGCTTGCGGATCTAACAAAAATGAACCAGGAAACGCAGCGAATAACGGTGCAGGCGACAAAGCGGACAAGAAAAAAATCGCTCTTGTATTGCCCGAAAAAATTGGCGTTAACAAGTTTTTTGTATTGATGGATGAAGGCTTCAAAAAAGCAGGCTCCGAATTTGGCGCTGAAGTGAAAACAATTGAGTCCACTGACCCAGCGGGTTTTGAACAAAATCTTCGTGCAACTGTAGCTGAAGATTACGACTTGATTATTACAGCAACATTCCAAGCAGAAGATGCACTTAAGAAAGTGGCTGCTGAAAATCCGGACAAGTCTTTTGCAGTTATCGATACTGTAGTTGATCTTCCAAACGTTCGCAGCGTTAACTTCCGCGAGCATGAAGCTTCCTACTTGATGGGAGCACTTGCTGGTCTTGCAACTAAAACAAATATTGTGGGTGCAGTCGTTGCAATGGACGCTCCACTTCTTAGCAAATATACATCAGGATTTGAACAAGGTCTGAAAAGCACTAATCCAGATGCGCAATTCCTTATCAACTATGTAGGCAGCTTCACGGATCCAGTTAAAGGTAAAGAGCTTGCGCTTCTTCAACAGTCCAAAGGCGCTGACTTTATCGCAGGTATGGCAGCAGTTGGCGATAATGGTGTGTTTGACGCAGCGAAAGAAAAAGGCTTCTTCACTTCAGGTCAAGATACAGACCGTACAGATGAAGATCCAGAGCATATCGTGCTTTCACAATTGAAAGGTACGGATGCAGTTGCTTACGAAACAGTGAAAAGCTTCGTTGATGGCAGCTTTGCATTCGGCGTTGCAGACTACGGCTTGAAAGAAGACGGCGTAGGCTTGACTTTCGTAACAAGAGACAGCAAATCAACGCTTAGCCCGTTTATTGGCCAAGAAAATGTCGATAAAGTAAAAGCTATCGCAGAAGACATTAAATCTGGTAAAATCGTAGTAGTTAATCCGCTAGCTCAATAGTACAACAGGCCGGCTGCTACCCATGCAGCCGGTTTGCTTGTTGCCTAGAAGCTTCCTCTGTAATCGAGGGAGCGGTTTTTTTGTTTATATCGGGATTGAAAGGGGAGAGCTTTTGTATGTTGCTGCAAATGGACAGCATTACGAAGTCATATGGGAGCGTAACCGCAAATAGCAATGTTCAGTTTTCGCTGCAAAAAGGAGAAATTCATGCCTTAGTAGGTGAAAACGGTGCAGGAAAAACGACGTTAATGCGTATTCTGTACGGGATGGAAAGTCCAACTAGCGGTGAAATTCGCATTGACGGCAAGCCGGTTTCGTTCGGGAACCCAGCTGATGCGATTAAGCATAAGATTGGAATGGTTCATCAGCATTTCATGTTATTCCCGACGTTTACGATTGCCGAAAATATCGTTATTGGGCGCGAGCCCTCCAAAGGGGTAGGTTTTGACCGTAAGGCAGCTGCCACAGAGGTGGAAAGAATCGGCAAGCTTTATGGCATGCCGGTAGACCCTTGGAAGAAAGTTGCAGATTGCTCGCTTGGCATGCAGCAGCGCGTTGAAATATTGAAAGTGCTCTATCAGGGCGCTGAAGTTATTATTTTGGATGAGCCGACTGGCGTCTTGACGCCGCTCGAAGTGAAAGAGCTGCTCATTGCGATTAAAGGATTAGCCGCGCAGGGCAAAAGCTTTATTCTTATTAGTCATAAGCTGCAAGAAATTATGGAAGTTGCTGACCGCGTTACCGTCCTTCGAGATGGCAAGGTGACGGGAACAGTCGAAGCGAAAGACACGAATGCGGAACATTTGTCACGGCTTATGGTAGGCCGGGATTTAGTACATATATCACGAAATAAGGTGAGCAGAGGCAAGCCTGTTCTTGAGGTATCGAATGTTTCTATTCCTGGTGTCAAAGCGAAGCCGCTGCTTAGCGATATTAGTCTTCATGTCAATGGGGGCGAAATTGTGGGGATCGCGGGTATTTCAGGCAATGGTCAATCCGAGTTATTGCAGACGATATCCGGTTTAATGAAACCCGGAGCAGGCACAATCAAGCTGCTGGGTAAAGATGTGACCGGTGCGCCAGTTGGCGATATTCGTGAAAGCGGGCTTGCTCATATTCCTGAGGACCGTTACCAGTGGGGCGTTGCGAAGGATGCGACCGTTACGGAGAATGGCTTGATGGGACATGCTGACAAGCATCAAAAGCTTGGTGTATTGAATGGGACGAGCATTCGTCAGATGGTAGGCGAGTGGGTGACTCGCTTTGGGATAAAAACAGGCTCTTTATCTACAAAAGCTCAGTATTTATCCGGCGGAAACCTACAGAAGCTTATCGTTGCACGGGAACTTGCGCAGAAGACGCCGTTTCTTATCGCAGCGGAGCCAACGCGAGGCGTTGACGTTGGCGCAATGGAAATTATACATGGCGAGCTTCTAAAGAAGCGGGATGAAGGCGGAGCGATATTGCTTGTTTCATCAGAGCTGACTGAAATTTTGAAGCTATCTGACCGGGTGTTGGTCATGTATGAAGGTAAGATCGTAGGGGAATTGGATGCTGACAAAGCTACAGAAGAGCAAATTAGTTTGTTAATGGCGGGAGGAAAAGCGGTTGGATAAGCTGGTACAATTCGGACGTTCGCTGTTACAGCCGCTTTTGGCTGTTATCATTGGTTTAGCAGCGGGTGCGATTGCCATTGTTATCGTCGGTGGCTCCGTAATGGAGACATACGCGGAAATGTGGAAGGGCGCCTTCGGCAGCTTTTATTTTTTTACGAATACGCTCAGTAGAGCTACGCCTATTATCCTTATTGGCCTAGGGGTGGCACTGGCATTCCGTGCTGGATTTTTTAATATGGGCTCAGAAGGCCAAATGGTATTAGGCGCTCTAAGCGCAGCGGTAACGGCAATCTATTTGCCGGGACCAGGTTGGTTTAAGCTCGTAGCTGCTATTATAGCTGGAATTATTTCCGGGGGAATATGGTCGGCATTCGCAGGATGGCTCGATGCTAGATTTCGAATGAATCTGCTCATTACCACATTATTGCTCAATTATATTGCAACGTTGTTTGCAGGGTATATTGTATCGTATCCGCTCAAGGATCGTACAGGATCTGCTGCAATGGCGCAAACGGTTATGCTTGATCAAAGCGTATGGCTGCCGAAGCTGTTTAAAGGAATGAGCCTTCATGGCGGATTTATTATCGCTGTAGTCGGAGCAATATTGCTGTTCTTGTTCATGCGCTATACCGTTAAGGGTTATGAAATTAGAATGCTTGGCGGCAATCCGTTGTTTGCAAGCTATGGCGGCGTGCAGCGTGGAAAAATGATGCTTATCAGCATGTTTGTCAGCGGAGGTTTTGCAGGACTAGCTGGCTCCGTTGAAGTGCTTGGCACGCAGTATCGTTATTTGGACGGCGCTTTGACTTCTCCAGGTTACGCATGGTCGGGCATCATGGCAACATTGCTTGCTGGATCGCATCCACTCGGAACGGCTGTAGCTGCGATTTTGATTGCTGCACTGCAGACCGGCGGTATGGGCATGGAGCGGAATACAGATGTTCCGCTGGAGGTATCCAGCATTATTCAAGCGGTGCTCATTTTGTTCGTTTCTGCTAAGTTCACATATTCGTTCATTAAACGCAGGAAGGCGAGGTCATAAGTATGGATTTTTTATTAGATGTCTCGCTGTATGCCTCGACACTTCGTATGGTTACACCAATTCTGCTTGCGGCACTCGGCGGCGCAATATGCGCGCGTGTTGGTTTGTTTAATGTAGGCCTTGAAGGTTTAGTATTGATCGGTGCATTTTCTGGGATTGTAGGCAACCACTTCACCGGAAATGTGTTCGCAGCCGTATTGTTTGCGGTATTATGCTCACTCCTGTTTTCAGTGTTGTTCGGTTTTATGAGTATTCATCTGAAAGCGAATGTTATCGTTGTTGGTATTGCGCTTAACTTTCTGGCGCTTGGACTTACGACATTCTCGCTGCGTGCGATCTTTGATGTGAAAGGCGCATACTACAATAAGGATATGATTGGGCTACCTAAATGGGATATTCCATTGTTAAAGGATATTCCATGGTTCGGAGAAGTTTTATCCGGGCATTCCCCGCTGGTATACTTGTCCATCATTCTCGTTATTGTGCTGCAGCTGTTTTTGTTCAAAACGGTTACCGGCTTTCGCTTGCTGGCAGCTGGAGAGAATCCAACAGCAGCCAAAAGCTTAGGCATCAAAGTAACTCGCATTCAATATGGAGCAGTGCTGCTCTGCGGCGCTCTGTGCGGGTTAGCAGGCGCGCAGCTGTCGCTCGGCAATGTCACTATGTTTACAGAGGGAATGACTTCCGGTAGAGGTTTCATTGCGCTCGTTGCAACGATGTTAGGCCAATCCAATCCAATTGGTGTTGCGGCATCAAGCTTGCTGTTCGGATTTATGGATGCACTCAGCATCAGGCTGCAGGGCTTCGCGCTGCCGACTCATTTTACGATGATGCTGCCTTATATCGTTACGATTCTCGCTATGTTGTTCTTTAAAGATAAAGGTTATATGCAGGAAGCTCGCAAGTCGAATGAGAGCTCCAGGTAGAGCAGAGATGCTTTATAACTTGAAATGAATCAGTAAGGGATGGAATTTGGAGGTATACGAGATGCATAAAAAAGCAGAACGTCTCAAAAAAGTGACTAGCATTAAACAGACGGTGCTTGCTCCCGAGATCGCTCATCGGATTCCGCCTGGTCAAACGATGACCGAGCGTTTTCCGATTTTGCATGAGGGAGAGGTTCCTTCCTATGACATCAACACCTGGTCGCTGCGTGTATTCGGCGAGGTAGAGGAGGAGCGTACGTTCAGCTTCGAAGAGCTGCTTGCTATGCCTCAAACTCAAACGAAGTGCGACATTCATTGTGTAACGCGCTGGTCGAAGCTGGACACAGAATGGGAAGGCATTAAGTTTAAGGACTTGCTGCCTTTACTGGGCGTTAAGCCAGATGCCAAATATGTTATGTTTCATGCAGATGAGGACTATGACACGAATGTGCCGCTTGAGGATTTATTGCACGATAATGTACTGCTTGCACATCGATTTGACGGTGAGCCGCTGACTGACAAGCATGGCTGGCCGATGCGGATGCTCGTTCCTCATTTGTATTTTTGGAAAAGCGCAAAGTGGATTAGAGGTATTGAGTTTATGAAAGAGGATCGCGAAGGCTTCTGGGAGCGCAACGGCTTCCATAACTATGCCGATCCATTTAAAGAACAACGCTTCACGAGCGAAGAGAATTCGATGCCGGAAGACGAATGGATAACGAAGGAGTTTGATTAATCAGATGCTGCCTATACTACAAGTTAACCCAGAAGATTTGCCGGCTTACGCTATCGTATGCGGTGATCCGCGCCGTGCGGAGACGATTTCACAGAAGCTGGACAATGTAAAAGAGCTTGCATTCGCTCGCGAATATCGGACATTTGTTGGTGAATATCAAGGAGTAAGACTAGCCGTGGTAAGCCACGGCGTAGGTTCGCCAGGTGCCGCGGTATGCTTTGAGGAGCTTATCCGCGGAGGCGTTAAGACACTTATTCGTGTCGGTACAGCGGGATCTTATTCAGCAGATCACCCTGCAGGAAGCCTAATCGTCAGTACAGCAGCAGTTAGAGCGGAAGGGCTCACGCATCAGCTGGTGCCGGCAGGATTCCCAGCTGTTGCAGACAGCGCGGTTACTGAAGCGTTATATGCATCTGCGCTTGAGAGCGAAGGCATTGTTAAAAAAGGCATAACGGTAACGCTTGATGTCTTTTTCTCAGGAGTTGTAGACATTCCGCATCGCCAGTACAAACAAGCAGGCGCACTAGCTGTTGAAATGGAAATTGCAGCTTTGTTCGTTATCGCTACGATGCGCGGTGCACGTGCGGGAGCGATTCTCGCACTGGACGGTTACGCAGATTCTGATTTGGCGGGCGAATATGATCCGCATACAGATGTTGTAGCGAATGCGATCGAGCGTGAGATTGAAACGGCGCTTCTTGCCGTAGTTAAGCTTGCATCCGCGTAACCATACTTGTCTTTAAGTAAGGGGGGCTTCACGTGAGTGGGACGTTGTTTAAGCGAGAATGGCTGAATGGAGATTTTTATCCGCATGTGTTTGCTTATTATTTTAAGCAATGGTCTGATTACGAGATGGCCTTCCACACGCATGATGCAATCGAAATAATGTATGTCATTTCCGGAGCTTGCGGGATAGAGCTGGAAGCAGAGGCAACCAGCCATGCATGTGAAATGACGCTCAAGAAGGGTGATTTCATTATTCTTGATGCGAATGTGCCGCACCGACTGACCGTTGACGAGCGTGGGCCCTGCCGGATGCTTAATGTTGAATTTGATTTTAGGGAACGCCCCTCGGCGTTTCCCTCTATACGGCAGCTTGCGATGGAGGACGAATTTGTGGACAGATTGATCACAGAGCCGTCCTCTTATTTGTTTTTGCGTGATCCAAATGAAGTGTATCAGGTACTAAAGAGCCTAGTGCTTGAGCTGGACAGCCGAGGCAGGAGCGTCAATATGAAGGCAGAGCTGTTGTTTGCTCAACTGATCTTGGCGATAGCGCGACTTCATAAGGAAGCTGGCGTAAAAGGGGCTAATCCGATTGAAGCTTATGTGAAGCAATCGATTGAATATATGCATCATAACTATGATAGAGATATTCAAGTAAAGGATATTGCTGCAGCTGTAAGCTTGCATCCAGGTTATTTGCATCGTGTATTTCGCGCGCAGATAGGCCAAACGCTAACAGGCTATTTAACGGAGCTGCGAATGGAGAAAGCAAAAATGCTGCTCCGTGAGACGGATATTGCAATAGCGGATATTTGTGATTATGTTGGAGTGGGGAGTAGGCAATACTTTCATGCGATGTTCAAAAAATATACGAAGCAGACGCCAATTGCTTACCGTCACTCGGTCAATACGCAAACATTGGACTTCCGCTGGCAGAGCAATGAATAATACAAAGTGACGATTTCTGACATTATGAATGGCAGTTGGTCACAATATTGATAACGCTTCCGTTTTATCGTTGCTAAAATGTAGAGGAGATTAAACAAACTCTATTTAGACGATAATCGGAGGCTGATTGGCATGTCTACTTTTAAAATTGCATTTATAGGCGCAGGCTCGATTGGATTCACGCGTGGACTGCTGCGGGATTTGCTCGCTGTACAGGAGTTTCAAAACATTGAAATCGCATTTACAGATATTAATGCACATAACCTGGAGATGGTGACTGCGCTTTGTCAGCGTGATATTCATGAGAATGGTCTATCGATTTCTATTCAATCTACAACTGATCGGCGCGAGGCTTTGAAGGATGCGAAGTACGTCATTTGCACTATTCGTGTCGGTGGTCTTGAGGCTTTCGCAACGGATGTTGATATTCCGCTCAAATACGGCGTTGACCAATGCGTTGGCGATACGCTCTGTGCTGGCGGCATTATGTATGGGCAGCGGGGCATCGCTGAGATGATGAACATATGCCGTGATATCCGCGAGGTTGCTGCAAAGGATGTGCTTCTGCTCAACTACGCGAACCCGATGGCGATGATGACTTGGGCATGCAACAAGTATGGCGGTGTCCGGACGATTGGTTTATGCCATGGCGTGCAAGGCGGACACTGGCAAATAGCCGAAGCTTTTGGACTAAAGCAAGGGGAAGTCGATATTATTTGCGCGGGTATCAACCATCAGACCTGGTACATCCAAATTAAGCATAACGGTAAGGATCTAACCGGCAAGCTGCTCGAAGCATTTGAGAAACATCCAGATTTCAGCCGTACGGAAAAGGTACGCATTGATATGCTGCGCCGCTTCGGGTATTACAGTACAGAGTCTAACGGTCATTTGAGCGAATATGTCCCTTGGTATCGGAAGCGGCCTGAAGAAATTAACGATTGGATCGACTTGAGCTCATGGATTAACGGAGAAACGGGCGGGTATCTTCGTGTATGCACGGAAGGACGCAATTGGTTCGAGACTGATTTTCCAAACTGGATGAAGGACCCTGCAAATGAATTCAAGTCGGAGCTGCGCAGTCATGAGCATGGTTCATACATCATTGAAGGACTCGAAACAGGACGAATCTACCGAGGTCACTTTAATGTGGAAAACAAAGGGGTTATAGCTAACCTGCCTAACGATGCCATCATTGAAGCTCCAGGTTATGTTGATCGCAACGGCATTTCAATGCCAATCGTGGGCGATATGCCGCTTGGCGCCGCTGCGGTGTGCAATGTAAGCATCTCTGTGCAGCGTCTTGCTGTAGAGGCAGCCATAAATGGCGACATTAACCTGCTCAGACAAGCTTTTATGATGGACCCGCTAGTTGGCGCAGTTTGCAATCCGAAGGAAATTTGGCAGATGGTCGATGAGATGCTTGTGGCGCAGGAGCAGTGGCTGCCGCAGTATACAGATTCTATCGCAGCAGCCAAGAAACGCCTAGAGGAAGGGCCTTTGCTTCCTACGCGTGATTATAAAGGCGCAGCGCGCCTGAAGGTGAAGACGGTTGAGGAAATGCAGCAGGACCGAGATGCCGCCAATAAAAATGCAGGCGAATCGGATAAGGGCAAGGAGCGGGTTTAACGCGGAGCGTATTTCAGCTCCATTGCTTCAAGCCTAGTCCCTGGCGGCGTCCAAGCAGGCGGTCCAAATTTCTTGAGGTAGCCTAGTGTATTGAGGTAGCTCTCTACCGATTGCTCTTCATCCATCTTGCGGAAAATTTCCCAACAAGCGATAACATCATTCAGTGCACGATGACCGCCAATGAGCGGAATGCCATAACGATCGGACATGTCTTTCAGTGTATGCGGATAAACATGCCGCGCTCGGCTAATCGTGAGCGTATCGATGAAGCTGTTCGAAAATGATCTGCCCGCAATGCGAAGCAAGGAATGGTGCAGGAAACCAAGGTCGAAGGCAGCATTATGAGCAATCAAAACGTTATCGCCTATCATTCGGTTCAAAATACGGAATGCGGTGTCCTCGTCCATGCCGTAGGAAGTCATCTCATCCGTGATGCCGGTCAGCTCTGTTATTTTGGAAGACAGCTTGCCATCGTAACGTACGAGAGTGCTGAATTCACTCGCTATTTCACCATTCACGCAGCGGATCGCAGCCATCTCAATTACACGATCCTTTTTCGGATCAAGTCCGCTCGTTTCAAAATCGATGACAGTATAAGAATGATTAGTCATAGTTGGTTCACCACTTTTTCTAGTTATAAGTTGCAATCGTATATGAAATAATTCGACAAAAAAGATAAATAACCTTCTATTGTAAACATAAAACGACCCATTACCAGAGCTTAGTAAGCCGGTAATGGGTCGTTTTTGCGTTGATAAATTCGTTTTGCGGACTAGTGGTTATTGCCGGATGCATTGCCTTTTTTGTCGGAAGTTTTTGTCGTTGTATTTTTGGTTGCATGACCTTGCTGCTTCGCCATGATCGGTTCACCCCCTTCTCAATGTAATGGTTGTATTTTGTGATTTGAGGGGTGAGGCTATTCGCGATTAGGTACGATTAGCATGCTTTTGAAGCACATGTAAAAATTAACCAAATTAGATCTGTTTAATCGCTATGTCTACTATTTTCAAGTCGGATCGGCAAGTCTAATCATGCGAACAAAGGATATAAACAATGAATACGGTTACTTGATTGCTCCATATGGAAGAATAACGGCTATTTTGAAGGAGTGAGCGCTTTATTGAGTCGAGGGTATATGATAGCCATGTGATAAACTAAATAGAAAAGAAAGCGCTATTCAGTTGAGAAGCAACGGGGGATACTGCAAATGCGGACGGGGTCGAGATTTTGGAGTAAATGGAATGTAATGAAAGGTACGCCGCTTCCGCCAGAGAGCAGACTTAGCAAGGAAGCGATAACGGCTTTAATCATTCATTGCTGCTTTCAGTTTGGCGCATCGATGTCGGGTTTGTTTCTCAATTTATATTTGTGGCGGTTAACGCAGGATTTGACAGTAAACGGAATTTATAACATCATCGTTTTCATCGTGACGCCTCCGGCCTTTGCACTAGGTGGCTGGATTGCGAAGCGGCATGATCGTATGGTCACTTATCGACTAGGTATCGTCATGATTGCCGTCTTTTATTTGATGGTCGTCATTGCACAAGAGCATGTGGCTCAGTATTACATATGGTTTGCTATTTTTAATGGAATTGCCGCGGGGCTTTACTGGACTGGTTATTTAGTTATTCAATATGATGTCTCAACAGAAGCGAATCGCATACGTTTTCTTGCAATCAATATGATTTTCTTTAATGCATCCGGGCTAGCAGGGCCGGCGCTTGCGGGGTTCATTATTCAGCGAAGCGAGGGGCTGCAGGGTTACATCATTATTTTCACACTTGCCTTCATTATGTTCCTTATCGCAGCGATCGTCAGCTTCCGCATTCCGATGATCAAATCACATCACAAAGCCTATTATTTAAAATTCATGGGGCTGGTGATGCATAAGAATCGTCGCTGGCTGAAGGCATTGTACAGCTTTTTTGTATTAGGTCTATTTCAGGGAATTATGCTCTTCCTGCCAAATATTATGCTGTATCAGACGGTTGGGCGTGAGGATTGGGTAGGCTATTTGGGTGTTTTCTTCTCTTCGCTTACGGTAGCGACGGGTTACGTCATTTCAAGAAAAGCACAGAAGGAGCAGGTACGCAAATATGTGCTCCTGTCTACAACTGGGGTAGCCATCGGTTCATCGCTGTTGCTCATTCAAGTGGAATTTTGGTCGGTTGCCTTATTTATGATTTTGTTCTCGATATGCAATCCGCTTGCCGTCAATACGCTTACTTCCTATTATTATCGCTTAATCGGTACATTGCCTCTTAAAGGGCAGCTGCGAATAGAATCCGTTGTCATGCGGGAGCTTTTTCTAAATGCGGGCAGGGTGCTCTCCATTTGCTTGCTCATTATACTTGCTAAAGATCTGGAATCTATATGGATGCCAATTGTGCTGTTTGCCATGGCGGTATTGCAATACATATCGGTATTGCTCATTAAGGAGAAGCAAAACTCGGAGCAAAATTAACAAAAAGAAGGTAATATTAATTATCTTGAAAGAAGAGCCTCGACCGTGGTATGACATGGTTGGGGCTTTTTGCCGTGAAGTTCAGGAGCTGTCTGTTAATTCGTAAAAAAGTATTAAGATAATCTTTATGAAATCTTAACGGTTACATTAAGCTCGCTTTAGGCGTCTTCCTTATACTAAGTAGAGTGCAGGGTATCGTACAGGTACCAAGGCAGAAGGAGATGTCACTAAGCTATGACAACAAAAAATCCCGTTATTGATATAAGACAAATATCCAAAATATACGGAAGCAATAAGGCGAATCAGGTTTATGCGCTGAACAATATTTCGTTCACGATGCAAGAAGGAGAGTTCATCGGCATTATGGGAGCTTCCGGTTCGGGCAAAACCACACTGCTCAACGTAATCTCGACGCTGGATAATCCAACAGAGGGTACGATTTCAATTGCTGGAACAGATATTACACGAATGAAAGCCCGTGAGCTTTCGGATTTCCGTGCGCAGCGGCTTGGGTTTATTTTTCAAGATTTTAATCTGCTCGACAATCTGACAGTCTATGAGAATATCGCACTTCCCTTGTCCTTGCAGGACGTCCCTGCTGGCGAGATCCGAATCAAAGTGCGTCAAGTTATGGACAATCTTGGTATTACAGCGCTAGCCGAACAATATCCAGCGATGATCTCAGGAGGGCAGCGGCAGCGAACAGCTGCGGCTCGCGCCATCGTTCATGAGCCTGCATTGCTGCTGGGTGACGAGCCGACAGGCTCGCTTGATTTGAAAAATGCGGTTAGTCTGCTCGAGACGATGAAGCGTCTAAACGAGGAACAGCGAATATCGATTCTCATGGTGACTCATGACGCGTTCAGTGCAAGCTATTGCGGAAGAATTTTATTTATACAGGATGGTCAGCTTGTGAAAGAGCTGTACCGCACGGGCAGCCGTGAATCCTTTTATAAGCAAATTTTGGACGTGCTCGGCGATTATGGCTCGGCAGCTGCCGCTGCTGCATCCGATGAAACTTACGAATCGGAAAGGCAGTGAGGTGAGAACATGCTTATAAAACTAGCTTTATCCGGCATGAAGAGCAAATTCAAAGATTATATCGTGCTGCTTGCTGGACTTGTCATGTCGATAGCCATTTTTTATATGTTCCAGACGATGGCGTGGAACCGCGATTTTACGGAGGCAAATGCAGTTATCAACTCAATTGGGCTCGTCTATATATTAGGCTCGGTACTGCTCTCGTCGATCACTTTTTTCTACATTATTTATGCCAACAGCTTTTTGCTGTCGCTGCGCCAGCGGGAATTCGGACTCTATCTCGTTCTGGGGGCACGCAAAAGTAAAATACGTACTTTAATGTTTATTGAAACGATTGCGCTCGGCTTAATTTCACTAGCGGTTGGGCTTGGGCTCGGGTTTGGCTTATCCACACTTGTGGGGCGTCTCATGGCTAAGCAGCTTCAGACGAGTCTTATCGGTTACCATGCTGTATTTGGACCAGCCATTTTATTTACTATTATCTTCTTTACTTGTTTATTTGGATTGTCTGCGATATGGAATCAGCTGAAGCTTTCTCGCATGAAGGTATTGCATCTTGTCCATGGCAATATGAAAGCAGATCGGCTGTGGGGAAGCAGCCCGTGGAAAATTGTACTTAGCATCGTCGGAGCAATTGCTCTCGGGCTCGGTTACTTCTCCCTTACGTTTATGGAGCAGCTGCGGGAGATTGGATTGTATACCGCCACATTCATGACACCGCTCGGAACGTACCTTCTGTTTATGATGCTGCTTCCGCCACTTGTAGTAAGAATGAAAAAGAGGAATCAAACACGTGGAATCCGCGCCTTCACTTTCGGCCAGCTGAGCTTCCGAATAAATGGCTTAACGAAGCTGCTGGCAACGGTAGCGATGCTGATTGCACTTGGAGCTGGTGCAATTGCCGGAGGTATGGCTTTTGTGAACGATGCGAAAATTAGGGGAGAGAGCTACCGCGTTTATGACGCGATCGTGCATAACCCGAATGCGGAAGAAGCAAAGATACTCGCTTCCATTCCGTTCAAGGAGCAGTTCAAGTATCGCTACAAAATAGAGAACGAAATGGTTTATTATGCGAAAGAGGACCTCGAGAGCCAGCGGCCATTTGTTCATTCGGGGCAGGGCCGCGAGTATTGGGATGAGATAGAACAGATCAAAGGCCCTCTTCCAGCAGGCTCTGCGAGTGATGCAGATAATACGGATACAGAAGAGCTGTCCAGTCAGAAGTGGAGAGGTTTCATCTGGGAGATTTCGCCACCCATAAGTGAGTTCAGGCTTGTTGATGCAGGAGAGTTCGCAAAGCTTGAAGCAAAGGAACAGTTCGTTGTGATCGGAAGGACGGGTGATTTCCTCGCTTATCGGATGTCATGGAAGGCATTAGACCAGCTGGAAACAGAGAAATCCAATGGGGAGTACCTATCATGGAGCAAGTACAAGAACTATGAGAATGCAATAGGTATCGCTAGCGGTACAGTCTTTATGGGCTTTTTCCTTGGCATCGCCTTTCTTGCTATGATGGCGAGCTGCTTAATGTTCAAAATATTATCGGGTGCAGCGAAGGATGTTCAGCGATATGAGATGCTCAGCAAGCTTGGGGTAAGGAGAGAGAGGTTATCGCGTTCAATCTATCACGAGCTGTTCCTCGTATTTTTATTTCCTGGTATCGTTGGGCTCACGCATGTTCTAGTTGGTATGAATCTCTTCTCGTTTATGTTAACTGAGCCATATTATCGTTTATGGATTCCCATTGCGTTGTTCGTGGCTATCTATGCTGCTTACTATCTATTAACCGTTCGATTGTACCAGAACATCGTGCTGTCAAAGCGGGACAAGGCTGTACATTCAAGGTAACCAAAAAAAGAGCTCTCAGGATGAATGACCTGAGGGCTCTTTTTTTGGATAGAACATTACAAATAATTTCCTTTTTAATATTAATTTTATGTATAATAGCGCTTAATACGATTATTGATTATGGGAGGATCACATGAGAGAAATAGATTATAGTCAATATTTTTGGCAGGATGAGGAGATCAGATTACGAGCAATTCAAGACGCTGACTGGGAAGGGCATTACTTCAACCGCTTTGATACGCCAGCTCGGCGCTTACTAGAGTGCACGGTTGAGCTGCCGCCTACGATTGCCGAGGCCAAAAATTTCGTTGAAACTTATGCTGATTTCTCTACGGATAATAGGCGTATCATGTTTGCGATTGAAAATAGAAACGCTGAAAATGTTGGAGGCGTTAATCTAAATAGTATCGATGAGAAAAACGGCACGTTTAGCATTGGCATACAGATCGATAGAGATCACCGTGGCAAGGGATACGGGACTAGAGCGATGAGAATCCTTTTAAAGTATGCTTTTATGGAAAGACGGCTTAATAAGTTTAATGATTATGTGCTGGAAGGCAACGTAGGCTCAACAAACATGATGATCAAGCTGGGCTGCCAGCAAGAGGGTGTGCGCAGGAAAGTGATTTACACTAACGGTGAGTATAAAGATCTCATTTTATTTGGTCTAACGAAGGATGAATTTGTAGAACAGCAGAATAGCATAACCATCGATTAAAGGGAGCGGTTTCTTTGAATGAAACAAAGAAGAAAGCGTATGAGAAACTGATCTATCAAGCCTTCCTTGATATAAAAAATAGTGGCGAGTTTAACGAGGAAAACTTTTATAGAAGTTTCCGCATTGCGCATGTTTTTCATAACCTTGCAGATTTTATCGTAATGGATTATGACGGATTTGATGAGAACGAATTTTGGAGAAGAGTAGACGTGATCGAGGATCAGTTTAACACTTCCCCTTACAAAAAGATTTTTAATGAGAATCTTAAGTGAATGCACGAGATGATGCCGACTAGGAGGATAATAAATTATGAATATTCGATTGTTCGAGCACAACGACAGGCAGGATGTAATAAATATATTATCGGAGCATCCGCTGCAATTCCCAGATTTCGTTATTGAAAGATATCCGCCTCGGTGGGCGGACTTCGCCAAAGCTCCAGCGGGTAATAGCCAATATTATGTTGCTTATAGCGATGACAATCAAATTATGGGTCATGCAGGATATCTCTATAATGATGAAGTAGGGCTTTATGAAATCGTAGGCGTAGTCGTGAAAAAGGATTTTCAACGAGCGGGCGTTGGCAAAGCTTTGCTTTCTACCATCTGCAATAAAGTATACGAGCTGAAAGAGAAGGAAATTATTCTTTATACTTTAGGGCATCCGGGTACTGAAGATACGCTATCGTTTTATCAACGGATCGGTTTTGAGGTCAGCCTATATGAAAAGGACTATTTCAGCAGTGGTTACGATAGAGTGACGTTTATTAAACAATTGAGCTAGTAGATTCGTTGAGTATAAAAGAGTGGGTGATTGCATTCATGACTAACGATGTTGAAGGCTTGATAAGTGTTATGGAAATGGATCGACCAGAAAACCATGGTTTATCATCAAAGTCGTTGCTTGCGTTTTTTACTCAAATCAAGCAATTAAACTTGAAGTTGAACAGCTTTATCCTAATGCAAAACGGCAAGACTACTTCCAAGTTTTATCGTGATCCTTATCGTCCAGGCACGCCGCAGCTGTTATTCTCACTTAGCAAAAGCTTCACATCTATCGCAATAGACATTGCTTGTGACGAGGGCCTACTGGATTTAAGAGACAAGGTTATCTCTTTTTTTCCTGATCAGCTGCCTCCCGCGATTTCGGATAACTTGGCTGAAATGACCATTCACCATCTGCTATCGATGAATGCCGGCCATCATGACAATATTTACGGAAGCGTAGCGGAGCAAACGGACTGGGTTAAAGCCTATTTAGCAATGGAAGTAGAGCATAAGCCAGGAACCTATTACCGTTACAGTACACATTCTACCTATATGATGTCTGCTATCCTTGAGAGAGTAACAGGTCAAAAGTTAACCGAATATTTAATGCCTCGTTTGTTTGTGCCTCTAGGCATTTCATCCCCTTCTTGGGAGACCTGTCCGCTTGGCGTCGTTGCTGGAGGAATGGGACTAAGTATTCCTACTGAAGGGATAGCTAAGTTTGGGCAAATGCTGCTAAACAAAGGCATATTTAATGGCCAGCGAATCGTTTCAGAGAAATACATTTTACTCGCCACCAGCGTGCAAAGCGATACATCGCGAGACGAAGATCGCATCGATTTTTCCCAAGGTTATGGGTATCAATTTTTTCTATGTCGTGATGGATGTTATATGGGAAATGGCGGGTATGGGCAGTTATGTTTTGTGTCGCCCAAACATCAGGTTGTCATTGCGGCAACATCGAGCTTCTCTTCCATGAAACAGCTTCAAACCATGCTAGATTTAGTGTATGAACATATTCTCATGCAAATAGACATGGATATCCACTTTGAAGATGGTGAACAAAAAACAGATTTAGATCAGCATCTCTTGAAAATGGCTTATCCGTTCATACCAGCATTAAGTGAGCCTAGTCCTATTCGCTTAGCTGATCTTCGTTTTTCTTTCATGGATAATAAACAAGGACTCACTGAGCTTCATTTTGCAGCAAGCGGGAACGAATTACAGTTTAAGTTATTTTTTGGCGAACAGAGTGTGAAGACGTATCCGTTTAACTTCAGCACCATAAACCATTCAATCGATCATTTTGTGAAAGATTTGGAGACACATGATCAGGAAGTGGTTACACAGGCTTGTTGGATAGATAGCAATCAACTATCTCTTACTTTGATCTACATAGAAGCCCCGTATGTAATAACCTATTTCGTTCGCTTTTATGATCATAAAATAGAACTTAAATGTACTCATAACGTGTCATTTGGTTTTGATGCTTACGAATTAATTGGTGTACAGGTTTAGTATTGTGACAGCATAGTTATGCGCTTTAGCGTACATTCAGAGAGGATGCCAAGCGGCGTCCTTTTTTCATGCATACAGGCGTCTAATTTTTATAGACTACCGAAGGCCGCCGTTAGCGAGCGATATCATATATTACACAATGAGAGGTGAGTTCTTTTGCCTGTAGAAATCAATCGTCGTATTGAGCAAGTATTAGGAGGCAATCTAGAAGCATTTTCCGATATTTATAACGCGACCATTGATATGGTTTACCGTACCCTATTCTTGCTAACCGAAAACAAAAATGATGTGGATGATCTTGTTCAGGACGTTTACGTCGAATTGTAAAGGAGCCTTCGGAATTTTGACGGTACGAGACCTTTCAGCCTTGGCTTTACGGTATCACAATTAGACAACATCAAGCCTACAAACGAAAAAAGTGGAGGCAATTTCGCAATCATGCACATGAGCTTAATAACTACTCACAAACACTCGAAAATGATTTTTCTGACTCTGTGATAGAAAAGCTGTCCAGCCACAGGATATTGGATGATATGGATTGTCTTTCGTATAAGCTGAAGCAAGTGGTAGTGCTGCACTATTTAAATGATTTAACACAGGAAGTGGTTGCAGAAATCGTTCGAATTCCAGTCGGAACGGTGAAATCCAGACTACACTACGCATTAAAACAACTAAGGAATAAGAGGAGGAGAGATATCCATGTTTAATAGTGCAGATGAGTTGAAACGCATGTTGATGGAAAAGGCAAATCATATTCATCCGCGAGCGGGATTGAAGCAAAAGGTGCTTGAAGAAATCATGCTCGTTAAAAAAAAGGTGAGATGTTAGCTAAAGTTACGGTTGATACGCTAAATATGGATAATCCTTTTGATCAGATTATTAATTCATTGAAACCGGGAACGGGTAAAGCGATATACATCGTTCACGATAATCCACATAAAATAATAAGCAATCAAACCAATTATGAAAAAGAAATATGGCATGAAGGAATAGACGAGCTTCGAGAAAAAATAAAACCATATGTATTCAAAACACCTCTGGTCGCAGAGTTGAAAGCTAGTTATGTGATGTATGGGTTTGATTCACTGACTGAGATTGAACTAGCCGAAATGGTTGAAGAAGCAGAATATACGGGTGAAAATGTAATCGTGAGAGATTTAAAAAAATCTGACCGAATAGTTGGGACTGCGTTCGTATACGAGAAAGAAGGCATTGAATTCGAACTGCATATTTTGACGACAACCAAGAACAGAATTCATGTTCCCGACATCAACGATCATCTCATTGAGACCATTTTTGTTGGTGAAAAGGAAGGCGTATACTTATCGGATGGGAAGCAGCATCAATTAATTTGGGTAACGGATGATAACGGAATTAACATCCAATATGAGGTAAGGGCATTTGAGGTTTCGAAAATGTGGGTATGTGCAATCGCGGATAGTTTGATGGAGATACAATAAAGCGAGTTAGGAATAAGGAGATGTGGGCAGTAACATAATCACCTTGACTTGAAATATCATATTGAGTATAATTCCAATAAATTGAATATTCTAACAAAAGCTATGATGAGAAAGAGTACCAAGGCGATGTCTTTTTACAGAGAGTCCCGGTTGCTGAAAAGGGGTAAAGAATAACTTTGGGAATATGGTCTCTGAGCTGCGCATCGAAACCTCATATGGTTGTAGGCTGCGCCGGAACCCGCACCCGTTACTGTGCTAGGGTATACATGCATAAGCATCGTACCTGAAGAGGTTAATGTCGCGAGGCATTAATAAAATTGGGTGGTACCGCGTGAGCACAGCTCTCGTCCCTTTGGGATGAGGGCTTTTTTGTTTGTCAAAAAAAGGAGGAGTTATGATGACAAATGTGTTTATTGGCGGTGCTTGGCCCTATGCGAACGGTTCATTGCATTTGGGAAGATTGGCGAGTGTATTGCCAGGGGATGTGTTGGCACGTTATTACCGCGCAAAAGGAAATAAGGTGTTGTACGTATCTGGAAGTGACTGCCACGGTACGCCTGTTGCGGTGCAAGCGATTCAGGAGGGTGTTTCTCCAGGAGATATTGCAGATCGATTTCATCAGGAATTTGCCGAATGTTTTAAACAGCTTGGGTTTACGTATGATTTGTATACTCGAACAGACCAGCCATTTCATCACCAAGTCGTTCAACAGTTATTTTTGGCACTTTTAGAAAAAGGACATTTATATAAAAAAACAATCCAACAAACGTATTGTGAAACAGATCAACGATTTTTGCCGGATCGATATGTTGAAGGGATTTGCCCTGTTTGCAGTAACCGTGCGAGAGGCGATCAATGTGATTTTTGTTCAACCTTGCTTGACCCAGCCGACCTGACAGACAAGACATGCAAGCTTTGCGGGAATCCTCCAATTGAGCGGCCAACGGAACATTATTATCTTGCACTCTCTTCCTTCCAAGCTGAATTGACTAAGTATGCAAAAAAAACAAAAGGTTGGAAAGAAAATGCAGTACAATTAACGCAAAGATATCTTGCAGAGGGGCTTCAAGATCGAGCGGCGACAAGGGACTTAGATTGGGGCGTGGAGGTTCCGGTTGCAGGGTTCGAGGATAAAAAAATTTACGTCTGGATTGAAGCAGTGAGCGGATATTTATCGGCAAGCAAGCAATGGGCTGCAGAAACAGGCGGCAGCTGGGAGGCTTTCTGGAAGGACGGAAATGAGGAAATAACCGCTTATTATGTACACGGTAAAGACAATATCCCTTTTCATACACTAATATGGCCGGCAGTACTGATTGGTGCCGAGGAATATCATTTGCCTGATCGAATCATCTCTTGTGAATACATGACGCTGGAAGGGAAAAAGTTTTCGACAAGCAATAATTGGGCGGTTTGGGTGCCGGACATTTTGAAGCGCTATGAGCCAGACTCTATTCGTTATTTTCTGATCGCAAACGGTCCAGAGAAACGGGATACTGATTTCTCTTGGCGAGAATTTATTTATAGTCACAATGGAGAATTGCTTGGTGCATTTGGCAATCTAGTCAATCGTACGCTAGCGTTTATAAATAAATCTTTTGAAGGAAACGTTCCTGAAAGCAAGCAGAACGCGGAATGGATGAAAGCCATTGCTTCTTTATATGTTGAGTCAGGTGCATGCATTGAAGAAGGACGACTAAAGGAAGCGATTGAGTTAATTTTTGCTACTATTCGCAGAGCAAACAAATATTTTGATGAACAAAAGCCATGGATTCAGATTAAAGAAAATCGAGAGGCTTGTGCTTTTACTATAAACACTTGCGTGCAAATTATAGCGAATCTGTCTCAATTGTTGAGCCCGTTTATTCCTTTCTCATGCGAGAAAATAAGAAGGTTTCTGACTCTTCCTGAGCCTAGCTGGGAGCTCATTAGTGTAGCTGCTAACCAAAAAATTCAAGGTTTAGAGCTGTTGTTTGAGCGTATTGACGTTGGTTGCATTGAGGAAGAAACAAATGCGCTAAAGATTCAATCCAAAAGGGAGTGAGCCTATGAATAAGAGAATTATCGTCACTGGCGGAGCCATTATTAAAGATGAAGCTGGAAGAATATTATTACAGAGAAGATCAGACTACGGAGATTGGGGTCTGCCTGGCGGCGGAATGGAAGCGGGAGAGAAAATTGAAGAAACAATGATAAGAGAGGTGCTGGAGGAAACGGGGCTGCAAGTAAATGAATATGATTTGTATTCCATTTACACTGGTCCCAATATGCAGTATCGATATCCAGATGGCAATGAAGTTGTATTCGTCATGTTTATCTTCAACGTGGCGGTAGATTTAACAGGTAAATTAGCTGAGGATGGTAAGAATCTACTGCATACGGATAGCAATAATGAGTCGCTGCAGTTGGTTTTTACGAAATTGGAGGATATCGATATTGAATGCATTAGCAGCGTGCAGAAGCAGCTTTTTAGGGATCTATTAAATCATAAAACCGATATTTTGCGAGGGTGATGATTGAATTTTCTTTTTGATACATTAGTTAGGATAAATTATAAATTTTAGGAGCTGTTAAGAGTGGGAAATAATAGTGCAAACTTGGTTCAATTGAAAGGACCATCATTGGTTTTTCTAGTAGCCGATATACACGATTCCATCCATTTTTATGAAAATATCGGATTTACTTCAGAAAATATTGGCGGACATATTCATATGAACTACGGCGATGTGACCTTTATTTTGCACGAAGCTAAATTGAAAAGTGATATTCGGCCCAATTCGTCAGTAGAAGGCGGACTTTATTTTGATGCTTTCTGCTATACGAATCCAGAGGGACTAAGACAATTACATAAGTTGTTTATCTCAAAAGAAGTGAAGATTGTGCAAGGACCGCATTGGTCAGATGGATGGAGTGAGCTTACCATTGTCGACAATAACGGTTATCGTATTGCTTTTGGCGGATAAGCATTATTTTTTAAGTCGATGTGCTCGAACTTAAAAGCCTTGATTTGAATAATGGCATAAAGCATGTCATTAATCGAAGTATGAGATAAAGTTGAAGCGTTGAGAAATAGTTTGGACAGTTTTTGCCTAGAGTTGACTATGAAACGTTTTTTACCTTTGAGCGATCCAGCAGTGAAGCTAAAATAAATGTATAACCTTGTTAAGGAGCTGCTGCAATGCCTAATAAAAACGAGCTTATCTCATCATTATTATTACTGGCCAATGAATGGGGGTTAACGGATATTACGCCTCATGTGCTTAGTGAGGGTGGGAATTTAATTATTCATCTAGCTCCTTATCCCATTGTGGCAAGAATAGCAATTGTCCTCTCTGAAGCAGATGGAGAGAATGCATACAAGATACAGGATCGAGAGCTGCTTGTAGCGCGTTACCTTCATTCCAAGAATGTCCCTGTGCTGCTGCCAACTAGCCTTGTTGATGCGGGTCCTCATAACGTGGCAGATACATGGCTGACGCTGTGGGCTTATGTCCCTCCTGTAGCCTTGCAACCTCCATCGCCGAAGGAAGCAGTTGATCTTATTAACAAACTTTCTAAGGCAATAAAAGACTTTGAAGGTGAGGTTCCTATGCTTGGTGTTTGGGAGCGCACTTGTCAATCAGCACAAAGATTAAGACTTAACCCCGATGAACGAATACAAGCTTTATTGCAGAAATTTCATAAATGGGACGAGAAGATGCGGGAGGAGCTAGACTTGTTAGTACCCAGTCATGGAGATGCCCATGCAGGTAACCTGATACCGAGCCCGGAGGGTTGGTTATGGATGGATTTTGAGGACATATCATTAATGCCCCACTACTGGGATTTGTCCTCCTATGTTGGCAATCTTGTTTTATTTGGTGGAACACAAGAGCCAACTTTCACATGTATGCTGAATCATTCTGATATTGTTTCTGACAAAAAGGCATTTGGTTTTGCAGTTTCTGCACGCATACTGATGTCTACCTTGGGCAATCTGGATTTTGCTCTCGCAGGGCATGGTGATTTGGAGTTTGCAACGAAACAACTTGAATTAGCTGAACCCATTTTGCAGCAGATAGATTTATTAACAGGCGAGACTCTCAAAGGGGAATAGTTTCGATGAGCAACGATCAATTTTACTCTATAGGCCAAGCGGCAAAGATATGTAATATCGCTGTTCAAACACTGCGCTTTTACGACAAGATCGGTTTGGTCATACCTAGCCATACGGATAAATCCACTGGTTATCGGTATTATTCCAATTATGAACTTCTTTATATTAAAATCGTCCAAGACATGAAAACATTGCAATTTTCGCTTGATGAAATAAAAGCAGCTTTAAAAGAGGGAAGCTTAAGCAGTTTAGTAGAGAAGCTTGAATTAAAACGAAGGAACACGATTACTGAAATAGAACAATTAGAGCAGCTTGTACAATTAATAGGAAAGAGATCGGAACAAATCAATTATTTGCTGGATTTAGGCGATGAGCTTAAAAACCTTGATGTGTTAGTGGAATTAAAACATTTGCCGGAGCGGCTTATCCTATCTGATCGCAGCAGATCAGCGTGTGGGATGGAAGCGTCGGTTGTTAAGTTTACACGATTATTCCAGCAGGCGGAAGCAAACGGATTAATTCCGAAGCAATTGATGACGATTTACCATGAAAATATTTTGACATTTGATCGTGAGGATTCCGATTTGGAATTTTGCATTTCTACCGACTCTACTGGTGCTCACGCTCCAAATGAATATAGCCGAATTATCCCTGAAGGCGATTATATTACAGCTCTTTATTGCGGAATTCCGAACGCCGAATCGTGCAAACGAATTTACAGCAAGCTGCTGTCGTGGATGGAGAAGCATAACTACATCGAAGCGGGTCCGTCAATTGAGCTGTATTTGGTTGATATGGCTCAAATGATGAAGCCGGAGGAGTTTATTGTAGAGCTTCAAGTTTCTGTTCGAAAAGCGTTGACCCTATAGTTACTATAGGGTTTATATTGTTTTTATTCGTCAAATGGGGAGGAAAAAACAATATGAATGTGATTTTCGGAACGGGTCCGCTGGGTATGGCCGTCATGAGGGAGCTTGTTGCTCTTGGAGAACCTGTCAAAATGGTTAGTTTGAGCGGGAAAGCGACTGTGCCTTCAGGGGTGAGTGTAAAGCAAGCGAACGTAATGAATGAGGATGAGACAAAGGCCATAATGAAACATGCAAAGGTTGTCTTTCAGTGTGCGCAGCCGCCATATCAGAAGTGGCATGAGTTGTTTTTGCCTTTTCAGGAGCATATCATTTCGGGAGCTATAGCTGCAGGAGCGAAGCTGGTCGTTGCCGAAAATGTATATATGTATGGGCAGGTTAATGGGAGCATGCATGAAGGATTACCGTACACAGCTGTGACTAAGAAGGGGAAAGTACGCGCAGACATGTCTAGTCGACTGCTGCAGCTCTATCAAGAGGGAATGCTGCAGGTGACGATGGGGCGGGGAGCGGATTTTTTTGGACCGAATGTTCACCATTCTTCTGTTGGTTCACGGTTGTTCAAGCCGATAGTGAAAGGCAAAGCTTGCACGGTAATGGGAAACCCGGATAAGAAGCATACGTATACGTTTATCGATGATTTTGGTAAAGCGCTCGTTGTGTTAAGTCAACATGAAGATGCATATGGCCGCGCGTGGCATGTTCCGAACGATGCTACGGTTACAACAAGAGAATTTGTTGAAACAGCTTATCGACTTGCTGGATTCCCTGCAAACCTTCAAACCATGGGGAAAGCGATGCTTCGAATTGGGGGATTGTTTATACCGGCAGCTCGAGAAAGCATCGAAATGCTGTACCAGTTCGAAAATGATTTTATTATTGATAGCAGTCTATTTTCAGAGAGGTTTGGCTTCACGGCTACACCCTTAGAGGAATCTATAGCAAAAACATTGGAATCTACTGTAGTGTAGAGGTTTTGCAGGTGTGACCATGAAGAGATGGAGGTACACTTATGGATGAAAATAATCAATGGAGTGCTAACACACTGGTGAAAATTGATCATTACAAATTTAGTGGACTGGACAGTTCTTTAATCGGTGCCATTAAATCTACGGCTGACTTTTATCAAATGCCTCTATCGGCAGCATGGATTTATGGCATGACGGGTCTTGCTTTCTTACATGTCATTGATGAAAGACTAGTTGAACCTAACGGGGGACCGCCTGAGCCGGAGGTTTTTCGGCTTGTTCGCAATATTGGATTAGAGGTTAGTGGGTTGCATGCTTATGCGGAAGGAGAAGACTTTAAACGTCTGCAAGCGGAAGCGTGGGAGAAAGCAAAGTGCGCCTTACGTGCCAATCATCCCGTTTTTTCTAAAAATATTGATATTCAAAACCAGACATCTGTCGTGTACGCCCATGATGATCACGGTTATTATACATATAATTGGCATACAGGGTATGAGCACAGCGAAGATGCAATACCTTGGAGTTTCTTAGGTCTAAGCCGCTGTCCTTGTATAAACTGTGTAAAGAATGGAGAGAAATCCGAACAAAAAAACAAGGCATGCGGCCTCATTTCTTTGCATTCGGTTGTTCCTATTCAAGCAGTAGACGAACGAACCGCTTTTATAGAAGCGCTTGATTATGTTATTCGTTTAAATGAGGATGGCGATTATCGGTGGCAGGATAAAACGTATCTCGTTGGTGCAAAAGCTTACGAACGGTGGCTTGACGCACTCGAGAGGGAAACGATGGATAAATATTATTTCAGTTTATTTATCGAAATTTTGTGCGAAGCTAGGAGTCATGCCGTGCTGTTTCTAATGGAGTTAAGTGGAAAATTATCCGGCGTGGGAGGACAAAGCTTTAACGAGTTAATCCATACGTATAGACAAGTTGTCTCTCGATCTAATAAGCTGAAAGAGATGTATCCGTATCAAGAGCCGCGAGAGAGCGAAGTGAATCAAAAAGAGCAATGTATAACCATCGTTAAAGAGCTAATGACAGTAGAGAATGACGCTTTTTCTATGTTAAAAGACATTTATGCTGGGGGATAATGATGATCAAATATCCGAGGTTTGAAGAAGGAGCAACGATAGGCGTAACGGCACCATCGCATGGGGTTTCTGCTTCTATGCATGATTCGTTTAAGCTGGCTTGCAGTCGTATGGAGACGAAAGGATATTCAATCATTTGCGGGGAGACAGTTTGGACGCAAAATAAAGCCAAATCATCGCCTGCCAAAAAACGTGCGGACGAGTTTAATGAAATGATGAGCAGCGATCACATTGATATCGTCATTCCTCCATGGGGAGGTGAGCTGTTGATTGAGATGCTTGAATATATTGATTTCAACCGCTTAAATGATAAATGGATAATGGGCTATTCAGATATAAGCGTGCTGCTGTTTGCTACTACGTTAAAGACAGGCATAGCGACTGCACATGGTGCTAATTTATTTGATCTAAGAGGCGAATATTCGGATGAGACGACAGCCATGTGGCAACCGGTTTTATCAACTAAGGCGGGAGAAGTTATCATTCAATACTCGTCTAACAACTATCAAAAAGAATGGCAGCACGATAATCCAACCCCTTATGTATTTCATTTGAACGAGCCTACATACTGGAAATCGACCTCCAACCAACAAGTGAAGACCGAGGGGCGTATACTTGGAGGCTGTATTGATGTGATCAGACATTTAGTCGGCACACCTTATGGTGATGTATCCGCTTTTCGAGAGCAGTTTATTGATGGTGAGCCTATTTTGTGGTACCTCGAAAACTGTGAGTTATCGACCGTAGATTTACGAAGATCACTGGTTCAAATGAAGCTGGCAGGCTGGTTTGAGCAAAGCCCATGCATTTTGTTCGGACGGAGTCCAGCAAATCAACCTGTAGATGGTTATACTGTTGAAGATGTATATCAAGAGCTCGCAGAAGAGCTTCAAATTCCGATCATTTATGATCTGGATTGCGGGCATGTCCCTCCACAAATTACACTCATAAACGGTGCTTATGCCGAAGTGGAAGTTGATGAGGGTAAAGGTATAGTCAAGCAGTATTTTAAATAGTGGCAAAGGTCAAAAGAATACTATTTGCAATATAGTGCTGATCCTAGAATTAAGAGAACGTAGCAGCAGTATTTACAGCAGAGGTGAGTCCGTCTTTCGAAAGCAATGGTCTGGAGCTATTTGCGATCGGGAGGACGGATTGGTATAAAAAATTAAGCGTTTACACATGCTCAATTGGCGTGATGAAAATTCACAAGCAAGGATGGGTGATCAGGTTGGAAAATACGACAAGCAAACAAGACCTTCATCAACGTTATATTGCAAATGCGAATAAAGCGCTTCAAGAAAATGTGAAAACGATTGATACAACATATCGGCTTCATTATCATATGATGCCGCCAGCAGGCTGGATGAATGACCCGAACGGCATGATTTATTTTGAAGGACATTATCATTTGTTTTATCAGCATGACCCCTATCAATCGAAGCAAGGTCCGATGCACTGGGGACACGCTAGGAGCAAGGATTTAGTTCACTGGGAGCATCTGCCGGTTGCGATAGCACCCTCCGAGGATTATGACAAAGCAGAGTTTGGCGGACAGGGCTGTTGGTCAGGAAGCGCAGTAGATAACAATGGGGTTTTAACGTTAATTTATACGGGGCATGTTGATGGCAAAACACCGGAAGAGGTTCAAGCTTTAGCAACAAGCACCGACGGTGTGACGTTCCACAAGTATGCTGCTAATCCGGTGATCGGTGATTCACCTGACGCGCAGCGGTTCGGGTTCCGTGACCCGAAGGTGTGGAAGCATGAAGATAAATGGCATATGGTCGTTGGTTACGGCAAAGACGGACTTGGCAAAGGGTTAATTTATACGTCGAGCGATCTGCTCAGCTGGGAATATCAAGGTGCTGCGACGCAGAGTGATGGTACGATGGGTGATATGTGGGAATGTCCAGATCTATTCCCGCTTGGAGAAGGCAATCAGCATACGCTGCTCATCTCCCCGATGAATATTGCACCTATCAAAAACCTGTATTTGTCAGGGACGTTCGATTACGCAAGCTGCCGCTTTGAGAAGCAGCAGATGGGACAAATCGATTATGGCTTTGACTTTTATGCGCCGCAAACGCTGCTTGATGATCAAGGCAGAAGAATTATGATCGCATGGATGAACATATGGGGAGCTAAGATGCCAGAGCAAGCGCATGGCTGGCTTGGCGGAATGACACTGCCGCGCGAACTGACGTTAGCAGCGGATGGTACGGTAAGAAGCAATCCAGTGCCGGAGCTTTCCGTGCTGCGTGGACAACAGGTTTCGGTGTCTGATCTAGCTCTATCAAGCAACGAATTTGTCAAAATAGACGGCGTCCGTGGAGACTCTCTTGAAATGGATATTGTATTTGATCTGGCTGGAACGGAAGCAACAACAGTAGGTATTCGTGTACGCAGCTCCGAGGATGGGACTGCCTATACAGAAATCAGCTATTCCATAAGCGAACAAAAGATTTATATGGATCGTAATCTCGGCGGTGAAGGCGATGGCGGAATTAGTGAGGCGCCGCTTCAGCTGTCTTCAGACTGGCGTTTGCAGCTAAGACTGTTTCTTGATCGCTCCTCTATTGAATTGTTTGCAGGTGAGGGCAGAGTCGCCATGACCAATCGGGTTTATCCGAGACCAGAAGATATAGGTATCTCTTTCTTTGCTCGCGGCGGAGACGCGCTTCTTCAAACCGTAAATGCTTGGCAGCTGCGCTCGATTTGGTAATGAATGTTGATAATGTTGATACCGTAATTGTCTGAGGATTGGACGTTGTTGCGCGTGACGAGTTGTTGATGGATTTCACACTTTGATTAAAAGATTTGGTAGACACGTTTCAGACAGTGGGTTCGTGATTTTGCCTGCAATCCTCCAAAGGGCTGTTCCAAGCGTAGATTTATCTACGCCTGGGACAGCCCTACTTTATTTTGATGGAATTTAGGCAAAACGATGAGCTCCCCTTATCCAATACACGGCTTACGAACCTAGAAACTCTTATCTAAACCAATCAGAATGGATTAACATTGTAACGAACTCTAGAATCGTTATTTCGAGAAAAGCAGCTAAAGACACCTTAAAAATCATGCTTTAGCGTTAATTGTCCACAGAAAATAAAGTATTAGATTGAGAAAATAAAGCTTTAGACTTGGGGTGCTTCATTACGCTAACTGGCAGATTACGCTAATACCTGGCAAGTGTTATAATTCAGAAAGTAGTGATCGAAAAGCAGAGGTTGATATAAGGATGGATAACAAAATTTTTTATAAAATTAGTGGATATTTAGAAGGGCTAGGTACAATCAATACTCATTTTGGAGCCTCTTATGGTCATGAATACGTGTTTTGTGAGCTCGAAAGTGGTGTGCCTTTGATGCAAATAGTTATACAGTATAATAAGAGAAGCAATCTAAAAAACCATGATGACGTTATATTCCTACCCTTACGTGACGTCGAAGACTGGAAGGAAACTCTTTTCGATGTAAGTGCATATTGGTTCTTTTCCCTTTATCGCATGCAAAATTTTCAGGTTCGAGTTGCTTATTACGATGATGATGGTCAAGAACTTCCTGAGATACCCGCTGAATTTGATAAAGGATCAAACTCAGTTAGCAACAAGCTAATTGATCTAATTGACCAGCTTATTGATGGGAAAGAACTAAAGGTATACAGGTTGGAGACGGAAGTAGAAGAAAAAAATGAATTTGATTGGGAGCAGTTTTATTTTGTTATTGATGGTAAGGTATTTATTCTAGAGTTTTATCAATGGGGTTAATAAATCCTAAATTTAATTGAGCTAACGGGAACGATAGTTCAATACTGAAAAGGCTGCCGATTGGCAGCCTTTTGTTCAACTAACGGGCAGTTTAGTTAAAGAGGCGTTTTATTGAAATTATCCTTGAAGGAGAACGAAGATGAATAAATATTGGAATTATAGAATTTTAAAAAAGGATTGGGAAAATGGCTTGGTTTCATATGAAGTATGTGAAGTTTATTATGAGAATGACATACCTACTTCATGGATTTGGGGTAAAAATGTACTTAGTGGTGAGAGTAAAGAAGACTTAGAATGGAGGCTAAATAATTCAATATTGAAAGCATTTGAAAAGTCAGTACTTGAAATCATTGGTGATGATGAAGGGTTAGTTGAAGTAAAGGAATAGAGAAAGGCTTACGATTCTTCATGAACTAACGGGCAAGTTAGTTTAAATCACTTCGCGAATACTTCATGTATGGAGAATTTGAACAGGAGGTATGAATGATGCATGGAACTCGATTTATTGAAGAATATCCGCAATTTCAAATCTTATTTGAAAAACTATACTTAAAGAGAGAGTTAGATTCCTGGTATAAAGAAGTTTGCAAACAAAAACTTGAGTTACCAGAAAATTACACCACATCAAAGTAATCAAAAATATTAAAATACATGATAACTACTGTCCTTCTATACATGTATATCTTGATTTGGAAGATAAATATGGTGCTGATGGTTTTATTTTTAGACAAAGAATTAATCTTGTAATTTCAAAAATAATACCAGTTTACAAAATGGATTATTTGTATCTAGTTAAACACAGTTCTCTGGTTGGGGAGTTAGGTACATTTGGCAGCCCACAAGAAACCTTTGAAGCAATGGAAGCAGAGGAACAAATAACGGGGTTATTAAAAACAAATAATTATATTGAGTTAACAGGTTACGATTTACAAGACACGATTTATGAATGGAAAGAATTGAAGCTTGAACCCTTCGATAGAAGATTAACATTAGATTATGCAGCCTTTTATGACGCATTAGAGTTATGTGAAGATTCATTATTAAACTAACGGGAAACGATAGTTGAATAACACACATGATGAGCAGGCGCTACGGTGGCCTGCTTTTCTTATTAAGCTAACGGGCAGGAGAGTTCAGCCAATAGTTTGAGAAATTTTTAAGTACCCTGAGAAATGGAAATCGTACACATAATAACAGCTATTCCCTGGAGTTTAAGCTTCAGGACAGAAATTGCAGCGGTTGACCGTGCAAAATGGTTATGACTAGGCATGCGTATAGTCAAGTGGTTATTCACCTACATAGTATAAGATACACTTTCATGTAATATCATGAATATCTTCCGCTAGGAGTGATGTTAGGGTTCAAATGCGAAATATAGGACCCATGAGACAACCGCCGCAGTCACCTCCTCCCGCATTCATCCCGCCGAAACCCGCTGTTTCTTATATCGTCGACTGCGTTTACCAGTACACTTATATTTGGCTTAGGTCTGGCGAGAACTTCTGGT